>CADEDU010000077.1:0-27695 GCA_902826155.1 uncultured beta proteobacterium
GCCGCGCGCTCCCACACCGACAGTCCGCCGTGCACGCGATACCACTCGATGAGATCCTCGATACCGGCCTGCGGCTCCTCGTAGAACCGCCGCTCGGTGGCCGACAGATGCGCCGCGTACTCGCGCCGCCGGACCGGATCGGTGCCGCACAGCGCGAGACTGTTGAGCTCGAGCAGGTGGCGATGGTGTCCCATCGCGAACACGTCGATGCGTTCGCCCACGAGCCATTCGACGTAGCGGTAGCCGGCCAGCATGTTGGCGACGATCCGATCGTCGAGCGGGTCGCGATGGTCATCATGAGGCGATGGCGAGCCGGGCCGCGCGTGCTGCGCGTGCCGCAATGCCGAGGCGATCCGATCGGGGTCGAGGCGCAGGTGCTCCAAGAAGATCTCACCGCTCGATCAACGGATCGCTTCCGCGGCCGCCTTGGAGCGTTCGATGAGATCGGCGGGAAGCGGGATGTATCCCAGATCACCACCGAGGGACTGGCCATCGGCCAGCGCCCAATTGACGAATCGTTTGAGCGCGGCGCCCTTGTTCGCGTCGCCATAGCGCTCGTACAGCAGCAGCCAGGTCAGACTGACGATCGGATAGGCGTTGTCGCCTTCGGGGTCGGGCAGGTACGCGCGCAGATTGGCGGGGATGCGCTTGAGATTCGCCGCAATCGCCGCCTGCCCGCTTGCGGCGTTCGGCGCCACGTAGTGCCCGTTCTTGTTTTCCAGCTGCGCCATCGGCAGGTTGAGGCGCTTGGCGAAGCCGTACTCGACGTAACCGATCGCGCCTTCGCTCACCTTGATGCGCGCTGCCACACCTTCGTTGCCGCGCGCCAGCATGGCGCCGCCGCCCCAGGCGACGATGTTGCCCACGCCGCGGCCCATTTCGTTCCACTTGCCGCTGATCGCCGCGAGATGATTGGTCAGCGCGAAGGTGGTGCCGCTGCTGTCTTGCCGGCCCACCACCACGATATTCTTGTTGGGCAGCTTGAGCTCGGGATTGATCGCCTGGATGCGCGCGTCGTTCCATTTCGGAATGCGTCCGGCGAGCAGATCGACGTACGTGGTCCGGCTCAGTTTGAGCGGACCGTTGAGACCGGGCAGGTTGTAGGCGAGCACCACCATGCCCGCGGTGGCCGGAATCAGCGCGGCGCCGGGTTTGACCTTGGCGATCTGCTCATCGGACAGCGCGGCATCGCTGGCACCGAAGTCGACCGCCTCGTCGACGAAGCGCTTCTGACCCTCGCCGCTGCCCACGTCGCGATAGTCGATCGCGACTTCCGGGTGCGCCTTGGTGTATTCGCTGATCCATTTCTTGTACAGCGGGGCGGGGAAGGTCGCGCCGGCTCCGCGGAGCACCAGCTTTGAACCCGTATCGGCGGCTTTACCGGTTTGTTGGGCGAGCGCAAGCGGAGTGGCCAGCCACAAGGTCAAGCCCGCCAGGGCGGCCGCAGCGTAGGCCAGCCGATGCGTTCCCTGTCGGCCCACGCCGGAACTGCCGCCTTCGCGCTGAATCAGGCACCTCGAGAGCGATCGCATGACGTCTGCCATCGCTCGGCTACGAGAATTCGCCGCGGATGTATTCACGGGTCAGTTTCTCGCGCGGGTCCTCGAAGATCTGCCTGGTCGGCCCCATTTCCACCAGATAGCCGGTCCGACTGCCCTTGGAGATGTCGACCGAGAAGAACGCCGTGGTATCGGCCACTCGCGTCGCCTGTTGCATGTTGTGGGTCACCATGGCGATGGTGTAGTTGGCCTTCAGCTCCAGCATCAGTTCCTCGATGCGGCGCGTGGCGATCGGGTCGAGCGCCGAACAGGGTTCGTCCATCAGCAACACGGCGGGCTCGGTGGCCACCGCGCGCGCGATGCACAGGCGCTGCTGCTGGCCGCCGGAGAGTGACAAGCCGCTCTTCTTGAGCTTGTCCTTCACTTCGTCCCACAGCGCGGCGCGGCGCAGCGCCTTCTCGACGCGCTCGTTCAGGTCGCCCTTGTAGCGGTTGAGCCGCAGTCCGAACGCCACGTTGTCGAAGATGCTCATCGAGAACGGGTTGGGCTGCTGGAACACCATGCCGATGTAGCGGCGCACCACCACCGGGTCGACACCACTCGCGTATACGTCCTGGCCATGGAAGCGCACATGGCCCTCGAAGCGAAAGCCGCGAATCAGGTCGTTCATCCGGTTCAGGCTGCGCAGCACCGTGCTTTTGCCGCAACCCGACGGGCCGATGAAGCCGGTGATCTTGCCCTTCTCGATCGGCACGTGGCTGTCGCGCACCGCCATGAAATCACCGTAGAACAGCTTCTCCAGCTTGCAGTCGATCACCGTGTTCGATTGCACCGCCGTGCGCGTCTGCGCGATCGCAGCACCCGCGTCCAAAACTGCCGTGCTCATAGCCCGTTCCTCTTTGTGCGTTCGAGTTGTGCGTTCGAGTTGTGCGTTCGAGTTCACATCCGGCGTTGCGCGATCATGCGACTGAGCAGATTGACCACCAGCACGATCAGCACCAGTACCAGTGACGCCGCCCACGCCAGCTCGATCTGGTTCTCGAACGGCATGCCGGAGAAGTTGTAGATCAGCACCGCGAGCGAGGCGGTGGGCTGCATGATCGCCAGCTGCCCGTCGTGGAACAGCCAGTAACTGGAGAACAGCGCGGTGAACAACAGCGGGGCGGTTTCGCCGGCGGCGCGTGCCACCGCGAGCATCACGCCGGTCAGCACGCCCGGCATCGCGGTCGGCAGCACGACTTTCATGATCACCTGCGCGCGGGTGCAGCCCATGCCGTACGCGGCGTCTTTCATGATCTTGGGCACCATCTTCATCGCCTCTTCGGCGGTGAGGATCACGGTGGGCACCATCAGCACGGCGAGCGCGATGCCGCCGGCCGGGGCCGAGTAGCCGCCGGTGAGCAGCACCACCGACGCGTAGGCGAACACGCCGGCGAGGATCGATGGAAACCCGGTAAGCGTCTTGGCCGCGAAGCGCACCGCGTTGGCCAGTCTGCTCTCGGGGCCGAGTTCGGCGAGGAAGATCGCGCACAGGATCCCGACCGGGACTGCGATCGCTGCGGCGATGCCGACCATGGCGAGAGTGCCGACGATGGCGTTGCCGAATCCGCCGCCGGCCTCGAAGCCCGCAGGCGGCAACTCGGTCAGTGCCTCCCAGGTCAGGCGCGAGCCGCCGCGCACGATCAGCATGTAGAGCACCGAGAACAGCGGGATGCTCGCCGCGATCGCCATGATCCAGGCGAGACCGCTCAAGAGCGCACTGCGCAACGCGCGGCCTTCGAACAGGTGCTGCTCGAGGGAGGGAATCTCGGTCGTGCGGACCGTGACGCCGGCGGTGCTCACTTGTGACCCTCGCTGCGATTGGAGTAGGTCATGATCGCCGAGCCCACCACGTTTACGATCAGCGTGATCGCCAGCAGCACCAGCGCGGCGTACATCAGCACCGGAATCTCTTTCGGGCCCGCCTCGGGGAAGTTGAGTGCGAGCAGCGCGGCGAGCGTGTTGGCTGGCGAGAACAGCGACAGGCTGATCTGATTGGCGTTGCCCACCAGCATCGCGAGCGCCATCGTCTCGCCCAGGGCGCGTCCGAAGCCGAGCACCAGCGCACCGAAGATGCCGTTGCGCGCTGCGGGCAGCAGCACTTTCAGGATCGCCTCCCAGCGCGTCGCGCCCATGCCGTAGGCCGCTTCCTTCACTTTGTACGGCACCAGGCGCAATGCATCCTGCGACACCGCGGCGACCGTGGGCAGGATCATGATCGCGAGCACCAGCGCAGCGGGCAGCAGCCCGGGGCCGCTCAGCGAGGTGCCGAAGAATGGAATGGCACCGAACGTCTCGTGCAGCCAGTCGGCCAGCGGTCGAATCGCGGGAACGACGACGAAGATGCCCCACAGACCGTAGACCACGCTGGGGATCGCCGCGAGCAGCTCGACGATCGTGCGGAACACCTGCGCCAGTTGCGCCGGCAGGAAGTCCTGCGTGAGGAAGATCGCCATCACCACGCCGAACACGCCGGCGATCAGCAGTGCCAGCAGCGAGCTGTACAGCGTGCCCCAGATCGCGGGCAGGATGCCGAACTTGCCTTCCTTGACGTCCCAGGTGCTGGAGGTGAGGAACTCCAGGCCGTGCTCACCGATGCCCGGGACGGCCTTGCCGCCGATCTCCCACAGGATCAGCGCAAGCAGGATGAGGATCAACCAGGCGCCGCCAACCGCCAACCCGCGGAAGGCGCGATCGAAGGTGTAGTCGAACGGCGACGGTGGCGCCGAGGCCGACGTAGCCGACGGGGCGTGCTCGAACAGCGGCTTCACGAGGTGCGCCGTGTCAGTTGATGTTGGCCGCGGCCTTGCGCACTTCCGCGATCACGTTCGCGGGGAGCGGCAGGTAGCCCATCTTCTCGCTCATCTTCTGCCCTTCGTTCAGGCAGTAGTCGATCATCTTGCGAACTGCGGCGGCCTTCTTCGGATCGTCGTACTTCTTGTAGAACATCATCCAGGTATAGCTGGCGATCGGATAGGCTCCCTCGCCTTCCGGATCGGGCAGCCAGGCGCGCATGTCGGCGGGTAGTTTGGCGTTGGACAGCGTCGCCATCCCGCCTTCGCCGCCGGCACCCGTATATTTGCCGGCCTTGTTCTGCAGCAGTGCGTGATCGACCTTGGCCAGTTTGGCGAAGCCGTACTCGATGTAACCGATCGCGCCCTTGGTCTGCTTGACGGTCGCGGTGACGCCGTCGTTCTTCGGCGAGGCGACGATCTTGTCGCTGCTGGGCCAGTTCACGGTGTTGCCCGCGCCCGGTCCTTTCTTCCATTCATCGCTGATCGCGCTCAAATGCTGCGTGAAGACGAACGTGGTGCCGCTCGAATCGGCGCGCCGCACGACCGTGATCGGCAGATCAGGCAGCTTCGCATTCGGATTCGCAGCGGCGATCTTCGGGTCGTTCCACTTGGCGATCTTGCCGAGGAAAATCTGTGGATAAACATCGCGTGGCAGGCGCAGGTCCTTCACGCCCGGCAGGTTGTAGGACAGCACGATCTCGCCCGCGGTCATCGGCAGCAGTTGCACGCCTTGCGGGATCTTGGCGATCTGCTCGTCGGTCATCGCCGAATCGCTGCCGGCGAAGTCGACGGTCTTGTTGATAAAGTCCTGAATGCCCGCGCCGCTGCCCTTGCCCTGGTAGTCGACCGTGATGCCGCCCGAGGACTTGCTGAAGTCCTTGAACCACGCCGAGTAGATCGGGAACGGAAAGGTCGCGCCCGAGCCGATCAGGCGCAGCTTGTCTTGCGCTGCAACCGGGAGCGACAGCGCGGCACCCAGCAGCAGAAAACCGGAAACGCGGGCGCGCGGGCGCAGCCAGGCGCTGAACAATGCGGGGCGATTCACCTTCGGACTCCTCTCTTTGTGCGCGGCCGCGTTCGGTCGGATCGCGGGGCTTGGGACGGCGAAGGCTAGGAGGGCCACATTACGGTTTGATGACCGCTCTGTGTACGTGGCGTGGCCGATTCGAGGCACGCGATCGCACGATGCTCGGCCAGGAGCTCCCGTGCCTGCCACGCGTTGAAAACGCCAGCGAGGTCGAGGTAGTGCGCGCTGTCGGCGAGAAAAGCGATGCGTATCGCGTCCGGTTCGTGGTGCATGCAGAGTTCCTCGCGTGGGTGGGCGGGGTGCAGCGGCGGGGTGCAGCGGCGGGCGCACCCGATGGCAGCAATGCTGATCGCCGCAGATTGCGCCGCGATGAACTGCACGAGTCACGGGCCTGTCATCGGGTCTTCGGAGAATCTGCCTTTTCAACCGGGTCGATTTACGGAGCTCTCGCCATGCATGACGCATCAGAACGCGGGCTCGGCCCGCACGAGGTCGCAATCGGCAACGCACTCGAGTCGCTGCTCAACGAACCGGTGTCTCGCCGACATGTCCTGCGCGCCGGCCTGGCTGGCATGGTGGGATTAATTCCGCTGGGATGCGCGTTGCCGTCTGCAACGGCCGGTCGTCAGCTCGGGTTCACCTCGGTTCCGGTTTCGTGGGACGACAGGCTCACCGTGCCGCCGGGTTATCGCGCCGATGTGATTTATGCATGGGGCGATGCAACCGGTGTCGCCGGCCAGCCGATGCCGGCGTTCCAGTGGAACGCGGGCAATAGCGCCGCCGATCAGGCGCTGCAGGCCGGCATGCATCACGACGCGATCGAGTACTTCGCGCTCCCACACGGGTCGAATTCGAGCAGCAGCGCGCTGCTGGCGATCAATCACGAGTACGTCGACGACGGGCTATTGCATCGTGACGGCATGGCAAGCTGGACCGCCGAGAAGGTCGCCAAGGCGCAGCACGCGCACGGCGTGTCGATCATCGAGATCACGCGCCGTGGTGATCGATGGGAGGTGGTGCGTCCGTCCCGCTACGCCAGGCGGATCACCGCGCGCACGCCGATGACGATCTCCGGTCCGGCTGCCGGCCACGTGCTGTTGCGCACCGCCGCCGATCCAGCCGGTCGCGAGGTGCTCGGCACCATCAACAACTGTGCCGGCGGGCGCACGCCTTGGGGCACGTACCTCACCTGCGAAGAGAACTTCAACATGTACTTCGCCAACAGCGGTTCGATTCCGGCCGATCAGCGCCGCTATGGAATCGGTGCGCGCACCGGGTACCGCTGGAACGAATTCGATGCGCGCTTCGACGCCGCGGCACAGCCGAACGAACCCAATCGCTTCGGCTGGGTGGTCGAAATCGATCCGTACGATCCGCAATCGGTGCCGATCAAACGCACCGCGCTGGGCCGCATCAAACACGAAGGTGCGATGGTGACCGTTGCCGGGGATGGTCGCATCGTGGTCTACACCGGCGATGACGAGCGCTTCGAGTATCTCTACAAGTTCGTCTCGGCCAAACCGTGGAATCCGCAGGACCGCGCCGCCAATCGCAACCTGCTCGACGAGGGCACGCTCTACGCGGCGCGCTTCAACGAACACGGCCAGGGTGCCTGGATCGAACTTGCGTTCGGCAAGAACGGCCTCACCAGCGCGAACGGCTTCAACAACCAGGCCGAAGTGCTGGTACGTACGCGTCAGGCCGCCGATGCCGTGGGGGCGACCAAGATGGACCGCCCGGAGTGGGTCGCGGTGCATCCGGTGACGCAGGACGTCTATCTGACGCTCACCAACAACAGCGCGCGCGGCACTGACAAGCGGCCCGGTACTGATCCGGCCAATCCGCGCGCCCGCAACTACTACGGTCACATCGTGCGCTGGCGTGAGCAGGGCGGCGATGCTGCCGCGGTCAAGTTCCGCTGGGAGCATTTCGTGCTCGCCGGGGACACGCAGGGCGCCGATGCCGACGCGCGCGGCACGGTGAAAGGAGACTCGTTCGGAAGCCCCGACGGTTTGTGGTTCGACGCACGCGGCACGCTGTGGATTCAGACCGACGTTGCAGCAGCCGATCTGCGCCGACCGGAGTACGCGCGCATCGGCAACAACCAGATGCTGGCCGCCGACGTCATCACCGGCGAGATCCGGCGCTTCCTGGTCGGCCCGAAGGATTGCGAGATCACCGGTGCAACGATGAGTCCGGACGGTCGTACCTTGTTCATCAACGTGCAGCATCCGGGCGAGGTGCCGGGTTCGCCGCGCAACGATCCGGCCAATCCTCGCGCCGGCAGCAACTGGCCCGACTTCCGTCCGGACGGGCGGCCGCGCTCGGCGACGGTGATGATCCAGCGCATTGACGGCGCTCCGGTCGGCACCTGATAGAGCGTCGTGCCCGCACGCTGCTCGAACAGAGCTCGTGCAGGTGCGATGTCACGCAGTTAGCGCGCCAGTGTCACGGCGCGGCAACGTTGGTCGCGTTGAATCGCATCCCAGCGAAACGGGAAACGACGACCTACGTGAACGCGCCGATCTCTCATTCGATTCTCGCTGCGAGCTACGACGACGAACCGACACCGGTCCAGCGCTATCGCACGATCTGGATTTCCGACGTGCACCTGGGCACGGTCGATTGCAAGTCGGAGTACCTGCTCGATTTCCTGCGTCACCACGAGTGCGAGACGCTCTATCTGGTGGGCGACATCGTCGACGGCTGGCAGCTGAAGAAGACCTGGTACTGGCCGCAATCGCACAACGACGTGGTGCAGAAGATCCTGCGCAAGGCGCGCAAGGGCACGCGCGTCATCTACATCCCGGGCAATCACGACGAGGTGCTGCGTCCGTTCCTGGGCATTGCGCTCGGCGGCATCTCGGTGCAGCACGAGGCGATCCATCAACTCGTCGACGGGCGCCGGTTGCTGGTGACCCATGGCGATCTGTTCGACGGCGTCGTGCAGCACGCGAAATGGATCGCGCGCCTGGGCGACGAGCTGTACATCCAGTGCCTCAAGCTCAATCGCTGGGTCAATCACGCACGCGTGCGCCTGGGCGCGCCGTACTGGTCGGTGTCGCAGTATCTGAAGCACCGGGTCAAGAACGCGGTCGGTTACATCACCGACTTTCGCAAGGTGCTCGCGCAGGAAGCACAGCGCCGCGGTGTCGACGGCGTGGTGTGCGGGCACATCCACAAAGCGGAGGTGGAGGACGTGGACGGAATCCTGTATTGCAACTGCGGCGACTGGGTCGAGAGCCTGACCGCGCTCACCGAGGATCACAGCGGCGCGCTCAACGTCGTGCACTGGCATCAGCGCACGCCGATCAAGAGCGCCAAGCGTGCTCGCCGCAAACTCGCACTGCCGGTGGCGCCATGAGAATCCTGATCGTCTCGGACGCCTGGTCGCCCCAGGTGAATGGCGTGGTGCGTACGCTCACGACGACCAAGCGCGAACTCGAGCGCATGGGCCACACGGTCGGGGTGATCTCGCCGCTGGAGTTCCGCACCATCGCCTGTCCTACCTACCCCGAGATTCGACTGGCAGTCAACGCGGGCTCGAAAGTCGGTTATCGGATCGAGGCGTTCGCGCCCGATGCGCTGCATATCGCCACGGAGGGGCCGCTCGGCTTCGCCGCCCGCCGCTACGCGCTGCGCGCCGGTCTGGCGTTCACGACGTCGTTCCACACCAAGTTTCCCGAATACGTGGAGGCGCGCTGCGGCTTGCCGGCGCGCTTCACCTACAAAGCGATGCGTTGGTTCCACAGACCGGCGCGTTCGATCATGGCGGCAACGCCCGCGATCAAGCGCGAGCTTGAAAGCCACGGCTTCGAGCGCGTGAAGTTGTGGGGGCGCGGCGTCGACATGGACGTGTTCAAGCCCGGCGAACGCTCGTTCCTGCGTGCGGCGCGCCCCTTGTTCATGTACGTCGGACGCGTCGCCGTGGAGAAAAACATCGAGGCGTTCCTCGATCTGGACCTGCCGGGTTCGAAATGGGTGGTCGGCGACGGTCCGCAGCGCGAGGCACTGCAGCGGCGGTACACCAACGTGCACTTCGCCGGCTTTCAGCAAGGCGAGGCGCTGGCACGGCACTACGCCGCGGCCGACGCTTGCGTGTTTCCGAGCCGCACCGACACCTTCGGGCTGGTCATGCTCGAGGCAATGGCGTGCGGTACGCCGGTTGCCGCGTACCCGGTGCCCGGGCCGATCGACGTGATCGGCACGAGCGGGGCAGGGGTGCTCGACGAAGATCTGCGCCGCGCATGCCTGGCGGCGCTCGAGATCGATCGCGGCGTCGCCTTGGGACGGGCGCGTGAATTCTCCTGGCGGTCGGCGGCGATGCAGTTCCTCGGCAACCTCACGCCGAGCCGACCGAGTGCGCAGTTCGCAGGCGTGCCGGTGCGTGCTTCTGCGACCCATCAGTAATGCGAGCCTTGTAGTTTGCGATGCGCATCGCACCCCGGCCGCTCTATCGCGCGAGCAGCACCTGCACCGTCTGCGTCAGCGCCTGCTCGTAGATCGCGTCGGCGGTGATGCGCGGCGAGCTTGGCGTTCCCGGGCGCTCATCCACGGATATCTGCCTGGCGAACTGGCTGCGCACGACTGACGCGGCGATCAATTGATCGCCGTCCGCTCCGGCGGTCGCGATGCCGATCAGTGTTCCGGCGCCATCGAACACTGGTCCGCCACGTGGGCCTGCCGGCATGTTCACGCCCAGGCGAACGCTTCCGTCGGCGGTTGGCGAGCCGAGGAATCCCAGGTAAAGCATCGGCCAGGCCGGGCCACCGCGTTCGTCGGGTGCGAATTCCACGCTGACAGCCGGGCTGCCGGGAAACGCATCGCGAGCCACCGCACGCAACGCAGCGGTCTGCATTGGTGTGGCCAGCTTCAACAACGCAAGCGCGCTCGATGCTTCGCCTGGCTCGAGGGTCGCCTGCTGCACCCGGCCCAGTCCGTCGCGCACCCAGATCATCGTTGCGCCATCGAGCGCGCTGCGCACGGTGAGCACACGGCGGCCGGCCTCGACGAGAACGCCGGAGGCCACCGCGTGGACTTGATGCGGAAGCGTTTCGGACGCCGCGCTATACGGGGCAAAACGGGCGGGGGCGTGAAGCATCGAGGTCGGTGCGACCGGTAAGGCGGCTTTGAGCAAACCTTGCGTTTCGCCGAGCAGTGGATCGTCCGGCAACCGCGTACGCGCGCGATCGAGCAGTCGTTGTGCCGCTTGAACTTGCCCGCCGAGGTGAAGCAGCCATGCGTAGAGTCCGCTACCGGCAGCGACGTCGGGATGCGCGCCCGCGGTGTGTGCGGCGAACGTCAACGCGCGGCGGTATTGGCCCGACTGCATGTACGCACGAATCAGGCCGAGCTCAGCATCCGCGGCGTGCTTGACGAACCCGGCTTGCTCGAACAACGCAGCGGCTTGTTCGATTTCGCCGCGGCTCAGCGCAGCCTCGCCGTCGCGCAACATCCGGGCTCGATCCTCTGCGACGTGGGCCGCACCCGATACCGACGGCTCGGCCGGTGCTCGCTGCATGAGCCGGCGCAACCGTTCTTCCGATGAGCTCGATGGTGCAACCTGCGCCGCGCGATCCTGCGCGAGCACGGGAAGCACGAGCGCAGGCAGCGCGAGCGCGTACGCGCAGGCGAGGAGGATCGCGCGTGTCGCTCGCGCGCGACCTGCACGTATCACGGATTCACGACCGCACTGCCGGGGCAGCTGGTCGAACCCGCGGGCGCGTTGATCCGAGCAATGCGCGGCTTGGCGAGTGCCGGATTGCCCGGATCGTACGGAGTGTTCGGTGCCTTGAAACCGGCCAGATACGCGACCAGCGCATCGATGTCCTGCGCACCACCGAGCAGATTGGTGCCGTTCAGGAACGTGGTGTAGCCGTCACCGCCGGTCGCCATGAAGTTGTTCACCGTCACACGATAGGTCTTGGTGGGATTCAGTACCACCCCGGCCGTGTCGACCAGCGTCTCGGTCGTGCCACCAGAGGTCAGCGTCACGTTGGAAATGCGCGCGTCACAGGCAGCGCTGCCGTCCCAGGTGTAGCGAAAGCCTGCGGAGGGCAACATGATGCGTGTGCTGGTAGCCGCTTGGCCGCGGCAGCCGGCGAACTGCTGCTCCAGGACATTCTTGAGATCCTGTGCGGAGAGTGTCATCGTCACCAGGCTGTTGCCGAAAGGCTGCGCCGTGAACGCTTCGCCGTAGGTGATATTGCCGTCGCCTTCGCCCGCGGGGCTCGACGTGAAGGTGAATCCGGGATTGCGCACCCCGCCTCGATTCATGAAGGCGATGACCGCGCTGCCGAAGTTGCCGGGAGCAGTGGCGGCAAGCTGCGCATCGGCGATGAGATCGCCCGCGGGCATATTGCAGGCATTGTCGATCGCGGTGTTGGGTAGCGCCGCGGTGATCGATCCGATCACCTGATTGGCGATCGGCGAGACCAGCGCGCTATAGCCGGCGACGATGTTCTGCACTTCGAGGTTCGGCGCGACACTGGTGTCGGTGCGGTCCACCAGGCTGTTGACCGCAACCGTGGATACGACATCGCGGGTGCGGGTGTTGATGGTGAGATCGAGCGAGGTGAGTACGCGGCCGAACGCGCTCGAGCTTGTCACCGGAATCGGGCGACCACTCGCGTTGGGCAGCCGGCAGTTGTAGGCGGCGTGAGTGTGGCCGCTGATCACCGCGTCGACCGCATCGTGCAGGCGCGCGACGATCGAGGCGATCGCCGAGCCGGCCAGATCACCATCGCAGCCATTGATGTCCTGCAGACTGCCGCTCTGGAAGCCGCCCTGATGCACCAGCACGACGATCGACTCGATGCCTTGCTGGCGCAGCCGCGGGACGAGCGCGTTCACCGTGTCGGCCTCGTCGCGAAACTCCAGGCCGGCAACGCCCGATGGGGTGACGATCGTCGGCGTGTCCTTGAGCGTCATGCCGATCACCGCCACGCGAACACGTTGATTGAACTTCTTCACGCCGTACGCCGGGAGCAGCGGCTCGCCCGTGGCGGTGGAGATCACGTTGGCCGACAGCCACTGGAACTTGGCGCCTTCGTACGGCACCGGCGTACCCACGTCCGCACCCTTGCAGCTGTTGGGATCGTTCGGCCTGCAGCCGCCCTGCTGCAGCCGGAGCAGTTCCGCCGATCCACGATCGAATTCGTGGTTGCCCACGGCGTTGAACTCGAGGCCGATGCGGTTCAGCACTTCGATCGACGGCTCGTCATTGAACAGGGCCGATATCAGGGGCGTCGCGCCGATGAAATCACCGGCACCTACCACCATGCTCAATGGATTCTGCGTCTTGAGTTTGTCGACGTAGGCGGCCAAGTACTCCGCGCCGCCCACCGCGGGGCGCTGTGCCGCCGGAACGGCGAGACTGGTGCCGAACGTGCCGGGCGATTGCAGATTGCCGTGGAAATCGTTGAAGCCGATCAGCCGCACCGTGATCGTCTTGCCGACGTCGGAGCGCGCCGCGCCGCGGATGAGCTCCGCCGCCTGCTGCCAGGTGATCTGATGATCGTGCGCCCAACGCAGGGCGAGGCGTGTCAGATGTGCCACGAAGTGAGCGTGGCTTTCGTAATCGGCACCCTCGCGGATCGTATCGATGATCAGATCGTTGAGACACCTGGCGTTGATCGACTTGTTAGCCACCGAGGTGGCGACCTGCGACGGTCCTTCACCAATAGTGACGTTTCCGGTACAGCCGTATGCGGCGCCAGCGGAGCACATCAGTCCTGCCGAGAAGAACGCGGCGGCGATGGTCGTCTTCATCGAATCCTCCCGAGTTGTCGATGCGATCGGAGACTAACGAGCGACCATTACGATGAAATGAACCCGGGGTCCGATTGATCCGGCGATCGAATGAATCCGGCGATCGGTTCGCCCGGGATTCACGACTTGCGCTAATTGAATAGTTCGAGCCGGTCGCCGCGCAGGTGGCGCGAGACGCCGTCGCGCTTGGGTTTGCCGTCGGGGCCGAAGTGATGGAGGTGCTCGCCGCGGCGGCGGAAGCGCGAGCAGGTGTTGTACTCGGGGCGCGTGTATTCGAAGCAGACGCGATCGTGGTGCGCGATCCAGCGTCCGCCATAGTCGCGTGTCATCCCGAGATAGCGCACCCGGCCGACGATCTTGCCGCCGGGCGCGTAGAACTCGGCCCACTGCGTGCCGATCAGCGTGGCACCGGCGAACGTCGCGCTCAGCTCTTCGCCCGACAGATACGGACCGGCATCATCGGCCAGCGTCGGCAGCGCTATTGCAGCGGCGACCAGTGCCGAACCGATCACGCGCAATCGGACCGCAGAAAAACGAGGCAGATGACATGACGGCACGCTGTCGCGATTGCAAGTAGCAGATGGCACCGGCGCGATGTTCGAACGCTTCGATGACTTGCTGATTACACGTAGCGTGATCGCAGCGAACAACAACCGTCATCTTCGCGTCAAGCAGTCGTCATGGTGCGCACTTAAGGTCGCGGTCCATTCGGATTGCGAATCGTGGCGTGGATCGCGGATCGCGGATTTTGGATTGCGAGAGGCGGCGATGGCAGGCATCACTTTGCGCGGCATCACCAAGGCGTTCGGCAGCACGCAGGTTCTGAAAGGGGTCGACCTGGCGATTGCCGACGGCGAGTTCATCTCGCTGGTGGGTCCGTCGGGCTGCGGCAAATCGACCCTGCTGCGGATCATCGCGGGGCTGGAGCAGCAGACATCCGGGTCGGTGCAGATCGCCGGCGCGAGCGTCGACCGCGTTGCACCGAGCGAGCGCAATCTCGCGATGGTATTCCAGTCGTATGCGCTCTACCCGCATCTGAGCGTTTTCGACAACATCGCCGTGCCGCTGCGCATGCGTCGGCTCAACGTCTGGCAGCGGCTCGCGTTGGTCCGTCGCGCGTGGCCCGAGGCGCAACGCGTCGAGCAGCGTATTCGCGGCGAGGTCGAGCGTGTTGCGCAAATGCTGGACATCGTGCCGTTGCTCGGGCGCAAGCCGGCGCAGCTTTCCGGTGGACAGCGCCAACGCGTGGCGGTAGGGCGGGCGATCGTGCGCGAACCGAGCGCGTTCCTGCTCGATGAGCCGCTTTCCAATCTCGACGCGAAGCTGCGTGTGCATATGCGGGCGGAACTGGCGCAGCTACATCGACGACTGGGCACGACGTTCGTCTACGTGACGCACGATCAGGCCGAGGCGATGACGATGTCCGACCGGATCGTCGTGATGATGGACGGCGAGCTCGTGCAGGTGGGCTCTCCCGACGAGGTCTACGACAACCCGAACGATCTTCGCGTGGCCGAGTTCATCGGCAGCCCCAAGCTGAATACGCTGCCGGGTCAGGTGGTGTCCGGTGGCTTCGGGTGCGGTGGCGTGTACGTGCCGTTGGTGATCGAAGCCGCCGCTGGCGTCCGCGGCACCCTTGGCATACGACCCGAGGCACTTCGCATCGGCGCGGACGGGGATGTCGTGTTGAGAGGTTGCACCGTGACCCACATCGAGAATCTCGGTGCCGAACTGTACGTGCACTGCGAAGTGCCGGACGCCGCCGCTGTAATCGCGCGCGTTGCGCATGTTGGCGGGGCCGGTGTGCGGCTGGGCATGACGCTCGATCTCGCGTTCGACACGCGGGATGTGCGCCTGTTCGATTCGCGTGGCCGACGCCTGGCCGCAACCGTGATCGGCACGGTGCGGTCTCCCGAGGCGATCGCGGCGTAACCCGATGAGTGCGACCGTGGATGCGACAGTTGCCCGCCCGCTTCCGGCGCTGGAGCGGCATCGCGCCTCGGGCGCGGCACATCCGCGGGCAGCGTCGAGCGGTCTGACCGGCGTTCTGCTCACCACGCCGGCGCTGCTGTTGATGCTGGCGTTGATCGTGGGTCCGGTGATTGCCGTGTTGCTGATGGCATTCACCGACTACCAACTCGGGGCGGCGAGCTGGACGTTCGTAGGCGTGGACAACTTCGTGCATCTGGCGCGCGAACCGGTGTTCTGGCGCTCGCTCGGCAACACGCTGCTCTACGCCTGCATCGTCGTGCCCGGTGCGGTCGCGCTCGGGTTGGGGGTCGCGCTACTGATCGAGTCGGGGAGCGGCCTGAAGGGCTTCTACCGCGCCGTGTACTTCGTGCCGGTGATGGCAACGCTGATCGCGATGGCGATTGCCTGGGAGTTCATGCTTCACCCGCAGTTCGGTCTGATCAATCAACTGCTCAAACTCATCGGTATGCCGCCGCACAACTGGCTGGCCGAGTCGTCCACCGCCTTGCCGGTGCTCGCGGTGATCGGTATCTGGCAGCAGTTCGGATTCAACATGGTGCTGTTCCTCGCTGGCCTGGTCTCGATACCAAAGCATCTGTACGAAGCGGCGCAGCTCGATGGTGCCGGCTCGGCCTGGGAGCGGTTCCGGCTGGTGACCTGGCCGATGCTCGGGCCGGTGACGCTGTTCGTGGTGGTCATCTCCGGCATCCGGTCGTTCCAGGTGTTCGACACGGTGCACGTCCTTACCAAGGGTGGGCCGAGCAAGTCCTCAGAAGTGTTGCTCTACTCGATGTATGCCGAGGGCTTCGAATTCTTTCGCTCGGGGCTGGCCGCGGCAATCGCAGTGGTGTTCCTGGCGCTCGTGCTCGTACTCACGCTGATCAAGCGGCGTGTGATGGAGAAGCGGGTGCACTACGCATGAGCGTCGCCGCGCGATCGCCGCTGTGGAATGCGGTCCGGCACGCGCTCCTTCTGACCGGGGCGCTGCTGGTGCTGTTGCCGTTCCTGTGGATGGTGGTGACTTCGTTCAAGCCGCCGAGCGAGATATTCATCGACGAGATTCGCCTGTGGCCCGAGCGGCTGCATGCGATCGAGAACTACACCCGCGCCTTCCAGCGTGAGCCGCTGTGGTTGTACCTGCTCAATGGCGTGATCGTCACCGCGAGCATCTTCGTGCTGCAGGTGCTCATCGCACTGCCTGCGGCCTACGCGCTGGCGAAGCTGCGCTACCGTGGGCGTGATGCGGTATTCGCGATGGTGCTGTTGTGCATCCTGATTCCTCCGCAGGCGACCGCGATCCCGCTGTTCCTGCTGCTGCATCAACTCGGTATGCTCGATACCTACGCGGCACTGATCGTGCCGTTCACGATCTCGGCGTTCGGCATCTTCCTGATGCGGCAGTTCTTCATGACTGTCCCCGATGATCTGATCGACGCGGCCCGCATGGACGGCATCGGTGAGTTCGGCATCGTGTGGCGCGTGATGCTGCCCACCGCGGTGCCTGCACTCACGGCCTTCGGGATCTTCTCCGTCGTCGCGCATTGGAACGACTACTTCTGGCCGCTCATCGTTCTCTCTTCGGAGCACCTGTATACGCCGCCGCTGGGCGTCGCCGCATTCCGCAACGAGGAGGCCGGGACCGACTACGGTCCACTCATGGCAGCCGGGGTGATCATCATCGCGCCGCTGATCCTGGCGTTCCTCCTCGCGCAGCGCCGCTTCATCGAAGGCATCGCGTTCACCGGCATGAAGTGAGCACATCGATTCGCCCGCATCCGCTCTGCAATACGCGTTGTTCCAACACACTGCAAAAGGAGTCCGTCAGATGAAGGTGCCCGCCGTCAAATCAGTGCTCGTGGCCGTATCGCTCGCGTTCGTAGCTGGCCAGGCCGGTGCGCAGACCGAGATCGTGGTGCAGTATCCCTACGGCGAGTTGTTCAACACGACGCACAAGCGCATCGCCGAGGCCTACGCCAAGACCAATCCGGGTATCAAGGTGTCGTTCCGTGCGCCGTACGATTCCTACGAGGAGGGCACGCAGAAGGTGCTGCGTGAGGCGATCACCAAGCAGGTGCCCGACATCACCTTCCAGGGGCTGAACCGGATCCGCATCCTGGTCGATCGGGGTATCGCGCAGCCGATCGACAGCTACATCAAATCCGACAAGGGTCTGGAGGCCGATGGTTTCCATCAGGCGATGTTCGACATCGGCACGCAAGACGGCAAGGTGTATGCGCTGCCGTTCGCGATCTCGCTGCCGGTGGTGTACTTCAATCTCGATCTGATCAAGCGAGCCGGCGGCGACACGGCGAACCTGCCCGCCACCTGGGACGGCATCATCGCGCTGGCCAGAAAGGTCGCAGCGCTCGGTGCCGACGTAAATGGCGTGACCTACGCGTGGGATATCACCGGCAATTGGTTGTTCCAGGCGCCGGTGTTCAGCCGCGGCGGCAGCATGCTGAGTGCCGACGAAAGAAGGGTGGCCTTCGACGGGCCGGAAGGCCAGACGGCGTTCCGCGATTTCGCCCGCCTGGTGACCGAAGCGAAGATGCCCAACGTGAGCCAGGCCGATGCGCGCGCCGCGTTCGCCGCCGGCAAGACGGGCATCCATTTCACCTCCACCTCGGATCTTGCCAAGATCACCGAAATGATCGGCGGCAAATTCGCGCTCAAGACCGGCAGCTTCCCCGACGTCGACGCCGGCAAGGGCCGGCTTCCCGCGGGTGGCAACGTCGGCATGATCCTCACGGCCGATGCGAAGCGCCGTGACGCAGCTTGGCAGGTGCTCAAGTTCTGGCATGGCCCGCAGGCGGCCGCGATCATGGCCGAGACCACCGGATACATGCCGCCCAACAAGAAGGCGAACGACGTCTACTTGAAGGATTTCTACGTGCGCAATCCGAACCACTACACCGCAGTCAAGCAGTTGCCGCTGCTCACGAAGTGGTACGCCTTTCCGGGGGAGAACGGTCTGAAGATCACCGATGTCATCAAGGACCACATGAACTCGATCGTCACCGGCAAGCGCGCCGCCGAGCCTGATCGCGTGCTGGCCGAGATGGCCGCCGACGTGCAGAAGCTGCTGCCGAAGAAGTAGTCGGGCGCATTTCGGGATCCGCCATGAAATTCCTCCACATCACCGACACCCACCTCACCGTCGACGACGAGGTGCTGTTCGGCACCCGGCCGGGCGAACGCCTGGCGCAGTGCCTGGCGCATGCCGCCAGGCACCACCATGACGCCGAGCGTTGCGTAATCACCGGCGACCTGACGCACTGGGGCGAGGAAGGCGCGTACCGCGAGCTGCGCCGCCGCCTCGAGGGCTTTCCGGTTGCAGTGCGACTGTTGCTGGGCAATCACGACAAGCGCGAGCCGTTCCGCGCAGTGTTTCCGCAAGTCGCGATGGACGCGCACGGCTTCGTCCAGTCGGCCGAGGCGACCAGCGCCGGCAGATTCATTTACCTCGACAGTACGCAGCCGCTCACCCATGCCGGGCACTACTGCGAGCTTCGCCAGCAGTGGCTGCGCGCGCAACTCGAGGCAACGAGCGAACCGTGCTACCTGTTCATGCATCATCACCCGGCCTCGATCGGGGTGTATGCATTCGATCTGATCGGCCAGACCGACAGCGCGGCGCTGCTGGCGATTCTGCGGCAGTACCGCGACCGGATCCGTCACATCTTCTTCGGCCACTGTCATCTGCCGCTGTCGGGCACGATCGCGGGCGTTCCATTCGCATCGCTTCGTGGCACCAACCATCAGAGCTGGCAGGACTTCACCGGTCATCCCAAGCTCAAGGCGGCCAAGCTGGCACCCGCCTACAACGTGGTGCTGATCGAGCACGGCAACTGCATCGTGCACACGATCGAATACGACTACGACGGTCCGATCGCCGAGTTCGGAACGGCGTTCGAGGACTGGTCGCGTGCAGCGATGGAACCGCTCAACACTTTGGAGACGCGACCCTCAATTCTCGCTTGACATGTGTCAATACCGGTCGAGTGCAGCGGGAAGAGCATGATTGCGTCTGCCGCAACGGCGCCTTCCGGACGTTCGCACCCTTGCTCCCACCCATCACGCGAAGTGGCGGCGGTCAGCCTGGTCTGGCGGGGCTTCTCAGACCAGGAGTGGAGCGCGTCATGTCCGACCAGGTTGCCGAAGAGCTCTCGACGATTCACATCGAACGGGGTCCTGCGCGCTGCAAGCACGGCACCTGATGAAGGCGTCGCCGGTGGGAAACCGCATCTTCATCAGCTACCGGCGCTCGGACACGGAAGGCTACGCCGGGCGATTGGAAGACACCCTGAGGGAATACTTCGGGAAGGACCGGGTGCTCCGGGACATCGGCGGAATCGTCCCCGGCGAGGGCTTCAAACAAAAGAGCGAGGAAATTGCGGCGAGTGCTGCCACGGTCATCGTTCTCATCGGACCAGGCTGGCTGTCAAGCCAAAGCGGCGGCAAGCCGCGCCTGCATGAACCTGGCGATCTGGTTGCCAAGGAGGTCAAGGCTGCCCTCGACAGCGGTCACGTCATCGTTCCGGTTCTCGTGCAGGGCGCGATCATGCCGCGCGAAGAGGATCTTCCCGACGCCCTGAAGCCGTTGGCTCGACGCAATGCCGTATCGGTCAGCGACGCCAGTTGGGGCGCGGACACGACGCGCCTGGCGAAAGTGCTCGCCATCGACGTGCGGTCCGCGCTCGAGCGAAAGCTCGATTGGCTGAAACTCGCCGTGATATCGCTGCTGGTTGTTCCGTTTGTGCTCTCGTTGGTATTGATCGCCGATCCGGAGTTTCGCAACAAGGCGATTCGTGGCGAGGCCGATGGCAGAACCTACGTGTTCAAGCTGACCAGTCAGAGCCTGGGAAGGTTGAATGCCGGAGTCAGGGAAACCCTGCAAAAGCACAGACCTGCTCTGGAGGAATTGCAGGACATCAACAGCAAAGACAAGCTCAGAAGGGCGCTGCAAGAGATCAGCGAAATCAGCGACGCAGACGTTGAAACGATTCTTTCGTGTTGCACGTGGTCGGTGGGAGAGCAAAAGAAGGCACAGACGCAGGCGATTTCCGCCGTGAACGCCATAGGCATCGTGCTGGTCTGTTTGCTTTTGGGGTTGACCAGAACATGGATCATTCCGTCCAGCCGAAAGTACGTCTGGGCCGCCATGGTGGTCGGCTGCGTCGGCGTCGTGAGCGCGTTCTTCTACTATCTGCGCAACATCGAAGACAGCTTCTACATCTGGCGCAGCGATGAATACTTCGGGATCGTCGCCACGAGCATCATCGTCGGAATCATGCTTGGACTGCTCGGGCTATCGGGTTTCAAGCCCAACGACAGCATCCGCTGATGTTCCGTGTGGTGCCTTGGATCTTGCTCAGAACGGGTGGTACTGGTAGAGCCAGGTCTCCGAGAGCACCGTGCTGCCGTGCTTGAGGTAGAGCCGCATCTCGACCGGTTCGAGTCCGTCGATGGTGAGATCGAATTGCGCGCGCCAGTGCCCCGGTACGTCGTTGAAGACCGCCTCGGTGAACACGTATGAGAACGTGCCGCGCGAGGCCCACAGCACCGCCTCGGGCTTGGCGCCGAACGGCAGCTTCGCGAGCGGCTCACCGAGAAACTCGACCATGAACTTGCGTACGCCCTTGGGCCGCTGCCTGCCGGGCTGTCCACCGTTGCCCAGGCGCGTGGCGACGCAGCGCGCCAGCGGCGCCGGATGCGGTTCGTCGGCCAGCCAGTGCAACCGATAGGCGAATTCGAACCGCGCGCCGGCTTCGGCCTTCTTCTGCGGCACCCACATCGCGACGATGTTGTCGTGGATCTCGTCGTCGGTCGGAATCTCGATGAGCTGGACGGTGCCTTTGCCCCAGTCACCCTTGGGTTCGACCCACACGCTGGGGCGTCGGTCGTAGAACACGCCGTCGAGGTAGTGATCGAAATTGCGGTCGCGTTGCATCAGACCGAAGCCTTTCGGCGTGCTGTCGGCGAATGAGGAGACCGTGACGCGGCCCGGATTGTTGAGCGGCCGCCAGATGCGCTCGCCCGCGCCGGTCCAGATGCTCAGACCATCGGAGTCGTGGATTTCGGGGCGCCAGTCGAGCGCGGTGGGTTTGACGGTTTCAGAGAACCAGAACATCGACGTGAGCGGGGCGACGCCGAAGCGGGTGAACGCGTTGCGCAGGTAGAGCGCACAGTCGACATCCATGATCACGCCCTTGGCGCGCGTGGCGTTGAACCGATACGCGCCGACGATGCCGGGCCCTTCGAGCAGCGCATGGATGAGCACGCCGTCGGCGGTCTCGGGGCCGACGTACAGGTGAGTGAAATCCGGAAACTCCTCGCTGGCCCCGGCCTGCCAGGTGTCGAGCGCAATGCCGCGCGCAGACAATCCGTACTGGCGCAACTCGCCGATCGCGCGAAAATACGACGCGCCCAGGAATGCGATCCAGTCGTTCGTCTTCCAGTCGAGGGTTCCGTCTCTGGGTTCCTGGATGCGCAGACCAGCGAAGCCTGCACCCGCGGGCAGCTTGCGTGCGATCGAGTCCGCAGGCATGTCGAAGTAGCGCGTGTCGTACACGACTTCCCGTGCGGTGGCGCCTTCCACGGCGAACACGCGCACGGGCTTGGTGAAGAACTCGCCGAGGTGAAAGAACACGATCGGAAAGCGTTGTTTGGCATCAACGTACAGTGCTGCATCGGTGTTGAAGCGGATCTGTCCCCACGCGTCGTAGTTGATGCCCGCAGTGATCTCGGGTGCAGGCGTGGCGGGCTTGCGATAGGGCAGCTTCACCAGCCTATTCGCTTCCTGCTTCAATGCCTCAAACGAAAAAGGCTGTGCGTTGCCCAGCTTGAGCTTGCCTGTATGCGATGCGGATTGCGCAGCAGCTGTGCGCACCGCGCCAAGCGCGCCGGTAGCGGCGGCAATCTTGATGAATGAGCGGCGATCGAGTTTTTCGAACATTGGTAATCAGGTTCGATCGGTAGAAGCGACTCTGACCGCGGCAAGCGTCCGGAGTTTCTACGCCCAGCCGAAAAGCGTCTGTGGATTGTCAACGAGGATGCGGCGACGCGTCCGTTCGTCGGGTGCGTAGTCACCGAGCAGATTCCAGAGCGCGACACCGCTCACTTTGTCGGCAAAGGAAAGGTGCGGCCAGTCGCTGCCCCAGATGATGCGATCGGCGGCGGCTTCGATGAGCGCATGGGCCATCGGGATGGTGTCGGTGAAGCCGGGCGCGGTACCCATGCGATAGATGCCGGTGAACTTGACCCAGCAGCGTCGCTCGCCTTCATTGAGCAGCGCGATCAGCTCGCGAAAGCCAGGCTGCTGCGGCCCGTCCTTGGCCAGGAACATGCCCATGTGGGCGAGCGAATAGGGCACGCGCAGTGCGCGCATCGTCGGAAGCAGCTCGCGCGTCAGCCAGCCCGGTCCGAGAAAATCGAGCATCCAGCCGGCTTTCGCCAGTCGCTCGTCGAACCGCTTGATGCGCGGGACCATGGTCTGCGCGAAGCCCGCTACGTGCGGCTTGACCGGACTGTGATTGATGCGCACGCCGCGCACGCCCAGCGTGTGGAGGTCGGCGAGCTGCTCGTCGGTGCAGTTTTCATCGAGGTCGACGATGCCGCGCACGCTTTGGTCGTACAGCGTCGTACCCATGCGAGCGCGTAGTTCCCTCATTGCATCGAGCATGCAGCGATTGTCGCGGGCGTAAGCGCTCGGTTGCACGAACACGAACTTCTCGATGCCGAAGAGCACCGCGTGCGCGAGAAAATCGTCGAGCGGAGCGAGCGGGGGCTGATAGCGCAGATTCGGATCGCCGTATGGATAGCGATCGGCCGGTCCGAATACGTGAAAGTGCGCGTCGCACGCACCGGGCGGTGCGCGAAACGACGGGGTTTCATTGGCGGGATGAGCCATCGACGCTCAGCTCCACTTCAGTGCGCGCAGGCCGTCGACGTCCTTCTTGGCTGCGGCAGCGAGGTAGCCGACGTCGTTGCCGGCGATGATGAAACGCGCGCCCATCTGCAGCAGATCGCGCTGCAATTCGACGTCGCCACGAATGCCGCCGACACCAAGCACCTTGCCGTGCGCCCGGCACGCGCGCGCGGTGGCTTCGTACGCTTCGCGCAGTTTCGGATGGCGAAGCTCGCCCGGAATGCCCATCTCCGTGCACAGGTCGTTCGAGCCGATCAGCAACATGTCGATGCCGGGCACGGCGGCGATCGCGTCGGCATTGGCGATGCCTTCAGGTGTTTCCAGCATCGCGATCAGCAACGTCTGCTCGTTCTGCAGGCGATTGAGTTCGCCCAGGGGCAAGGCGCGATAGAGCGATGCGGGACCGGTGCCCATCACCGAGCGATGCCCCAGCGGCGCAAAGCGCGTGGCGTCGACGAGTACGCGGGCTTCTGCGGCCGTGTTCACGTGCGGCACCAGCAATCCGAGCGCGCCGCTGTCGAGCAGGCGCGAGCAGCTGTGTGGATCGTGCCCCGGCGGGCGCACGATCGGGGTGATGCCCAGGCCGAGCGCGCCGGTGCAGATTGCCGAAGTCGCTTCGAACGAAACCGGGCTGTGCTCCATGTCGACGTAGATCGCATCGAAGCCGCTTGCCGCGGCGATCATGCAGATATCGACGCTGCGCGCCTGGCGCAGCCCCATGCAAAGGACCAGATCGCCCCTGGAGAGCTTCGACTTGGCGACGTTCTGCGGGAGTGCTGTTGTCATCATTCCACCTTCACGCCGGCGTTGTGGATCACGTCCTGCCACATCTTCAATTCGCTTTGCACGCGGCGCGTGAATGCCACCGGCGTGCTCGCGACGGCGCGAACGCCCTGAGCCGCGAAAGCGTCCTTGATCTTGTGCTTGGCTACGGCCTTCGCGATTTCCTGCGCGAGGCGCTCGACGATCGCGGGCGGGGTGCCTCCGGTCGTCATGAAGCCGAACCAGTAGATCATGTTGAAGTCCTTCAGCCCCGACTCGGCAAAGGTGGGCACTTCGGGAAGCAGCGGATGGCGCTCGTTGCCTGCGATCGCGAGTCCGCGCGCGCGGCCGGCTTTGATGATCGGGCTGGCGGAGCCGACGCTCGACAGCGTGATATCGATCCAGCCCGCCGCGGTGTCCTGCAAAGCGGGCAGCACGCCCTTGAACGGAACATGCATCAGCTTGATGCCCGCCACCGTCTGGAAGTGTTCCATGCCCAGATGCGCCGATGAACCTTGCCCCCCGGAGCCGAACGTCATGGTTGCCGGCTTGGCCTTGGCGGCATCGATGAACTCGCGCAGCGTTTTCGCGGCGAGGTCGAGGCGCGCGGTGATCATCGCCGGCGCTTCGGCTGCCACGCTCACTTGCGTGATGTCCTTGAGCGCGTCGAACGGAATCTTCGGATAGAGGCCCGGCGCGATCACGAACGAGTTGTCGATGAACAGCAGCTGGTAGCCGTCGGGCGCGGACTTGGCGACGGCATCGGTGCCGATGGTGCCGCCCGCGCCGCCGCGCGTCTCGACGATGAACGGCTGGCCGAGCTGATCGGCCAACTCCGTGCCGATCGCACGGGCTGCGACTTCGGTGAACGAACCGGCGGCGAACGGCACCATGATCTTGACCGGTTTCGCGGGCCAGGCCTGCGCGTACGCGGCCAGCGGAGCGGCGAGCGCAAGCAGTATCGCGGCGCGCAGGATGGAATGGATGTGCATCGAATGGTCTCCGTAAACGGCAGTGCGTTGTCAGTTGCTAGCGATCGCCTCGACGTGCGCGCCGAGTCAATCCACTTTCACGTTGGCGTCCTTCACGACACGCGACCACTTCGCCGCCTCGGTCTTCATGAACGTGCCGAATTCGGCGGGCGTGGTGGCCATCGGCTCGATGCCCTGCGCGACGAGCTTCTCGCGGACGTCGGGCCGCGCCAATTCCTTGGCAAGCGCGCCATGCAGTTGCTGCACGACGGCTGGTGGTGTGGCCGTCGGCACGACCATACCGTACCAGTTCACCGCTTCGAATCCGGGGATGGTTTCAGCCACCGTGGGTACGTCGGGCAGATTCGCGAGCCTCCTGGGGCCGGTGGTGGCCAGCGCCCGCAGCTTGCCGGCCTTGACGTGAGGCAGGCCGATCGCCACCGCGTCGATGATGTACTGCACCTGCCCGGCGAGCAGATCGTTCAGTGCAGGGGCGCTGCCTTTGTACGGAACGTGCGCGGCCTTGAGTCCGGCTGCTTTGCTCAGCAGCTCGCACGCCAGATGCGGCAACCCGCCGCTTCCGCTGGTGCCGAAATTGATCTTGCCGGGATTGGCTTTGGCGTAGCTCGACAGCTCGGCGATGTTTTTTACCGGCAGCGCGCTATTGACGTAGACGAGGAACGATACCGAGGCGATCTGCGACAGCGGTACGAAATCGCGCTCGACATCGAACGGCAGCTTCGGATAGACGAACTGATTGATCGTGATGTTGCCGGTGGTGCCCAGGAACAGCGTGTGGCCGTCGGCCGATGCCTTCGCGACCGAATCCATCCCGACCGTGCCGCCTGCACCGGGCCGATTCTCGACGATTACCGGCTGGCCGAGGGTCTCGCCCAGGCCGGGGGCGATCAGGCGCGCGACGATGTCGATGCCGCCGCCGGGCGGGAAGCCGATCACGATGCGCACCGGGCGATTGGGAAACGTCTGTGCGACGGCACTGCCGGCCGCGCCCGCCAGCATGGTCGCGGTGATTGCCGCGTTGAGCATCGCGCCGACTACGCGTTTCGACAACATCATGCCTGCCTCCTTGTATGCGTGTAGATCGGTCGCGCGCCGAAGAGATGCCGCGACCGGCCGGTGCAAGCGTAGCAAGTCCTGGCGGGGTTGCTAGACTCGGCGGCGCATACGAACAGTATCGAGGAGACACGTCCAATGGCTACCCCGCTTCGCGTCGGCTTGATGGTCCCGCAGAACAACACGACCATGGAGCACGAGATGCTTGCATGGTTGCCGCCGGGTTCGACGATCGATCTGGCACGTATCCCGCGTGGCAAAGGGCTGATGTCGAAGGAGACGATGCCTGCGTACCGCGCCGAGGCCTTGCGCCTTGCGCAGAAGTACGCGCGCGACGACATCGACGTGGTTGCCTACGGATGCACCGCGGCGGGCTTCATCTCGGGGCCGGCGGGCGACGCATCGCTTGCCCGGGAACTTGCCGACGTGACCGGCAAGCCTGTCGTCACCACCGCACGTTCGATGGCGATCGCGCTGACCGAGCGGGCGCACGCGAAGAGCATCGTGCTCGTTACGCCGTATTCCGATGCGGTCAACCAGCAGCTCATGGTGTTCCTGACCGATGCGGACATCGCGGTCAAGCGCATGGCCACGTTCAACGCCAAGGACACCGACGCGCTCGGTCGGATCGAAGCGCACGAGGTCGAAACGCTTGCCCGCAAGACGATGGCGCCAGGCAATGATGTCGATGCGCTGTTCATCGCCTGCTCGCAGTTGCCCACGGCGACGGTCCTCTCCGGACTGCAACGCGAGTTCGATCGGCCGGCGTGGTCTTCGATTCGCGCCACGGCCTGGCAGGCGCAGGAGGCGGTGAAGCGGGTGCCGGCTTAGGACTGGATCACCAGCTGTGCGATCAGCGCACCCAGCAGAGCGACAAGCAGGGCTGACAGCCCGACCACGGATCGGCGCAATTTTCCCAGCGCGTCGACAGCGGGCTGGTTCTCAGCCGTGACGATCAACAGCAGCCTGGGGTGCATTCCCAGCACCGTGGCGATGGCCTGCCCGATTCCGCCTGCGATCCGATTGCCGAGCTTGACCAGCGGGTGGGCGTCGTAGGTGAGCACATCGTTGCCAAGCCAGAGGTACCACTCGTTAGCCCCGCGCCGGTAGTAGTCGATCGCCTTCGATCGGATCTCGTAGCCTGGACGGCCAGGGCCGTTCAGCGCGATCTCGAGCATCGGGCGCGTGCCCAGTAACGCCTGACGCGCCTCCAGAGCGGAAAGCGGCTGCTGCGTTTGCGGATCGATGGCGTGAAAGTTGTTGTAGACGTCGATCCAGCGCCATTGATTGTGCTGTCGATCGAATACCTCGACCGTGACGTGTCCGTGGCCGCCGAATCCGTCGAACGAGAATGCCCATTGGCGGGCGAACAGTCCGGCTACGTGTGCCAGGGCCAGATACACCTTGGCATGGTCGGCGCAATAGCCATGACCTTCCCGAATGCGCTGGTAGGTTGTCTCGAGGGACGCTTGAATCGGCCCTTCGAACTTGGCGTTTTCGACCAGGTGCGTGGCGATCCGCAAGGCGTTGACCCAGTCGGATCCCCCGGCGTTCAGGCCGTGCTTGCGGACGGCTTCGGTGAAGAGATCCGGGGACCGATGGTGCTCGACGCGGAAGCCGGGCGGTGTTGCCGCAGGTGTCCAGGCGCACTGCGATTCGCTGCCCGATTTGCCGAGCAGGGCGTTGCGCACGCGCACCGGACCCGACGGTGGCCAAGCGCATCGCAGCAGCAGTCCCAGGACCACAGCGATGGCAATCGCGGTTACCGCGATCCAGAGATTCATCTACGCAGACGCCGACGCACTCACGTCTGCTAGTTTGCCACACCCCCCGGTGCTTCTATTGTCAGCATTGGTATGA
>CADEDU010000077.1:27795-33659 GCA_902826155.1 uncultured beta proteobacterium
CGGTACCAGCGATCGTTTTCGAGCTGTCCACCGATGCCCATGCCGCAGCTGCCGATGTCGCGCGGCGAAGTGCAGGAGCCGAACGGCTCAGTGTAGTAACCCTGGCCCCACTCGACGTTGTCCCAAAGGGCGGCGTTCGCAAACCCGTCTTGCTGGTAGTAGTAGAGGTAGCTGCCGATGCGGGTCGAGGCCATCGGGCTGGAGCAGGTTTTCGCGCCGCCGGTCCTCTCGCAGTTGCGGAAGTGCGTGCGCATCGACCAGCAGTTGATGCCGTCACCCCAGGCGCCACCGTTGCCGCACTGCTCCTCCGGATAGGAACGTACGTCCGCGAGCCCCGGGAACTTGCCGCCGGTACTCGCGTCATTGCTGCCCGGCAGGCAGGTATTCGGGACGAAGTTGGAAGCAAGCTTGATGTAGTAACGCAGATAGAGCGACTCGGGCGCGATGTTCGCGTTCTTGAGTGGCCACTGCAGCGAGAGGCCACCGCTCTCGTACTGCTTCAGATCGACCTTCAGGCAGTTGCCGCCCAGGCATCCCTGCGAGACGACCGTCGAGTTCGACAACTTGTCGATGGTCGCGACTTCGGGTTTGGTCTTGGAAGCATTGCCGAGGTAGCCGCGCTGCCACCAGTCGGTCGTTTCGAACGGTTCGCACCACACCACGTCTTTGCGATTCGCCAGTCCGCCTTCCGAGGCGCAACCTTGAGGCAGCGGCTGCGAAAGCGTAGCGGGCAGATTCGACGTTGACCCGCCCGTCGAGCTCGTGCTGCTCGATCCCGCCGAAGTGGAGGTGGCGGAGTTGCTCGTCGAAGACGTGGCGCTCGCGGCGCTATCGCCGCCGTCGTCGAACAGACAACCGCCGAGCAGCGTCAGGCTGCTCGCGAATACGAGCGCCGTGGCGCCACGCATGATCGTGGACTTCGGGTTGAGCGAATTTCGGGGGACGGCCGCGACCGGCATTGCTTGTTGTGCCACCACGGGTGAGCTCCTGTCAGTGGGTCGGCTTAGTTATGCGAATGGCGTTTGGTTTTATGGGGCGGACGGTGGCCCGCCCCGACCGTTTCCGCGCTTACGACGGGCGGATAACGATGACCTTGTTCGAGCCGCCCGGTACCCAGGCGAGCATCTGGATCGAGGGAA
Source organism: uncultured beta proteobacterium (assembly GCA_902826155.1). The sequence goes on from CADEDU010000077.1 coordinate 28,935, forward strand.
CGTAGAAGAACGACGAGTAATGACGTACGTCGTTTTCGCCCGCGAAGTTCGGCAGGGCTGCGCCGCTGATGTTCACGGTCTGCACGTTCCAAGTGCTGGTGAGCGGATCTTTGGTCGGGGGAATCAGCCGGTAAATCGTCTGCCCGCCCGATTGGCCGCGCCAGTAGAACGATCCGTCAGGTGGGTAGTACACCCAGCGATTTCCAGCCGAAGGTGCAGCCTGCGAGAGCTGCAGTACACGCCATCCTGCAGCCGGGTTGCGCAGATCGAGTGCGACCATGCGCGAGCCGCGGTGATAGATCAGCAGACGGTTGGCCTCGTCGAGAAACGTCGCTCCGTATGCCGGCTCTTGGGAAATGGCGTTGGTCTCCGTGAACTGCGGCGTCTGCTTCCACGTCCAGCTGCGCGCGTCGAGGTACGTGACGGTCTTGATCGTGTTCAACCAATCGGGCGTCGTCCAGTACTTGTCTTCGGCGGCGTCGAAGATCGACGTGCCTTCGTAGTTCTGCGCCACAGGCGAGACCGCGTCGATATGGCGGGTCCACAGTCCTGTTGCCAGATCGAATCGATGCACCGCCCCGGACACTTTCGACTCCTGGGCGATTGCCGTTCGGGTCACCAGCAACACGCTGCCCCGTTGGCCTCCGCCGAGCCGGCCCGGCAACTCGACGGCTGTCCGATACATGTGTGCCGGTGCCGGAATCTGTCCGGCCGTTGCGGCCGTCAGTTCGTAGTAGGGCGCCCCGTTCGTGGCCGAGATGTTGAAGTCGGGCTGCTGGTACGGGATGCCGTTCGCGTTGTCGATCCGCTTCCACGTTGCATCGGCGAAATCGAACACCGCTGCCCCGACGTTCGCGGGGCAGGTGTGGCCTCCGGTACCCGCCACGACGTACGCGCCACCAATGGAATAGTCGCGGACGTAGGTGCCGCCACCGAAGCATCCGATGGTCGCGTAGTTCCAGGTGCCGGCGGAAAACTGCGGCGGGCGCACGTCGACGAGCGTATTGGTTCCGATGCTCACCGCCGCGCCAGGCCCGGGCAGGGCGTAGGGTGCGGTGAACGGGCCGAAGGTGATGTTGGCGACGTTGCCGGGATTCAGATTGACAGGGGTGCTCGAGCCACCCGCGCTGCTGGAGCTGCCGCCTGAACTGGTCGAGCTCGAACCGGCAGAAGCTGCGGCCTGCGTGCTGGATGCGGTCGAAGCCGAAGCCGTGGAACCATCCGAGCTCGATGAATCGTCACCGAGCAGACAGCCGCTCAGTGCGAAACACAGGAATAGCCCTGTCGACACCATCTTTGCTTGCTTGATCGCTGCGGAGTGAACCCCAGTGCCACGCTCGATGTCGTGGCGATGCAGACGAATAGATCGTCCAGGCATTGTTCTAGACCTCCGAGCTTTGATGCCCACTCACCGCCTCTGCGTCGGCCGAGGGAATCGCGCTCTTGCTGTGGTTTCTATGAAGGTACTGCTGGGCAGAAGTACCGCTTGGCAGGAACCGTCGATTTCATGCGCCGGTCGATCGGTGTCGCATGATCGACATGTGTGGCGCCTCCCGCCAGTCGAAACGTCTTTACCGCTACCGAATAAAGCTTGAAAGGCAAAGATGCTCGATTGGTTTTATCTTGATACCGCGAGGGTATTGCCGCTGCGGCACGGATTGTAAGCGTCGGTCCGGTGTCTTGACCGCACCGATCGCCGGACGGCACACGAGGCTCCGCGAGTGGCTCGAACGAGGCTCGTCGGTCGGCGATAACGGATGAACGGCTGTGCCCGGCTCTATCGCTTGTCCTGGCAGGCTTTGCGTAATGTGACCGATATGTTGGGCATCCAGAGTCCCGCGCTCGTGCCGGCCCGCTGCGCGATCGGTGCAGCGATCGCCAGGGCGACGCGCTTCGCGGCGCTCGCACCCATCGCCGCGCGTGTCCGAAGGAACGTTGCGCCGCAATCCTCGCGATCGAGATTGATGTAGCCCGTGCCGAATCCGAGGTGGACATGCCAGGGCCAGATGCCTCGCTGAATCCAGCCGGAATTGAACCAGTTCGTCGGCAGATAGTTGACCAGCCAGCGGCGGCTATGCACTTCTCGCGGCCAAAGACGGCTGCTGGTTCCCGAGACCAGGATCACCCCTCCAGGCCTGAGCACTCGGTCGATCTCACATTGCACCGCACCCAGATGCTCCGCGGGCACGTACTCGAGCACGCTGATGCACGTCACCAGATCGAACGTCGCGGTGCCATAAGGCAGGTGTGTCGTATCAGCGATCGCCTCGAGCCGGACCGAGTTTTCGACTCCGTAGCGCTTTGCGTTCAGGCGAGCGATCTCGATCGCCGATTCGTCGACGTCGACGGCAGTGACCTGGGCGCCCAGCAATGCCAGCACCACGGACGTCGCTCCGTAGTTGGCGCCGAACTCCAGGACCCGCTTGCCTGCTACAGGCTCCGGCAGTGCCTCGAGCAGATGGCGAACATGCGTCCATTGGTAGTCGACGTAGCCGCCGATCCAGCGGTCATCCGGATTCAGGCCCTCTTGGCCACAGGCATCACGGAACTGCCGGTCCGCAGCAGCGTCCCGAATTGGAACAATCCCCACAATCTTCAGCCTCTTTGTTTTTTTCTTCGACTTCTCGACTACTTATAAATTCTGCGCCACGCCTGTTCGAACAAACGGATGGTCTTGCCATAACGTCCCGCGTCTGGCGGACGCGGTTGACGGGATGCAACCGTCTCGCCCACATCGGCGAATCCAACGGTTTCGAACGTGTCGCGGTTCTTATCGAGGAACCGACACAGCCGTTCGAACCGACGCGCAACGATCCGATCGAGGCGATCCTTGCGCTGGTTCATCAGTTCGAAGTTGTGGGAGAGGAAATTCACTGAATGCCAGTCCTGCTCGGCAGCTGCCCAAAGCGTTGCCTCCATCTCTTCGAAGGAGCATGAGCCGAGCTGCAGCTGTCGCAGTCGGGCGCCGTCGCGAATTACCGAAACCGGGTACTCGATGACTTCGCCCAGCCTCGCCGGCTGCAGCAGATAGCGGCCCTCGACCGGATTGTCGCGATCGGCCAGCCGGCCCTGGTTGTAGCTCGAGTCGAACTTCAGTCCGGCCTCGCCGACCGCGTCGGGTGTTTCGCGGCCCATGCCGAACGACCCCGCGCGAAACGCGGTGATCCGGCCCGCACCGCTGTCCTCGAGCATTTGAGCGCCGAGCTTCAACAACGTTCGCTGCTCCGAGTGCGAGAAATCGCGTAGAAACTGGCGCTTGCCGTGCATGGCCGGAAAGATAGGCTCGATCGCTTCATCGACCCATTCGGTGTGCAAATGCAATTGGACCTCTTGATGGGCCGCCGCGATCATGCCGACCATTTCGCGCAGCGGCTCCATGCCGAATCGACGCGCGAACAGAGGCTCGGTGAAGAAAACGGCCCGCAGATTGTGCTCGGACAGCATCTTGAGCTTCAGCGGCAGCGCGCAATCGCCACCTGCAGTCGGGCCGTAGACATATCGTTTGAACGCGTCGGGGAACCGCTCGTCGAGACGATCCCAACCCCCGCACCAGATCTCGGTGTCGACCGTGAATAGAACCCGGACCATTTCCGCCTTGCCAGTTTTTGCGCGCGGCGGATCTTGCCTGTCTGCGCAGGCCGGGGTCAATTTTCCGACCGTCGATATTCTTCTGATCTGAGATTTCCACCACCTGGGCAATCACTTGACTTTGATTGACGCCGGTCGGCATCAGGCCGCACACGACGAGCCTGTACTTGCGCGAACCTTCAACGGAGGTGACCTTCGACGGGCCGGAAGGCCACTTGTTTCCGGGGCGCCGACCGAAGGCAACAGATCGCGCTATCGAGGAATTCACCGCATTCCGGCGCCGGAAATCGGCTGCCCGCAATATGACAAAGTGCATAATCGTGTCCCCGATCCGACATCTGCCTGACTTTGCTTCGCGCTCGCTCGGAGGCGTCGCCGCAAGCGGCAGCCCGTGTGCGCGTGGACCAGCCTGGGATCGATCCCGATATCTGCGAGGTGTGAATTAATGAATGCAAGCGATCAGCCGGTCGCCGAAAGTCGTGCCGGCACGGCTGGAACCGCTCCCAACGCCGATCCCCGTTTCGTGCAGTACTACCAGCGCGAAAGCGCAACGGAAGGAACGCGCGGTCGAGCCAAGCGCATCAAGGATCGCATCGAGATTCTGCTCAAACGGCTTGGTCCCTGGCCGCGACAACTGCGCGTCGCCGATATCGGCTGCGGTGCGGGTGCGCACGCCACGCTTTGGGCGGAAGATGGGCACACGGTCAGCGGCGCCGACGTCTCGCAACCCCTGATCGAGATCGCCCGCGAGCGAGCCAAGGCGGGTGGGCTGCCCATCAGTTTCGATGTCGCCTCGGCCACCGCGCTGCCCTATGAGAACGCAACGTTCGATGTTTGCATCCTGCCCGAGTTGCTCGAGCACATCGCCGACTGGGAAGCTTGCCTGCGCGAAGCAATAAGGGTGTTGCGCGTTGGCGGGGTGCTGTACGTATCGACCACCAACCTGCTGTGCCCGGTGCAGGAAGAGTTCAACCTGCCGCTGTACAGTTGGTATCCGGGTTTCCTGAAACGGCACTACGAGCGATTGTCGGTCACGACCAGGCCGGAGCTCGTCCAATACTCGAGCTTCCCGGCTGTTCACTGGTTCACCTACTACGGCCTGCGCGGTTTCCTGGCCAGGTACGGGATGCGCAGCTA
>CADEDU010000077.1:33759-35113 GCA_902826155.1 uncultured beta proteobacterium
CTGGCCTACGGGTTCGCCTACAACATGCCGTTCGCGCAGATGGTGGCCGGCGCTACGTTCTTCAGTCTGCTGTTCAATCGCGAACGCAAGCGCATTCCGATCACACCGGTCACCGTGATCTGGATTCTGTACGTGGTGTGGATGATCACCTCGACGCTGGCGGCGCTCGACTCCACTTCAGCGTCTGCGCAGCTGTCGAAAGTCCTGAAGATCCAGCTCTTCATCTTCATCACCATGATGGTGATGTACACAAAGGAGCGCATCAACAATCTGATCTGGGTGATCGCGCTGTCGATCGGATTCTTCAGCGTCAAAGGCGGGTTGTTCACGATCCTAAGCGGTGGCGGCGAGCGGGTTTGGGGGCCACCGGGAAGCTTCATCGAGGACAACAACGCGCTCGCGCTGGCGACGATCATGACCGTCCCGCTCATGTACTACCTCTATCTTCAGGCCACGCGCTGGTGGGCGCGATGGGGTCTGCTGGGGGCGGCGGGGTTGTCGGTGATTTCGGCCATCGGCTCGTATTCCCGAGGCGCGGTGATCGCGATCAGCTGCGCGGGACTGTTCTTCTGGCTGAAGAGCAGGAAGAAGCTGGTCTCCAGCATCATCGTGCTGTCGCTTGCGCCCGGCATCATTCTGTTCATGCCGCAGAAGTGGCACGACCGGATATCGACGCTCGGGAGCGGACAGGCCGACTCGATGGAGATCGCGCAGATGCAGACGCGCGATAACACCGGAACGGTCTCGCCACCGATTCCCGATCGGGACTGGTTCGGCTATTGGCCGCGCGACTTCTCGGCGCTCGGGCGCATCAATGCATGGAACTACGCCATCAATGTCGCCAATGCCCGCATCACCGGCGGCGGGCTCGAGTCATGGAGTCCTGAGTCGTACGCTCTGTATGCGCCGATCGTCGAAGAGGTGAAGGCGGCGCATAGCATTTACTTCAGTGTGCTCGCCGACCATGGTTGGCCAGGCTTCATCATGTTTCTGACCGTCATCTTCCTGGCGTGGCGTTCGGGGTCGTACGCGATCTCCGCGAGCGCCGGGCATGCCGAGTTGATGTGGGCGCGCGATCTCGCGAAGATGATCCACGTGAGCATGATCGCCTATTGCACCGGAGGGGCGTTTCTCAGCCTGTCCTACTTCGATCTGCCCTGGCATCTGATCGCCATCAACGTACTGCTCAAGGACATCGTCGCGCAGCACGTCAAGGCGGCGAATGCGCAGAGCGCGAGTGTCGTCGAAGCGCCCGGACTCCACGTCGGACGTTCCGATGTGGCGCCGCGGCAAGCGCCGATGGGCGCTCGTCCTACCACCGCCTCGTAGCTGCCGCCGGCGCTCATCTCGCCGG
>CADEDU010000078.1 GCA_902826155.1 uncultured beta proteobacterium
GCACGCTTCGCGGCGCGACACTCACTACGACGTCACGCACGCTTCGCGGCGCGACGAGAGCGCATAAGGGCCACATGCTGACGCATCCGGCGCTCGCACTATTCATCGGAGCCGCGCTCGTCGCCGTGCTTCGCGGGCCCGCTCGCTCGGCCGCCGCGCTCGGTGCGCCGGCTGCCGCCATCGCTCTGTTGTGGATGACCGACGATGGCATCGTGCTGCAAGGCGAGTTGCTCGGGTATTCGGTGGCGCCACTGGTCATCGACAAACTGTCGCGCCTGTTCGCGACGATCTTCGGCCTGATGGCGTTCGGCGGCGCCCTGTTTGCGCTGAACCAGAGCAGCCGCCTCGAGCTGAGCGCTGCGTTCGTGTATGCCGGCGCGGCCATGGGCGTCACGCTCGCCGGCGATCTGCTCACGGTGTTCATCTTCTGGGAGTTGATGGCGATCGGCTCGACACTCGTGCTGTGGAGCTCAGGCACGCCACTGGCGCGTGCGGCGGGGATGCGTTACGTCATGATTCACCTGCTCGGCGGTGTCGTCCTGCTCGTGGGGATTGTCGGGCATGTGCTGGAAACAGGATCGACCGCGTTCACCGCAATAACGCCCGACACCGCCGCGCACTGGCTGATCCTCGCGGGCTTTCTGCTCAACGCGGGCGCACCACCCTTGTCCGCCTGGCTGCCCGATGCGTATCCGGAAGCGTCCTGGAGCGGCGCGGTGTTTCTGTCGGCGTTCACCACCAAGACCGCGGTGTACGTACTGATGCGTGGCTTTCCCGGCACGGAGTTGCTCATCTACGTGGGCCTGTTCATGGTGTTCTACGGCATCGTCTATGCGCTGCTCGAGAACGACATGCGGCGCATCCTCGCCTACAGCATCGTGAACCAGGTGGGGTTCATGATCACCGGGATCGGTATCGGCACGGAGATGGCGTTGAACGGTGCGGCCGCCCACGCATTCACGCACATCCTCTACAAGGCGCTGCTGCTGATGTCGGCCGGCTCCGTGCTCTACATGACGGGTCGGCGCAAGTGCACGGAACTTGGCGGCCTGTACCAGTCGATGCCGATCACCGCGTTGTGCGGAATCATCGGTGCGCTGGCGATCTCGTCGTTTCCGCTCACTTCGGGCTTCATCAGCAAGTCGATGATCGCGCAGTCGGCCGGTGACGAGCACCTGCTCTGGATATGGCTGTTGCTCGCCGCCGCGTCGGCGGGCGTGTTCCTGCACGCCGGCATCAAGTTTCCGTGGTTCGTGTTCTTCCAGAAGGATTCCGGACTGCGACCGGCCGACCCACCGCTCAACATGCGCCTGGCGATGATCCTGTTCGCGGCGCTCTGTATCGGCTTGGGCGTGTTCTACCAGCCTCTGTATGACCTCCTGCCTCATGAGGCCCACTACGTGCCCTATACCGGCGCACACGTGGTCGCGCAGTTGCAGTTGCTGCTGTTTTCCGGACTCGCCTTCTTCGTGATGCTGACGTGGTTGCGTCGGACCTTGACGATCACGCTGGACGTCGACTGGCTCTACCGACGTCTGTTTCCCGCCGTCATCGGGGCGCTCGAAGCCGCGATCCTGCGAGTTCGGCGTTTCGCGATCGACCAGCTCCAAACGTGGTCGCGCTTCGCGTTGCGCTGGACGCGCAACCTGCACGGGCCGACGGGCACGCTGGCGCGCACCTGGCCCTCAGGCAGCATGGCTCTGTGGATGATGGTGATGCTGCTCGCGCTGCTGGTAAGCGACTACCTGCTCTGAGCGACGCGGATCCTGCGTGGCGATCGCGGCATCAAGGCGCGACCCGCTGTACCGGCAGTTCGGTGCGGGTAGTGCGATCGAACGCGCGCATCACGACTGCGCCGTCGCGAATCGACAGGAAGATCACGACGCGCTCGCTCGCACCCGGCCGCGCGCCGACGCGACCGATCGCGTAACGCGTGGCGCTCTCCTCGACGAACGGCGGGCCGGGATTGGCCGTCACCAGCACCAGCTCGAACCCGGAGGCGTTGTTCTCGGGCGGAATCACGCTGGCGGATTGATTGCACGGCGCCGTGCAGCCGATCGGCAGGATCTGCGCAAAGCTGCCATTGGGCGTGCGCACGCCCACGCTTGCACGCAGGCGGCCATCGGGACCGACCAGCGATGCGCTCGTGGCGGCCGGCTTGCCACGGCTGGCCGATTCGCTGGTGCCACACGCGGCAAGCAGGACGACACTTGCGCTCAGCCAGGCAATCGCCACGATCCGAATGAGGGCCTTCAACCGCCGGCCGGAACTCGCATCGAACGGCGACGCCCGTCGCGGCCTGGGACGAATCACGTCGCGAATGGCATTCAGGACGGCTTTCGAGTCGACTCTCACTGAGGTGGCGCAACGCATTGGGATCTCACGCATCGGGACATGCATCGTACGGCTATGACCGGGGGCCGAATACCGCCCACCGACGAAACCGCCCCGAGGCCCGCCGAGTGAGCGTGCGGAGGATATACGAGCGTGGTGGCGCGCACTGTCAACAACGCCACTCGCACCCCCACTACGACCGTTCACGGACCGGAAGACGACTCCTCGTCGTCGCTGTCGCTGCGCAGGCCGTACTTCTGGATGCGGTAGCGCAGCGTCTGACGCGTGCTGCCGAGCAGGCGTGCCGCCGCCACGGTGTTGAAGCCGGTCCGTTCGAGCGCTGCGCGGATCACCTCGCGGTCGATGTCGTCCAGGCTCATCGAGCCGTCGAGCGGAAGCTGCAGACCGGCCTCCGGAGCCGGATCAGGCGAGGTGCGATCGAGGTCGCCTTGCAGATGCAGCCAACGCGCGGGCAACGACTCGCCGGAGGCAAGCAATACACAACGCTCGACCACGTTGCGCAACTCGCGCACGTTGCCCGGCCATTCGTGCGCAAGCAGCCTGGCGCGCACCTCCGCAGGCACCGTACGCACACCCTTGCCGGCCTTGGCGTTGAACTCGGCGATGAACACCGGCAGCAGATCGTCGATGTCGGCCTTGCGCGCGCGCAGTGTCGGTAACTCGAGTGTGAATACGCTCAGGCGATGGTAGAGGTCGGATCGAAACGTGCCCTGCGCCGCGCTCTGGCGCAGATCGCGATTGCTCGAGGCGATGATCTGCACCTCGACGCGCTGCTCCTCGGTGCCGCCGACGCGGCGAAACGCGCGATCCTCGATCGCCTTGAGCAGTTTGGCCTGCAGATCGAGCGGCATCTCGCCGATCTCGTCGAGGAATAGCGTCCCCCCATTGGCCTGCTCGAGCAAACCACGCCTGCGCCCTTTCGCGCCGGTGAACGCACCTGCCTCGTGTCCGAACAGCTCCGATTCGAGCAGATCTCGCGGCAGTGCGGCGCAGTTGATCTCGACGAGCGGCCCGCCGCTGCGACCACCGCTGTAGTGCGCGATGCGCGCCGCCAGACCTTTGCCGGTGCCGGTCTCGCCGGTGAGCAACAGGGTGCTGAGGGGCACCGACGCCAGCCGCGCGAGCAGCTCGCGCACCTGCTGAGCAGCAGAGCTGTGCCCGATGAACGCATCGACCTGGTAGCGACGGTTCTGCTGCTGGTGCTGTTCGCGCAGCTGACGCTGCGCCCTCGCACTCCGCGCCGCACCGGCGATCACCAGATCGAGCCGCTCGAGGTCGCACGGCTTCTCCAGAAAGTCGAACGCGCCCAGTCGCAATCCGCGCACCGAATCGCTGATGCTGCCGAAGCCGGTCAGGACGATCCATTCGCTGAACACGGCGACATTGCGCGCCTGCTCCAGCAGATCGAGCGCGTTGCCGTCGGGCAGCCGCATGTCGGACAGCACCACCAGCGGATCGAGCGACTGCTCGAGCAACAACTGCCGTGCCCGATCGAGCCGGCTGGCACGCGCGACGTGCCAGCCCTCGCGCCGGAAGTGCCGCTCGAGCTCGGCGCCGAGCATGACCTCGTCTTCGATGATGAGCAGCGTGTCAGCCACGCGGAGTCCGACACGGCAGGATCAATTCGGCGAGTGCACCGCCCGCCTTGAGATTGCTGAGGCGCAGCTCACCGTCGATGTCGCGGGCGAAGCGCTGCACGATCGTCAGTCCCAGGCCGGTGCCGCCGTCGGACTGAGTGTAGAACGGCTGCAGTTGACCGCTCACTACCTCTTCGGGAAAGCCGGGGCCGTCGTCGCGCACCGCGATCACCAGCCGGCCATCGTTGAGCCGGCAACTGATGACGATGGTGCCCGAACGCTCGCCGAACGCATGCACGGCATTGAGCACCAGGTTCAGCATCGCCTGGCGCAGACCGTCCTGCGGAAGCTCGCACTCCAGCGTTACGGGCGCCTCGACATCGAGCTCGATCTGCGGCGGCACCTGATAGCGCATCAGCTGCACCAGCTCATCTAGCACTCGGCCAACCTGCACACGTCGCCTGGGCTCAGGCGCGTGCCGCGAGCGCCCGAGCAGATCGCTCAGCAGCCGGTTCACGCGTTGCAGCTCGGCGATGACGAGGTCGAGCCGCGCCACGAACTCGCCCCCACCCATCTCGCGCCGCAGATTGGCGAGCGCCATCTGCATGCCGGCGAGCGGATTGCGCAGTTCGTGTGCCACCTGGGCCGAGAGTTCGCCCACCACGGCGAGCCGCTCGGCGCGCGCCAGGCTCTGCTGCTGCTGCAGCAGCGTCTGCGTTGCGGTGCGCACCTGCTGTTCGAGCGAGCCGGCATGATGCCGATGCAGGCGCTCGAGTTCGGCGAGCCTGCGCGCCATCTGGTTGTAGTTCTCGAACAACGGTCGCACCAGAGAGTCCATGCGCCCGGCATTCACCGGTTCGTACTGACCTTCGCCCAGCCGCATCAGCAGTGTCTTGAGCGTGTCGAGCGGACGGAACACCCGCCGGTACAACAGCCATAGCGCACTCAAGACCACCACCGAGAGCAGCAGCAGCGCCGAGGCGGCGAAACGCGATTCGGCGCGCATCGATGTTTCCACTTCGCCCAGCACCTGCGCCACCAGCATCGTCTCGCCGTGCAGCGCTTCGCGAATCACGTACAGGGACTCGGCCGTCGCCGCGCGTCGGTCGATCGCGGGACGGCGCAGCACGTCGACGGCACGCTCGAGCTTGGCGATGTTCTCGCGCTCGCCATGACGGGCGAACTTGGAGACCTCCGAGGCGAGATCGGCAGTCACGCCTTCGAGTTCGACGATGTCGAGCGGCCATTCCTCGGACAGGTCATACGAGAGCATGCGCATCAGCTTGAGGCCGACACGCTGCGTGGCCGACACGCCGTTGAGGGTGGAGCGGATCTCCTCCATGTACTCCAGTCCGCGCGCGTTCAGGTGCAACTGGATCGCGATCGCAGACGAAATCAGTACGAAGAACAGACCGACCACGACCTGGGTGGGCCGCTTGAGCAAGGCGTTCATGGCCACGTCGCGATAGCCGCAAAGAATCGATCGATTGTAGAGGAAGCGTTGCTGCGTCCCATCCGGCGGCAGCGATACCAGCTGCACCCGACGCACGCCCGATACATCCGCCATGTTGCGCCCCCGCGTGACCACCATCGGCGCTCGACGTCCTGCAACTCACATGCCAGCCGCGGTATTCATGGCGCGCGCCACGGCCCACGCCAGAGGCACAGCCGCATCCTCGCCGGGTGAGATGCGGTTGCAGCGGTTGAAGCGACGGAAACGCCGCACGCATCGAAGTGGCTCAATACAACCAGCAGAGCTCGCGAAGCGGTGCAATACAGCCATCGGGAAGACAACACCGATGGGGCTCACCACCCGCTACGCCTGGGGCAAAGCCTTGATGCACGTTGGCACGGATGATGCTGAACGCCCATCGCGGATCTGCGCATGCTTTTTTCTCCTCCTTTGGGCACGCGCGATCGGGTCCGCGCTCCGATGAGCGTCCTCTCCTCGGATTGTCGACTTGCCGGGCGCTCGCCACTGAGAGAGCACGAAGAGTGGGAAGCGGCGAGCGTCCGGATCTTCTCCCCCGATGCCGACGTGATTGCACCGGCCGGCGTCGCAAGGCTCGAATCGCTCAGACCACGGGCGAGTTCGGCGGCAGCCCCAGCACCGCGCGCCCGTACATTTCCTGATTGACCTGCAGGTTCAACAGCCCGTGCGCGTTGACGCCGCGCACGTCGCGCGCGGCCATCTGCACATCGTTGGTTTCCACCAACGCGCTGCCGCCCGCTGCATACAAAATCGCCTCGACCGACTCCAGGCACAGCCGCACCGCGTAGGCGCAATCCATGCGCGCCTTGGCGCGACGCACGAACGGCATCGGGGTGCGCTGGGCGGCGTAGTGCTCGATCTCGTCGATCATCGTATGCAGCACCATGTTGCCGGCATCGGCCTTGGTGGCGGCCTCGGCGATCTGCATGTGCGTCATCGGCATGTCGCGCTGCTTCTCGTCGAACGTGTACGACACCACCTTGTTCGGGAGCCTCGACACGAAGCCTTCGAAAGCGTGTCGCGCCATGCCGACTGCCGGGCTGCAGATGAACAGCGCGAGCGCGGGCACCGCGGCCGAGTAGTAGAGATTGGAGCGGTGTTTGCCGATGCCGGGCGCGTCACCTTCGATGATCTTCGCCATCGAAATGAACCGGTGCTCCGGAACGAACACGTCTTTCGCCGCCACGCTGTTGCTGCCGGTGCCCGTCAGGCTCGACACGTACCAGTCGTCCTGGATCGCGATGTCCTTGGTGGGCACGAGCATGATTCCCGAATCGATGATCGCGCCGTCGTCGGCTTCGACGAATTCGCCCAGCATCACCCATTGCGAATGGTGCACACCTGAACAGAACGGCCAGAAGCCGTTCAGCCGATACCCGCCTGAGACCCTGCGCGCTTTGCCGCGCGGCCCGATGACCGCCGAGATGATCGCGGATGAGTTGTCGCCGTAGACGTCGTTCTGCGCGTCATCGCCATACAGCCCCATGACCCAGGAATGCGCGTGATAGACCCCGGCGCACCAGCCGGTCGAGCCGCAACCGCGCGCGAGCTCGGCGACCACATCCAGATGCACGTGCATGCTCGCCTCGTGACCACCGCATCGCGCCGGCTGCAGCACGCGCGTGAGCCCCGCTTCCTTGATCAACGCCACATTCTCGGGCAGCAGCTTGCGTGCCTCGATCGTCTGCCGCGCGCGCTTGGCGAGCAGTGGCGCGATCTCCGCAGCGGCAGCGACGAGGGGATTCGAGCGATCGACGTTTTCGCGGGCGAACGGCTTGGGCGTGGGTTTGGACATGAAAAATCCTCCGACAGGCAGATTGGAATTAAACGCATCCGACTTGGCCAGACGCAAGTATGAGGTGACCGCAGACATTCGACCACCCGAGGCTGCTCGCGGATTCGCCATGTCGATTCGAGCCATGCTGCGCCTCGCTTGACCGGGTCAGGACGCTGCAAGCACGACAACCGCTTCGCGTGTGCGATTGAAGCAGGCGCCATCCTTCGGTAGTCTTGCCGAGCTTCCCAGCACAGCCCACACAAGGAGGGGACCATGGACCGCGATCGCGACCCGCTTCGCACGCCCGCCAGTTCCACGCTCGAGGCAGAAAGCTCCGCCGACGGCACCATCGATCAGGCGACCCCGAATCAGAAGCGACGCAGCGTACTGCGCTCGATCGCTGCGGGTGGCGCAAGCGCCATCGGTGCGCCGGCATTGTTGCTGGGCCCCGCCCATGCCGCGGGACGACCGATCAAGATCGGCTTCGTCAGCCCGCAGACCGGCCCGATCGCAGCGTTCGGCGAGGCCGACAAATTCGTGCTCGATGCCGCGCGCAAGGCCATCGGCAAGGGCATCACGGTCGCGGGCACCGAGCATCCGGTGCAGATCATCAGTCGCGACAGCCAGTCGAACCCCAACCGCGCTGCTGAAGTCGCTGCGCAACTCATCAAGAACGATCGCGTCGACATCATCCTCGCCTCCTCCACCTCCGACACGGTGTCGCCGGTTGCCGATCAGGCCGAACTCAACGGCGTGCCGTGCGTGTCCGGCGACGATCCCTGGCAGGCCTACTTCTTCGGCCGCAAGGGCGATCCGGCCAAGGGCTTCGATTGGACCTACCACTTCTTCTGGGGGTTCGATCAGCTCGCCGACGTGTTCATCAACATGTGGAACGCGGTGCCCACCAACAAAGTGATGGCCACGGTGTTCTCCAACGACCCCGACGGCATCGCCGCGAACAAGACCCTGCCCGATGTGTTCACCAAGGCCGGCTTCAAGGTGGTGAACACCGGGCTGTACAACATGAACGCCGATGATTTCTCCGCGCAGATCGCGATGCTGAAGAAGGAGAACGTCGAAGTCGTCATGGGCATCTTCACGCCGCCCGCCTTCGGCACGTTCTGGACGCAGTGCGGCCAGCAGGGCTACAAGCCGAAGATCGTCACGCCGGCCAAGGCGGTGTTGTTCCCCTCGGCGGTGGACGCACTCGGTCCGCGCGCGCGCGGCATGTCGACCGAGGTGTGGTGGTCGCCGCACCATCCGTTCAAGTCCGGACTCACCGGCCAGACCGCACAGCAGTTCTGCGACGCCTACACCGCCGCGACGAAGAAGCAGTGGACGCAGCCGCTCGGCTTCAAGCACGCGGTGATCGAAGTGGCGATCGACGTGCTCAAGCGCGCCAAGAAGCTCGAACCCGCCGCGATCCGCGACGCGATCGTCGACACCAACTACAACTCGCTCGTCGGTCCGATCCAATGGAAGACCGGCCCGGTCAAGAACGTGTGCGTGACCCCGCTGGTGGGCGGACAGTGGAAGCCGGGCAAGCGCTTCAAGTACGACCTGCACATCGTCAACAACGAGACGGCGAAGAACATTCCGCTCGACAGCAAGATGGAACTGCTGGGGTGAGCGCGCTTGCGCGGCAGCCCTGACGCCGGGAGACGCCGCGCGTGACGACCCTGCTGAAGTTGCATGGCGTGAGCAAGTCGTTCGGCGCGCTCACCGTGGCCGATGCGATCGAGCTCGAGGTAGCACAAGGTGAAGCGCTCGGCGTGATCGGCCCCAACGGCGCGGGCAAGTCGACGATGTTCAATCTGATCACCGGCGATGTCGCGCCGGACGCGGGCCGCATCGAGTTCGCCGGCACCGACATGACCAGGATGCCTCCGCATCGTCGCAGCCGTCTGGGCATCGGTCGCTCGTATCAGATTCCGCAGCCGTTCGCGCACATGTCGGTGTTCGAGAACCTGCTGGTTGGCGCGATCTTCGGCTCGGGCCAGCGCGAGCGCGAAAGCTACGCGCATTGTGCGGCGGTACTCGAACTCACCGGTCTGGACGACAAAGCCAACGCACCGGCGGGCACGCTGACGCTGCTGCAACGCAAGCGATTGGAACTGGCGCGCGCGCTGGCGATGCGTCCGCGCCTGCTGCTGCTCGATGAAATCGGCGGCGGACTGACCGAGCACGAATGCCAGGCGCTGGTGGAGACGATCCGCTCGATCCACGCACGCGGCACCACGATCGTGTGGATCGAGCACATCGTGCACGCGCTGGTTTCGGTGGCTTCGCGCCTGGTCGTCATGAACTTCGGGCAGCTCATCGCTCAAGGTGAGCCACGCCAGGTAATGGCCGACCCGCGGGTGCAGGAGGTCTACATGGGGATGCCGGCCGAATGAGCGCGCGATTCAGCAACAGTCATGCGGAGGCGGCAGCCACGTGACGCTCCTCAGCACCCACAATCTGCGCGCGTACTACGGCGATTTCCAGGCGCTGTTCGATGTCGATTTCGCGATCGACGCCGGTGAGACGGTGGCGATCATCGGCGCCAACGGCGCAGGCAAAACCACGTTCCTGCGCGCGGTGGTCGGTGCGCTCGACTGCGAGCAGGAGATGGTGCAGTTCGACGGCCTGCCGATCGGACGACTCGCCGCGCACGACGTGGTGCGCCTTGGCATCGCGATGGTGCCCGAGGGGCGCAAGCTGTTTCCCAGCCTGTCGGTGGAAGAGAATCTGCGCATCGGCGGTGACTACAGCCGGCGCGGGCCGTGGACGCTCGAGCGCGTCTACAAGCTGTTTCCGATCCTCGCCGAGCGGCGCGACACGCCCTCCACTGCCCTGTCGGGCGGTCAGCAGCAGATGGTCGCGATCGGCCGCGCGCTGATGTCGAATCCGCGCCTGCTGTTGTGCGACGAGCTCAGCCTGGGCCTGGCGCCGGTGATCATCGGCGAGATCTACGCGCGGCTGGCCACGATTTCCGCTGAAGGCACGACGCTGGTGATCGTCGAGCAGGACACCAATCGCGCGCTGGCCGCGGCCGACCGCTTCTACTGCTTCCAGAAGGGCCGCGTATCTCTCACCGGCGCCGCGGGCGGCAAGCAGACGATCGACCGCGCGACCATCACCGCGGCGTACTTCGGGCTATAGCGACGCGATGAACTGGTACTCCATCCTGGTGCAAGGCACGCTGCTCGGCGGGTTGTACGCGCTGTTCGCGATCGGCCTGTCGCTCACCTTCGGCATCATGCGCCTGGTGAATATCGCGCACGGCGATCTGATCACGCTGTCGGCATTCGTCGCGCTGATGGCGGTCGACATGCTTGAACTGCACCCACTCGTGTCGCTGGCGATCGTCATTCCGGTGATGTTCGGCCTGGGTTATCTGCTACAGCGTGGCGTGCTCAACTTCACCCTTGGCGGATCGATCCTGCCGCCGCTGCTGGTCACGTTCGGCTTGTCGGTGATCATCCAGAACGTGCTGCTCGAAGGATTCGGTGCCGACATGCGGCGCCTCAACGCCGGCCCGATCGAGATCGAGAGCGTGACGCTGCCCGGCGGCGTGACGGTCGGGCTGATGCCGATCATCGTGTTCGCCATCGCGCTGGTGTCGCTTGGCGGCCTGCAGTATCTGCTCTATCGAACCCGGCTCGGGCGCGCCTTCCGTGCGGCCTCCGACGATCCGGCCTCCGCCGAGCTGATGGGCATCAACAAGAACCACCTCTACGCGCTGGCGATGGGGCTCGCGTTGATCTTCACCGCGCTCGCCGGCGTGCTGTTCGCGATGCGCACCAGCGTCGATCCAGCCTCGGGCCCGATCCGGCTGATCTTCGCGTTCGAGGCGATCATCATCGGCGGACTGGGCAGCCTGTGGGGCACGTTGATCGGTGGCATCGTGCTCGGGATCGCGCAATCGATCGGCGCGGCGTTCTCGGTGCAGTGGCAGATCCTGGCCGGACACGTTGCGTTCCTGGTGATCCTGCTGGTCAAACCCGATGGCCTGTTTCCGCGGATCAAGGACTGATGAGCACGCCCGCCCAACCACTCGATCCAAACGCAACGCACACCGCGGTTGTGCAGGATCGTTTTCGCGTCGAGCGTTCCACGCATTCCAGCCGCGTATTCGCGCTCGTGCTCACGCTCGGCATCGCGGTGCTCGCGGCCGCGCCATGGTGGGGCGATCCGGGCACGATGCAGCTCATCACCGAGATGGCGTACTACCTGGCGCTCGCGCAGCTCTGGAATCTGCTGGCCGGTTACGCCGGACTGGTGTCGGTCGGGCAGCAGGCGTTCGTCGGACTGGGCGGCTACACGCTGTTCGCGGTCACCGACTGGTACGGCGTACATCCGCTGAGCGGCATCGTGCTCGCCGGACTCGCCGCCGGCATCGCTTCGGTGCCGATCGCGATGGTCGTGTTCCGACTGCGCGGCGCCTACTTCGCCGTGGGCACCTGGGTGGTCGCCGAGAGCCTGCTGCTGGTGTTCGCGCAGATCACACGCCTGGGCGGCGGCTCGGGCACGAGCCTCACGCCACAGATCGTGCAGAGCATCGCCGCCGATCGCGGCGTGCGCGAGATGATCGTCTACTGGGTGGCGCTCGCGCTCGTCATCCTGGTGACCGGCGCGGTCTACATCCTGCTGCGCTCACGCCACGGGCTGGCGCTCACCGCGATCCGCGATTCGGAACTCGCCTCGCACAGCCTCGGCGTGGACACCTATCGCACCAAGCTGCTGGTGTTCGTGGTCACAGCGGTGGGTACCGGCCTGATCGGCGCGTTCATCTTCCTGCAGAAGCTGCGCATCTCGCCCGAAGCCGCCTTCAGCGTCAACGACTGGACCGTGGTGGTGATCTTCATGGTCGTCATCGGCGGCATCGGCACGCTCGAAGGTCCGATCGTGGGCATGCTCGTCTACTTCGCGTTGCGCGAACTGCTCGCCGACTACGGCACCTGGTATCTGATCCTGCTCGGCGTCGTCGCCGTGCTCGTGATGCTCAAGGCGCGCGAGGGGTTGTGGGGCCTGATCGCGCGACGCTTCAATCTGCAATTGTTCCCGGTCCGGCGCAACTTGACCCGCATCAATCCGCCCCGATAGCCATCGGGTATCAACCCAGCTCAATCAAGCAGAGGTCCGCATGTCAGCAACCAACACCTACGTGCAACGCGCGATGGAACTGATCCCGACACTGGCCGCGCGCGCCGACCAGACCGAGAAGCGCAGGCAGTTGCTCCCGGAAACGGTTGCCGATTTGAAAGCGCGCGGCCTGCATCGCATGTCGCAGCCCAAGCGCTTCGGTGGGGCCGAGCAACCGCTGCAGTACACGGCCGAGACGGTCACGCGGCTGGCGCGCGGCTGTGCATCGACCGCATGGGTGGTGGGCCTGTGGAACGACCATTCGATCATTCTCTCCAAGCTCGACCCGAAGGCGGCCGAAGAGGTGTGGGGTGGTTCGCCCGATGCGGTGGTCTCGGCCGGCTACTTTCCCGCCGGGACCAACTCCAAGGTCGACGGCGGCTGGACCCTCACCGGTACCTGGGGTTGGGCCAGCGGCTGCGACTACGCCGACTGGTTGTTCCTGGGCAGCATGCTGCAACTGAGCGACGGTCCGCCGGTACCGTGCCTGTGCCTGGTGCCACGCGCCGAGGTCACCATCGACGACAACTGGCACGTGATGGGGCTCTCGGGCACCGGCAGCAAGAACATCGTGGTGAAGTCGGCGTTCGTGCCGGCGCATCGGGTGCTGCCACTGCCGCACAACAACCTGGGCATTCCGCCGGGGCGCACCGGCCTGGCGCCGCTGCATCAGCTGCCGCACGTTCCCAACGTGCCGTTCCTGTTCCTGTCGAGCGGCATCGGCATGGCCGAGAGCCTGCTCGAGATCATCACCGAGCGCATCTCACAACGCGCCAATCCGCTGGCGAAACTGGCTGAACTTCAATCCATGCAATTGCACATCGCCGAATCAGCCGTCGAGATCGATTGCGCGCGCACGCTGATGATGCGCGACCTGTCGGAGTCGATGGCGCTCATGGAGCAAGGCGGCACGCTCAGCCTGCAGCAGCGCGCCCGCAATCGACGCGATCAGGCCTACGGCGCGATGCTGGTACGACGCGCGGCCGATCGGCTGTTCGCCACCGCAGGCTCGCAGGCCATGTTCGACGACAGCCTGGCGCAACGCAAATTCCGCGATATCTGCGCGTTCAGCACGCACATCTCGATGAGCTGGGATATCGCCGGCACCACCTACGGCCGCGTGACGCTCGGCCTCGATCCGGCGACTTTCCTGATCTGAGCCGGCACGGCACTACAAGGCGAGATAAGTCGTCCGCACCGACTCGTCAGCGGCGAGTTCGTCCATCGTGCCCGAGTATTGGATGCGCCCCTTCTCGATGATGTAGGCACGATCGGCCACCGCTGTGGCGAAGTGAAGATTCTGCTCCGAGAGCAGCACCGCCAGGCCCTCGTGCTTCAACGCACGGATCGCGTTGGTCATCTGATCGACGATCACCGGCGCGAGCCCCTCCGAAGGTTCGTCCAGCAGCAAGTGCGACGGATTGCCCATCAGCGTGCGCGCGATCGTGAGCATCTGCTGCTCGCCGCCCGACATGCGGCCACCGGGCCGGTCGCGCATCTGCGCCAGATTGGGAAACAGCGCGAACAGCTTCTCGGGCGTCCAACTCGGCGCCCCAGCGCGTGCGGGCTGACGACCGACCTCGAGGTTCTCCATCACGGTGAGGTCGGTGAAGATGCGCCGATCCTCCGGGACGTAGCCCAGGCCGATGCGCGCGATCTGATCGGAGCGCAGCCGGTCGATGCGCGTCGGGCCCAGCGTGACGCTGCCGCTGAACGGCCGCACCAGTCCGATCGCGCTCTTGAGCGTGGTCGACTTGCCCGCGCCGTTGCGTCCGAGCAGCACGACGACTTCGCCGGGCGCAACCTGCAGCGATACATCGAACAGGATGTGCGCCTGGCCGTAGCGGGTGTTGAGCGCGTCGATCTTCAGCATGACGGCACCTTCATGCGACCGACCGTGAGCCGAGGTAACTCTTCTGCACCGCTTCATTCGCGCGTACTTCTTGTGGGGTGCCGCTCGCGATCAGCCGACCGCGATCGAGCACCAGCAGACGGTTGGCGTGCTTGAACACCACGTCCATGTCGTGCTCGGTGAACAGCACCGCGATGCGCTGCTCGCGCACGATGCGCGCGGTGAGTGCCATCAGCTCCAACCGCTCGCGCGGCGCCATGCCGGCGGTGGGCTCGTCCATCAGCAGCAGCCGCGGCCCATTCGCGAGCGCCACCGCCAGTTCCAGCCGTTTCAGATCGCCGTAGGCGAGCACCGAGCACGGGCGTTCGGCCTGCTCGCGCATGCCGACCAGTTCGAGCAGTCGATCGGCCTCGTCGCGATACTGCTCTGCCGCACGTGACCAGGCGTCGCGAATGCGGCCGTGGTGCGAAAGCAGCGCCATCTGCACGTTCTCGCGGACGGTCATCGATACGAATGTCGCGGTGATCTGGAACGTGCGCCCCACCCCCAGCCGCCAGACTTCGCGCGGACGCTTGCCGACCATCTGGCTGCCCGCGAACTCGATGCTGCCCGCATCGGGGCGCAATTGGCCGTTGAGCATGTTGAAGCAGGTCGATTTGCCCGCGCCGTTCGGGCCGATCAACGCGAGCAGCTCACCATCGGAAAGCGCGAAGCTCACATCGTCGACGGCACGCACGCCGCCGAACGATTTCGACAGACCTCGCACGGTGAGCAGGCTCATGACGCGCGCGCCCCTGCGGTCTCATCGGGCAGGAAGCGCGCCCGCAGGCCGCCCGCCACGCCTTGCGGGAAGGCGAGCACGAGCAGCAGGATCACCAGTCCAAGCAATGCGCGCCAGTACTCGGTGGCGCGTGCAACCGAGTCCTGCAGCAACGTGAACAGCGCAGCGCCCACCAGCGGCCCGCTCAGCGTCTGCAATCCACCAAGCAACACCATCACGAGGCCGTCGATCGAACGGCTCACGGCGATGACTTCGGGCGATATCGTGCCCTTGGCGAACGCGAACAGTGCACCCGCCAGGCCGCACACCAGACCGGCGACGACGAACGCGGCCCAGTTGATGCGCATCACGTCCAGCCCAATGGCATCGGCGCGCAGCGGCGAGTCGCGACCGGCGCGCATGGCGTAGCCGAACGGCGAGAACAGCATGCGACGCAACAGCAGCACGCCGCCCACGCACAGCGCCAGGGTCAGGTAGTAGTAGGCCCACTTCTCCGACAGCCACGGCGCGGGCCACACGCCGACCACGCCGTTGGAGCCGCCGGTCAACTCGTCCCACTGGAAGATGATCGACCAGACGATCTGCGCGAACGCGAGCGTGAGCATCGCCAGATACACACCCGATAGCCGCACGCAGAACCAGCCGAACAGCAGCGCGCCCAGCCCCGCCACCAGCGGTGCGGTCATCAGCGCAACCTCCATCGGCAGCGCGAGCGCCTTCAGGAACAGTCCTGCCCCGTAAGCCCCCAGACCGAAGTAGGCAGCGTGTCCGAACGAATGCATGCCGCCCGGACCCATGATGAAGTGCAGGCTCGCAGCGAACAGCACGGCGATGAGCACGTCGATCATCAGCACGGTTATGTACGGCGAGACCATCTCCACCAGCGGGACGGTCAGCAAGGCGGCGAGCACGATCCAGCCGAGCTTGCGCACGATGGGTGGTGCCGGTCGGATCGGTGGCTCGATCTCGGCAGCGTGACGCGTGGGCCCCTGCTGCTTGCCGAGCAGACCCCAGGGGCGCCAGATGAGCACGGCCGCCATCACCAGAAATTCCACCACGAGCGTGAGCTTGGAGAAGGAGAACGTCGCGCCGAACAGGCTCACCTGGCCGATGCCGATGCAGAACGCCTTGATCTCCGCAATCAACAGCGCAGCCAGAAATGCACCCGGGATGCTGCCCATGCCGCCGACCACCACGACGACGAACGCATCGCCGATCGCGGCAAGGTCGAGAGTCTGGTTGGCTGGCTCGCGCGGCACCTGCAATGCGCCGCCCAGTCCGGCGAGCAGCGCGCCGAGCGCGAACACGCTGGTAAACAGCCACGCCTGGTTCACGCCGAGCGCACTCACCATCTCGCGATCCTGCGTGGCCGCGCGCACCAGCGTGCCCCAGCGCGTCCGGCGCAGCAGCCACCACATCACCCCAAGCACCAGCGGACCGACGAAGATGAGCGCCAGGTCGTACTCGGGAAACTTCTTGCCGAGGATGTCGACCGAGCCGCGCAGCCCTGCCGCGCGCGGACCGAGCAGGTCCTCCGGGCCCCAGATCGACACCACAACGTCCTTGAACACCAGCACCAGCGCGAAGGTAGCGAGCAGTTGAAACAGCTCGGGTGCCTGATAGATCCGGCGCAGCAACAGCATTTCGATGATCACACCGATCGCCGCGACCACCAGCGCCGCGAGCAGCACACTGGTCCAGAAGCCAAGCGGTGAGCCGCCGAGCCGGCTGACGAACGAATAGCCGACGTACACGCCCAGCATGTAGAACGAACCGTGCGCGAAACTCACCACACGCGTCACGCCGAAGATCAGCGACAGGCCCGCCGCGATCAGGAACAGCGTGGACGCGCCGGCGAGCCCGTTCAAGAACTGAACGACGATACTCGACAGCTCCATCGAACCGGACTCTCCCCTACGCCACCGCGCACGGCGTGTGCCGGCGGCAGCCTTTGTTGTTGTATGACTTGTACCGTCGCGGCCTTCAGTTTGCCGGCCGCATCTTCTTCACTTCGGCGTCCGGCGGCAGGTGCTTTGCGCCGTCCTCATAACGATAGTTGATCATCACGCCTTTACCGTCCTTCAGCGCGGTGCGCCCGACGTACACCCCCATCGTCGCCTGATGATCCTGCGGCCGGAACTGGAACTTGCCTAACGGCGAGTTCACTTCCAGCCCCTGGAACGCCTTGATCAGTTTCTCGGTGTCGGTGGATCCGGCTTTGCGGATGCCCGCGGCGATAGACATGATCGTGGTGTAGCCGACCAGCGAGCCGATACGCGGATAGTCCTTCCAGCGCTTCTGATACGCCTCCATGAACTTCGCGTGCTCGGGCGTGCCGATGCCATACCAGGGATAACCCGTGACCCACCAACCCTGCGGCGCCTCGTCCTTGAGCGGATCGATGTACTCGGGCTCGCCCGTGAGCAGGCTCACGACCTCTTTGCCGGCGAAGAGGCCACGCGTGTTGCCCTCGCGCACGAACTTCGCCAGATCGGCGCCGAACAACACATTGAAGATCGCATCGGGCTTCATGTCGGCCAGCGCCTGCACCACCGCGCCCGCGTCGATCTTGCCCAGCGGCGGCGCCTGCTCGCCCACGAACTCGACGTCAGGCTGCGCTTTCTTGAGCAGCTCCTTGAACGTCTTCGCAGCCGATTGCCCGTACTCGTAATTCGGATACACGACGGCCCAGCGCTTCTTGCCGGCCTTGGCCGCTTCGGGCACCAGCATCGAGGCCTGCATGTACGTCGAGGGGCGCAAGCGGAAGGTGTAGCGATTGCCGTTGTCCCACACGATCTTGTCGGTGAGCGCTTCGGAAGCGAGGAAGAAGATCTTCTTCTGCTTGGCGAAATCAGTGAGTGCCACGCCGATGTGCGAGAGGAAACTGCCCGAAAGCAGCACCACCTTCTCGCGCGAAACCAGCTCTTCGGCGGCACGCACCGCGTCACCGGGGTTGGCACCGTCGTCACGCCACACCACTTCGAGTTTCTTGCCGAGCAATCCGCCGGATGCGTTGATCTCCTCGACCGCGAGTTCCCAGCCCTTCTTGTACGGTTCGAGGAACTGCGGCTGCGCCTTGTAGCTGTTCACCTCGCCGATGCGGATCGTGTTCTGCGCGACCGCCGCGGTCGACAACGATACCGCCAGCGCGGCCGGTAGCGCGATCGAAAGCACCATCGGCGCCGCCCCGAACCAGTTCACCCTGCTCGATTTCATGCTCGCTCCTGTTGAAGATTGTTCGTTATCGATGTGTTCTGTTCGGCCGCGATCAGACGGTTCAGCGTGCGGTTCATCCTGACGCTGCCGGCATCGAGCGCGAGCTTAACCCGCAGATCGATTCGCGGATCGGCCTCGGCCTGCTCCACACCGGCGAGCACCGCTCGATCCTCATCGAACGCGATCACGAACTGCTCGGTGATTTCGCGCGAGACCGTCGCGTCATCGAGCGCGAAGTTGCGTAGTTGCAGCCAGAAGTAATGGGTGGTCGTGGGCGTTTCAGGCGTCAGGAAGTGACACGAGTAGATGCGCACGCCACGTTGGCGCGCTTCGTCGGAATCGCCTGAGCCGGGTGCATGCGCACCGAAGTCGACCACCGCAATCGACGGCGGATACCAGTAGTAGTACTGCCAGCGATCGACGTTGCCCGACCATTTGCCGAAGCGCTGCAGGATCGGCGGTGCCTTCGCATCGCGCGTCCAGCGCGTCACCAGCACCACGTCGCCCGACTGCGTCGCCTCGATCGGGATGTCTGCCATCGCGGCGGTGCCGAGCGTGCTCTTGTGGACGAAGCTCACGTGCGCCGGATCGAGCAGGTTCTCCACCAGCAGTTCGTAGCGTGCCCCGACGTGGGTGTACGGGCCGGTGTTGAGCGCAAATCCCGCCGCCCCCCAGGGAATGTTGCCGAACAGAAGCGAACGATCGGCGCGAGCGGGTTCGCCCATCCAGATCCACACCATGCCCATGTGCTCGGCGACCGGATAGCTGCGCGCCCGGGCTTGCTCAGGGATTCGGGTCTGCCCGGGAATGCGGATGCAGCGGCCATCAGGACCGAAGGTCATGCCGTGGTAGCCGCACTGAATCGCATCGCCCTGGCGCTCACCCATCGACAGCGGAAGGAGCCGATGCGGGCAGCGATCGAGCAGTGCCGCAGGCGCACCGCTTTCGGTGCGATACAGCGCCACCGGCTCACCGAGGATGCGCCGCGCGAGGATCGCTTCGCGCAGTTCGTGAGACCAGGCGGCGACGTACCAGCAGTTGCGAAGAAAGGCCATGGCGGCAGGACGCGTCGAACGATGCCGCCACTATAAGGCGATTCGAGCGGATGGATCGGCGGGGCAAAGCAGCGCTGCTGCGCGGCAGCCCGGCGGATCGAACTGCGACCGCAATACCGCTGCGGCACGCGATCAAGGCAATCGGGCCAACCGACCGATCACTCGCGCAGATCTTCCAGGATGCTCTGCAACTCGGCCCGCAATGCGGCGAGATCGACGCCATCGTCGGCGGCTGCCTTGCGGGTAGCGGCGGCCTGATCGAGGCGGTTGCGGGCGCCGCTGATGGTGAAGCCCTGCTCGTAGAGCAGTTCGCGAATGCGGCGGATCAGAAGTACCTCGTGGTGTTGGTAGTAGCGCCGGTTGCCCCGA
This sequence comes from uncultured beta proteobacterium, assembly GCA_902826155.1. The sequence goes on from CADEDU010000078.1 coordinate 19,602, forward strand.
CGCTTGACCGGCTTGAGCTGGGTGAACTCCTGCTCCCAATACCGCAGCACGTGCGGTTTGACGCCGCAAAGGTCGCTCACTTCACCGATGGTGAAGTACCGCTTCGCCGGGATGGCGGGGAGGCTACTGGTTGGCAGCGGCTTGCTGCTGTTGCTGTTGGAACCGCTGTCCATCGTGCGCCTCTTCGACGAGGGCCTTGAGCTTCTGACTGGCGTGGAAGGTCACCACGCGCCGTGCCGTAATCGGAATTTCCTCGCCGGTTTTGGGGTTTCGTCCGGGGCGCTGCGGTTTGTTACGAAGCTGAAAATTGCCGAAACCGGACAGCTTGACACTCTCGCCACGCTCGAGGGCCATGCGGATCTCCTCGAAAAACGCTTCGACCATGTCCTTGGCCTCGCGCTTGTTGAGGCCCACTTTCTCGAAGAGCAGATCGGCGAGTTCCGCCTTCGTGAGCGTCACGGATTGACCCCCTAGGTGCGTAGCTCGGCGTGGAATTTCGCTGCGAGGTCGGAGCGGATTTTGGCCAGAGCCGCATCCACTTCCTGATCGGTGAGAGTGCGTTCAGTATCTTGCATAACTATCCGAAACGCAACGCTTTTTTTGCCTTTTGACACACCGTCATCACGGTACAAATCGAACAGTCGTGCACCCCGTACGATGCTGATTCCGGCACCTTCGATCGCCGCCACCATGGCCTGCGCCGGGACTTCGTTCGGAACCCAGAACGCCTGATCGCGGAACACCGCGGGAAGCTTGGAAACCTCGGTATGGGTGGGAATCGGAACAGCCAGCAGCGGTGCCGTGTCCAGTTCAAACAGCACCGGTGCCCGCCCAAGCTCGTACTTCTGCACCCAAGCGGGATGCAACTCGCCGATCCATCCGGCGGGACGACCGTCGATCACCACGCGGGCGCAGCGGCCTGGATGAAAGGCCGGATGCTGCGTCGCAACAAAATCGGCGGCGTAGCCGCGCAGCAGACCTTCCAGATCGGCCTTGACGTCAAAGAAGTCGGCGAACGCCTTGGTGCTGCCCCACTGCTGCTCGAGCGCCAGCCCGTGAGCCGCGCCGGCGATGAGCGTTGGCTGATCAAAGCCCGCAACCGTGAGCGGCCCATCTGCCACCGCGGGATCACGGCGGAACACCCGACCGACCTCGAACACCCGAATCCGGTCGAGCTGGCGGTTGAGGTTGTAGCGGATGTTGGCGATCAGGCCGCCGACCAGGCTCGAACGCATCACCGCGAGCTGGCTCGCTATCGGGTTGAGCAGCTGGATCGGCGCCTCGTTGCCGGCGAAGTCCCGCTCCCAGCCAGGTTCGACGAAGCTGAAGTTGACGACTTCTTGATAGTCGCAAGCGGCGACGATGTCGCGCAGCTCGTGCAGCGAGCGCGTGGCCTCCAACGGGTGCGACATGCTGGCGCGCGCCAGCGGCGGCAGCGCCGGAATGCGATCGAAGCCGTACACCCGGGCGACTTCCTCGATCAGATCCTCCTCGATATTGATGTCGAAGCGGTGCGACGGAGGCGTGACTACGAACTCGACCACGCTGCCCGCCCCTTCGATCCGGACGTCGAGGCCGAGGCGACGGAAGATCGATTCCATTTCGTTCGGCGCGATCGGCACGCCGATGACACGCTGCGCCCGCTCGACGCGCATGCGCACCGGCTTGCGATCCGGCAGACGGGCAACGGTGTCAACGGTCGGGCCGGGTTCGCCGCCGCAGATCTCTAGGATCAGCTGCGTGGCGCGTTCGATGCCAGCGACGTTGTTGGCGAAATCGACGCCGCGCTCGAAGCGGTGCGAGGCGTCGCTCGAGAAGTTGTAGCGGCGCGCGCGACCGGCGATCGCCTCGGGAAAGAAGAACGCCGATTCGAGAAACACGTTGCGCGTGCTCTCCTCGGCCTTGGTGCTGTCGCCGCCCATGATGCCGGCCAGACCGATCGCGCCGGAGTCATCGCAGATGGCGAGCACGTCACGGTCGAGCTCGATGGTTTGTTCGTTGAGCAGCTTCAGTTGTTCGCCCTTGCGCCCCCAACGTACATCGATGCGGCCGCGCAGCTTGTCCAGATCGTAGACGTGCAACGGCCGGCCCAACTCGAGCATGACGTAGTTGGTGACGTCCACCAGCGCGGAGATGGAGCGCTGACCGGCACGCTCGAGCCGGTCTTTCATCCACCGCGGCGTTGCAGCGGCAGCGTTGACGTTGCGGATGACTCGACCGGCGAAGCGCCCGCAGCCATCGACATCGGTGAGCGTGACCGGAAAACGGTCTTCGATTCTCGCCGGGACCGGATCGACCTTGGGCCGCCGCAGCGGCGCCCCCGAGAGCGCCGCCACTTCGCGCGCGACGCCGAGCACCGACAGGCAATCGGGCCGGTTGGGCGTGAGTTTGAGCAACAGCACGTGGTCGTCGAGCGCGAGCACACCACGCACATCGGCACCGATCGGCGCGTCGGCCGGCAGCGCGAGCAGGCCGGAGTGGTCCTGCGACAGTCCCAGCTCGCGCGCCGAGCAGAGCATGCCCTGGCTTGCCACGCCGCGCATCGTCGCCGCCTTGATCTCGAGCGGCTGGTCGGCGGACGTTCCCGGCAGTTTCGCGCCGATCACCGCGAGCGGCGCCTTCATGCCGACAGCGACGTTCGGCGCACCACACACGATCGAGAGCGGTTCGCCCGTGCCGATATCCACGCGGCACACGCGCAGCCGGTCGGCGTTGGGATGTTTGTCGGCGCTCAACACGTGCCCGACCACCACGCCGCTGAACGGACGGGCGAGCGGTTCGCACGACTCCACTTCCAGTCCGGACATGGTCAACAGGTCGGACAATTCGCCGATCTTCATGGCCGGATCGACCATCGAGCGAAGCCACTGTTCGGAGAACTGCATCGGGGTCTATCGAAACAGGCGAAGGAGCGTGGATCGGAACATCGGTTGTTGTTGCTCGTCGGCGCCCCGGCAACCGGGCGCACCGCAGATCGACGTCACGCGAACTGGCGCAGGAAACGCAGATCGCCGTCGAAAAACAATCGCAGATCGTTGATGCCGTAGCGAAGCATCGTGAGCCGCTCCAGACCCGAGCCGAACGCGAAGCCGATGTAGCGCTCCGGATCGAGTCCGAAGTTGCGCACGACTTCAGGGTGCACCTGACCCGAGCCGGAAATCTCCAGCCAGCGACCTTTGAGCGGCCCGCTGCCGAATGCAACGTCGATCTCGGCCGACGGCTCGGTAAACGGAAAGAACGACGGTCGGAAGCGCACGTCGAGGCGGTCGGTCTCGAAGAACTGGCGCAGGAAATCGGTGTAGACGCCCTTGAGGTCGGCGAAGCTCACGTTCTCGTCGATCCACAGGCCTTCGACCTGATGGAACATCGGCGAATGGGTGGCATCGGAATCGACGCGATAGGTGCGTCCGGGCGCAATCACCTTGATCGGCGGCTTGTGCGTGCGCGCGTAGCGCACCTGCATCGGACTGGTATGCGTGCGCAGCAGCAACTGCAGCCCGCTCGAGTCCTTCGCATCGATGTAGAACGTGTCCTGCATCGAGCGCGCCGGATGATTCTCCGGATTGTTGAGCGCGGTGAAGTTGAACCAGTCGGTTTCGATCTCCGGCCCGTCGGCCACGTCGAAGCCGATCGATCGGAAGATGCCCTCGATGCGCCGCCAGGTGCGGATCACCGGATGAATGCCGCCGCGAGCGCGGCCGCGCCCCGGCAGCGTGACGTCGATCGCCTCCTCAGACAGGCGCGCAGAAAGCTTTTCGCGCTCGAGTGCATCGCGACGTTCGGCTAGCGCGGTTTCGACGCGATCCTTGGCGCCATTGATGCGAGCCCCGGCGGCGCGGCGCTCATCGGGCCCGAGCTTGCCCAGACCTTTGAGCAACGCGGTGAGCGCGCCGTCCTTGCCCAGATAGCGCGCCTTGGTCTGTTCCAGACGCGCGAAGTCACCGGCCGCGCCGATCTGCTCGAGCGCGGACGCGACGATGGAGTCGAGATCCTGCATGCTGCGAGTCGGTTGCAAGTCAGACGCGGCGCCGCTCGGATGGCGCGCCGCAGCCTGATCGTTACGCGGTGACCTTGGCCTTCACATCGCCGACGATCTTGGCGAACGCGGGCTTGTCCAACACCGCCAGATCGGCCAGCACCTTGCGATCGATCTCGATCGCAGCCTGCTTCAGCCCGTGCATGAACGCGCTGTACGTCATGCCGTGCTCGCGCACCGCGGCGTTGATACGCGCGATCCACAGCGCCCGGAAATCGCGCTTGCGCACACGGCGATCGCGATAGGCGTACTGCCCCGCGCGCATGACGGCTTCCTTGGCGATGCGAAATACATTGCCGCGTCGACCGCGAAAACCCTTGGCTTCATTCAGAACCTTCTTGTGGCGCGCACGCGCCGTGACTCCACGTTTGACTCGCGGCATGGTCTATCCGTCCTTGATCGATTGGTTATCCCGCGCCGCACGCTCGGCTGACCGTGCGGCGAAACCCGTTGCGTCGCGCCTATCCGGCGTACGGCAGCATCGCCTTGATCGCGCGCTCGTTCGACGGCGATACGCCGGTCGCACCGCGCAGATGGCGTTTGCGTTTGGTGGGTTTCTTGGTGAGGATGTGACGGAGGAAGGCCTGTCCGCGCTTGATGCGTCCGGACCCGGCCACGCGGAACCGCTTCGAGGCGGCGCGCTTGCTTTTCATCTTCGGCATGACTACTTCCCTTTTATGGCCTCACGCGAGGTGGCCCTCGGAACGAGAGCGCTTGCAAACCCTGCGCGACTTGTTATGCGGGCGGACACTCGCTTGCGATTGCACTGCAAGCGGCATCTCCGCGCGATGCGAGCCGCCGCCATCGGGCAACGGCACACAACGGGGTGCTGGCGACTAGAGCACCGGCGGCAACCAGTTTCTACATCCAGCCTTGTTTCACATGCACCGCCGCTGCTGGCGGCGCGAATCGAATTCTTGCCTCAGGCCGCCGGCTGGGGACGCTGCTCCGGCTCCGCGGCTACATCCGATGTTTCGTCGGACTTCTTCTTCACCGGTAGTACGGGTGCGACCTTTTTCGGCCCCAACACCATCACCAACTGACGTCCCTCGAGCTTGGGGAACTGCTCCACCACGCCATAGGGTTCAAGGTCGGCCTTGACTCGTTCGATCAGGCGCATACCGAATTCCTGGTGCGCCATTTCGCGACCGCGGTAGCGAAGCGTCACCTTGGTCTTGTCGCCCTCTTCGAGGAACTTGATCAGGTTACGCAACTTGATCTGGTAGTCGCCCTCGTCCGTTCCCGGTCGGAACTTGATTTCCTTGACCTGGATCTGCTTCTGCTTGAGCTTGGCTTCGTGTGCTTTCTTCTGCTCGCGGTAACGGAACTTGCCGTAGTCCATGAGCTTGCACACCGGGGGCTTGGCGAGCGGTGCGATCTCGACGAGATCGACTTCCATTTCCTCGGCCATCCGCAGCGCTTCGCGAATGGTCACGATGCCAACCTGCTCACCATCGTCTTTCACGAGTCGCACCTCCGGTGCCGTGATTTCACCGTTGATGCGTTCCGACTTGTCTTGGCTGATGTTCGGACTCCTGCGTTGGTTGCGAATCGACCGCCGCGGGCCAGGCCCTCAATCGAGCAGGTCGGCCCCGCCACCGGGTACCGAGGATCGTTGAAGTCTGGCGATGAACTCGTCGAGGCCGATCTGGCCGAGATCGGCACCGCCACGAGCGCGGACAGCCACCTTGCGTGCCGCTTTTTCCTTGTCGCCGACGACCAGCTGAAAGGGCAGCTTTTGCACGCTATGTTCCCGAATCTTATAGTTAATTTTTTCGTTCCGCAAATCGGACTCGGCGCGGATGCCGGCCTTGCGCAAGAGGTCCCCGACCTCCCTGGCGTAGTCGGCCTGCGCGTCGGAAATATTCATCACGACGGCCTGGACCGGGGCCAGCCAGAGCGGGAAAGCGCCCGCGTGGTTTTCCACCAGAACGCCGATGAAACGCTCGAATGAACCGATGATCGCCCGGTGCAGTAAGACCGGCGTGCGGCGGGAGTTGTCGTCGGCCACATACTCCGCGCCGAGCCGGCCGGGCATGTTGAAGTCGACCTGCATCGTCCCGCACTGCCACGGACGGCCGAGTGCGTCTTTCAGGGTGTACTCGATCTTGGGGCCATAGAACGCCCCGTCGCCGGGCGCGATGACGAACTCACAGCCGGAACGCCGCAGCGATTCGATCAGCGCCTGCTCGGCCTTGTCCCAGATTTCGTCCGAGCCGACCCGCTTCTCCGGACGCGTCGCGACCTTGTAGATGATCTCGGTGAAGCCGAAGTCGCGGTACACCTGCTGCAACAGCGCGGTGTAGGCGACGCACTCGTCGAGCATCTGATCTTCGGTACAGAAGATGTGCCCGTCGTCCTGGGTGAAGCCACGCACGCGCATGATGCCGTGGAGCGAACCCGACGGCTCGTTGCGATGACACGCACCGAACTCACCGTAGCGCAGCGGCAACTCGCGATAGCTGCGCAGCCCGGCCTTGTACACCTGCACGTGGCCGGGGCAATTCATCGGCTTCAGGCCGTAGTCGCGATTCTCCGATGCGGTCGTGAACATCAACTCGCGATAGTTGTCCCAGTGGCCGGTCTTCTTCCACAGCTCGATATCGAGAATCTGCGGGCAACGGATCTCGTGGTAACCGTTGTCGCGGTACACGCGGCGCATGTACTGCTCGACCTGCTGCCACAGCGTCCAGCCCTTCGGATGCCAGAACACCGTGCCCGGCGCGTCGTCCTGCACGTGATACAGATCGAGCTGCCGGCCAAGGCGCCGATGGTCGCGCTTCTCGGCCTCCTCCAGCATGTGCAGGTACGCGTCCTGGTCTTCCTTCTTCGCCCAGGCGGTGCCGTAGATGCGCTGGAGCATCTCGTTCTTCGAATCGCCACGCCAGTAGGCGCCGGCGACCTTCATCAGCTTGAAGACCTTGAGCTTGCCGGTCGAAGGCACGTGCGGCCCGCGGCACAGGTCGATGAAATCGCCCTCGCGGTACAGGCCGATCGGATCGCCGGCAGGGATCGACGCGATGATCTCGGCCTTGTAGTGCTCACCGATCGATTTGAAGAACGCGACCGCCTTGTCGCGCTCCCACACCTCGCGTGTGACCGGAACGTCGCGCTTGGCCAGTTCGGCCATGCGCTTCTCGATCGCGACCAGATCTTCGGGCGTGAATGGTCGCTTGAACGAGAAGTCGTAGAAGAAGCCGTGTTCGATGACCGGACCGATGGTGACCTGCGCCTCCGGAAACAGCTCCTTCACCGCATAGGCCAGCAGATGCGCGGTGGAATGGCGAATCAGATCGAGCCCGTCGGCGTCCTTGTCGGTCACGATCGCCACTGCCGCGTCGGTATCGATGCGATGCGACAGATCGACCAGCTTGCCGTCGACCTTGCCCGCCAGCGCGGCACGAGCCAGCCCCGCACCGATCGATTGCGCGACCTCGGCTACGGTCACCGCCGATTCGAAGCGCTTTTCGGATCCATCAGGAAGGCGGACGACTGGCATACGGGCGGGGAGGATTGGGGCGTACCTGGGGGTACTTGGTTTGGGCGTACCTGGGGGTACTTGGGGCGTGAGCCGAAAACGACAAGGCCAGAGCACTCGAGACTTGCGCGTCTGTCGTCCTCTGGCCTCTGATTGAGCTTCGGTGAGCGGCGATCGGCTGAAGCGATGCGCTGGGCCGACGGCACTCGGCGAAGAAATGCTGGTAGGCGCGAACGGATTCGAACCGCTGACCCCCACCATGTCAAGGTGATGCTCTAACCAACTGAGCTACGCGCCTAGTGGGAACGAACGACTGCTGCGACAACAACAAGGCCCGCGATTCTAGCCAAAGCGCCGCGGGCCGGCAAATTTGCCACAAACTCGCGACCGCAATTTCCGCACGGATTCGGCACGAATCGGCGCGGGAAGTTCGGAGCGTCCCTTACTTCGCCCCTTTGAGTCCGAGCATCTCCGCGGCGTGACGACGGGTGAGCGCGGTGATCTCGGTGCCGCCGAGCATGCGCGCGATCTCCTCGGTGCGGCCTTTCTCGTCGAGGACCGTCACGCGACTGCGCGTCTGCCCCTTGGCCTCGGTCTTGGCCACCGACCAATGCTGGTTGGCGCGCGCCGCCACCTGCGGCAGATGCGTCACGCACAACACCTGCCGCTCGGCGCCCAACGCGTTCAAGCGTCGCCCGACGATCTCGGCCACCGCCCCACCGATCCCGGCATCGACCTCATCGAAGATCAGCGTCGCGACGGTCGAAGCCTTGCTCGCCACGACCTGAATCGCCAACCCGATTCGCGACAGCTCACCGCCCGAGGCGATCTTCGCGATCGGCCTGGGCTCGATTCCGGCGTTGGTCGCGATCAGGAACTCGGCGCGCTCGTCGCCGCCAGCACTGCCGCCCTCGATCGGTGGAAACGTGATCTCGAACTTCGCCACGCCGAGCGCGAGTTCCTTCATGACGGCAGCGACCTGCCGGGCCAACCCTGCTGCGACGCGCTTGCGATCCTTCGTCAGGGCGGCCGCCACCTGTGCATAGCGCTTGCGGACCTCGTCTTCGTCACGCTCCAGCGCCTCGAGGTTCGAGCTCTGCTCGATCGCGTCCAGGCGCGCCTGCGCTTCGTCGAGCAGCCGTGGCAGATCCTCTGGCCGCGCCCGCAGCTTGCGCGCGGCCGAGTGCAGCGCTTCGATGCGATCGTTCACGCTCGTCAGACGCGCCGGATCGATATCCACCCGATCGCAGTAATGACGCAGGCTCGAAGCGACGTCCTGTAGTTGCGCCTGCCCGGCCTCCAGCGCGCCCACGATCTCGCTCAGCCGCGCGTCGTACATCACCAGCGCCTGCAACCGTGAAGCAATCGCGCCGACCCGCTCGACGACCGACTCATCGGCCTCGCTCAGGGCGTGGATGGCGGCCTGCGAACCCTCGGCCAGGCTCGCGGCGTGTGCCAGGCGAGAGTGCTCGTCGCGCAGCGTTTCCCATTCGCCGGCTTGGGGCGCGACCCGCCGCAGTTCCTCCACGCGCCATACCAGTTGATCGCGCTCAGCATCGCGCACGGCGGCGTGCGTCCGATATTCCTCGAGCGCGCGCTTGGCCTGCTGCCAGGCGCGGAAGGCCGTTGCCACAGCAGTGACCTGCTCGTCGAGCTTGCCGTGACGATCGACGATATCGCGCTGCGTGTCGGCGCGGGTCAGCGACTGGTGCGCGTGCTGGCCGTGGATGTCGACCAGCGCCTCGCCGATCTCGCGCAGTTGCGTGAGCGTGGCCGCACGGCCGTTGATGAAGGCACGGCTGCGACCATTGCGCTCGACCAGACGGCGCACGATGAGCTGACCGTCATCGCCCTCGAACGCGTGCTGCGCGAGCAACTCGACGATCGGCCCCGCCTGCGCGATGGCGAATTCGGCGACGATCTCGGCCCGCTCCGCGCCCGCGCGCACCACGTCGGCATCGGCCCGATCGCCCAACGTGAGCGCCAGCGCATCGAGCAGGATCGACTTGCCCGCGCCGGTTTCGCCGGTGAGCGACGTGAAGCCGGCAGCGAATTCGAGCTCGAGCGCATCGACGATCGCAAAGTCGCGGATGGACAGATGAACCAGCATGCGCGAATTCGTGTGCGGCGGTGGACGCTACAACGGACTCTCGCTCCAGTGGAGCTTGCCGCGCAGCATCGCGAAGTAGTCGTAGTTCGGCGGGTGCACGAAGCGCGCCGGCCGGCGCGCTCGCTGGATCACGACCCGATCGCCCGCCTTGAGTTCCTGCGAGGGTTGACCATCGAAGTGCAGCCGTGCTTCGGCGGCGGATTTGATGGTGATCTCGACGGTGAAACGATCGGGCAGCGCGATCGGACGGTTGGACAGCATGTGCGGACTGATCGGCACCAACACGACGCCCGCCATCGACGGATGCAGGATCGGGCCGTTCGATGAAAGTGCGTACGCCGTCGAGCCGGTGGGGGTTGCGGCGATCAGGCCGTCGGCACGCAAGTCGTAGACGTATTGGCGGTCGATATGGACCACCAGCTCGATCAGGCGGCCCAGCCCACCCTTGCTCACCACGACGTCGTTGAGCGCGGCAGCCGAGAGCACCGTGCGCCGACCGCGCACCACCGAGGCCGAAAGCATGGTGCGCTCTTCGATCGAATAGCGCCCCTGCACCACCGCCCCGATCATGCGCTTCATCGTGCGCAGGCCGATGTCGGTCATGAATCCGAGTCGCCCCTGATTCACGCCGATCAGCGGCACTTTGTAGGGCGCAAGCGCCCGCGCAGCCGCGAGCATGCTGCCATCGCCGCCCAGTACGACAGCCAGGTCGGCACGGCGGCCGATCACTGAGAAATCCGCCGACTCGAACAGCTTCACCCCGCTCGCGAGCGCCGTGTCGTGATCGATCAGCACCACGCAGCGCAGCGTCTGGAGGTACTTACCCAGCGCAGTGAGCGGCTTGGCGACGTCGCGACTCTTGTAGCGCCCGATCAGCGCAATCGTTTTGAACGCGGGTTGCATGGGCGCGGATTAGATCACATCGGCATTGCACCAATCGGCGCATCGCGCACTCGCCGGGTTCGCCGCGCAAGCCGAATGGTCCGTCGGCACGAATGGGGCCGCCGGGAGGGCGCAAGATACGTAACCAGCCAAGGTCGCACCTTGATGTTTTTTGCAGTGCCAAGTGGGGATGGTTAATATCCACGGGAATCATGGATCCGCGAGCCCAACAGCTTCTCAAGACACTGATCGAGCGCTACATCGCCGAGGGCGAGCCGGTCGGCTCACGCGCGTTGTCGAAGTTTTCCGGGCTGGAGTTGTCCCCGGCGACGGTGCGCAACGTCATGGCCGATCTGGAGGAGCTCGGTTTCATCGCCAGCCCGCACACCTCCGCGGGACGCATCCCGACGGTGCGCGGCTATCGCCTGTTCGTGGACACGTTGCTGGTGACGCACCCGGTCGAGCAGGCCAAACTCGAACAGCTCACCGGACACCTGCATCCCGATCAGCCACAACGATTGATCAGCGCCGCCTCGCAGCTGCTGGCCGATCTCACCAGCTTCGCCGGCATCGTCGCTGCGCCGCGCCGGCGCCAGGCCGCGTTCCGGCACATCGAGTTCCTGCGGCTGGCCGAGAAACGCCTGCTGCTCATCATGGTGACCGCCGACGGTGACGTGCAGAACCGCGTGCTCGCCACCGACAAGGACTTCACCCAGGCCGAGTTGACCAACGCCTCCAATTTCCTCAATCAGAACTACGCCGGCCAGACGCTCGAGGAGATCCGCGCACGAATCCGCGATGAGATGCGCCAGCATCGCGAGGACATCTCTTCGCTGATGCAAAGGGCGCTGGAAGTGACCGCGCAGGCGGCCACCGATTCGGCCGACAGTTACGTGCTCACCGGCGAGCGCAATCTGCTCGCCTCCGACGATCTCGCCTCCAACATGCGCCGGCTGCGCGAACTCTTCGAGTTGTTCGAGCGCAAGACGGCGCTCATGCAGTTGCTCGAACAGTCGAGCCACGCGCAAGGCGTGCACCTCTTCATCGGCAGCGAATCGGGCATCGAGCCGCTCGACGAGTGCAGCGTCGTCACCGCGCCGTACGAAGTCGAGGGACAGATCGTGGGGACGCTGGGCGTGATCGGACCGACGCGCATGGCCTACGAGCGGGTGATTCCGATCGTCGAAGTCACCGCGAAGATCCTGTCGAACGCGCTGTCGGGCCGCAATACGTAGCGCGCATCGGCGGCAACGCGTAGCTCCCTTGCGCTATCAGCCAGAGCCTTCGTTCAGGCACGACACGCAGCCCGCCATCGGCGTGTTGCTGGTCAATCTCGGCACGCCCTCTGCGCCGACCCGCAAGGCCGTACGCAAGTACCTCAAGGAGTTCTTGTGGGACCCGCGAGTGGTCGAGATTCCGCGGCCGCTGTGGTGGCTGATCCTCAACGCGATCATCCTCACCGTCCGTCCAGGCAAGTCGGCCAGGAAGTACGCGGCCATCTGGTCCGCCGAAGGCTCACCGCTGATGGTGCACACCGCGCGTCAGGCAACGCTGCTGCGCGGCTATCTGGGTGAGCGCACGCGCCAGCCGATCCGCGTCGCGTTTGGCATGCGCTACGGCACGCCCTCGATCAGCGAGGCACTCGATGAATTGCGCGCAGCGGGGTGCACGCGCATCCTGTTCGCGCCGCTTTACCCTCAGTACGCCGCGAGTACGACCGCGAGTGCGATCGACAGCGTTGCGCAGGCGATGGCGCGGATCCGCAATCTGCCGGAGCTGCGCACGATCCGCAGCTTTCACGATCACCCTGGCTATATCGAGGCGGTGGCCCGCGGTATTCGAGATTACTGGGGCAGGCACGGCGAGCCCGACGCGCTGGTGCTCAGCTTCCATGGCCTGCCGCGTTTCTCACTCGATCGCGGCGACCCCTATCACTGCGAATGCCACAAGACGGCGAGGCTGATCGGCGCTGCACTCGGCATTGCGCCGGAGCGCGTGCACATCGCATTTCAGTCGCGCTTCGGTCGCGCCGAATGGCTCAAGCCGTACACCACCGACGTGCTCGGCTCGCTCGCGCAAGCGGGCGTGCGGCGCGTGGACGTCGCTTGCCCGGGATTCGTCGCCGACTGCCTGGAGACGCTGGAGGAAATCGCGATCGAAGCCAGCGAGCATTTCAAGCGCGCCGGTGGTGAAGCGCTGCGTGCGATTCCATGCCTCAACAGTGACGATGCGTGGATCCGCGCACTCACGCAGATCGTCATCGAACACCTGGGCAGTTGGCTGGAACCCGCCACTAGTGCGGAAGATGCAAAGCTGCAGGCCGCCGCACGCTTGAAGCGGGCGCAGACGCTCGGCGCAACGCGCTGAGTGTGCGTTCCAGGTTCGCGGTGCGCACTTGTTTTGCGCCAACTGAAGCGGCATATACACGTCAGGGGCAGGTCCGCGTTGTGCGCCCCTTCATCAACCACGCTTGCAGGATCCTGTCCCATGCGCTTGCTAGCCCGCTGGATCATCAATGCACTTGCCTTGCTGGCGCTGCCCTATCTGTTCAGCTCGATCCAGGTGAAGAGCGCGACGGCCGCCTTGATCGCCGCCGCCGCGCTCGGTCTGATCAATGCGCTCATCCGGCCGATCCTGATCGTGCTCACGCTGCCGATCAACATCGTCACGCTGGGCCTGTTCACCTTCGTGATCAACGCGCTGCTGTTCTGGCTGGTCGCGCATTTCGTGAGCGGATTCGAGGTCAGTGGGTTCTGGCCCGCCTTCTGGGGCGCGATCGTGTTCAGCCTGATCAGTTGGGCCGCCAGCAGCCTGCTGCTGGGTAAGCGCGAGCGGACGGGTCGGTGAGCGGCTCCGGACGCGGCGCGGACCAACCTCGTCGCTCGTGCAGGATTTCATGACGCACCCCTTGAAGTCGGCGGAACCGCCCCCAAGTGCCCCCAGTTTTGACGGAGAGCAACCACGGGGCCGTCAGCCGGCGATGCAAATCGATCGTCGCGATTCCCTGGTGAACCCCCGCATGGCCTATCGCGGTGATGCGGAGGGCTCATACTTTTCAGGGAGTTGCGAGGGGGCGAGCCCCCCTTGTTCAGACATTCCCCAGGAGATTCAAAGGCATGCAATCGAGTAACGATCCCTCTTCCCCGAGTGAAGCGCCGCTGGGCGAGACAGGTGCCGGGCCGGCGAGCGCCGGTGCGGAAGCATCCGGGCCAACGCCGGAGGAACGTCTCGCAAGCGCCGAGCGCGAAGCGGCCGAGTTCAAGGATCAGTTCCTGCGGGCACGGGCCGAAATGGAGAACCTGCGCCGTCGCACCCAGGAAGACATCGCCAAGGCACACAAGTACTCGATCGAGGGCATGGCCAACGCGCTGCTGCCCGTGAAAGACAGCCTCGAGGCCGCGCTCGCCACCGAATCGACCTCGTCGCTCGAGGCGATCCGAAGTGGCGTCGAACTCACGCTCAAACAACTGGTCAGCGCGTTCGAGAAATCGCAGCTGCGCGAAATCAATCCGGTTGGGGCGAAGTTCGATCCGAACTATCACCAGGCCATCAGCGCACTGCCTTCGGACCATGAACCGAACACGGTGATCAACGTGCTGCAGAAAGGCTATGTGCTGCACGATCGCGTGATTCGCCCTGCCCTGGTTACGGTCGCCAAGGCCAAGGAAGCCTGATCCGCGCGCAAGCCGCACGCATCACCCCCAACTTTTCACTCATTGCAGCGGATATCGGAAATCGCCGGTGTCCGCAGGGCGCTTGAAGCCGCATGCCGCGCGCCCCATGTTGCAAGCACGTTATTCAATCGCAGTGGCATTACTACGGAAGAGGATGAACCATGGGAAAGATCATCGGCATTGACCTGGGCACGACCAATTCGTGCGTGGCCATCGTGGAAGGCGGGACGCCCAAGGTCATCGAGAACTCCGAAGGTGGGCGCACCACGCCCTCCATCGTGGCGTACATGGAAGACGGCGAAGTGCTGGTGGGCGCGCCGGCCAAGCGCCAGGCGGTCACCAACCCGACCAACACACTGTTCGCGGTAAAGCGGCTGATCGGCCGGCGCTTCGAGGAAAAAGAAGTGCAGAAGGACATCGACCTGATGCCCTACAAGATCATCAAGGCCGACAACAGCGATGCCTGGGTCGAAGTGCGCGGCAAGAAGATCGCGCCGCCCGAGGTCTCGGCGCAGGTGCTGCGTAAGATGAAGAAGACCGCCGAGGACTATCTCGGCGAGCCGGTGACCGAAGCCGTCATCACCGTGCCGGCCTACTTCAACGACTCGCAGCGTCAGGCAACCAAGGACGCCGGGCGGATCGCGGGCCTGGAAGTCAAGCGCATCATCAACGAGCCGACCGCGGCGGCGCTCGCGTTCGGTATGGACAAGGCCGGCGGCAAGGACAAGAAGATCGCCGTGTACGACCTGGGCGGCGGCACGTTCGACGTCTCGGTGATCGAGATCGCCGATGTCGACGGCGAGATGCAGTTCGAGGTGCTCGCCACCAACGGCGACACCTTCCTGGGCGGCGAGGATTTCGATCAGCGTCTGATCGACTACCTGGTCACCGAATTCAAGCGCGATCAGGGCATCGATCTCAAGAACGACGTGCTGGCGCTGCAACGGCTGAAGGAAGCCGCCGAGAAGGCCAAGATCGAACTGTCTTCGGGCCAGCAGACCGAAGTCAATCTGCCGTACGTGACCGCCGACGCGAGCGGTCCGAAGCACCTGCTGGTCAAGATCACGCGCGCCAAGTTCGAAAGCCTGGTCGATGAGCTGGTCGAGCGCACGATCGAGCCATGCCGCATCGCGATCAAGGACGCGGGCGTCAAGCTCTCCGAGATCGACGACGTCATCCTGGTCGGCGGCATGACCCGCATGCCCAAGGTGCAGGA
>CADEDU010000079.1:0-9112 GCA_902826155.1 uncultured beta proteobacterium
CTCCCGCCCCCCGCCCTCCCTCTCTCGCGCGACTCACGTCGCTAGAAAGGGAGGGGGCCGAATATGCATCGCATCGCGTGCGCTGATTATTGGGCGCGCTTCCGATCCTTGGCTGTGTTTGCGGTACCAAAGCGCAATCGCATCCGCTAAAATCGCGCCCTTTTGCGGCGAGCGGGCGACGGCATTCGTCCGCCCTGCAGCGGCCGTTTCCCGCCTCGCCCGCAATCTCCTTCCCGTCTGCCTCGTTCATGGCACTCATCGTTCAGAAATTCGGCGGTACCTCGGTGGGCTCGGTCGAGCGCATCAAGAACGTCGCCAAACGCGTCGCGAAGTGGAAATCGCACGGCCATCAGGTCGTGGTGGTGCCCTCGGCGATGTCGGGCGAGACCAATCGCCTGATCGGACTGGCCAAGGAGATCCAGGCCAATCCCGACCCGCGCGAACTCGACGTCGTGGCCGCGACCGGCGAGCAGGTGACCGTCGGCCTGCTGTCGATGGCTTTGCGCGAACTCGGTATCAAGGCCCGCAGCTACACCGGCCCGCAGGTGCGCGTGTTGACCGACAGCGCCTACACCAAGGCACGCATCCTGCACATCGATGAAGAACGTCTGCGTCGCGATCTCACGCGCGACATGGTGCCGGTGGTGGCGGGTTTTCAGGGCATCGACGAGACCGGCAACATCACCACGCTGGGGCGCGGCGGCTCGGACACCTCGGCGGTCGCGCTGGCCGCGGCGCTGAAAGCCGACGAGTGCCAGATCTTCACCGACGTCGACGGCGTCTACACCACCGATCCGCGCATCTGCGAAGACGCGCGCCGACTGCACACCGTCACCTTCGAGGAAATGCTGGAGATGGCCAGCCTCGGCTCGAAGGTGCTGCAGATCCGTTCGGTGGAATTCGCCGGCAAGTACAAGGTGCGCCTGCGCGTGTTGTCGAGCCTCACCGATCCGATGATTCCGGTCGACGACGAGGCGCGCTCGGGCACGCTGATCACATTCGAGGAAGACAGCAGCATGGAACAGGCAGTCATCTCGGGTATCGCGTTCAATCGCGACGAAGCCAAGATCACCGTGATGGGTGTGCCCGATCGTCCCGGCATTGCCTACGCGATTCTCGGTCCGGTGGCCGACGCCAACATCGACGTCGACATGATCATCCAGAACGCGAGCGTCGATGGCATGACCGACTTCTCGTTCACGGTGCATCGCAACGAGTTCCAGAAGGCGATCGACATCGTGCAGAAGGTGAAGGCGCATATCGGCGCGCGCGACATCGTCGGCGACAACCGCATCTGCAAGGTGTCGATGGTGGGCGTGGGCATGCGCTCGCACGTGGGCATCGCCAGCCAGATGTTCAGGACACTGTCCGAAGAGGGCATCAATATCCAGATGATCTCGACCTCCGAGATCAAGATCTCGGTGGTCATCGACGAGAAGTACCTGGAGCTGGCCGTACGCGTGCTGCACAAGGCCTTCGGGCTGGATCAGGCCAAGTAGGGCACGCCGCGATTGCCGCGGCCGGTCGGGTGCTTTATCCTCGCGCCGAATCGCTCCCGACAGCTGCACGATAACGAATACCGGAGAGATGGCCGAGTGGTCGAAGGCGCTCCCCTGCTAAGGGAGTATGCGGTCAAAAGCTGCATCGAGGGTTCGAATCCCTCTCTCTCCGCCACCATGCAAGAGGCCCGCGGCGGCGCACGCCACGCGGGCCTCGGCTTTTGGCGCGGCAAATCCACCTATCTGCTTCGCTTGCGCGCGTGAGTTTGAGCGCCACCGCGAATTTCGCGCCCGGCTCAGCCGAGATTCCGGGAGAGCCGAGGTCGAAGTTCCGAGCAGGAGGCGGTAGTCCATGGCCCGCACTGTCACCGTTTCGCTAAACGAACTGACTGACATCGTCGACGCGAGCCTGCGCAAGATCGGCGTGCCCGAGGGTGACGTCGTCGTCGTGCGCGAGGTGCTGCTTTATGCCGAGCTGCGCGGCAACAACCAGGGCCTCGTAAAGATCCCCGCCCGAGGCGTACTGCCGCGTGCCGATGCGCGTCCACCGAGCTTCGAGCGGCGCATGCCTTGTGTGATGCATATCGACGCACATGGTTCGAGTGGCATCGCGACCCTCAAGCGTGCCGCGCTCGAAGCTATCGCGCTCGCGAGCGCGCATGGCATCGGTCTGGTCGCGGTGCGCGATCGGGCAGGCTCCACTGGTGCAATTGGCTACTACGCCGAACTCATCGCTGCGCAAGGTCTGGTCGCGATTCTCGTCGGTGGCTCACCGAAGGCGGTCGCGCCTGCTGGTGCGGTCGAGCCCATGCTCGGAACCAACCCGCTCGCGATCGGCGTGCCTGCGGCAACCGGTCCGATCGTGCTCGACATGGCGACCTCGTCGATGGCCTGGTACGGGCTCATCCAGGCGCAAAGTCGCGGCGAGCCGATTCCGCCCGGCATCGCGTTCGATGCCGATGGCCGTTTCACGACCGACCCGGCCGAAGCGCTGAAGGGCGCTATCACCGCGTTTGCGGGCCACAAGGGCGCAGGGCTCGCGCTCATGATCGAGATACTCACCGGCCCGCTGATCGGCAATTCGGTCGCAGGCGAGGGCGGACCGCCCAGCTATGGCGAGATCGCCATTGCGCTGGATCCGCGTGCTTTCGGCGCGCGGACCGAGTTCGAGGCGCGCACCGCGGCGTTTCTGGCGCGAGTGAAGGCGGCACGGCGCGCGGCAGGTTGCGAGGAGATCCTCCTACCGGGCGAGGGTGGAAATCGTCGATCCGCGGCGGCGCGCGTTGCAAATCGCATCGATCTCGATGCGGTGCTCTATGCGCAACTCGTCGAGCTTGCGCGGGGTTGAATCGACAGCGGGAATCTTCTTGATCACCGCCGCGCCAGGCATTCGAGGTAGCCCGCCACGTCGGGCTGTGTGCCGGTGCGCTGCGCGCGCCACATCATCTCCCCCAGGCATTCCATCGCCGCGTGCTCGGCCTCGTGTTCATCGCCGAGGCGCTGCGCCAGTAGCAGGAGTGCAGCCCGGATACCCGGCGGCTGATCGATCGAGCGTTGCTCGGCGATCGCCAGGTGCATCGAAAGATGCAGGAACGGATTGGTCTGGCCGTCCTCGGGAGTCCATTCGCGGTTGAGGTAGCGCTCGGGATCGTCGAGCATGGTGTGATATTCAGGATGCGCCAGCACGAGGTCGGCAGCGGTGGTTTCCAAACCCACGAGCGGGAGGCCGTTGCGGTGCTTGCGCCATGCCTCGAAGAAGAACTGCCGTACCTGATCGCGCGTCGGGTTGAACATGACGAATCGTGCCCCTAGGCGCGACGGCGTCGCGCAGGTGGTCGGGCCGCTTTGGCGATTCGCTTGGCGATCGGCGCCAATTTTGGCGCGGGCCCCGACGGCTGTCGGGTTTCTTGTTTGGTGGCTGTTCGGTCTGTTGCCGATCCGATCGCCGGCTCGGACTGCGAATCGGCCCCCGCCTTGGTCTTGCCGCGAAACTCGCACCATTGCCGGATCGAGCACTCGGGGCACTGTGGATTGCGCGCCTTGCAGACATAGCGGCCGTGGAGGATCAGCCAGTGATGCGCATGCAGGCGGAATTCCTCGGGGACCGTTTTCAGCAACCGCTCCTCGACTGCCAGCGGCGTCTTGCCCGGTGCGATCCCGGTGCGGTTGCCGATGCGAAAAATGTGCGTGTCGACGGCGATGGTGGGTTCACCGAACGCCACGTTGAGCACGACGTTGGCCGTCTTGCGCCCGACACCGGGCAGCGATTCCAGCGCGGCACGATCGCGCGGCACTTCGCCACCATGCTGATCGAGCAGGATGCGGCAGGTAGCAAGGATGTTTTTCGCCTTGGCGCGGAACAGCCCGATCCGCTTGATGTGATCGATCAGCCCCGCTTCGCCTAACGCCAGGATCGAGCCGGGCGTCCTGGCAACGCGATAGAGTGTTGCGGTAGCCTGGTTCACGCTCTTGTCGGTGGCTTGCGCCGAAAGAATCACCGCGACGAGCAGCTCGAACGGCGAGCCATATTCGAGTTCGGTCTTGGGCTCCGGGTTGGCCTGGCGCAGCGTACTGAAGATGGCGTGCCGTTTCTCCGCGTTCATGGCTCGCTCGGGTCGGGCGTGTTGATGGACTGCGCCTGCATGAGCTAGCCGGCGCCATGCGCGCGCTTTGCTCGCGCACGTGCGATCGCAGCCTGGATCACAGCGCGGCGGGCGCCGGACGGATCCGGCTTCTCGATCGATTCATCCGACGGCGGTGACGACGCTGCCGAAGTCTCGTTCGCTTCAGCGGCCAATCGCGCAAGCCGCGCGTTGCGCTGCTGGTGGCGCGTGCGCGCCGCATCGGCATCTGCGCGGCGCCAGGTGCGCCGATCGGGTGGCGGTTCCATCGTGATGCAATCGACCGGGCACGGCGCGATGCACAGCTCGCATCCAGTGCACAGATCGCCAAGTACGACGTGCATCTTCTTCGGCGCGCCGATGATCGCATCGACCGGACACGCCTGAATGCACAAGGTGCAGCCGATGCAGCGCGGTTCGTCGATACGCGCGAGCCGGAACGGGCGATCGCTGCCGCAGCTTGGATCCAACGCAAGCGCCGGACGACCTGTCAGTGTCGCAAGCGCCTCGATGCTGGCGTGACCGCCCGGTGGGCAACGATTGATCTCGGCTTGGCCGGCGCGAATCGCTTCGGCGTAAGGCAGGCAGCCATCGAAGCCGCATTGGCGACACTGTGTTTGCGGCAGGAGCGCGTCGATCTGCTCGACGGTGATGCGAACCTTGCTCGGACCCGAGTCAGGGCGTGGTCTGGCGCCGGTCAAACGTCGGCCATCTCGGGCAGTGCGCGCCACACGCCGTCGATCAATCCTTCGATCGGTCGGAAGCGCGCCTTGTACGACATCTTGCGGCTGTCGCGGATCCAGTAGCCGAGGTAGAGGTGGTCCAGGCCGAGGCGCTTGACCTGCTCGATCTGCCACAGGATGTTGAACGTGCCCAGGCTCGCGCTCGACAGGGCCGGATCGAAGAACGTGTACACCGAAGACAGGCCGTCGTTCAGGTAGTCGACGATGCTCACCATCACGAGTTTGCCTGCATCGCGGAATTCGACCAGACGCGTGTTGACCCGGCTTTGCAGCAGGAAGTGCGAGTACTGGTCGCGGCTGTCCTGGTCCATGCCGCCGCCGGCGTGGCGGCCGGCTTGATAGCGCAGATAGAGCGCGTAGTGTTCGACGCGAAAGCGCAGCGCCATCGCGTGCGATTCGAGGTGCTCGTGCTTCTGCAGCGCGCGGCGCTGGTAGCGCGCGGACTCGAACTGTGCGACCGGAATGCGCACCGGGACACACGCGCGGCAGCTGTCGCAGTAGGGCCGGTAGGTGAAGATGCCGCTACGCCGGAACCCGAGCCGCACGAGATCGCCGTACAGATCGTTGCCGATCAGATGGCTGGGGGTGGCGACCTGGGAGCGGGCCATGCGGCCCGGCAGGTAGCTGCAGGGGTACGGGGCCGTTACGTAGAACTGAAGGGCGGCGTGTGGAAGGTCATTCAGCTTGGACATCGCTCGGCGGGCCGGACATTCGCGCGCTGGTACTGCCAGGGTCCGACCGGCGCGGCGAAGTCTACCAACTCCCGCAGCGCCCGCAAGAACTCGGTCCGGGGCAGCAGTCGGGCGCCCAGCGACGACAAATGCTCGGTGTGCATCTGGCAGTCGATCATGCCGAAGCCGCGGCCGTGCAGCTCGCGCACCAGGTGCACGAAGGCGATCTTGGATGCGTCGCGCACCCGCATGAACATCGATTCGCCGTAGAACATGCGCCCGATCGCCACGCCGTACAGGCCGCCAGCGAGCTGACCGTCGATCCAGGTCTCGATCGAATGGGCATAGCCCATGGCGTGCAACTGGTTATAGGCAGCGCGGATTTCGTCGGTGATCCAGGTACCGCTCTGGCCCTGACGCGGCTCGGCGCAGGCGCGAATCACCTCATCGAACGCGGTGTCGAATCGAACTTCGTACTCGCGATTGCGCAGCACCTTGTCGAGCGAACGCGTGACACGCAGGTCGGCCGGTACCAGAGCCATGCGTGGATCGGGGCTCCACCACAGGATCGGGTCGCCCGCCGAATACCAGGGAAAAATGCCGCGCCGATAGGCATCGAGCAGCCGCGTCGGTGACAGATCGCCGCCCACCGCCAACAGTCCGTTCGGCTGCTCCATGGCGAACTCGAGCGGCGGAAACGGCGTATCGCGATTAAGCCAGGGAATCATCGGGCTGGAGCGCTGCGGCGACTTGGTGGAGGGCACAAGAATGATTGGGAGTGGGCCGTCGTTCCAGGGCGCATTTCACGGCGTTGCAGGCCGTTTGCGTTTCACTGCGTTGCTTACATCAGCAGCGGACTTGTTGTTTGCAGTAGGTCGTCAACTCCTGCACGACTACGTGGCCGTTGGCCGCCGCGCGTGCTTTGCCGTTGTGCTCGAGTGCAAGGCGCATCTCGAACTTCGAAAAGAAGTCGTTGAACAGCTCGCCGCCGAGCGTGCCGGTGGCTGCGAGTCCATCGCTCGCCGGGTCGTATTCGAGCACGATTGCCGCGAGCGGCTGCGGCGCCGGTCCGGCGAGCACCTTTGCGCCGGCGGCCGGATCGTACTGGCTGTGCTCGGAGCAGCAATGGATCACGCGCGAGTGTTTGCTATGCGCCGTACGCTGCTCGCGGTAGCCGATGAAGCTGATCTCGCGGGTGGGATAGGTCATGCGGTGCGAACAGATCGCGGAGTACGCGACGATCGACTGCTTCGGGCCGACGCCGCCTTCCCATCGGTAGGTGCGCGCATCAGCGGTGCGCAACCCCGTCGCCGCCGCCGCGGGTTGCCCCAGATTGAGCAGAAAGCATGGTGTGCCGGCATACGGGTAGTGGAACACGTATGTGCGATGCGGCGCCAGGCTGCTCGCCTTGAGCGGGCCGCCGTCGGGCAGGCCGAGCTGGGCACGCTGATAGCTTTTCGGGGTGAGCGCTTGGTTAGCGAGCGACTGGAGCGCAGCGGCCGACAGCGTCCCCATGGCGCAGGCCTGCATGAATTCGCGCCGTTTCACGCGCTACTCCACCTGGGCCCGATGCGCCGCGATGCTCTCGGTATGGCAGCCGAACTGGCCGCGAGCGCGATCGGCGAAGTAGTGCCGCAGCGTCGTCGAGATCGTGCGAAACGCCAGCTCGCGCCAGGGAATGTCGCGTTCGGCATAGAGCGCGACTTCGAGGCTCTCGATGCCGGCGGAGAAGTCCAGATCGATCAGCCGGGCGCGGTAGAACACATGCACCTGGTCGACGTGGGGTACCGACAGCATCGCGAACAGATCACCGATCTCGACGCGCGCATTGGCTTCCTCCAGCGTTTCGCGCGCGGCGGCGGCGGCCGTGGATTCGCCGTTCTCCATGAATCCGGCCGGCAGCGTCCAGAACCCCAGGCGCGGTTCGATCGCGCGCCGGCACAGCAGGATCTTGTCTTCCCACTCCGGAATCGCGCCGACCACCATCTTCGGGTTCTGGTAGTGGATCGCGTTGCAGCTGGGGCAGACGTAGCGTTCGCGGTTGTCGCCGGCCGGAATGCGCAGTGATACGCGATGGCCGCAGTTCGAGCAGTAATTCATGGATCGGGCGGGTTGTCGTGCAAAGCCCTCGACGGGGCGCGCAATGCCCTCGACAGGGCTCGTAATGGTAGCGCGTTGTGTCAGCGGGATCGCGCAGTCCCCTACAGCTTACGCGACGAAGCGCGCCAGTTCCTGCGTGCTACCATCGATCGGGCGTGGCATTGCGCCGTCGATCCGTGCGCCATCGCCGCCCGGCCCGCCCATTCTTCGTGTCGGGCCCTCTCGAGTCAGCGCGTGCGCCCTTCAGACTGCCAACGCATCATCGATCGCGAATTGCTGTCCCCCGACGGGGCGACACATGGGCGTGCAGGCTCGGTGCCGATCATGCTGTGGGGGCCGCCCGGTGTCGGCAAGTCGCAGATCGTCGCAAGCGCCGCGGCCCGAAATGGGGCGGCGATCGTCGACATCCGGCTCGCACAGATGGAGCCCACCGATCTGCGCGGTATTCCGTTCAAGGACGGCGACACGGTGGTCTGGGCGGTGCCGCGGCTGCTGCCCGACGCGAAGCGCCATGGCGTGCGCGGCGTGCTGTTCCTCGATGAGATCACCTCGGCGGTCCCCACGGTTACCGCTGCCGCATACCAACTGATCCTCGATCGGCGTCTGGGCGAATACGCGGTGCCGCCGGGCTGGCTGATCATCGCCGCGGGCAACCGGCACGGCGATCGCGGCGTCACCTACGCGATGCCGGCGCCGCTTGCGAACCGCTTCGTGCACTACGAAATCGAGCCGCATCTGGAAGATTGGACGCACTGGGCGATCGCGCAGGGCATCGACGCTCGTGTGATCGCTTTCCTGCGTTTTCGTCCCGATCTGCTATTCCAGTTCGACGCCGAGCGCCAGCACGCGGCATTTCCGACGCCGCGCTCCTGGGAATATGCCGACCGCGCATTGCGCAAATTCGAAGGCGACCCTGTGCTGTTGCGCGAGAGCCTGAAGGGTTGCGTGGGCGCGGCGACTGCGGCCGCTTTCGGCGCGTATCTGCAGCACGTGGCGGCTCTCCCTGATCCGCGTCGCGTGCTGGCCGGCGAGCCGGTGACGATGCCTCAGCAGGTGGAGTTGCAATACGCCTTGGCCACGGCGATCGTGCAGCACGTGGCCCGGCTCGATCGCGCGGCGCAGAAGCAGATGCTGCCGGCGGTACTGGCGGTGGCACGCAAGCTGCCGCAACGCGAGATCGGTGTGATGCTGGTGAGCGACGTCGATCGCGCGCTGGGCCTGCCGTTGTACGACCTGCCGGCGTTCGTCGAGTGGGCGGCCGAAGTTCGCGATCTGATTTCGTTCGAGCGCGCCTGAGTGGGTGTGAGCCGGTCTTCGGCCGCGGGAGCAACGCCGCCGGGCATGCATGGCGGACTCGAACCGGCGGCCGCCGCGCTGGACAGATTGGTGCGGGCGCGTAGCCGTCTCATCCTCGAGCGGCCGTTCATCGGTGCGCTGGCGGTGCATCTGGCGCTGGTGGCGAACGCGCGCTGCGCAAC
>CADEDU010000079.1:9212-14935 GCA_902826155.1 uncultured beta proteobacterium
CGCTTTCGCGGTCTAGCCGCGGAGGCGATCTACCCGTTGCTCGAACGCGAATTCTCCGAGCCTGCCGGCGACGACGAACACTGGTTCGGCGCCGCCTCTGACCAAGGCGGCGAAGGCGCGCCGCAAACTGTGCAGTCGCAGCCCGACGCGCACCGGCAAGCCGAGCAGGCGCGCACGCTCGAAGCGCATCGCGACGGAATCGATGAGTTGGGCACGCGCGGGGCAATGACGCATGCGGCGCTCGCCTCGGAGTGGGAAGACCGGCTCGCCTCGACCGCGAACGCAGCGTTGCTGGCCGGGCGGCTCAGTCCGCACTGGCGCGCGGTGCTGCCGGAAGTCTTCGCGCCGCGGTTGCCGTGGCAGGCGTTGCTCGCACGCTTCCTGATGTATCGGGCGCGCGATGACTACAGCTACCAGCGGCCCGGGCGACGCAGCTCCGAGGCGTTGCTGCCGGGTCTGGCCAGCACGCAGCTGACGTTGATCGCCGTGCTCGATACGAGCGGATCGATCGGACGCGAAGACTTCCGCGCATTCCTCGATGAACTCGACGCACTCAAGGGGCAGTTGACGGCCCGGCTGATGTTGTTCGCCTGCGATGATGCGATCGCGCCCGGCGCGCCCTGGACGTTCGAGCCCTGGCAACCGCTGGAGATGCCGCAGGAGATCGCCGGAGGTGGCAGCACGCGGTTCACGCCGGTGTTCGACTGGGTGGCCGAGTGCGGCCTGCGCCCGGACGCGCTGGTCTACTTCACCGACGCGTTGGGCGAGTTTCCCGAGCGCGAACCGGAGTATCCGGTGCTATGGCTGGTCACCGGCAATGGCTCGGTGCCCTGGGGCGAACGCGTGCAGTTCGCGTGAGGGCGCGTGATCGTTGCATAGGGTCGTGAGAACCGAATGCGAGAACCGAGCGTGGACGGCTCAGCGCGTAACCAGTCGCGGCAGATCGGCGAGCGATTTGAGAACGTGATCGGGCGGAGCGCCCAGCGCATCGACTGGCGCGTCGGTGCGGTTGATCCAGAACGCGTGGAAGCCGAACGCTTTCGCGCCGCACGCATCCCAGCAGTTCGACGACACGAAGCCGATCTCATCGGCTGGCAGTTCGAGCCGGTCGACCGCCAGCTGATACACGCGCGGCGTCGGCTTGTAGATGTGCAGCGCATCGACGCTGATGACGTCGCTGATCCAACGATCGAGGCCACTGTTGGCCACCAGCGGCTCGAGCATGCTGGGCGATCCATTCGACAGAATCGCGCAGGGTATCGGGCGCAGTGCTTCGAGCGCATCGCGCGTTTCGGCGAACGGCTCCAGGCGCAGATAGGCTTCGAGCAGCGTGCCGACCCGTTCATCGTCGCAGGGCAGATGCAGATTCGTGGCGGCGTAGCGCAGCGCTGCAATGGTGATCTCGCGGAAATCGACGTAGCGGCCCATCAAGCTGCGCTGCCATGTCCATTCCAGTTGTTTTGCCCGCCACAACTGCGAGACGGCATTGCCCTTCTCGGGCCACAGGCGCTCGCAGGCGGCGATCACCGAGTGAACATCGTATAGCGTGCCATAGGCATCGAACACCAACGCGGACAGCTTCGGGATCATCTCGTTCCCCTCCTTGCAAGGGTCGGGCCGTCATCGCTTCACTCGAGCGCGGCATTGTGACACGATGTTCCGATCGCCGTGCCGCTGAGAATCGAGAGCATGCGTGTCGATCGTTACGATGAGATTTATCGCGCCTGGCGCTGGCAGGTGCCCGAGCGCTTCAATATGGGCGTCGCTTGTTGTGGGCGTCATGCGCTCGATCGACATCGATTCGCGCTGTACTGGGAAGACGAGTCCGGCGCGACCAGCGCGCACACTTACTGGGATCTGCAGCAGGACGCCAATCGACTATCGAATGCGTTGCGCGCGCTCGGCGTGACGCGCGGCGACCGCGTCGGCATCATCCTGCCGCAGCGTCCGGAGACGGTGATCGCGCACATCGCTTGCTATCAGATGGGCGCCGTGGCGATGCCGCTCTCGATTCTGTTCGGGCCCGATGCGCTCGAGTATCGATTGCACAACAGTGCGACGAGCGTGGCGCTGGTCGATCCAGCGTCCCTGGCGAATCTGTTGCAAGTGCGCGATCAACTGCCTTCGTTGCGGCACGTGATCGGTGTGGCAGGCGCGCGCGAGGCGGGCGTCACACCGTGGGAGACGCTGCTCGCCAAAGGGTCACGGCGATTCGCGCCGGTCGATACGGCGGCTGAAGATCCGGCGTTGCTCGTGTACACCAGCGGCACGACCGGTCCGCCCAAGGGCGCACTCAAGCCGCATCGGGTGATGCTCGGCAACCTCTCGGGTTTCGATCACAGTCACGACCTGTTTCCGAAGCCAGGCGACATGTTCTGGTCGCCCGCGGACTGGGCCTGGACCGGTGGCCTGATGGATGCGCTCTTGCCCACGATGTACCACGGCCATCCGATCCTGGGCTATCGCGGCCGGTTCGATCCGGAGCGAGCGTTCCATCTGCTCGACAAGTACGGCATCCGCAACACGTTCCTGTTTCCGACCGCGCTCAAGATGATGATGAAGGCGGTGCCCGAGCCGCGTACGCGCTTCGAGCTGCGGTTGCGCTCGATCATGAGCGCGGGAGAAGCGGTGGGCGAGACCGTGTTCGCGTGGGCGCAAGAGCAGCTCGGCGTCACGATCAATGAGATGTTCGGCCAGACCGAGATCAACTACATCGTCGGCAACTCGCACACGTTGTGGCCGGCCAAGCCCGGGTCGATGGGGCGTGCCTATCCAGGCCATCGAGTCGGACTCATCGATGACACCGGCAATGAAGTTCCGCCGGGCGAAGTCGGCGAGGTGAGCGTGCGCGTCACCGACATGCATGGCGCGCGCGATCCGGTGTTCTTCCTGGGCTATTGGGACAACCCGGAGGCGACCGCGGACAAATACAGCGGCGAGTGGTGCCGCACCGGTGATCTGGCGAAGGCCGATGAGCAGGGCTACTTCTGGTACCAGGGCCGCGCTGACGACGTGTTCAAGAGCGCGGGTTATCGCATCGGCCCTTCGGAGATCGAGAACTGCCTGCTCAAGCACGCGGCCGTGGCGAACGTGGCGGTGATCGGCAAGCCCGACGCAGAGCGCACCAATATCGTCAAGGCGTTCATCGTGCTGCAGCCGGGGCACGCGCCGTCGCCGGCGCTCGAGGAGGAACTCAGGCAGCACGTGCGCGGCAAGCTCGCGCCGTACGAGTATCCGAAGGAGATCGAGTTCATCGACGCGCTGCCGATGACCACCACCGGCAAGGTGCAGCGCCGCGTGCTGCGTCAGCGCGAAGAGGACGAGTCGCGCGGCCGCTAGCTGCTGGCTGGCGACCCCCGGCATCGCCGGAGGATGGTTCAGGCGTTCGCGACCAGGATCTTGCCTGCGCCTTGCACCACCACCACGCCGTCCTGGTTGGTGCACACGCCTTCTAGCACGGCGATACCGCCGCCCTGTTTGGGCTTGTCGATCTTCTCGGTGATGGTCCAGCGCGTGGTGAGCGTATCGCCGATGCGCACCGGCGCGGTGAACTTGCAGTGATGCTCGAGGTACGCGATGGCCGTGGAGTGGAAGTACATGCCCACCGGCGCGGCGACCAGCGCACTGGTGAACGGCCCGTGCAGGATGCGCGAGCCGAAGCGCGATTGCCTGGCGAACGTTTCGTTGACGTGCAGCGGATTGAAATCGCCGAACATGCCCGAGCCCATCACCAGATGCGTTTCGGTGACGGTGAGCGCGGTCTCGAATGATTCGCCCACGGCGATCTGGTTGTAGGCCTTGCCGCGAAACATGAATGCCCTCTGACGGTTGCGAAGAACTCGGATGGCGATGCCGATCCAGCATAGCACCGGCCTTCCGCGCCGCCGCCGTCGCGGGTGACGCGCCGCGCGAGGCGCCGTCTCGCCAGGCCGTGGCGAAGATCGAACCTGCCCCGGTTTTCTTGACAGCCACATGCGGCGAACCAATACTGCGGCCGCGTTCCAAACGATTCCGGCCGCGTCCCAACGACTCCGGCCGCATTCCAAGTTCGCGCGTTTGCGCGCGCGAATCGCTCCTGCCGGTCACGCCGATGAAACCACCACTCTTTACGTATCACGACCCGCGCAGCGTGCCCGATGCGCTGAAGCTGCTGGCGAGCCTGGACAACGCCAAGGTGCTGGCGGGCGGGCAGTCGCTGATGCCGATGCTCAACATGCGGCTGGTGCTGCCCGATCACGTCATCGACATCAACGAGATCGCCGGTCTGTCGGGGATCGAGGTGCGCGGTAACGATCTGTATATCGGTGCGATGACGCGGCAGCGCGACCTGGAGTTCTCGCCCATCGTTAGGGAGCATTGTCCGCTGCTGCACGAGGCACTCACCAACGTCGGCCATCGCCAGACGCGCAATCGCGGCACCTTCGGCGGCAGCCTGTGCCACCTCGACCCGGCGGCCGAACAGCCAACCGTGGCGATGGCGATGGACGCCGTCGTGATCGCCGAATCGGCCAAGGGCAAACGCGAGATTCCGATCCGCGATTTCTGCCAGGGCACGATGACCACCGCGATCGCTCCCGACGAGCTGATGATCGGTGCACGTTTACCGCTGTGGCCCAAGGGACATGGCTTCGCGTTCGTCGAGTTCTCGCGCCGCCACGGTGATTTCGCGATGGCGGGCGCCGCGATCCTGATGACCGTAAACACGGCAGGCAAGATCGAGCGTGCGTCGGTGACGTTGTGCGGAGTCGGCAGCGGTCCGGCGCGCCTGGCGAAAGCCGAGCAAGCGCTGGTGGGGTCCGCGGGCGGGCAGCAAGTCTTCGCTGCGGCTGCGCAGGCGGCCACCGAGATCGAGGCGCAGGGCGATGTGCACGCCTCGCCGGAATATCGCTCGCACCTGGCTCGCGTGCTCACCGAACGGGCGCTGGCGATCGCCTTCAATCGCGCGACAGTAAAGCGCTGAGGAATCGAGAGGAAATCAGAACCATGCCCGACATGCGCAAGATCGCCGTGACCGTCAACGGCAAGCGCTACGAGCGCGAGGTCGAAACCCGCTACACGCTTGCCGACTTCCTGAGACACGAGTTGCGGCTGACCGGCACGCACGTCGGTTGCGAGCATGGTGTGTGCGGGGCCTGCACAATCCTGGTCAACGGGCACTCGGCCCGCTCGTGCCTGATGCTGGCGGTGCAGGCCAACGGCAAGGAGCTGACCACGGTTGAAGGGCTTGCCAATCCCGACGGTTCCTTGAACGTCCTGCAGAACGCGTTCTGGGAGAAGCACGGCCTGCAATGCGGCTTCTGCACGCCGGGCATGCTCACCACGCTCACCGAGTTCCTGCGCGACAACCCCAATCCCACCGAACAGGAAGTGCGCATCGCGATCAGCGGCAATCTTTGCCGCTGCACCGGCTATCAGGGCATCGTCGACGCCGCGCTGCTTGCTGCCGAGCGGCTGCGCGAAGGCAAGGTCAGCGCCTAAGCCGCCTGACGGCAATGCCGTCAGGCGCTCTGCATACCGGCGCCTCGCGTCCAGCCTAGCTTCGCGCCAGACTGGCCAGCGCGGCGATCGCCAGGCCGATCCCTAGCAGCTTGCGTCCGGTCACCGCCTCGCGCATCACGATCACGCCCAGTAGTGCGGTCACGACGAAGCCCAGCTGCGCGATCGGCACTACGACGCTAGCCTCGCCTCGGGCCAGCGCCTCCATCAGCATCACGAACCCCAGC
>CADEDU010000079.1:15035-34967 GCA_902826155.1 uncultured beta proteobacterium
AGCAGCCAGACGGCAACCAGCGCGATCAGCAGGCCGATGAGTTTGGCCGGCGTGAGGGACTCGCCCAGAAATACCACCGCCAGGATCGCCGTCAGCACGAAGCTGAGCCGAAAGACCGGCGCGTTGATGCTCACATGGCCGTCGCGCAGGCTCTGCGCGAAGTTATAGAAGCCGGTGAACGCGAACATGCCGGCGAGCACCCCCCACAGCGCGGCGAGGTTGAACACGAGCGTGCCCGAGGCGATGCCATACAAGGTGACCAGCACGCCGTAGCAGCTCGACTGCACCATGAACAGCCGGTGGGTCGGCACGCCGAGCATGGCCGCGCGCTTGTAGACGAGGTCGGAGATGCCGAACAGGACCAGCGCGCCGAGCGACAGCAGGATATGGGGTTCGAGACTCATCGGCGTCGGGTCGTGTCCGGTCTTCGCGCTGGTTAGCTGTTGTGAGGAAAACGTGAAAGGAGCCGTCTGCTTTTCGTCAAACGCGGCTTGCAGTGTGAACAAATCGAGCCGCGCCATACGATCGTTTGCGCAGGCGACACGCGGTGGGAATTTAGCAACAGTCGGATATTCGAGCGCGATCGACACTCATTTGATTCGTAACCTCCCTGCTCAGATCGTGCGCAGTTTTGCACACCTGCCGCCCGTCAGCCCCAGCTAGACCGACAATGAACTGGTCGCGGTCGAACGCCATCGCGAATTGGGCGCGTACCCTGCAGGGCCGCATCGTGCTGTTTTTCGTCGGCCTGATCCTGCTGATCCAGACCGGGGCGTACTTCGCCATGGACCGTGCCCGGCAGAACGTGGCGCGCGAGGAGGTGGAGCGCCAGCTCGACGTCGGCATCCGTGTGTTCCAGCGTGTGATGGGGCAGGACCGGCGCCAGTTTGAACAGGCGACCGCGGCGCTCGCCGTCGACGCGGAATTCCAGCGTGTCCTGGGCGACAAGCGCTTCGATGCCTCCGCCCTCGCGTTGCAGCCGTTCAGCGAGCGCCTCGGGGCCACGACGCTTCAGTTGGTCGCCAATGACGGCTCGCTGCTCGGCGCTGCGCCCTCGTTGGGACGTGCCGGCGATCCATTCCCGAGAGCCGCTTTGCTGGAACGCTCACGCATCGAGGGCAAGGCCTCGGCGGTCGAGTTGCTGGCGGACGGCCGGCCCTATCAGCTGGTCGCGGTACCGGTGCACGGGTCGGGGCGCGTGGCCTGGCTGGTCGCGGGCTATCTGCTGGGCGAGCCGCGTGCCCGCGGCATCGAAGCGCTGACCGAGCTGCGCATCGCCTTCTGGCGCCGCAGCGGTCGCGAAGACTGGACTCTGGTGGCCGCGACCTTCGAACCGAACGAGCACTGGCCGCTGGCCAACGCCATGCATGCCGCGCTGCCACGCACCGCCAAGGGCAAGTTCGCCTCGACCCTGTACGTCGATGTGAGCGGCCGGCCGTACCAGTCACGCGTCGTGCCGCTCAGTCAGGACGAAACCGGACCGGTGGTCGTGGCCTCGCTGCATCGCTCGATCGAAGTCTCGCTGCAGCCGTTCGAGGCGCTCGGCCGGATGTTCCTCGCGCTCGGGGCGCTGGCGGTGCTGCTGTTTGCCGCGGGCGGATGGCTGATCGCCGGCGAGATCAGCCGGCCGGTGAACGATCTGGTGCGCGTCGCCGATCGCATGCGCGCGGGTGACTACTCGGCCGCCCCGCCGATCGAATCGAGCGGTGAGATCGCGCGGCTGGCCGAAAGTATCGACCACATGCGCAGCGCGATCGCCGAGCGCGAGGCGCGCATCCTGCGCTTCGCGTTCAACGACGAGCTCACCGGGTTGGCCAATCGGGCCGGCCTGATCGATCGGTTGGTGCCTGCGCTGCAGCTGGCGCAGGCGATGCGCCAGCCGGTTGCGGTGGCGGTGATGAACCTCGATCGCTTCAACAGCATCAACGACGTGCTGGGCTTCGATTTCGGCGATCGCATCCTGCGCGAAGTCGGGCAACGGCTCAACGCGCTCTATGGCGCACGCGGCACGCTGGCTCGACTGGGCGCTGACGAGTTCGCGTTGTTCATTGCCAACGCCACGCCGGAGATGACCGTGGAGGCGTGCCGCGAACTGGCCCGATCGCTCGAGCATCCGATCCACATCGACCAGCATGCGATCGACGTGGCGATGAGCGTCGGCGTGGCGGGCTTTCCCGAGCACGGCGATAACCCCGAAACGTTGCTGCATGGGGCCAGCGTGGCGATGTACAGCGCCAAGCGCGCGCGTGCCGGCATCACGGTGTTCGACCCGAGCCAGGTTCAGGCCAAGGAGAATCAGCTCTCGATGCTATCGGCGCTGCGTCGCGCGATCCAGCAGGGCGAACTGGAGCTCTACTACCAGCCGAAAGTCGACGTCGCGACCGAGCGGCTCACCGGCGCCGAGGCACTGGTGCGCTGGATCCATCCGGAGCGCGGCAGCATCGCGCCGTACGAGTTCGTGCCGTTCCTGGAGCAGACCGGCCATATCCGCGAACTCACGCGCTGGGCGTTGGCCGAGGTGACGCAGCAGACCGCGCAGTGGTTCCGCGCCGGTCGCAGGATGGTGGTCTCGGTGAACATCTCGGTGCGCGACCTGCTCGACGCCAGCTTGCCGCAGACGGTGGCCGATCTGCTTGCCACGCACGCGTTGCCGGCTTCGTGCCTGTGTCTGGAGCTCACCGAGTCGGCGTTCATGGAAGATCCCGATAGTGCACTGGCCACTGCGCGTCGGCTCAACGAGATCGGCGTGCGGCTGGCGATCGACGACTACGGCACCGGTTACTCGTCGCTCTCGTATATCCAGCAGCTGCCGGTGCAGGAGATGAAAATCGACCGCACCTTCCTGCGCGGTCTGGTGGGTAGCCGCGACAACCGCAAGATCGTGCGCTCGACAGTGGAACTGGGACGCAGCCTCGGTCTGGATGTCACGGCCGAAGGCGTCGAGGACCGCGCCGCGCTCGAGGTACTGCGCAAGATGGGTTGCAAGACCGCTCAGGGCTATCTGTTCGCCAAACCGTTGGGCGTAGCGGACTTCGAACAGTGGATCGACGCCCACTTCGTCAGTCGCATCGGCGAGCGACGCGCCGCGACCGGAAGCACGGCTGCGGCGTAGCACGAAGCGAGCCGCCGCCGAGGTGGGCTGGCACCCGCGCTCGCCGCGGGCCTCCACTCGCGATGCGGTGAAGTAGACTTCAGCGATCGCCTGAGGCGCGTGCGTGAGTGGATCACTCGCGTGTGCAAGCACTGATCGCCGTGAGTTCTCCCTCCGCAAATTCCTTCATCGACCGCCGCGCCGGGACGGGTTACGTCGGCCGCTCGATCACGCGTGTCGAGGACGAGCGCCTGCTCCGCGGAAACGGTGCGTTCGTCGCTGACGTTCCGCTGCGCGACGCGGCGCACATGGTGGTGCTGCGCGCCATCCATCCGCACGCCGAGGTGCGAGGCGTCGATCTCGCCGCCGCGCGCGCCGGCGCAGGCGTGTTGGGTGCATGGAGCGGCGTCGACATCCAGCGCGCCGGCCTGGGCGGCATTCCGTGGGAACTGCGTCCGCCTGTGCCGCCTGGCACTTCCACCGATTCGTTGCCGCCGCAAGGCGATCCGTCGGTCGCGCCGCCGCAGCCGTTGCTCGCGCTCGATGTCGTGCGCTATCAGGGCGAACCGGTGGCGATCGTCGTCGCGGAATCGTTGGCCCAGGCGCTCGATGCCGTCGAGCGCATCGTCGTCGACTACGCTCCCCGCGCCGCGTTGATGCGTGCACGTGAGGCTATGCGCGATGAAGCGCCATTGTTGTGGCCGCAGTTCACGCGCAATACGTGCTTCAGCCTGCGTGTGGGCGATGTGGTCGGCACGGATGTCGCGTTCGCGGGGGCTGCGCATCGCGTCGATCTGTCGATCGACATCCCGCGGCTGGTGCAGAACCCGATCGAAACGCGCGGCTATGTCGGACAGTACGACGCGGCTGCCGATCGCTACACCTTGCACGTCGCGGCGGGCAAGCCACAAACCATCGGCCGCGCGATCGCGAGCGATGTCTTGCGCATACCGAAAGACCGGGTGCGCGTCATCGCGCGCGACGTCGGCGGCGGCTTCGGCGCGAAGAACACGCTATATGCCGAAGAAGCGCTCGTGCTGTGGGCCGCGCGCCAGATCGGCCGTCCGGTGCGCTGGATCGCTTCGCGCGCCGACGGTTTCCTGAGCGACATGCAGGCGCGCGACCAGTCATGCGACGCTTCGCTGGCGCTCGACGCGTCCGGCCGCATCCTGGGCATGCGCGTCACGATGACCACCAACCTTGGTGGGTATCTCGGGCAACGGGGCGCGACGCCGCCGTCGCTGATGAGCAAGATCATCACCAGCGCCTACCAGGTGCCGGTCATCGATTATCGCGGCTACGCCGTGCACACCAACACGGTGCCGACCTGTCCTTATCGCGGCGCGGGTGCGCCGGAGGCGATGCTCGTGATCGAGACGCTGCTCGATCGCGCCGCACGCGAGTTGAACATCGCGCCGGCTGAGTTGCGCAGGCGCAATCTCATTCCGGCGAGTGCGATGCCGTTTCGAACCGTGCTTGGCACCACCTACGACTCCGGCGATTTCGTCGCGAACATGCAGGCCGTCGAGGCGCTCGCCGATGTGGCCGGCTTTGCGTCGCGCAAGCAGGCGAGCGCGGCGCGTGGCCTGTTGCGGGGCCTGGGCGTTGCCAACATGATGGAAGCCTGCGGTCACGGCATCGCCGATGATGCGCGCGTGTCGTGCACGCCTGATGGTCGCGTGGCGATCCGCATCGGCACCATGTCGAACGGCCAGTCGCACGAGACGGTGTACGCGCAAATGCTCGCCGACGCGCTGGGCATCGAGCTGGAACGGATCCGCGTGATCCAAGGCGATTCGAACGAGACGCCCGACGGCATGGGCACCGGCGCCTCGCGTTCGATGACGGTCGGTGGCAGCGCGCTGATGCGAGCGGCCGAGCGGCTGATCGACACCGGCCGCCCGATCGCCGCCGATCTGCTGGAAGTGGCGGTTAGCGATGTCGGCTACGACGCCGGTGCGTTCTCGGTGACCGGCACCGATCGGCGCGTCACGCTCGAGCAGGTGGCGGCCAAGGCGATCGAGGCGGGGGCGGCGGCCGATCGCGGACTCGAAGCTGTCGATCGCTTCGCGCCGGTCGACAGCACGTATCCCAACGGCTGCCATATCGCTGAAGTCGAGATCGATCCGGATACTGGTGTCGTCAGGCTGATCGGCTATGCCATGGCGCAGGACGTGGGGCGCGCGCTCAATCCGATGGTGGTCGAGGGGCAGCTCGCGGGCGGTGTGACGCAGGGCGTGGGGCAGGCGCTCCTCGAACGTGCCGTGTTCGACGATCAGAGCGGTCAA
This sequence comes from uncultured beta proteobacterium, assembly GCA_902826155.1. The sequence goes on from CADEDU010000079.1 coordinate 20,415, forward strand.
CTGCTCAGCGGCTCGTTCATGGATTACGCCATGCCGCGCGCCGACGACGTGCCCGCGTTCGCGACGACGATCCTCGAAGTGCCATGCCGCCACAACCCGATGGGGATCAAATCCTGCGGCGAGGCGGGCGCCATCGCGGCGCCGGCCGCAGTGTTGAACGCGATCCTCGATGCGCTGTGGCCGCTGGGCGTGCGCCAAGTCCCGCTGCCGGCGACGCCTGAGGCGATTCACCGTGCGATCGCGCAAGCAAGTCGAGATGGCGATCGCGAGCAGGGTCGAACGGCCACACGCGCGCAGGGGCGCGGTTCGTGATGCGCATCGGCGATCCGCTCAAGCGTCTGGAAGACCCCGATCTGCTGCGCGGGCGCGGGCGGTTCATCGACGATCTGTCTCTGCCGGAAATGCTGCACGCTGCGTTCGTTCGCAGTGCACACGCGCATGCGCTGATCCGTAGCGTCGATACGGCGGCAGCACGCGCGTTGCCCGGCGTGCACGCGGTGCTCACGCTCGCCGATCTCCGCCCGCACCTGCGCACCGAGCGGCTGGTAGTCGGGTTGCCCAGCCCCAGCTACAAGCAGGACGTCAACCGCCCCGTGCTCGCCACTGCGGAGGTCGTGCATGTCGGCGAACCGATCGCGATCGTGCTGGCCGAGAGCCGCTATCTGGCCGAAGACGCCGCGGCGCTGATCGCGATCGACTACGAGCCGCTGCCCGCGGTGGCCGACTGTCGCGACGCGCTAGCAGCCGACGCGCCGCGCGTGCATCGTGCGGGTACGCACAACCTGCTGGCCGAAATCGACATGCAGTTCGGCGATGTCGATCGTGCGTTCACCCAGGCACCGCACGTGTTCCGCGAGGCGCTGTGGCAGCACCGCGGCGGCGGTCATTCGATCGAGTGCCGCGGCAGCGTCGCTGCGTATGATCGATTCGCCGATCAGCTCACGCTGTGGAGTTCCACGCAGATGCCGCATGCCGCGCGGCAGATCCTGTGCGATCTGCTCGGTCGCGACGAGAACGGTGTGCGCGTGATCACGCCGGATGTCGGCGGCGGCTTCGGTCCGAAGCTGGTGTTCTATCCCGAGGATGCCGCTGTTGCGCTGGCGGCGCTCATGCTGGAGCGCCCGGTGAAGTGGATCGAAGACCGGCTCGAACATTTCGTCGGCAGCGTGCAGGAGCGCGACCAATATTGGGAGGTCGAAATCGCCGTCGATGGCGATGCGCGCGTGCTCGGTGTGCGCGGCACGATGATCCACGACCATGGCGCCTACACCGCACGCGGGGTCAATCTGCCGTTCGAATCGGCGCAGACGGTCACGTTGCCGTACGAGATCCCCGCCTACCGGCTGCTGGTGAAGGTCGCGCTTACCAACAAGACGCCGGTGGCACCGGTGCGTGGCGCCGGTCAGCCGCAAGGCGTGTTCGCGATGGAACGCCTGCTCGATCGTGTAGCGCGCGAGCTGCGGCTCGATCGCGCCGAAGTGCGCGCCCGAAATCTGGTTCGCGCCGAGACCATGCCGCGCGCCAAACCGCTGAAGACACGCGGCGGCATGCAAGTCGTGCTCGACAGCGGCGACTATCCGCGCTGCCAGCACGACGCGTTGACGAAGATCGACTGGTCGGGCTTTCGCGCGCGGCAGCAGGCGGCGCGTGCGCAAGGCCGCTATCTCGGTATCGGGCTGGCGAATTTCGTGAAAGGCACCGGGCGCGGGCCGTTCGAAGCGGTAACGGTGCGCGTGGGGCCGTCGGGCAAAGTCCATGTGTACACCGGTGCCGCTGCGATGGGGCAGGGCACGCGCTCGATGCTGGCGCAAGTGGTGGCGACCGAACTCGGTGGTGATCCGGCCAATGTCACGGTCACCGCCGGTGACACTGCGTCAATGGCCATGGGCCTTGGCGGATTCAACAGCCGGCAGGCCGTGATGGCGGGCACCTCTGCGCATCTGGCCGCGACGAAGGTGCGCGACAAGGCGCTCGCGATCGCGGCCGAGATCATCGAAGCGGCCCCGGCCGATCTCGAACTCGTCGGCGCCGCGGTTCGCCTGCGTGGTGTGCCCGAGAAGAGCGTGGGGCTGGCGCAGATCGCCAAGGGCGTCGGCGGCACGGCGGGTTTCAAGCTGCCCGGCGGCATCGAACCGGGCCTGGAGGCCACCGAGCATCCGGTGATGGACGACATGGCCTACGCCAACGGCAGCGCGGCGGCCGAAGTCGAGGTCGACATCGGCACCGGGCAGGTGATCGTGCACCGGTTCGTGATCGTTCACGACTGCGGTCGCATGATCAATCCGCTGCTGGTCGACGGACAGGTGATCGGCGGTGCAGCGCACGGCATTGGCAACGCGCTGTTCGAGTGGATGGGTTTCGACGCCGCGGGGCAACCGGTTACGGGCACGCTCGGCGAGTACCTGCTGGTGAGCGCGCCGGAGATGCCGCGCATCGAGATCGCGCATCACGAGTCGCCGACACCGCTCAATCCGCTTGGGGTGAAAGGCGTGGGCGAATGCGGCGTGCTGCCCACGGCGCCGGCGATCGTCTCGGCGATCGAAGACGCGCTCGCGCCTTTTGGCGTCTACATCAGCGAAGCGCCGATCACGCCGCAGCGGATCGCCGAGCTGATAGCGGCGGGTCGTTGAGCTGCTAGCGGTGGATCGCCGAGCTGCTAGCGGCGGGTCGTTGATCTGATCACTTCTGCGACATCAGATTCGGCAGCCAGGTGACGATGCCGGGGAAGAACGCCATGATGAAGATGCCCAGCACGATGATCCACACGAACGGCCACGCCGACTTGAAGATGTCGGTCATCGGCACCTGGGGCGCGGCACTCTTGAGCGCGAACAGCGTGTAGCCGAACGGCGGGGTGAGACCGCCCACCGTCGCCACTACCAGGAACAGCGTGTAGAACCAGATCTCGTCGAAGCCGTAGATCTTGAGCAGCGGGTTGTAGATCGGGATCAGCACCAGCATCAGCGCGACCTGGTCGAGGAACATGAACAGGATGAACGGCACCAGCATCATCAGAAACAGCATCACGCCGGGCGAAAAATTCATGCTGACGACCAGCTCGCCGAGCTTGCGCGCCGCGCCGGTGAGCGTGAGCAGCTGACTGAACATCACCGCGCAACACATCACCAGCAACAGCAGCGAGGCGACGGTGACTGCCGACACCAGCGCCTCCTTGATCAGCGACCACGACAGGCGCTTGTAGCCCAGGGCCAGCACCAGCGCGCCGAACACGCCGGTGGCGGCGGATTCGGTCGGCGTGGCCACGCCAAGCATCACCAACCCCATGACCAGGAAGAAGATGAACACCGACGGCAGCATCTTCACGAGGGCCATGAATACGCTGTCCCGAGGCTTGCGATCGCGCAGGTCGGTCGCGAGGTCGACGGCGAGGTCCGGCGCGAGCTTGGGATTGATGCGCAAGCGGATGAGCACGAACGCGAGGAACATGCCGGTGAGCAGCAACCCGGGCACGATGCCGGCGATGAGCAGCTTGCCGGTGGAGATCTGCGCGATGGTGGCGATGAGAATGGCCAGCACCGAGGGCGGGATGATCGGGTCGAGGCTCGCGCCGGCGAGAATGGTGCCGGCCGAGAGATGCTTGTCGTAGCCGCGATTGAGCATGGTCGGGAAGAGTGACCGTCCGAGCAGCCCGGCCACCGCCATCGCCGCGCCCGAGAGGGCACCCAGAATCGCCGAGAGCAGGATGCACAGCACGTACTGGCGCCCACGGATCCTGCCGACCAGCCGGTCCATGGAATCGAACAGCACTTCCATCGCGCCGGAGCGGAACAGGATCTCGCCCATCAGGATGAACAGCGGCACCGCCGCCAGCGCCGAGATCGTGCCGGTGGCGTAGATGCTGTTGGCGAACATGCCGAAGCCCGCTGGCCCGAGGATCACCAGAATGCCGGTGACGTTCAGCAGCAGGAACGCGACGAAGATCGGCACGCCCAGCAGCAGGAGCAGCAGCAGCAGACCGACGCCGCCGGTGAGCGCGACCCACCAGGTCATCCGGCGAATCCCTCCGAAGTGCTTGCGGGCGCGCCGCTCACCAGCTGCCGCACGAAGTAGATGCCCGCGCTCAGCATGCCGTAGGGCACGAACATCGACACGGCCCATTTCGGCACCGCGAACGGGGGACTGGTCCAAACGTCGGTGGTGAACTGATTGAGCGTCTCGGTGCCGGTGAACCAGGCGGCGAGCAGACACGCGGCAGCCGCGATGAGACGGATCAGGAACTGCAACGCTCGACCCGTGCCGCCACGCGCCCGGTCGAGCAGGATGTTGATGGCGATGTGCGCGGCGCGCCGGGTGAGCTCGGGCATCGCCAGGAAGATCATCGCGACCAGTGAGTAGGACACCAGCGGGCTGGCCCACTCGGTCGGCGCGGCAAAGAAGTAGCGCGCGACAACCTCGTAGCAGAACGAGATGACGATGACCGCAAGCGCCGCCGCCCCGAGCGTGAATCCCGCGGTGGTGATGCGATCGTGCAGACGGGCGAGCATGGTCAGGCTCGGCGGAGCCTGTTGTCCGTCAGTTCGACAGCCCCTTGCTCTTGGCGAACGCGCGCAGCGACTCGACATCGGCCTTGGCCTTCTGCGCCGACATCTCCCACAGGCCGTCGGCCCAAGCTTGCTTCAACTTGGCTTTCTGCGCCGCGCCCATCTCGGTGATCTGCATACCCTTGCCGACCAGCGCCTTGGTTTCATCCTCCATCATCTTTGCGGAGGCTTGATACCAGGCTTCCTCGACCTTGCGACCTTCCTCGAGGATGGCCTTCTTCTCGGCATCGCTGAATTTGTTCCAGGTGGCCAGATGCACGAACATCGGCTGCGTGACGAAGCCGAACGCCGGCCGCAGCAGGAACTTCGAGACCTCGTACCAGCGATAGTTGAGCGGCCCGAGCACCGGCCAGGCCGCGCCATCGACCACGCCTTTTTCCAGCGCGGTGTAGATCTCAGCCGGCGGCAACACCACCGGCGAGGCGCCGAGCATCTTGAACACGGCGTGATAGGAAGCCGTGCCGCGAACCTTGCGGCCCTGCAGGTCGCCGGCGGGGCTGATCGGCTGGCGCAGCAGGATGTTGTAGCCGCCGTCGGGCGTCATCGGCACGGCGAACAGTTTCAGGCCGAGCTTCTGGTAGTACTTGTCGACCTCGTCCCACAGGCCGGCGGCTTTACGCGACTTGTAGTCGCCGCCGACGGCTTCCACGGCGGTGAGGATCGGTATGGTGCCGAAGTGATATGCACCGTGGGTGAACAGGAAGTGGAACGCTCCCGCCGAAGCCGGTTGCAACTGCTCGAACGCCGGCACGGTTTCGGGCCCGTTGAAGACGAGCTTCACGCTGCCCTTGGTGGCCGCCTCCACCCCTTTCATGAACGGTTCGACGATGACCGGATAGGCCGGATAGTTCTTGTCCCAGCTCGACAGGAAGCGGAACTCGGCGCCCGATGCGGGCAACGCGGCTGCGATACACACGGCTGCCAGCGCAGCGCTGATGCGGTGACTCATGGACTGCTCCTCCTCTTGGCTGGTGGGCCGCTGGCAACACGGCGCCGGCTGATTCGACCACAGGTCTTTCCATTGCGGCAACACCTTGTGCGTGCGGCCGCCTTGGCCTGCGCGCTGCCGTTCAGATCATATGCGCGTCAGTTCCGCGTTCTGGCCTTCGCCTTCAGATACACCTCGATCTGCGCTTCGCTCATCGGCTCGCGGAACATTTCGTTGCGCATCGCAACGCGCTGGCGGCTGATGGCGCGTACCGCCGCTTGCATGCGCGTCAGATCCTTCGCCGTCTTGATGAGCTTCGCGGCCTCGCGCGCCATGACTTCGTAGTGATCCTTCTCGTCGTCGTAGATCACCTTCATCGCCTTGGCGGTCATGGTCGCGAGCCGGTCGCCCTTGAGCTTGGCGCCTTCGCGGAACAGCCGCGCACCGCCGCCCTCGGTGAGCCCCACGGCCGCGCGATCGATTGCCGATCCTGCGCTGACGTAGCGCCGGCGCAGATCGCCGAGTGCCTTCTCCTGCGGCAGTTGCACCGTGTCGCCCGGCTGGATCTTGCGGCCAAGCAGGTGTTCGAGGATGTCGGCGAGCACCACGTAGTGATTGAACTCCTGCGTGAGCTGCATCATCGAGAAATGGAATTCGTGCCGATCGATATCCTTGTCCACGCGCGGAAACTGCTCGACCAGATTCGCCAGTTCCTTGTGCAGCCCGTTGAAATAGCCATCCACCGGATGCAGCTCCTTCCATAGCTGGGCACGCAGATAGAACGCGTGATCATCGCGCGTGGCCTTGCGGTAGAACCGCTTGGCGATCTCGGCTTCGGCTTCCCAGTACGGATAGGCCGTGTCGATGAGGGTGCGCTTGATGCGGGCTTGACTCAGTTGCGTCATCGAGATCCTCTTTGCTGGTTCAGCGGCGAACGGTTCCAAGCTGTTGTTCGATGGGCGAGCTCCGCGCAGGAAGCGCTAAGTACGTTCACGCGATTGCGCCTCCAGCACCCGCTCCGGAGTGAAGGGCAGCACCGTCACCGCGCCCGGCTGGCCGAGCGCCGCATCGATGGCCGCGGCAACGGCCGCGCCGACGCCATTGACGCCCGCTTCGCCCGCGCCTTTCACGCCCAACGGATTGCGCGGACTGGGTGCGTCCTCGCGCAGCAGCACTTCCACCTTCGGCACCTCGTGCGCGGTCGGCATCAGGTACTCGGCAAACGTGACCGACAACGGCTGGCCGCGCTCGTCGTAGTTGAACGACTCGTAGAGCGAGCCGCCGATGCCCTGTGCCACGCCGCCCATGATCTGGCCCTCGACCAGCATCGGATTGATCGCGCGCCCGACATCGTAGGCGACGAAGAACCGCTCCACCTTTGCCGCGCCGGTATGCCGATCGATGCTGATCACCGCGATGTGCACGCCGTACGGATAGGTCATGTGCTTGACCTCGAACCAGCCGTCGGCCGACAACCCTGGTTCACGCCCTTTGCGCGTCGGCGATGCGGGCGCGAGCGCCGCGGCGATCTCGCCCAGGCCGAGCCGCGGAGAGTCCGGTTCGTTGCGCATCATGACTTGACCGCCGGTGATGTCGAGCAGCGCTGGCTCCGTGCCCAGCAGTTGCGCGGCGACGTCGAGCGCCTTGCTGCGGACCTTCATCGCGGCGATGTGCACCGCCGAGCCGGTCATCACGGTGGTGCGCGTGGCGTGCGAGCCGATGCCGAAGGCGAGCCGATCGGTCTGGCCATGCACGACGCGCACGCGCTGGTAGTCCGCGCCGAGCGCTTCGGCCGCTATCTGCGCCATGATCGTCTCCACGCCCTGGCCGATCGAAGTCGCGCCGCACACTACTTCGATGGCCCCGCTTGTGTCGACGCTCACGTGCGCGCCGTCGATCGGCCCCAGCCCGGACTTCTCGACGAACATCGCCAGCCCGGCACCGACCAGTTCGCCGCGGCTGCGCCGTTCGGCCAGCGTGCGCTGCAAATCAGTCCAGCGCATCGCATCGAGCGCCTGATCGAGCAGCCCGGCGTAGTCGCCCGAGTCGTACGACAGCTCGTCGCCGAGTGCATCGAGCTGCCGTTCGTAGGGCATCTCGTCGCGGGCGATCAGATTGCGACGGCGCACTTCGATCGGATCGATGCCGACGCGCGTGGCGACCGCGTCGATCAGCCGCTCGCGCACAAAGGTGCTCTCGAATCGCCCCGGTGCGCGGTAAGTCGCAGCCGGTGTCTTGTTGGTCAGGCGGTAGTGCGCGCGCGATCGATACGCCGGAATCCGGTATGGGCCGGGCAGCATGCCGGCGGCCATGTCGGCCACGCGCGAACCGTGCGTGCGCACATAGGCGCCCTGGTCGTGGAAGAAGGTGTCGTCGATGGCGAGCACGCAGCCGCGCGCATCGATGGCCGCGCGAATGCAATGGCGCTGCTGGCGCGACTGGTTGGCGGCGATGAAATGCTCGTACCGGTCCTCAATCCACTTGATCGGGCGGCGCAACCGCAGCGCGGCGGCCAGCAGAATCACGTCTTCGGGGTAGATCTCGCCGCGCACGCCGAAGCCACCGCCGACGTGCGATTCGTGCAGATGGATCGAGGAGGGCGCCCGGCCGAGCATCTTGGCCAGCGCGTCGCGATTGCGATGCGGAATCTTGGCCGCGCCGAACAGCTCGAGCAGATCGCGACTCTCGTCGTACACGGCGATCGCGCCGCGTGTCTCCAGCGGCACGCCCGAATGCCGGCCGATCGAGAGATCGAGCTCGACCACGGCATGCGCTGCGCGAAACGCACCGTCGACGTCGCCGTATTCCTTGGCCAGGACCTCCGGCTCGGTGCTGTGGCCGACATCGAATTCGCCCAAGGGCGAGCTCGCATCGAGCAGCGGCGGCAGCTCGTCGATGTCCAACTCGACCAGTTCGGCCGCATCCTCGGCGCGATAAGCGTCTTCGGCGAACACCACCGCGACCGGTTCGCCGACATAGCGCACCTTGCCGCGTGCGAGCACCGGTTGCAGATACGGCGCGAGCACTTCGTTGGGCCCTTCGCGCAATTGGATCGGCGGCAGCGTGATCACGTCGGCCGCCGTCCACACCGCGACGACGCCCGGCGCACCGAGTGCATTTGCGGTTCGCACAGCGTTGAGCCGGCCATGCGCGATCGGCGAGCGCACCACGCGCATGTGCAATTGGTGCGGGAAGTCGATGTCGCCGGCGAAGCGCCCCTTGCCCAGCAACAGCGGCGCGTCTTCGAGCCGGCGTACCGACTCGCCGATGTGGCCGCGCTGTTTGAGGTCTGCCGGAAGAGGAGCGTTCATGCCCGTTCTTTACCACACGGCCGGCGCTCCGCCCAACCGCAGAGCGATGCGACCGGCGCTCGCCGTCCCGCGCAAGACGAGCCGCCTGCCGCCTGCACGCGCGCGTTTGCGTACACTCCTTTGCGTACACGCGTTTGCGCAAACAATCCGATCCACCATGGCCATCCGCTTCGACGACATCGGCAACCGGCTGCGCGCGTTTCGACGTGGGTCCGGGCTGTCCGGTGACGAGATCGCCAGGCGACTCGGCATCTCGCGCGCCGCGCTCTACCGGTTCGAGAACGGCGAGCTGGTGAAGATCGAGACGCTCGAGCGCCTGGCCGATCTGCTGCAAGTGTCGGTGCCGACGCTGCTCGGTGTGGGGGTGGAATACATTGCCTCGGCGGTGAGCTACTTCGAGCGCCTGCGTCAGCTCGAGGCGAGCGCTGAGCGCATCACGGTACTGGCCGGGCCGATCTCCTACCTGCTGTCTTCCGAGCGTTTCGACGAGCGCCTCGCCGAGGTGCTGCGCGAGTCGGTGCCCGATCAGGCACCCGATCGCAAACGCGCGCTGCGCGACGTCGAGGAGATCATGGCGATCCTGCGGGAGCGCCGCGCCGGCTACCTTCAGCGCAAGCCGGCCGTGGTGAACCTGATCTCGGCCGTCGAGATCGAGCGGTTTCTGGTCAATGGACTCATCGGCCGACTCGACTTGCCCGCCAAGGTGCGACGCGAGCGACAGGCGCAGGCGCGCGCCGAGGTGGCCCACCTGGCGCAGGCGATGGCCGAGCAGCCGATCGGCTTGCAGCTGGGCATCGTGCCCGATACCTTGCCGCACACCGGATTCATGCTGTTTCGGCAACCCGATCGACAGGTGCTGGTGACCAGTCCGTTCCGGCTGGGTGAGCAGCCCAACGTGCGCATCGGCGTGGCGATGATCACCTCCGCGCCTGAGGCGCTTGCGCTGCACCAGAAGAACGTCGAGGAGATGTGGCGGCGCGCCCTCAAAGGCGCGGCGGCGGCGAAGTTTCTGGGTGATCTGATGAAACGGTATTGAGCGCGCGAGGCCGAGTGGCGGCGCGAGACGGCGACAGCCGGCGGCGGCTTCCTGCTACTAAGCCAGGGGCAGACGCACTGCCGTGCCGCTGGCGACCGATTGTTCGATCGCGATCGTCGTCTCCAGGTTGATACGCGCCTGCGCCGGTGTGGTGTGCACGGTCGGCGCGCCGGTCACCAGCGAATCGAGCCAGGCGCGCGTCTCGTTGGCGAGCGGCCCCCAGAAATCGCCGAGCGCCCAATCGCCCGCGGTGTTGCTGCCCAGGAACGCCATGTTGACCTGATGGTCAGGCACGTAGGCGTGTGGAATGCCGCGTTCGGAGTAGAGCAGGTGATCCATGTGATCGTCGTCGACGATCATCGTGCCTTCGGTGCCTAACAGTTCGAACCGGTCGGACTGGCCGAGCGTCGGATAGCGCGCCGGCAGCGCGTAGCTCACGCCCAGACTCGCCACCGCGCCGTCGGCGAACGTGACGATCGCCCAGGTGACGTCGTGGGCGCCGTAACCCGCATCCTTGAAGATGCCGTGCTGGCCGCGCGCCACCACTTCGACCGGCGCGTTGCCTTCGAGGAACCAGCACATCAGGTCGACGTAGTAGGTGAGCACGTCGAGCACCGGCGTGGCGTGCGCGTCGCGCTTGAGGATCGAGAACGCCTGCGCGCGCGAGTTGTAGACCCGTGCGTGCCCGCCCACCACCTTGCCCAGGCGCGCGTGCAGCATCTGTTCCTTGGCGCGCAGATAGCAGTCCTTGTAGCGGCGGCTGTAGCCGAAGCGCAGGTCGCCGCCGGTTTCACGCTGCACCGCGAGCACCTTGTCGGCCTCGGTGAGATCGAACGCGATCGGCTTCTCGCACAGCACCGGCTTGCCCAGGCGCAATGCGGCCACGATCGGCTCGACGTGCGCCTGTTCGGGCGTGGAGACCACGACGGCGTTCACGCGTGAATCGTGGATCGCCTCGTCGTTGCTGCAGGCGCTCGCAACGGCGCCGCACTGCGCGGCCAGCGCCTGCGCGCGAGCCGGATCGCGATCGGCGATCCGCAGATGGCGCACCGAGGGGTGCTTGGCGGCCAGCCGCGCGCGCAAGGTGCCGATACGTCCGGCGCCGATGACGGCGATGCCCAGTTCAGTGCGTTGCATGGCGAGCTTCCGCGAGGGGGTACGAATGTGCGACGAGTGAGCCGAAGCGCTGCATCAGACCGACGTCGATCCCGGCTCGGCGTGGCGCTGCGCGAAATCGTGGGCGATCAGATAGGTCATCGTCGGCGGCTGTGGCCCGATGTGGAACGCGCGCTTGCGGTCGCGTACCGCTTCTTCCGTGACGGTGAGCCGGTCGCGATGACGCAGCAATTCGAGCCACGATTCCTCCACCCACTGTTCGATGTAGCGACCGGGCACGGCCGAATCGCGGAACAGCGACCACGACATCGCACCGGTGCGCAGGCGCATGCGCCGGCTCTCCTGCATCACTTCGGTGAACGCTTCCTCGTCGTTCGGATCGATCAGGTACTCGACCACGACCTGCACCGGCCCCTCGTCGTGCTCGACCGGCGTTGCGGCTTCGGGCTCGGGCCAGTAGCTCGACGGCGTGAAGTCTTCTTCGCGCAGCGTGCTGATCGAGTAGCGCTTGACCAGCAGCAGGCTGGCGAGCGTGCCGGCAATGGCCAGCTGGAACGCGACCGGAATGCTCCAGGTGTTGGCGACCTGGCCCCAGAACATGCTGCCGATCGAGCCGCCGCCCATGAATGCCATCTGCACCGCTGCCAGGCCGCGTCCGCGTACCCACGGCGGCAGGGCGAACTGCGCAGTCACGCTGAAGATCGAAGCGACCAGCATCCAGGCGTAGCCCGCCAGGATCATGCCCAGGGCGAGCAACGGCTTGATGGTGGTGAATGCGAACAGCATCGATGCAAGCGTCTGCATGCCGATCGCGATCGCGATCACCTGATCGCGCGAGAAGCGTTCGCGCAGCCGCCCGATCGTGAACGCCACGATCACCGCACCGAGGCCGAACAGACCGAACAGCATGGTGTAGGTGCCGGCCTGTCCGTCGAGCCGATCGCGCACCACCACCGGCAGCAGCGCGAATTGCACGATCGCGAAGAAGTAGTAGGCGAAGCTGCGGATCAGCACCGCGCGCATGGCCGGGGTCTGACGCGCGAACTGCAGGCCGACGCGGATCGCGCCGATGAAGCGTTCCGAAGGCAGCGTGCTCGCCCGCTCGCGCTTGCGGCGCCAGCGCACGAGCACGAGCGTGAGCGCCAGGAACAGCACACCGTTGAGCAGATACGCGTAGGCCGGCGCGGTCCAGGTCATGATCACCCCGACCACCGCGGGCCCGACGATGCGCGAGGCATTCATCGACGCGCCGTTCCACACGATCGCGCGTGGCACGGCGGCGCGCGGCAGCACTTCCTGCATCAGCGCCGCATAGGCCGGCAGACGCAGCGAAAAGGTGACGCCCATCGCCAGCGCGGCCAGCAGCAGCACGCCGGTGGAGAGCTTGCCGGCGAGCAAGAGCAACCCCAGCGCGAAGCTGACGACGGTGGCGGCGGTGTAGGCGATCAGCAGGAGCTTGCGCCGATCGACCAGATCGGAAAGCGCGCCGCTGGGCAGTGCCAGCAGAAACGAAGGGAACGCCGCGAATGCTTGCAGCAGCCCCACTTCGAAGGGCGAAGCCTGCAGGCTGGCCATCAACCAGCCGGAAGCGGCCTCGTGCATCCAGCCGCACAGGTTGGCGCCGACCCACAGCCCGAACAGCAAGCGAAACGGCACTGAATCCCACGGCCACGCCGAAGCGGCCGCGGCGCGCGGCTCCGGGGCTGCGGCGCCCCCAGCGGGGTCGCCCGGCGCGACGGGTGGAGAGGAGGGTGATTGCACGCGGTGAGCGACGCGGAGACGCTACGAGTTCGCTATTGCGGGCAACGGATTGGGCGGCGCAGGCTGTGTCTTCACACCGGCCATCGGCTTGAGCCGCAGCAGGTGCCACGGGCTGGGCATTTCGCCGACGCGCACTTCGATCAGCACCGGACCGTTCTCACCGAGCGACGATCGGATCGCGCTTTCCAACGCCGCTGGTGTATCGGCGCGCACGCCGGGCATGCCGAACGCCTTGGCGAGCGTCGGGAAGTCGGGGTTGCACAGATCGACCGCAGTCTCATAGCCGAACTGACCTTTCTGGATCGCGCGCACGTTGCCGAAATGCTGGTCGTTGAACACCACGATGGTCACCGGCAGGTTGTACTTGCGTGCGGTCGCGAGCTCTTGCAGGTTCCAGCCGAAGCCGCCGTCACCGGTTACGGCCAGCACGCGCTTGCCCGGCGCTGCGACGGCTGCGCCCAGCGCGGTCGGCACGCCGAAGCCGAGCGTGCCCTGATAGCTCGGGCCGATGTAGTCGCGCGGCGCGTACACCGGAAACGAAATGCGCGCGAGATAGCCCACCTGGGTGAGCTCGTTCACCAGGATGCCGTCATCGGGCAGGGCCGTGCGCATCGCGCGGATGAAATCGATCTGCGGGCTGACCGCGTTGATCTGACCGTTGGCCCACTCCTTCAGTCGTGCCGCATCGTCGGCGGCGAGCGCCGTGCGTGCGTCGACGCGTTCGACCAGCGCCTCGAGCACCTGCCTGGCATCGCCGACCAGAGACAACATCGGCTGGCGCGGCGGTGCGCAGTCGGCCGGGTCGATGTTGATGTGGATGGTGCGGATCGAATCGGTCCACGACGGCGTGGGGCTGAGCGAATCCATGAAGCGGCTGCCGATGATCACCACCAGATCGGTGCGCTCGAACAACGCGCGGCCGGGCAGACTCGTCATCGCCAGCGGGTGGCGATCGGACAGCGCGCCGCGACCGTTGTCGCTCATCACCACCGGCGCGCTGATGCGCTCGGCCAGCCGGCGCAGCGCGTCCATCGCATTCGCTGCGACGATGCCGCCGCCCACGTAGAGCACAGGCAGTCGTGCCGCATTGATCGCTTTGGCGATCGCTTCCAGCGCTTTGGCGTCGATTGTCGGCGCGGCTGGCACCGGGCGCGAGGCACTTGCCGGTGCATCGGCTTTCGCCTGCAGCAGATCGTGCGAGATCTCGACGCCGACCGGCCGCGGACGTCCGCTCTGCAATGCGGTGAACGCCTCGTCGAGCGTGCCGGCGATCGCGTCGGTGCGCATCACGCAGCGGTTCCACTTGGTGAGCCCGGCGATGAAGCCGGTCTGGTCCTTGATCTCGTGCAGCATGCCGAAGCCGGCACCGATGCCCTTGGAATGCACGTTGCCGGCGATGAACAGCACCTTCGAATTCGCCGCGTAAGCGGTGGCCAGGCCCGCGCCTGCATTCAACGCGCCCGGACCCGGCACGACCATCGCCACGCCCGGCCGGCCGCTCGCGCGGTAGTAGCCGTCGGCCATGTAGGTGGTCGACTGCTCGTGGCGCGGCACGTACACGCGCAGGCGGTCGGCGTGGCGCCGCAGGCCGTCAACCGCCCAGTCGAGTTGCACCCCTGGGATGAGGAACACGGTGTCGACGCCGTGCGCCAACAGCCGATCGGCGAGGATCTGTCCGCCGGTGAGCGATTCGGTCATGGATTGCCTTTCGAGCGAATGAAGGCCACTCGCACGCGTCGGTTCGGAGCGGGCTGCGCGCGGCGAGCGCGCGCGAGATCAGTGGGTCGTGTCATTATTGCAGGCAACCACGACACCCGCCGAGTCCAAACGCGGGTGCCA
>CADEDU010000080.1 GCA_902826155.1 uncultured beta proteobacterium
CGGAGCGCTGCACTTCGCGAATACCGCGCTCAACGCGACGGGCAGACGCGTCGGCACCGGCAAGCAACTGGCGCAGACAATGCGCGCCGTCGGCGTTGTAATCCTGCAGCCCAGTGGAGGCTGAGAGCGAGGCAGGGTCGACCAGTGCGCCGCGGAGCGAGAGGTTGTTGATCAGATTGATGCCGCTGGTGGGCGGCACGCCATTGCCGGTGCCGAAGATCTGCGCCAGCGCGGCGGGCGCGAGCGTGGTCGGCAGCCCGGTTGCGGTGGAGGCGCCGAGACTGAATCCGCAGATGTTGTCGAGTACGCTGAAGCGGCCATACGCGTTCGCATAGGCGACTGCAACGGCAGGGGCAACCTGGAAGCCGTAGTGCGATGGTCCGAGTATGTTGCTCTCGGGTTCCCAGCCGTTGTCGTTCAGCAGCTTTTGTGCCTCGATCGCCTGTTCGGCGAGCGTGTTTGAGGCGAGCAGTCCGATCGTTCGCAGCGCGGTGCAACGCGCCGCGGCGCGCGTGGCGACAACGAAGAAGCCTGCCGGCGCCGCAACGTTTTCCAGCGCGAGCGCGGCGCAAGGCTGATACAGGTTCGCCAGCGTGATGTAGTCGTACAAGCCCTTGCTGTGGTTGGCGATGGTGCGGTTGCCGCGCTTGATGGTCAGATTTGGCACCGGACGCGGCTGCACCTGCGGCTCCGATACGACGATGCCGTCGATGAGTTTCTCGCGGTCCTGCTCGCCGGCCGCGAGCGATGCGCCGCCGCCATTGGAAACGCTCGATGCAATGACGATCGTGTTCTGCTTGCGAATGCGATCACGGCCGCGATCGCGCGGATCGCGATGGTCGTTCACGACGACGAAGGCGAAACGGATCGCCTCGAGTACGTTCTCGCCCCAGTCCTTCTCAGGGTTGAGTTGCGAGTGCGCGTGCTTGTAGGCGAAGCGATTCGGCGTGGCGGCGTTGAAGGCCAGGCGCTCGGCGTCGGTGAGTCGCGCGGTGAAGTGCGACGCGTCGCCCGCCGCGGCTGCGCCGGTGCGCGTGCCGTCGATGAGGCCGACCGTGTCGTTCGCCAGATCATGCGCACCGTTGCCCGAACCCTTGTCGGTGTAGGTAACCGCGCAGCCGCGCTTCAACCCCCACTCGCCGGTGGTGCCGATCGCGCCGTAGATCCCACGTGAGCCCGACGACGGACCGGCAACGATGCACGCCTTGTCCGGGTCGAAGTGCGCCGGGATCTGCACCATCATCGCTACACTGCCGCGCCCGCTGGCGTAGGCGAGGCATTCGCGTCCGGCTATCTTGCCTTCGCCGAGCGTGTCCTTGCCCTGCAGATCGATGTTGGGGCCGTAGAGCACACCGTAGCCGCCCGCGGTGGACATGTCCGCGAGCGCGCGATAGTTGTTGTAGATGGCCAGCCGCCGCAGTTCGGCAGCGGTAGGTTGCAGCGGATTCGCGATCGCCGGCGCGGCGTTGCTTTGCAAGCCGGATTTGCCCAGGCCCGCGGTGAGCAGATCGTCGCTGACCCCATCGTAATCCTTGCACACCAGGCTGGACGCAACGAACACCGCATCGCGACCGTCGCGCCGGTCACGGTCATTGTTGTCGCGGCCGTCGGCTGCCGGGGTCGCTGCGGTCGATGTCGCCGATGCGGTCCAAACGAATGCCAGTGCGAGCAGAGCGGTGCGCGTGTGTCGACGCGCCTCGGAGGGGCGAGACCGCATGGAGGCTCCTTTGTGTTTCGAGTTGGAGGGCGAAAGCGTTTGCGGCCGATCGTAGCACCACCGCTCGCGCACCCGTTCACGCGCTGGACGATCACCTGGAAACCCGCGAAGATCGGCGTTGATCTTCAACAGTCACACAGGAGCCAACGATGTCCGACCGCTACGCCAGATACACCCGACTCAAGCTCGACTATCCGCATCCGCGCGTGCTGCGCATTACCATGAATCGCCCGGAGCGGCTGAACGCGACCGACAGCGTCATGCACAACGAGCTGGGCGAGATCTGGCGCGATATCGATGCCGATCCGGATGTCAACGCGGTAGTGCTCACCGGAGCTGGCAAGGCGTTTTCCGCGGGCGGCGACTTCGACATGATCGAGGGGATCATCAGTGATCCGCAGATCCGCGCGCAGAACTGGAAAGAGGCGCGCGACCTCGTCTACAACGTCATCAATTGCGGCAAGCCGATCGTGAGCGCGATTCGCGGTCCGGCGGTGGGCGCCGGACTCGTGGCCGGGTTGCTGGCTGACGTGTCGATCGCAGCGAAGGACGCGCGCATCATCGACGGACATACGCGTCTGGGCGTGGCCGCCGGCGATCACGCGGCGATCATCTGGCCGTTGTTGTGCGGCATGGCCAAGGCCAAGTACTACCTGCTGCTGTGCGACCCGTTGAGCGGCGCCGAGGCCGAGCGCATCGGCCTGATCTCGCTGGCCGTCGACGATGCGGAGCTCGATGCGAAGGCGCTGGAGATCGCCAAACGACTGGCCGAAGGCGCGCCCTCGGCGATCCGCTGGACCAAGTACGCGCTCAACAACTGGCTGCGGATGGCCGGGCCGACCTTCGATGCTTCGCTCGCGCTGGAGTTTCTCGGCTTCGCCGGGCCGGAGCCGCGCGAAGGGCTGGCCTCGCACCGCGAGAAGCGCAAGCCGAAGTTCGATCCGAACAGTCCGGTTTAAGCTTGCGTCAGCGCGTTACCGCCGCAGCGACGGATCCGCCAGCGTCGTGTCCTGACCCGGCGCCGGATGATCGACCGCCGATTCGAGCGTGAGCGCCTGACGCCACTCGGTTGACGGGCGCACGTAACCGCTGGTGCCGACCTGGTCGAGATTCCAATAGAGCTCCAGGTGATTGCCGTCGGGGTCGTTGAACTCGACGGCGATCTGGCAGCCGGCGCGCCGCCGCCCTTCGAACATCAACTCGACACCGTTCTTTTTCAGATGGTCGCGCGCGCGGAAGACCTCATCGAGCGAGGCCATTTCGAATGCGCAGTGATTGAGGCCGACGTTCTTGGCCGGGCGCCCGTGAATGCCGCCGGAGTCAGCGGCGATGTCCTTCGGCGTGGAATCGCCGACCAGCGCCACGCCGTGGTGATCGGTGTTGAAGCGCATGAACACCATGCCGCCGGGCACCATGCTGTCGGGATAGACATCGGAAATCTTGAAGCCGAGCACGTGCGTGTAGAAGCGCACGGCGCGCTCGATGTCGCTCACGTTGAGCACGATGTGGCCGAGCTTCTGCACCTTGAACGGCAGGTGCTTCGGAATGCTCGCGCCGATGGACTGGATGCGTTCGACGTCGATGGGCATGGGGTTCTCGCTGGTGAGCCTGACGGCGCTAGTGACGGATGCAAATTTTGCCGAAGTGCGCGCCGGATTTCAGATACATCATCGCTTCCTTCAATTCTTCGAACGCGAATACACGGTCGATGACCGGTTTGATGCGATGCTGTTCGAGCGCGCGCATCATCGCCGCGAAGCCGTCGCGGTGTCCGACGGTGATGCCCTGCAGGCGCACCTGGCGTGTCACGACCAGGCCGAGCGGTGCGTTCATCGCGCCGCCCGAGAGCACGCCGATCATCGACAGCGTGCCACCGGGCCGGATCGATCGCAGCGACTGCGGCAGGGTGGTCTCGCCGCCGAGTTCGACGATGTGATCGTAGCCCGCGCCGCCGGTGATCTCGCGCGTGGCCTTCGACCACTCCGGCGTGGTTTTGTAGTTGATGGCGGCGTCTGCACCCAGCGCCTTCACGCGCGCGATCTTCTCGTCGCTGGAGGAGATTACTGTGACATGTGCGCCCAGCAGCTTGGCGAACTGCAAGGCAAACAGCGCGACGCCACCGGTGCCTTGCACCAGCACGCGCGAACCGGGTCCGAGGCGGTCGTAGGTGACGAGCGCGCTCCAGGCGGTGAGTGCGGCACAGGGCAGGGTCGCGGCCTCTTCGTGCGAAAGATACGCGGGTACCTTGACGACGCCGGTCTCGGGCAGACACATGAACTGCGCCATGGTCCCGTCGATCGGTCCGCCCAGCGTGCCGGTGACCTTCTCGAGAGAGGGCTCGCCGCCGGGCCAGTTCTGCATGAAGCCGGGGCAGACGCGATCGCCCGCCTTGAACTGCTTCACCCCGGCGCCGACCTCGACGATCTCGCCGACGCCGTCCGATAGCGGAATCAACGGCAGGTTGCCGGTGAACGATCCATAGCCGCGATTGGGCACGACGAGATCGCGATAGTTCACCGAGGAGGCTTTCATTGCGATCAGCACCTGGCCGGGGCCAGGTTTGGGGTCGGGGCGTGAGGCGATCTGCAAGTGATCGAAGCCCCAGTCGTCTTGGATCTGGAAGACTCTCATGGTGTCGTTGCGGGGAGGAGCGTGGTGGGATGAGGTGTGTAATGGGACGTGGTGTGTAGTGCGAGCCAGACGTTGCGTGAGACGGAGGTGTGCGTCAGACGGGCAGATTAGAGCAGATCGATCGGTGCTCGGATCTCGGGCCTTCGTTCAGCGGCCCTCGGCGTCGCGTCGCAGGATCACGGCACCGAGTGGCGGCACGGTGATCGCCATCGAGGCGGGTTGTCCCATCCACGCATCGGCGCGCGCCTCGATCGCACCAAGGTTGCCCACGTTCGAGCCGCCGTAATGCGCCGAGTCGCTGTTGATCAGCTCACGGTAGGTGCCCGGCCGCGGAGCGCCGATGCGATAGTCGCTGCGCGGCACAGGCGTGAAGTTCAGGGCAACGATCACCGCCTCGCCGTCGCGTGCACGACGAAGGAAGCAGATGATCGACTGGTCGGCATCGTGGCAATCGATCCAGGTGAAGCCTTGCGGATCGAAGTCGAGCTCATGCAGCGCCGCGGTCGCTCGATACAGCCGGTTGAGATCGCCGAGCAATCGTTGCGCACCCGCGTGCTCGGGATACTGGGTCAACGACCAGTCGAGTTCGCGCCGTTCCGACCATTCACTGGTCTGGCCGAACTCGCCGCCCATGAACATCAGCTTCTTGCCGGGCATCGCCACCTGGTAGGTGAGCAGCAGTCGCAGCTGGGCGAAGCGCTGCCACGCATCGCCGTGCATCTTGTTGATGAGTGGCCGCTTGCCGTGAACCACTTCGTCGTGCGACAGCGGCAGCACGAAGTTCTCGGAGTAGGCGTAGAGCTGACCGAAGGTGAGCTTGTCGTGATGGAACCGCCGATAGATCGGATCGAGCGCCAGATACTCGAGCGTGTCGTGCATCCAGCCCATGTTCCATTTCATCGAGAAGCCGAGACCGCCCAGATACACCGGCCGCGACACCATCGGCCAGGAAGTCGACTCCTCGGCGATCGTCACCACGCCCGGAAATTGCGCGTGCACCATGGTGTTGAACGCGCGCAGGAACTCGACCGCTTCGAGATTCTCGCGACCGCCATAGCGGTTGGGGAGCCACTCGCCCGGCTTGCGCGAATAGTCCAGATAGAGCATCGAGGCCACGGCGTCGACGCGGATGCCGTCGAAGTGGAATTCGTCGAGCCAGTAGAACGCACTCGACAGCAGGAAACTGCGCACCTCGTTACGCGCGAAGTTGAAGGTGTGCGTGCCCCAGTCGGGATGAATGCCGATGCGGGGATCGGGATGCTCGTAGAGCGGCGATCCGTCGAAGCGCGCCAGCGCCCAGCTGTCTTGCGGGAAATGACCAGGCACCCAGTCCAGGACGACGCCCAGGCCGACGCGGTGGCATTCGTCGATGAAGAACCGCAGATCGTCCGGTGAACCGAAACGGCTGCTCGGGGCGAAGTACCCGGTGGTCTGATAGCCCCACGATTCATCCAGCGGATGCTCGGTGATAGGCAGCAGCTCAATATGTGTAAAGCCAAGAGACAGCACGTAGGGGATGAGCCGACCCGCGAGTTCGCGCCAGCCGTAGAAGCGACTGTCGCTATGGCGCATCCAGGACCCGGCATGCACTTCGTAGATCGACAGTGGCGCGTGCAGCCAGTCACGCTGTGCGCGTGAGGCAAGCCACGTCTGGTCGCGCCACGTGAACGATGACCGCTCGCACACGACACTGGCGGTGGCTGGACGTGATTCGCAGGCGCGGGCGTACGGATCGGATTTGAGGAATACCGCACCGCTGTCACGATGGCGCAATTCGAACTTGTAATGGGTGCCCTGCACAATGCCCGGCACGAACAACTCCCAGACGCCGCTTGCACCCAGCGTCGACATCGGATGAATGCGCCCGTCCCACTGGTTGAACTCGCCTACCACCGAGACACGCTCGGCATTGGGGGCCCATACGCGAAATTGCGTGCCCGCCACGCCGTCGCGTTCCAGTGCCTGTGCGCCGAGCAGCGCATGCGCGTGCAACTGGGTGCCATCGTTGAACTCGCGCAGCGCGTCGTGGTCGGGCGCGATGGCGAATGCATAGGCATCGTGGCGCGTAAAGCGCCGGGCATCGGCATCGATCACCAACCGATACGGATGCGCAGGCGGCGTCGGGCCGCGCCACTGGAACACGCCATCGGGATGCAAGGCGCGCATCGGCACGATCTGTCCCGACGCTTCGATGCTCATGCCCGTGGCGCGCGGCTGAAATGCGGTGACGGTCCAGTGCGCACCGTCGCGGTGCAGGCCTAGCACTGCGTGAGGCGAATGCTCGCGCGCGGCGAGCAGTCGTTCGAAGCGTGCGGCAACCGGGGCGAGCGTGTGATCCATATCGGGACGAAGTGTATGCGAGCGAGCCGCACTGGGTGTCGCAGCTCGTGCGGAACATCGCGGGCCACGGGCTGGCGAGTGCCGGCGGCATGCGTCAACATCCGGAGGTAACCCATCATGTCTGCGGTCGACAATCAACTTCGCAGCGTAACGCCGCTTCATCACGCGCTCGATTCGCGCTTCATCAGCGAGTTGACCCGCGTGACGTTCGCGCTGGTGCTGGCCGGTGGGCGCGGATCGCGTCTCAAGCAGCTCACCGACTGGCGCGCAAAGCCTGCAGTACCGTTCGGCGGCAAGTTCCGCATCATCGACTTCACCTTGTCGAACTGCGTCAACTCCGGCGTGCGACGCGTCGGCGTGGCGACCCAGTACAAGGCGCAGAGCCTGGTGCGACACCTGCAGCGCGGGTGGAGTTTTCTCGATGGGCGCTTCGGCGAGTTCATCGAGATCCTGCCCGCGCAGCAACAGCGTGACGACGAGTCCTGGTACCAAGGCACGGCCGATGCGGTGTTCCAGAACCTGGGTGTGATCCGCCAGGACGCCCCGCGATACGTGCTGGTGCTCTCCGGTGATCACATCTACAAGATGGACTACGGCAAGCTGCTCGCGGCACACGTGGCCAGGCGCGCCGAGGCGACCGTTGCTTGTATCGAGGTGCCCAAGCGCGAGGCGAGTGCGTTCGGGGTCATGCGCCTGGACGACAACGGGCGCGTGCTCGGTTTCGAAGAGAAGCCGCGCGATCCATCCACGCTGCCGCATCGACCCGACGTTGCGCTGGCGAGCATGGGGGTGTACGTGTTCAACGCCGAGTTTCTCTACGAACAGCTGGTCCGCGATGCGGATGATCCGGCCAGCTCGCACGACTTCGGCAAGGACGTGATTCCCTACTGCGTCCCGCGTCATCAGATCTTCGCCCACAACTTCGCCGAGAGCTGCATCGGTGCGACCGATGAGGGGCGGCCGTACTGGCGCGACGTCGGCACGCTCGATGCCTTCTTCGAGGCGAACATGGAATTGACGAAAGTGGTGCCGGAACTCGATCTGTACGATCAGCGCTGGCCGATCTGGACCGATCAGCCGCAGCTGCCGCCGGCGAAGTTCGTGTTCGACGAGGAAGGTCGGCGAGGCACCGCGGCCGATGCGCTGGTTTCGGGCGGATGTATCGTGAGCGGTGCGAGCATCCGTCGCTCGGTGCTGTTTTCCGATGTGCGCGTGGCCGAGCATTCGCTGGTGCAGGATTCGATCGTGCTGCCCAACGTGCAGATCGGTCGCAATGTCACGCTCAAGCGCGCGATCGTCGATCGGCGTGCGGTGGTGCCCGATGGGCTGGTGGTGGGCGTCGACCGCGAGCACGATCGGCGCCGCTTCACCGTGTCGGAAAACGGCGTCGTGCTGATCACGCCCGAGATGCTCGGGCAGCGTCTGGCGCATCTTCGCGCCTGAAGTCCAGGGGCTTGCCGGTCATGTCTGCGAAAAAACTCGATCTCGTGCTGCTGTGGCACATGCATCAACCCGACTATCGCGATTCCGTTTCGGGCGAGGTGCTGGAGCCCTGGACGTACCTGCACGCGCTCAAGGACTACGTCGACATGGCCGGGCATCTGGAGCGTCATCCCGACGTGCGCGCGGTCGTGAACTTCACGCCGGTGCTGATCGACCAGCTCGAGGCGCTCGCCGCCGAACTTGCGAACGGCAACTCGCGTGAACGGCTGGCGCGTCTGCTGCGCGAACCCGACCTGGGCCGGATTGCGCTATCGGACAAGCAGTGGCTGCTCGAGCACGGCTTTCGCTGCAACCATCCGACGATGCTTGCGCCGTTCCAAGGCTATGCGGAGCTGTGGCGCATCCGCCAGTCGTTCGAGGACGATCTCGCCGGGGCGGCGCTCTATCTGGGCGAGGCCTACTTCGCCGATCTGATCACCTGGTATCACCTGGCCTGGACCGGTGAGACGACTCGGCGCGACGTACCGCTGGTGCGCGAGCTGATCAAGAAGGGGGCCGGCTTCACCCTCGCCGATCGCGAGGCACTCTACGCGCTCAACTGTGAAGTGATCAGCCAAATCGTGCCGCGCTACCGGCGCCTGGCCGAGCGTGGGCAGATCGAGTTGTCGACGACGCCGTACTCGCATCCGCTCGCGCCGCTGCTGCTCGATTTCAAGTGCGTGCGCGAGGCGCTCGGCTCGGCGGCGATTCCGGCAAACGCGGCTTATCCGGGCGGGCAGGCGCGCGTCGATTGGCAGATCGAACGCGCCCAGGCGCGGCACGCCGAGGTATTCGGCGCGCATGCACGCGGCATGTGGCCGGCCGAAGGCGCGTTGTCCGACGAGTTCCTGTCGCGACTGTCGTCCTCCCGCGTGCAGTGGGTGATGACCGGCGAGGCGGTGCTGACCAACAGCCTCAAGGTGTTGGGGCAGCGTGTCGACGAGCGCGAACGGCATCTGAGCAGCGCCTATCGCTTCGATGCGGGGCAGGGCGCCGCGGTGTTCTTCCGCGACGATGAGCTGTCTGACCTGATCGGCTTCGAGTATGCGCGCTGGCATGGCAAGGCCGCCGCCAACGATCTCATCGCTCGACTGGAGCGTCGCCGCGAGGTGCTCAACGGCGTGGCGAGCGATCCGCTCGTGGTGATCGCGCTCGACGGCGAAAACGCGTGGGAGCACTTTCCCTACAACGGCTACTATTTCTTCGAGGAGCTGTACGGCTACCTGAGCGCACACGAAGGCATCGACACGACGACGCCGAGTCGCTATCTGGAACGCTGCGGTTCACGCGTACCGAGCTTGCCGCACATCGTTGCGGGTAGCTGGGTGTACGGCAATCTGTCCACCTGGATGGGCGATCCGGTGAAGAACAGCGCCTGGGACCGGCTGTGCCGCGCCAAGCAGGCGCACGACACGCGTGCCGGGGAAGCGAACTGGTCCGACGCGCAGCGCGCAGCGATCGAGATGCAGTTGGCACGGGCCGAGAGTTCCGACTGGTTCTGGTGGTTAGGCGAAGGGGCAGAAGGGCATGGCCCTCGTACGTTCGACTATCTCGCACGCCGTAATCTGGTGAACCTGTATCAGCTGATCGGAGTGGAACACCCCGAGGATCTCGAGCGCGCAGTCGTCGGTGACGGTGAAGGGCGCGAAGGCGCGCCGACCGTTGGCACGATGCGCCGTTCGAGTTGAGTTGCGGGCGCGACGACCATGAGCTCAATCGCATTGTTACTGGGCGTGCACGCGCACCAGCCGATCGGCAACTTCTCGGCGGTACTCGAAGAAGCACATCTGCGCTGCTACCAGCCGTTCCTGCACATGATGGCGCGCTATCCGCGGTTCCGTTTCAGCGTGCATTTTTCCGGCTGGCTGCTCGACGAGTTGCAGCGTCTCTATCCGCATGACATGGCGTTGTTGGGCGAGATGGTCGCTCGCGGTCAGGTGGAGCTGTTCGGCGCGGGCGACTACGAGCCGGT
Source organism: uncultured beta proteobacterium (assembly GCA_902826155.1). The sequence continues at coordinate 10,143 of CADEDU010000080.1, forward strand.
GCTCGCGGCGATTCCGCATCGCGATCGCATCGCGCAGCTCGATGCGCTGTCGGCGCGCCTGGAGCGAAGTTTCGGCCAGCGTCCGCAGGGTGCATGGCTGACCGAACGCGTGTGGGAATCGAGCATCGTGCCCGCGCTCGCGGCAACGGACATTCGCTACGTCGCGGTCGACGACTATCACTTCCTCGCCGCGGGCAAGCTGGAGTCCGAACTCGACGGCTACTACTCCACCGAGGAAGGCGGCGAGCGGCTCGATCTGTTTCCGATCTCCGAGGCGCTGCGCTATCGGTTCCCGTTTTCGCCGGCACCCGAAGCGGTCGCGTATCTGGAGTCGCTGGCCGATGCGGGCCGAAGCGCCGCGACCTACTTCGACGATATCGAGAAGTTCGGCATCTGGCCCGAGACCTACGAATGGGTCTACAACAAGGGCTGGCTGCAGCAGTTCATCGAGCGCGTGCTGGCATCGGACAAGATCGTCACTCAGACGTACCGCGAGTTCCACGCGGCTCGTGCCACGCACGGCGTCGTATATCTGCCCACCACCTCGTACATCGAGATGAACGAGTGGACACTCGGCGCGGGGTCGGCCGAGCGCTACATGGAGCTGGTGCGGGACGAGACCGCGCGCGGTAGGTACGCGACCAGCAAGGCGTTCGTGCGCGGCGGCATCTGGCGCAATTTCCTGTCGCGCTATCCGGAGTCGAACTGGATGCACAAGCGCATGCTCGGCTTGTCGGCGCGTCTGGATGCGCTGCCGCTGCGTGAACGATCCGCGGCGATGGCCGACTCGCTCTATCGAGCGCAGGCCAACGACGCGTACTGGCATGGGTTGTTCGGCGGCCTGTATCTGCCGCATCTGCGCCGGGCGGTATGGCAGAACATCGTCCAACTCGAGCGCGCGCTCGATGCGCACGAACCGCGCCAGTTCCCGCTCCGGGCCGATATCGACTGCGACGGCATCGATGAGATGTTCATCGGTGATGCAACGCTGCAGGCGGTCGTGCGCCTGGACGGCCTGGCCAGTGTGTGCGAGCTCGACAGCTATCGGCTGGCGCACAACTTCGGCGACACCTTGCGACGCATTGCCGAGCCGTACTACGCGCAGATCTTCGCCGCGACGGGCGATCACGGTCATGACATGAACGCGGGGGAGGGCATCGCTTCGGCGCACGATCGGGTTGCCCTCAAGCAGCCGATCACGCCCCAGGATGTCGTGGCCGACGCGCAGCCGCGAGCGATGTTCGTCGATGTCGTGCGCAGCGCTGACGGCACGAGCCAATGCGTGGACGACTACGCGTTCCAATCCCACTCGGACGGAACGTTGCATTGGCGATCCGCTCGCGCGGGAGGGATCGACAAGTCGATGCGACTCGATACCGGTACGCTGGAAGTAACCTATCGATTCAGCGGACTCGCGGGCGCGCAGTTCGCCACCACGCTCAACGTGGCGATGCCCAGTTGCGACGGCTTCGGCGGACGCTACATCCTCGCTGACGGCAGCATTCCATGCGGCTTCGGCCAAGTGCTCGAAGTGGAGGCCGCACGAGCTATCACGCTCGACGATCGTGAGTTGGGCGGGGGATTGCGCCTCGAATCAAGTCACGCTGTGCGGTTCGACGCATCGCCCCACCATGCCGTGAGTCGATCCGAGGGGGGATTCGAGAGAATCATGCAGGCGGCGTGCGTGCGCATGTCCTGGACGCTCGACGCCGGACACGACCATGTCGTCATCCGGTTAAGCGTCGTCGCATAGCATTGCGCGCGTCATACAAGAACAAGCAGGGCTGGGGCTGGGAGAAACCTCGGAGGTCGTGTGTCCGTTGCGCGAATCAACGCGCCGGTACGCACACCGACAAACAAGAAAGGCTCGTCACGTCATGCCCGGAAGTACCTATCTGCTCGAAGTCAATCCGCGGATCCCGCAGCGTCTGGCGCGGCTCGAAGAGATCGCGATGGATCTGTGGTACAGCTGGAACCAGCCGGCGCGCAATCTTCTCGCGCAACTGGACGAAGCGTTGTGGGAATCGTGCAATCGCAGCCCGCGCGCGTTCCTGAAGCGCGTCAATCAGAGCAAGCTCGACGCGGCTGCTGACGATCCGGCATTCATCGGCGAGTACAACCGTATCGTCGCCGCCTATGACGAGTACCGCTCGCGCAATCGCCGTTCGCTGGGTGCCGAACGACTCGGGCCGGACGATCTGGTGGCGTACTTCTGCGCCGAATACGGTCTGCACGACAGTCTGCCGATCTATTCGGGCGGACTGGGGATTCTCGCGGGGGATCACTGCAAGGCGGCGAGCGATATGCGCCTGCCGCTGGTTGCAGTAGGGTTGTTGTATCGGCAGGGCTACTTCCGCCAGACGCTCGATATCGACGGTCGCCAGCAAGCGACCTACATCAGCAGCGATTTCGAGGATCTGCCGATTCGTGAAGCGCTCGATCAGCACGGCAAGAGCCTGCGTGTTGCGATCGACATGGCCGACCGCACGGTGATTGCACGCATCTGGCAGGCGCGCGCCGGACATGTGTCGCTGGTACTGCTCGACACTGACGTCGAAGAGAACAGCGATCGCGATCGCGGCATCACCCATCGGCTCTACGGCGGTGACCGCACCACACGCATCGAGCAGGAAATCGTGCTCGGCATCGGTGGAGTGCGCGCGCTCGATGCGTTGCAGCTCAAGCCGACGGTGTTCCACATCAACGAGGGCCACGCCGCGTTTCTGATTCTCGAGCGCGTGCGCGTGATGATGGCCACGCGTGGGTTGGACTACGGCGCCGCGCTCGAAGCCGTGGCGGCCAACACCGTATTCACCACGCATACGCCGGTGCCGGCGGGGCACGACCACTTTTCCACCGAGATGGCCGAGCGTTATCTGGCCAGCTACAGCCGCTCGATCGGTATCGACGCGCACATGCTGCTCGGCCTGGGTCGAGCCGAGGGCAGCCCCGACTTCAACATGACCGCGCTCGCGTTGCGCGGTTCACGCCACCACAACGGCGTGAGCCGCATTCACGGCGAGGTGTCGTCGCGGATGATGGCTTCGATGTGGCCGGAGGTCGAGCCCGACGAGAATCCGATCGACTACATCACCAACGGTGTGCACCTGCCGACCATCCTCGCGCCGGAGTGGCATCACCTGTTCGACCAGTATCTCGGGTTCGGTTGGATGCAACGCCTGCACGATCCGGCCTGCTGGGAGCACGTGCACAACATTCCCGACCACCTGTTCTGGAGCGTGCATCAGTCGCTCAAGGGGCAGATGCAGAAGTTCGTACGCCACCGCATGGTGGAGCAGCACGCCCGATATCCGGGTTCGACCTCGCGTCTGGAGCGTCTGCTCGAGCGCATCGATCCGCAGAATCCGAACACGCTCACGATCGGCTTCGCGCGCCGCTTCGCGCAGTACAAGCGCGGCGCGCTGATCTTCGAAGATCTCGAAGGCCTGAGGCGCATTCTGTGCAACCCGGAGCGGCCGGTGGTGCTGGTGTTTGCCGGCAAGGCGCATCCGGCCGACGGACCGGGGCAGGACATCATCCGCCGCATCGCCGAGATTTCGCACATGCGCGAGTTCGAAGGCCACGTGGTGCTGGTCGAAGGCTACGACCTGCACCTGGCGCGTCGGCTCGTGTCGGGCTGTGATGTGTGGCTCAATAATCCGCTCTATCCGCTGGAGGCCTCCGGCACCTCAGGCATGAAGGCCGGCATGAACGGGGTGATCAACCTGTCGGTGCTCGACGGCTGGTGGGCCGAGGGCTACGATGGCAAGAACGGCTGGGCGATCAGTCCGGCGCATCACGTGACCGACGAGGGCAAACGCAATAGCGACGAGGCGCGATCGCTGCTGGAGATCGTCAACGAGCAGGTTGCACCGCTCTACTACGATCGTGGTCCCACCGGTTACTCGCCGCGCTGGGTGAGCGTCTCCAAGCGCTCGATCGCATCACTTGCCACCAGCTTCAGCGCCCACCGCATGGTCAGCCAGTACGTCCAGAATTTCTACCTGCCCGCCGGCGCGCAAGGTCGCAAACTGCTGGCCGAGAACGGTGCCCCCGCACAAGCACTCTCACACTGGAAAGGGCGGGTGCGCGGTGCCTGGGGTGGCGTGCAGGCGCGGCGCATCGATTCGCCGCCGCGGCGGATCGTCTTCGGCGGCGGTGTGCGCCTGGAGGTGGCGGTGACCTTGAACGGCCTGGCGCCCGATGATCTCGCGGTCGAGGCGATCATCGAGCAGGTTGATCGCAGCGCGAGCGGCAACGAGCAGAGCTCTTACCGCTTCAACCATGTGCGCCGGCTCGACAACGGCGTCGAGGATTTGTACGCGCTCGATCTGTCTCCGCAGATGTGCGGCAACCTGCGTTATCGGTTGCGGCTGTTTCCCTCGCACGCGCTGCTCACGCATCCGCTCGAAATGGGCATGATGCGCTGGCTCTAGCAAAGTATGAGGCCGTCGAACATCGATTTCCTATGCCACGTAGCAACTTCAGGCCACGAGCCAGGACCGGGCAGCGATTTTTCAGCGGCCAGCTGGTAGTGATGGGTCGATGAGCGCGTCCGTCCTGTTCGTCTCCTCGGAGATTCCGCCGTGGGTGAAATCGGGCGGACTGGGCGATGTCACCGCGGCGCTGCCCGGCGCGTTGTGTCGCGCGGGGTCGGATGTGCGCGTGCTCGTGCCCGGTTACCGTGCCGTGCTCAGTGCGTGCGCCGACCGGCTCGTCGAGGTGGCCACGTACGATGCACCCGGCGGTCTGCTGCCTGCGGCGCGCGTGCTCAGTGCCGGCGAGGTCAACGGTGCGCCCTTGTACGTGGTCGAGTGCGCCGCGCTGTTCGATCGCGATGGCGGTGCGTATCACGATCCGCTCGGCACTGACTGGATCGATGCTCATCTTCGATTCGGCCTGCTGTCGCGGGTCGCCGCATCGGTCGCACGATGGGGTCTGGGTGATGGTTTCCGCCCGCAGGTGCTCCACAGCAACGACTGGCCGAGCGGACTGGCGAGCGCCTACCTGCGCTGGGACGGCGTCGATGACGTCGCCACTGTGATCTCGATCCACAACGTCTCGCATCAGGGCGTGTTCGCGGCGAGCACGCTGGGTGCGCTTGGTGTGCCTGCGCATGCGTTCAATCCCAGCGGGGTGGAGTATTACGGCAACCTCTCGTTCCTCAAGGCGGGCTTGATCTACGCCGATCGCATCATCGCGGTCAGTCCGAGCTATGCCATCGAGATCCAGACGCCCGAGGACGGGTACGGGATGGACGGCGTTTTGCGGGCACGCGCCGCGAGCGTGCTGGGCATCCTCAATGGGGTGGACACCGACGTATGGAATCCGGCGACCGATCGACATCTGGCCGCTTCGTACGATCGCGATACGCTGGACCGCAAGCGCGACAACAAACAAGCGCTGCAACGGCGCTGCACGCTGCCCGAGCGCGACGACGTCCTGATGCTGGGGGTGGTGAGCCGGCTCGCCTACCAGAAAGGGCTCGATCTGCTGCTGGAGATTGCCGATCGCCTCGCCGGGCAACCGGTGCAACTCGTGGTGCTGGGTTCCGGCGATGCGCAACAGGAAAGCGGATTTCGCGCACTGGCCGAGCGCCATCCCGATTGGGTGCACGTGAGCATCGGCTTCGATGAGTCGCTTGCGCACCAGATCGAGGCGGGGGTCGATGCGTTCTTGATGCCGTCGCGGTTCGAGCCATGTGGCCTCAATCAGATGTACAGCCTGCGCTATGGCACGCTGCCGATCGTGCGCGCAACGGGCGGTCTGCTCGATACCGTCGTTGATCTGCGCCCCGATACGCTCGCTGGGCACAGCGCCAACGGATTCGTGTTCGAGGCAGCTTCGGCCGAGGCGCTGCTAGTAGCGATTCACCGCGCGCTCGAGGCTTGGCAGAATCGATCGTTGTGGCGCAGCCTGCAGCGCAATGCCATGGCGCAGGACCTCAGCTGGCGCGCGAGCGCGGCGCGGTATCAGGCCGTGTACGCCGGCGCTTGAGCCGACTTCGGGCTCCTACGCCGGGTTTCCACGGTGGTATGAGCCGCTATGTAGCGAGGCGCCGGACGCTGAAAAAACAAACGCCCCGATCGGGGCGCGAGGACTGCAATAGACCGAGCGATACAGGCTCTGGTGCGGCGTTGTTGTGGCCTCCGAGTGCGCTCAACGGCGCGCTCTTCTTCTCCTGCTTTTCAGCAACGGAAGCGTAGTGGAGAGCGTCGTTCAGGCCGTCGTCGACGTGACGACGAGGTCGCAATAAGTATCGCAGTGTTTCAAATATTCACAAAATGCGCTTTCGATAGCGAACGCAAATCCGGCGAAAAATCAAAAGGAAAGGACTCGGCATGAGCGACGAACAGGCACGCAACCGGCGGTTTCGGCTGGATGGGCGCGCAGTGCTGGTGACGGGCGCCGGACGTGGCATCGGTCGCGAGTGCGCGGTGGCACTGGCCGAAGCAGGCGCCGAAATCTGGGCGATGGCGCGCTCGGGCGACGAGCTCGAGCGACTGTGGGCCGAGCTCACCCAAGGCGGCGCGCGCGCGCACGCGCTCCCGTGTGATGTCACGAACGCCCAGGCGGTGCGCGATCAGCTTGCGCGCATCCCGCGGCTCGACGTGCTGGTGAACAACGCCGGCATGAACATCCCCGAGGCGTTCGTCGACGTAACCGAGTCGCATCTCGATCGCATCCTGGGGCTCAATGTGCGCGCGGCTTTTCTGGTCGCGCAGGCCGCGGTGCGGCGCATGCTCGATGCCCCCGATCGCAGCTCGCGTGGCGGCGTGGTGATCCACATGTCGTCGCAGATGGGGCACGTGGGCGCGGTGAATCGCACCGCCTACTGCATGTCGAAGCACGCGATCGAAGGACTCACCAAGGCGATGGCGGTAGAGCTGGCTCCGCACAACATCCGCGTGGTCTCGGTGGCGCCGACGTTCATCGACACGCCGATGACGCAGCCGATGTTCGCGCGCCCGGGTTTTCGCGACTGGGTGCTCGAGCGCATTCCACTTCGCCGGCTCGGGCAGATGCAGGAAGTGGCCAGCACCGTGGTGTATCTCGCATCGTCGGGGGCCGGTCTGGTCACCGGTTCGAGCGTGCTGCTCGACGGCGGCTGGACCGCGCAGTAACGCACACTGCCGTGCGCGCATTTTTTCCGCGCGCCAAGCCCGTCACGCCCACTCGTCACCCGCAGGGACAATTGCCTTCCGGAAATTGGGGCAGGCAAATAACGTAACGTCCTGAATTTGCAGCACACCGCGTGCGCTGCGGCTTTGGTGCGCGCAGGTGTCGCGAGTTGTCAGGCTTCCATTACGTTTCTCTCCCGAAAAGGACCGCCATGCACGTCCTGGTGACCGGTGGCGCCGGTTTCATCGGCAGCCACACCGTTGATGCATTGCTTGCCGAGGGTGCCACCGTGCGGGTGCTCGATGATCTGAGCGCCGGCAAGCGCGAGAATCTGTCGTCGCATCCGCGGCTCGAATTGATCGTCGGCGACATCCGCGACGTGCCCACGGTCGATCGCGCGATTGCCGGCGTGACCCACGTGCTGCATCTGGCCGCGCAGGTGTTCGTACCGGCCTCGATCGAACGCCCGGCGCACTCGGCGTCGATCAATCTCACCGGCTTTCTCAACGTGCTCGACGCGGTACGGCGCACGCACGTCAAGCGCTTCGTGTACGCATCGAGTGCCGCGGTGTACGGCATTCCCGAGAAGCTGCCGCTCGACGAAGACGCCCGCATCATGGCGCTCTCGCCGTACGGACTGGAGAAATCGATCAACGATCAGTACGCCGGTCTGTATCGCGAGCTGTACGGCACGTCCACTCTCGGTGTGCGCTACTTCAACGTCTACGGACCACGGCAGGATCCGCGTTCGCCGTACTCTGGCGTGATCAGCAAGTTCGCCGAGTGCGCGCGCGCGAGCGAGCCGGTGACGATCTTCGGCGACGGGCAGCAGACGCGCGATTTCGTCTACGTGGCCGATGTCGCGCGGGCCAACATCGCCGCGCTGCGCGGCGAAGCGGGCGGCGTGATCAACATCGCCACCGGACGCAGCGTCACCCTGCTCGATCTGGTTGGGGCATTCGACCAGGCACTGGGTCGCTCGCTCGAGACGCGGTTCCAACCGTCGCGCAGCGGCGAGGTGCGCTACTCGTCGGTCGTGCCCAAGCGCGCGCAGACCGAACTGGGCCTGACCAACTGCATCGTGCTGAACGAAGGCATCCGGCGCCTGCTGACCGCCTGAAGCAGACCGATGCGCACCACGTTCACTCTTACAATGGTGCTGCTGAGCCTCGTGCTCGGTATGCCGGCGCACGCCTTGAACGTGGCGTTCTACTACGGCCAGAGTCTGCCCTGGGACGAGCTGCGTGCCTTCGACGTGGTCGTGGTCGAACCCGAGCATGTGGCCACACCGGCGGCGTACAACGACGCGCGCAGCCAGCTGTACGCCTATGTGAGCGTGGGCGAAGTGCATCCGAGCCGCGCGTACTTCGGCCGTGTCGATCCGCGTTGGCAGATCGGTCGCAACGATGCATGGGGCTCGATCGTCATCGACCAGTCGCAGGCGGACTGGCATGCGTTCTTCCTGGCCGAAGTCGTGCGGCCGCTGATCGAGCGTGGCTTTCGCGGCTTGTTCCTCGATACGCTCGATTCGTATCACCTGGTGGCCAAGACCGACCAGGCGCGCGCGCAACAGGAGGCGGGGCTGGTGGCGCTGGTGCGCGCGATCCGCGCTGCGTATCCCGACGTGGCGCTCATCTTCAATCGTGGCTTCGAGATCCTGCCCAGCGTGCACGATGCGGTGCGAGCGGTGGCGTTCGAGTCGCTGTATCGAAGCTGGAATCAGGCCGCGCAGGAGTACGGCGAGGTGCCGGCCGACGACCGGACGTGGGTGCTCAAACAGCTCGAACCGGTGGTGCAACGCTACAAGCTCCCGGTCATTGCGATCGACTACGTGCCGCCGCGCGAGCGCGAACTGGCGCGCACCACGGCTGCGAGGATCCGCGAACACGGGTTCATTCCCTATGTTGCCGATCCGAAGTTCGAATCGCTCGGTGTGGGCAATCTCGAGGTGCTGCCACGCAAGGTGCTGTTCGTGTACGCCGCGCGCCAGGGCAACGAGCTGAATCTCCAGACCGGGCACCAGGTGCTCGAGACGCCGCTCAACTACCTGGGCTACACCGCGGAGTACGCGCGCGTCGACGAGCCGCTGCCGCCGCCGCCTCTCAACGGGCGCTATGCGGCAATCGTGTCGTGGTTGAGCGGCGAAGAGGCGCGCGGCACCGAGTTTCCGCAATGGATCAAGACGCAGCTCGAGCACGGCATGCGCTACGTCGCATTGGAGGGCTTCGGTTTCACGCCCGATCCGCAGTTCCTCGAGCTGATGGGCCTGGAGGCAGTGAATGGATCGGGCAAGGCCGAGGTGCGCATCGCGCATCGCGAGCCGATCGTGGGTTTCGAGCATGAACCGCTGATTCCGGCTGGGGCGTATGGCGGCTATCGGGTTCCCGCCGACAGTGGTGGAGCACCGATCCTGCGGTTCGCCGCAGGTGAGGACTACGCAGCCGATGCCGCCGCCTGGACGCGCGCGGGCGGTTTCGTGTTCGCGCCCAACGCGCTGGTGGAAGTGCCGGGCGCCAGCTACTCGCGCTGGGTGGTCCAGCCGATCGAATTTTTGCGGCGCGCCCTGGCCATGCCCGAGATGCCCGTGCCCGACGTGACCACTGAGAACGGACGCCGGCTGATGCTGGTGCATATCGACGGCGATGGCTTCCCGAGCCGCGCGGAGTTGCCCGGAACGCCGCTGGCCGGCGAAGCGTTGCGTCGCGAGGTGCTGGAGAAATATCGCGTGCCGACGACGATGTCGGTGATCCAGGGCGAGATCTCGCCGCGTGGCCTGTTCAAATCGCTTGCCCCGGTGATGGAAGCCGAGGCGCGCAAGATCTTTGCGCTGCCGTATGTGGAGCTGGCGAGTCATTCGCTTTCGCATCCGTTTTTCTGGAAGCGGCTGGTCGACGGTGAGCGGCCCGAGAAGCCCGGCACGATGAACCTCGCGCTGCCCGGCTACGAGTTCGATCTGCGTGCGGAGATTCCCGGCTCGATCGAGTACATCAACCAGACGCTCGCTCCCGCGGGCAAGCGCGCGCAGTTGATGCTGTGGACCGGTGACTGCATTCCGCCCGAGGCGGCGCTCAAGGTCGCCTACGACAGCGGTCTGCTCAACATGAATGGCGGCGACACCGTCATCACACGTTCGCGCAACAGCTGGACCCTGATCGCGCCGCTCGGCGTGCGCAAGGGGCAGTACTTCCAGGTGTACGCGCCCAACCAGAACGAGAACGTCTACACCAACGAGTGGACCGGGCCGTTCTACGGCTTCGAGCGCGTGATCGAAACGTTCGAGCTCACCGAGAGCCCGTACCGCTTCAAGCCGATCAACATCTACTACCACACCTACGCGGTCACCAAGCAGGCGTCGCTGCGCGCGCTGCACAAGATCTACCAGTGGGCGCTGTCGCAGCAGGTGATGAACGTCTACTCCACCGAGTACGTGCGCAAGGTGCTCGACTTCAATCGCGCCGTCGTCGCACGCGACTGGTCGAACGATGGCTGGCGTATTCGCGCCGCGGGTGATCTGCGCACCTTGCGATTGCCCGCGCAGGGGCCGCGACCGGATCTGGTGCGCAGTCGCAACGTGGCCGGAGCCGTGGACGGCCCGAGCGCGCGCTACGTCCATCTGAGCGGCGACGACGTGTTCCTCAAACTGGGCGCCGCTCAGGAACTGCCGGCGTTGCACAGTGCCAATGGCCGGCTCATCGAATGGTCGCGCGCGCAACGCTCGATCCGCGCCGCATTTTCCGCACACGTGCCGCTGGAGGTCGAGTTCGACGCCGCGGCGGGGTGCACGTTGCATCAGAACGGCCGCGTCGTTTCGCCCGCGAGGGTGGAAGGGCAACGCACACGTTATGTCTTCGCCCAACCCGGACGCCACGACTTCGAGCTGGTCTGCACCTGACCCTCGAAAGCCAGGGGCGCCCCATGAACGACTCCGTTTCTCACCAACCTGGATGACAGCGGCGGTGGGTGTCGCGGGTGCGCTGCTCTTGTACGCGGCGTATCCGGAACGAGCCCTCGAATGGCACATGTCTAGAGCTGCGCAAACCGATCCCGTGCTGACGCTGCTGCTGCGCGCCTACACCCGTCTCGAGCCCGACAACGTGGATCGGCGTATCGCGCTGTTCCGTCAGTTGCTGGCCGAAGGGCGGTTCGGTGAGGCCGAGCGCGCGCTCGCGCCGCTGCTGGTGCACGCCGATCAGATCGTGCGTGGTGCGGCGCTGCGTCTGCGCTTCGATCTGGTTGAGCGTGCTGTGATGGCAATGCGACCGGGAAGCGCCGAGCGCACCGCAGGCATGGAGCGGCTCGCCGGATTGATGCAGGAATTGACGAGCGAAGGGATCTCCACGCGAGAGCTGTCGCGTAACGTCCAGCGACTGCTCGACGCCGACGCGGAAGCGCGCGCCGAGCTGCTGGCCCAGCATCGTGCGCTCGAGAAGTGGGACATGCAGCCCGCCGATCCGAGCCAGTCGCCGGCGCCGCGAGGCGAGGCGGCGCGGGAGTCGGGCGAGCCCACCGCGCGTGGGGCGGCGATCAATGGGTCGAGTCGAGCGGCGAGCAGTGGGGCCGAAGCGCCGGCGGATTCGCGCGACCAAGCGACGATCGCGCCTGCTCCACGTCCGGCGGGGCCGGTCGAGCGCGCGCGTGTGCTGCTGGGCGAAGGCAAGCACGTGCTGGCCGCGCAGGCGTATCTGCAGGCGATGGACGCTGCGCCGAGCTACGAGTTGCGTCGTCGCTACTTCCTCGAAGCGCTGCGCACGTATCAGGCGGCCAGCAAATTCGACGAGGCGTTCGCGGCGGCAAATGCATCCGGCCAGCCGTTCATGCGTGATCTGGTGGTGGTCGAATTTCTGGTGCGCCTCGGTCGGGCTGCGAACCGCCCGGACATTGCCGAGCGCTACGTGCGCATCATGCTGCGGCTGTCTTCGAGCGGGCCGCGTGCGCCGCTCGCCGGGCACGAGCGCTCATTGGTGGCGGCCGCGATGCGCTGGGTGATCGCCGAGGCGCACGCCGCCGAAGAGGACCTGTCGATCTCGCTGCCGTTCGACGACGCGCGTTATCTGCTCGCGTTCGAAGTGTTCCTCGCCAACAAGAACCAGACGGCGGCCCGGCAGGTTGCCGCGGAAGCGGTGCGCCGCGCACCCCGCGATCCGCAGTGGCGCAAGCGCTACGCGCAGGTGAGCGAGTGGGACGGGCAGGCGCACCTCGCGCTCCAGCAATGGCTGGCGTACGCTGAGATGACCGAGGCCGACGATGGCTGGGCGGCGGTGAAGCGCCTGGCCGCGCCACTGTTCGATCATGAGATCGAACTCAAGCTGCTGGCGCGTGAGCGCAAGCAGCGGCCACAGGATCTGAAGCTCATCACCGCGACGGTCGAACTGCACGAACGTCTGGGCACGCCGGACAAGGCAGTGGAGTTCCTGCGCGAGATCCTGCGCGAGCAGCCGCGTCGCGAGCTGTTCATGCTGTTGGCGGAGCTGGCACATCGTATGGGACGTGACGAGCTGGCGCTCGAAACGTACGACGCCCTGATCGCGCGCTTCGGCCAGGATGCCGACGTCGCCATCAAGCAGGCGGTGATCGCCTATTCGATCCGTCAGGTCGAACGCGCCTGGCGTTTCATCGAGCGTGCCAAGGACGTGGCGCATCGTGCCCACGTCGAGTACTGGCGCATGTATGCGAGCCTTGCCGAGCTGACGGCGAAGTTCGATGCCGCGACGCACGGATTCCGCGTACTTGCCGGACGGCCCGATGCCGAAGCGAAGGATTTCGAAGGCCTGATCAGCGTGCTGCAGGGCCGCTTTCCGCTGGAGGCGGGCCGCGTCGCACTTACCGGTTACGAGCGCTTCGGCCGTCTGGACTGGCTGATGATCGCGCTGCAGTTGAACAGCGAGCAGCGCAACTGGACCGGCTTTCGCAATGCGCTCGGTCTGGTGCGCGACGCCGACTGGGCCAAGCTTCGTGCCGATGCGCGCTTCCTGGTGTTGCGCGCGGGCTTTTATCAGGCAACCGGCGCCGAGCGGCTGGCGTTGAGCGATCTGCTGCAGGCGTTCGATCTGTCGCCGCGCGATCAATCGGTGCGCCAGAGCCTGTTGTGGGCGCTGCTGTCGATGCGCCGGGTCGACGTGCTGCGCAACGTCGTGGTGCGCTGGCACAAGGACGCCGAAGCGAATCGCGAGCTGTGGGCGCCGTTCGCCGCCGCCTACATGCTCATGAACGAGCCGAAGAAGGCGCTGCGTTACTACACGAAACTGGTTGGTACCGGCGCGTCGCGCTCCAATGACTACCTGTTGCTGGTGTCGTTCGCGGGCGCGCTGGAACAGGCCGGCGACGTCGAGCGGGCGTGGCGGGTGCGCCGACACGTATGGACGCAGTTGCGCGACCCCGAGACGCTCAAGCAGGTGCGCGATCCGGCGCGGCTGCGCGATCTCAAGCGCACCACCGCGCAACTGGCGATGAGCTTCGCGCCTGGGGATGCGGCATCGAAGCTGATCGGCGAATTGCTCTACACGCAGGGTGCGACCGAGGCGGGGATCGATCCGGCGCTGAAGGAACTGGCCCTGTCGTGGCTGCTGTCGGCCGAGGCGCACGATGCTGCCGGCGCGTGGTACCTGCGCCAGTACGCGCGGGATCTGGCCGCCAATCGCGATCGGCCCTACTGGGCAATGCTCTCGATCGCGCTGGCCAACGACGACCGGCCCGCGGTGGCGAAGCTGCTCGACGAACAGGCCGATCTGCTGCCGCTAGGCGACCGGGTCGAGGCCGCGGCACGTCTGGGCCGCACCGCGCAGACCTTCGCGCTGGCGCGCGAGTGGCTGGAGCGCTATCCGGACAACAGCGATGCGCACGAGCGCTTCACCAGTCTGGCGATGACCGATGCCGAGCAACTGGTGGTCGAGATCAAGCGCACGCAGATCGGTGCACTGCGCTCGACCGATACGGCGCTGCGTGGCCGTCTCGAGTTGAACGGAGTGAAGCTCGGATTGGGCATCGACCGGCGCCAGCAGGCGAGCCGCGATGTCGACACCCTGGTCGGTGTGCCCGGCGTTGATCAGGCGTTCGAGGCGAGCGCGCAGATCGAACGGCCGCTCGGCAAACTTGGCTTGTCGATCACGCGGCGCGACGCGCTTGCACCGCACACCGGCGCTCGGCTCGAATGGACTCGGCAGCGCGAGCGCTGGTCGGGGCAGCTGAGTGCCGGGCTGCGCCAACGCGCCAACGAATCGATGCTGCTGCGTCTGGGCGGCATGAAAGATTCGGTCGAAGGCAATTTCGGTTACCGCTTCACCAAGTACGACAGCATGAACGCGATGCTGCGGTTCGATCGCTTCGCGAGTCAGAACCGGGTGCGGCTCGGTTCGGGGCGGGTCGAGAGCCTCGAGTTCGCGCATGCGTTCCGGCTGGAGTACCCGGATGCGCGCGTGCGTGTGTTCGCCTCGCGCAATCAATTCGGCAGCACCGGCACGACGGATTCGGCGTTCGCGCGTTTTTCGCCCGACGGTTCGGTGCCCGACTCCGACGCGGTGATTCCGCGGCGCTACATCCTGCGCGGTGTGGGAGTGAGCCTGGGGCTGGCGCAGGAGGGCAACTACACGCGGGCGATCCGGCCGTTCGCAGACTACAGCGTTACCAAGAACAGCGCGTTCGGCCACGGCCAGTCGCTGCGTATCGGCGCGGCCGGCAACGTATTCGGGCGCGATCAACTGAGCATTTATTTCAACTATTCGCGCGGAGCCCGGGGCACGCGCGATGTCACCCGCGAGATCGCAGTGCGCTACGCGTGGTGACGAACCCAACAACACACAACAACACGGATCATGCGGACGGGAGCTGACAACAAGGCTCGGCAGTGGGGATCGACAGGGGCGATGGTCTTGGCGCGCCTGCGTACTGCCGCGCTCGCGCTGTTCACGGCATGGCTGATCACGGCATGCAGCGTGATGGACAGTGCGCGCAAGCCGGATCTGGTGCCGGGCGCGGCCTGGGCACTCTTGCCGATCCTCAATCACACCGAAACGCCGCAGGCGGGGCTGCGCGCCGAAGCGCTGACCGAGAGCCTGATGGTTGCGTACGGCTTGGCCGTGGCGCGCTATCCGGCGCAGATCCAGACCGAGACGCTGTTCGAGCCCACCGATCGCAAGTCGGTTGATCAGGCGCTCGCCTGGGCGAAGAAGCAGAACGCACGCTATGCCGTCACCGGTGCGGTGGACGAGTGGCGCTACAAGGTTGGCGTCGACGGCGAGCCGGCGGTGGGGGTGACGCTCACGATCATCGACGTGCAGACCGGACGCACGCTGTGGAGCGGCGCGGGTGGGCGCACCGGCTGGAGCCGCGAAGCGCTGTCGGCAGTGGCGCAGAAACTGATCCGACAGCTGCTGCGCGAAGCGTTGCTCCCCTAGGGAGCCGTGGCGATGATCCCGATGGAGCGAGCGCCGCGATGATGACGATGGTGCGGGCGGTTCTGCGCTTCGCGGTGCCGACACGCTCGCGCCCGTGGGTGGCACTCGAGGTCGGGATCATCACCGGCGTTGCGTACCTGATCGCGCGCTACGCCTCGCCCGCCGATCCGCTGTTCATCGGCGGCCAGTTCCAGTGGCTGTGGCTGGCACCGGCGCTGATCGCCTGTCGCTACGGCGTGTTCCCCGGATTCGCCTCTGTCGCTGTGCTGCTTGCCATGTGGTGGACCGGATTCGGTCCGGTGGCGATCGACGATCCGTTCCCGAAGGTGCACTTTCTCGGCGGCATGCTGCTCACCTACATCTGCGGACAGTTCAGCGAGGTATGGAACTCGCGCCTGGCGCGCACGCGCGAAGTCGCCTCCTACTATCAATCGCGCCTGGATACGCTGGCGCGCAATCACTATCTGTTGCGCCTGTCGCACGACCGGCTGCTGCAGGACGCGCTGATCAAGCCGACCACGCTGCGCGACACGATGGACCGGCTGCGCGACCAGGCGATGAGTCAGGCGAGCGAGGCCAAGCCCAACACCGCGGAATTCATGCGCCTGCTCGGGCAGCTGTGCCAGATCGAGGTCGGCACGCTGCATGCGATCGAGAAGGAGCGACCGGTCCCCGCGCCGCTCTCCGCGTTGGGCGAGATGCGCGAGCTGGTGTTGCGCGATCCGCTGGTGGAAAAGGCGATCGAAACGAACGAACTGGCGCACGTACAGATGGTGGCGATCCGCGAGCGCAATCCGAGCCGCTATCTGGTGTGCGCACCGGCGGTGGACTCGTTCGGGCAGGCGCGCTTCTTCCTGGCGGTGGAGCGCATGCCGTTCCTGGCGCTGACGCGCGAAGCACTGCAGACGCTCGCGGTACTGCTCGGGTACTACGCCGACGGCTTCGCGGCGGGGCAGATCATCGCGCCGATCCGCGCGCGCGTGCCCGACGCGCCGATCGATTTCGCGCTGGAAGTGGCGCGGCTCAGCCGCATCGCGCGCGAGATCCAGATCGAATCGCGCATCGCCGCGCTGGTGTGCGGACCGGCGCCACGCATCGAGGAGGGCATCAGTCAGGTGCTGCGGGTGCGTCGCTCGCGCGACGTGACCTGGGAGCACGAACGCGGCAACCGTCGCGTGCTGATTACGGTGATGCCGCTGGCAGGTGAAGCGGCGCTGCAGGGCTACTGGATGCGCGTCGAGAAGGTGTTGCGTGAAACCGTGGGCCTGGATCTTGGCGAGGGCGGGATCACGCCGCACTCGGTGGTGATCAACGGCAGCGATCCGGCGGCGCTGGTGTGTGATCTGCTGGAACGCTGCGATGCTTAAGCTCGCCGGCTTCGCAGTTTCGTTGGAGTCCGCGGCGCTCGGGTTGCTGTTCACGACCAACCAGAGCCTGTGGAAGACACTGCTCTATCTGGCCTTGCACGCCGGGGCGTCGGCGATCATCGCAGCGGCGGTGTGGCCGGTGTTCCGCCGCTACTTCGAGGACCGTCCGCGCTGGCCGGTCGCGCTGTTCTTCTCGCTCGCGTTCTTCGTGCCGATTCTGGGACTGGCGGGTTTTCTCATCGGACTGACGATCGCACTGTGGGCGCCGAAGGCCACGATGTATCAGCCTTACGCGACGGTGCCGATCCCGCGGTTCTCGCCGGCGCGCTCCGGACAGGAACCGAGCTTTCGCTCCACCAGCGTGCGTGAGGACGTATTCAATCCCGACATGTCCGAGGAGGTGCGCCTGAAAGCGCTGCTCTCGGTGCAGGAGATGCCGGCGCGCGCCACCAGCAATCTGCTGCGCGAGTTGCTCGCCGACCGCTCCGATGACATCCGGCTGCTCTCGTACGGGATGCTGCGCAACAAGGAGCGGGCGATCAACGAGCGCGTTGCCACGGCGATGGATGCCCTCAAGGACGCGCAGGCCGACATCCCGAAGTTCCAGGCGGCCAAGGAGCTGGCCGAACTCAACTGGGAGCTGGTCTATCAGAACCTCGTGGTGGGCGATATGCGCCGCCATGCGCTGAACGAGGGCCTCAAATACATCGACATCGCCACCGCGCTGCGCGAGGACGATCCTGGGGTGTGGTATCTCGCCAGCCGGCTCGCCTTCCGCGCCGAGCAGTTCGAGCGCGCCGCATCGTGCATGGACAAGGCGCTGGACAACGGCTATCCGCGTGAACGTGCACTGTCGCAGATGGCCGAGCTCGCGTACTCGGTGCGCGATTTCACTCGCCTGCGTGAGCTGATGGCCGAGATGCCCGAGTCGCAGCAGGCGCCGCAGTTGGTGCCGGTGGCCGGCTACTGGTGTCTGCCGATGGTGGAGGCGCAGGACGAATCGGCAAGCGTCGATGTGCACACCTCGAACGGCGATGGCACAGCTGTCGATGATCGAATCGTATCCACGGACGATGCCGCGTTGGAGCAGGCGACATGAGCGAAAAGAAAACGCCCCCGCCGGTGGCCGAAAAGAAAGACAGCAAACCCGAAGCCAAGCCGCTGCCGCGAGCGAGCGAGGTGGACATCATGCTGCTGCTCGAAGGCACGTTTCCGTACGTGGCGGGCGGCGTGTCGAGCTGGGTGAATCAGATCATCCGTGGTTTTCCCGAGTATTCATTCGGCGTGTGTTTCGTCGGCAGTCGCCCGCAGGATTACGGTGACATGAAGTACGCGCTGCCCGACAACGTCACGCACCTGGAGCTGCACTACATGCACGGTGGCCACGATCGGCCGCCGGTGGCAGCGATGCCGCGTCAGCCCAAGAAGCTCGAGGCGATGGACGCGCTGCACCAGTACTTTCGTGGCAACCGGCTGCGGCGCAAGGGCCAGCTCGACGAGCACGGCGTGGGCAAGCCGGGCAGCGATCTCGCAGGTTGCCCGTTCTCGGCGGCGGCGATGAGCCGCGCCGCACTCGAAGCAGGGCTCGCGGAGATCGAAGATGGCGCGCTGATGAGCAACGACGAGTTCCTCTACGGCGAGAGCTCGTGGAGCTACATCACCGATCACTATCGCAAGTTCTGCAGCGATCCCTCGTTCGTCGACTACTTCTGGACGGTGCGCACCATGCACGCGCCGATCTGGGTGCTCACGAAGATCGCGAAGAACCTGATCCCGGCCAAGGCGTACCACACGATCTCCACCGGCTACGCCGGGTTTCTCGGCGCGCTGCTCAAGCGGCGCACCGGGCGGCCGCTGCTGCTCTCCGAGCACGGGATCTACACCAAGGAACGCAAGATCGATCTGTTCCAGTCGGACTGGATCAAGGACAACCGCGGCGTGCTCGAGCGCGACCCGTCGCAGCTCGCGTACTTCCGCGACCTGTGGATCCGCTTCTTCGAAGCGCTCGGCGTGGCCTGCTACGACCAGGCCAACAAGATCGTCTCGCTGTACGAGAACAACCGGCTGCGCCAGGTGACCGACGGAGCCGATACCACGCGCACCATGAACATCCCCAACGGCATCAACCTGCAGCGGCTCTCGGCGTTGCGCGAGAAGCGCAGCAAGGAGATTCCGCAGGTGCTGTGCCTGATCGGGCGGGTGGTGCCGATCAAGGACATCGAGACGTTCGTGCGCGCGATGCGCACGGTGGTCGACCGGTTGCCTGATGCCGAGGCCTGGATCGCTGGGCCGGAAGATGAAGACGTGGTCTACGCCGAGGGCTGCAAGACGCTCGCGCGCAATCTTGGGCTGGCCGACAAGGTGAAGTTCCTGGGCTTCCAGAAGATCGACGACATCCTGCCGAAGATCGGTCTGGGCGTGCTCAGTTCGGTGAGCGAGGCGCTCCCGCTCGTCGTGCTGGAGGGTTATGCCGCCGGTGTGCCGGTGGTCTCGACCGACGTTGGCTCGTGCCGGCAGCTCGTGTACGGGCTGGGGGCCGAAGACGAAGCGCTCGGACCCTCGGGCCGCATCGTGCGCATTGCCGACGCCGAGGGCCTGGCGCTCGCGGCGGTGGAGCTGTTGAGCGATCCGGAGCAGTGGTACGCGGCGCAGGCAGCCGGGATCAAGCGCGTGGAGAAGTTCTACACGCAGGAGCTGATGTTCGGCTCGTATCGCACGCTCTACCAGCGTGCTGTAGCAGGATGGCCTGAGGAGGAGGGCGGGGCGAGCACTGCCGAGGGGCAGAAAGACGAAGCGCAGGAAGCGGAAGCGACGCAAGCCGGCGCAACGCAAGCGACCGCGACCACGTCGACCTGACCGCGAACGAGCGACTCCATGGCCGGCATTGGTTTCGAACTCCGCAAGATCCTCAAGCGCGACAGTCTGCTGGCGACGCTGCACGCCTACGCGTACGCGACGATCATCGGCTCGGGGCCGTGGATGCTCTCGATGATCGGCCTGGCGGCGATCGGCGGGGTGACCTTCGTGGCGATCAACCCCGAGGTGTACATCGCCAAGTTCCAGATCACCGTGACCATGGTGATCTGCATGTCGCTGATCCTCACCGGCGGGGTGCAGGTGTCGTTCACGCGCTTCATCTCCGATCGACTATTCGAGAACAACATCGGCGTGGTGATGCCGAGCTTTCACGGAGTGATGCTGTTCGTCACCGTTGGGGCGGGGCTGTTCATCCTGCCGCTGGCGCTGTTCGGCTTTCCGCGCGAGACGCTGCTCTACAAGCTGCTGCTGGTTGCGCTGTTCGTGATCATGAGCAACATCTGGATCACGACGATCTTCCTCTCGGGCCTGCGCCAGTACCGCGCGATCGTGGTGCTGTTCGCGGTCGGTTACGGCATCTCGGTGGGCGCCGCGCTCGCGCTCAAGCCGTGGAAGCTCGAAGGGCTGACGCTGGGTTTCACGCTCGGTCAGCTGGTGCTGCTGGTGGGCATGGTGGTGATGATCCTGCGCAGCTTCCCGGCGCAGCAGTTCCTGTCGTTCGACTACTTCGAGCGCAAGAAGTACCGCTTCTATCCGACGCTGGTGCTGGCCGGGCTGTTCTATAACGCCGCCGCGTGGATCGATAAGCTGATCTTCTGGAATCATCCCGAGACCAGCCACGAGATCATCGGCGTGTTCCGCGGCTCGCTGGTGTATGACCTGCCGGTGATGATCACGCACCTGACGATGATTCCGGGCTTGGCGCTCTTCCTGATGCGCATGGAGACCGACTTCGTCGAGCACTACACCAAATTCTTCGACGCGGTGCGCGACGGCGGCTCGCTCGAGCAGCTCGACGAGTTGCGCAACGACATGACCGAATCGGCGCGCAAGGGGATCTTCGACATTCTCAAGGTGCAGGCACTGGTCGGGCTGATCGTGGCGGTGGTCTCGCCCTGGTTTCTCGAGCAGATCGGCGCATCATCGGTCTATCTGCCGTGCATGTACGTTCTGCTGATCGCATCGGGGCTACAGACGGCGCTGCTTGGCATTCTCAACGTGCTGCTCTATCTCGATCGGCGCCGCGTGGTGGTGGTGCTCGTGGGCAGCCTGTTCTTCCTGAACGCGATCCTCACGTACGTGTCGATCAGTCTGGGCCCGAAGTGGTACGGCTTCGGGCTGGCGGCCTCGCTGGTGATCGTGTGCGTCATGGGTTTCTACTGTCTCGATCGCAAGCTGGAACGCCTGGAGTACGAGGTCTACATGCTGCAGTAGCATCGTGCCCTCTGCGACTGACGAGGCTCGCGAAATGCGCGATCGACTGATTGGCGGCTGGACGCTCGACGACTGGCGTGTGTCGTACGGCGATGGCCGTCCCGAGACGTTCCCGTTCGGACCCGATGCCACCGGCATGCTGGTGTACGCACCCGACGGAACCATGCACGGATGCATGGCACGCGCCGGGCGCAAGCCGTTGAGTGCCGAAAGCGCGAAGTTCGCGCCGGCCGAGGAGCGGCTCGCGGCGTTCGACAGCTACTTCAGCTATGGCGGCACCTGGACGGTCGCGGCTGACACGGTCACGCACCACGTGACGGTCGCGCTCAACCAGAATCTGGTCGGCACTGATCAGGTACGGCGCATGCATTTCGCCGGCGACACGCTCACCCTCGCCGCCGATGACAAGGTGCCCGGCAGCGACGTCGATCGCCACCACGCGCTCACTTGGCGGCGTATCCGCGCGGGCAGCTAGTACCGGAACTCTCGCACCATGGATCGGCTGGAGCGCTTCTACAAGATTCAGCAGTTGCTCGAGCGCAAGCGCGCCGTGAAGGTCGAGGAGTTCTTGTCGGAGCTCGGCATTTCGCTCGCGACGTTCAAGCGCGACCTGGAGTACATGCGCGACCGCTTCCATGCGCCGGTGATCTGGGATCGCGATCTGCGCGGTTATCGTTTCGAGACGCCGCTCAAGGACGCACCGAAGTTCGAGCTGCCCGGCCTGTGGTTCAACGCCGAGGAGATCCGTGCATTGCTCACGATGCAACAGCTCCTCGCGAATCTGCAGCCCGGGTTGCTCGAGCCGCACATCGAGCCGCTGCTCTCACGTCTGCATTCGCTGCTCGACGTCGGCGAGCATCCGGCGCAGGAGGTGGAGCGGCGCGTGCGGATCATCCATCACGGCGCGCGCAGTCTGAATCTGCCGCACTTCCAGCTCGTTGCCGCGGCAGTGCTCAAGCGCCATCGACTCTGGATGCGCTATCGCGGACGATCGCGCGGCGACGAAACCGAGCGCGAGATCTCGCCGCAGCGGCTCATCCACTATCGCGACAACTGGTACGTCGATGCGTGGTGCCATCTGCGCGAAGACATCCGCAGCTTCGCGGTGGACGCGATCATCGAGGCCGCGCCGGTCGACAAGAAATCCAAGTCCGTCGCCGACAAGGATCTCGACGAGGTACTGGGCGCGGGCTACGGCATCTTCTCCGGCTCGAAACTCTCGTGGGCGAAACTGCGCTTCACGCCGGAGCGCGCGCGCTGGGTGGCGGCCGAGTCGTGGCATCCGCGACAGCGTGCGAGCTTCGAGCCCGACGGCCACTACGTGCTCGAAGTGCCGTTCAGCGACGAACGAGAGCTGGTGATGGATATCCTGCGGCATGGTCCGCACGTGACGGTCATCGCGCCGGAGTCGCTGCGAGGAGCAGTGCGTGCGCAGCTCGTTGAGGCGTTGCGGTTGTATGAGGATGGCTCCTAGAAAAGCCCGTTCGCTCTGAGCGAAGTGGGGAAGCCGTTCGCCCTGAGCTTGTCGAAAGGCAGCAAGAACCGTTCGCTTTTGGGCGAAGTGGGAGAGCCGTTCGCCCTGAGCTTGTCGAAGGGCAGCAAGAACCGTTCGCTTTGAGCGAAGTGGGAGAGCCGTTCGCCCTGAGCTTGTCGAAGGGCTGAGGAAGGTGAAGGGCGGAGGAAGGATGCACCCGTCAAATTCGAGGACCGGTCTGCTCGAACGCGGCGAAGCCCAATGGCCCTGAGCGAGCCGAAGGGGGCAGGCGGTCGCATCGCCTCCTAAGGCCGGGGTCCGCTCGCGCGGACTACCCTGCGGTGCTCACGCGGCGAGGCGGCTGCGGAATTCGGACCTCGCAGCTGACTCCGTGAGCCGATGCTGAGATCGTGAGGGCGAGGTTCCGAGAAAACCGCAGCCGACGACCCCTCGCCGCGCTGCGCGCCTCGGCCCGGCCAAAGTCGGCGCTGCGCCCGCCTGCCCCCTTCGGCTTGCCCAGGACTATTGGGCTTCGGCGGGAGCGGGTTGTGCGGGGAAGGGCGCGGCGACTCGCTGCTGGCTCCTCACGCGACCGCTTGGCGAGCGATGCGCGTGGGCGTGCCATGTTCTGAAGAAGTACTTCTACACTATGGCAATTGGTCAAGAGGGCACTCGCCGGCTTGAATGCTTAGACGGTTCTTCGAATAGGCCTTCCTTCGGATAGGCCGTCAAAGGGACACAAGATGAGCGAGAGCACAAAGAAGCGAAGCGGTGAACATCAAGGCCGTCGAACTCGAAGAGTTGCCTTACCCTGATGAGAAATTCGATCTGGTGACGGGATTCAACTCGTTCCAGTTCGCTGCCAATCCCGATGTTGCAGTGGCCGAGGCAAGGCGAGTAGTCAAGACCGGAGGGCACGTAGCCATTCTCACCTGGGGCATGCCTGAAGGAATGCAATGGGGATCAATTCTCGCTGCACTCCGCACGGTGACCCCGCCACCGCCGCCAGGCACGCCTGGCCCGTTCGCTCTGTCCGAAGAGAACGCGCTGCGGAACCTTGCCCAGAGGGTTGGGCTCGCGCCTACGGATATTCTGGACGTCGCCGGGTTCCAGTACTACCCGAACATTGATATAGCGCTGCACGGATTGCTGTCATCCGGGAACGCGGCTCGTGCGATTGAACAGTCGAGCGAAGAGGCGGTGAAAGGGGCGTACCTGAATGCACTCGCTCCGTTTCGTCAAGGCGACGGCAGTTACAGGGTCGGGACGGGCTTTCGCGCCCTGATCGCGCGCAAGTGAATTGAAGGCCAGCGATTGACTTCAGCGTCCTGAGTTGGGTTCTTACGGACCTGACTGCGGCGAGCTCAGCGCATCGCCGAGCGCGAACAGCGCCGTACTGCGCGGTCATAAGAAATCTCTCGCACTTTATGCCTTGACCAGCGTTGCCCCGGGGCGGTGCCCACCCGCGCGAGCGTGTGGCGATGCCGAGGG
>CADEDU010000081.1 GCA_902826155.1 uncultured beta proteobacterium
GGGCGCGCGCAGGCTTGTGCGTTGATCAGCCGCGCTTTCCCAAGTAGCGGCGCGGATACTCGCGTGTTCGATGAGGCGTGCTGGAGGCATATCAACTGCGCCGCCATGAGGGCGACGATGTCGTCCGGATGATCGAGCCGCACCGCACACTCGGCGATACTCGGCCAGGCGCCAGGGTCGGGTCGCACGTCGTCAGCAACGGCTCGCATCAGCGCGGCTATGGATTGCCGCAGCGCGCCTTGCGCCGTTTCGGCCGCCCATTCCATGTACGCCGCTTCGCGCGCACCCACGACTAAGAGGATCTCGCGCGCCATGGTTCGCACCACCGGATCGTCGTGCAACAGGCGATGCGCCTGGCAGCGGACCGGAATGCAGACGCACACCTTGTTGCAGCTGCAGTAGGTGTCTGAAATCGCCTGCGCCCGTGCTCGTGGAGCCGCACAAAGGCGCGGGGATTCTGTTGGGCGTATGGCTCGCCTACGTAGCGGGGGCCGCGGCCGGCGCGGCACTCGCTTGGCACGAGCCATTGTGGGTGTTCGCCTTGCCGGCGTTTATGGCGCTTGTCGTGGTCGGTGCGGCGGTGCACGCTGCGCATACCGAACCCTAGGCCAGCTTTCCGGTTTTCGTGAAAGCAACAAAATTCGCAAAGAAGGGGCCTTGGAAGAAATGGGTCTCAGCTTGGCGTGGGTTGTCGAGACGCTGAACGCAACGGTCGACAAGGAACTCGACGCGCTTCCGGTGGACATGAAGGCCTAATCGCAAGAGCGAAAGAGATGCAGTGATGGCAACGCGGATTCGGGATAAGCATGCAGCCTGGATGAAGAAGCCGGGCTATCGGAAGGCATACGCGGCCCTCGGGCGGGAATTCGATCTCGCGGGTGCCGTGATCACCTGCGAAACGACGCTGGGGTAGGTCGGTACGGGCCCTGTCCTCGCCGATGCGGCGCGATGCAGCAGGCGCTCGCGATCATGGCGGGGCTGCGGACGTAACCGTGCTACCCGTCTGATGGGAGCGGCGGACGCACGATGCCCTTCACTCTCCGTCGCGATGACAGGCTGACGCGCGCCCGTCCGGACGTTCGACCAACCGGGGCTCTTCGACGCTGCACCGCGCCACCGCGCGCGGGCAGCGCGGATGAAAGCGGCAACCCGGAGGCACTGCGAGTGGACTGGGCACGTCGCCTTCCAGCGGAGCCACGGCCTGGGATGGCGCCTCGATCGCGGGTGCGGCTTCCAGCAGGGCGCGGGTGTATGGATGCTTGGCCGTATTGAAGATCGACGCGGTGCTTCCCGTCTCGACGATGCGGCCGAGGTACATCACCGCGATCCGGCGCGACACGTGCCGCACTACGGCCAGATCATGCGAGATGAACAGGTAAGCCAGACCAAGTTGCGCCTGCAGATCCGAGAACAGATTGAGGATCTGCGCCTGCACCGACAGGTCGAGGGCCGACACCGGTTCGTCGCAGATGAGCAGATCGGGTTCGAGAGCGAGCGCGCGGGCAAGGCCGATGCGCTGGCGTTGTCCGCCCGAGAATTCGTGCGGCAGTCGGTACACCGCCTCCGGATCGAGACCCACGCGCGCGAGCAACGCGCGAACCCGGGACGGGCGTTCGGCGGGGCGGCCTATCCCGTGTACCGACAGCGGCTCGCCCACGATGCGTCCGACCCGGGCGCGCGGGTTCAGCGCGGCGAACGGATCCTGGAAGACGATCTGCAACCGGCGTGCGACCGGTCGGCGCGCGGTGCGCGTGAGATGCGTGATGTCGTTGCCATCCAGACGAATCGCGCCACCCCCCACCGGTGCGAGCCCCATGATGGCGCGGCCGAGCGTGGACTTGCCGCACCCCGATTCGCCGACCAGGCCAAGCGTCTCACCGGCATCGATTCGCAGCGACACGCCGTCGACGGCGCGCACCGTGCCGCGTCGCGTCGCGAAGTGCACGTGCAGATCGTCGACCTCGAGGAGCGGCATGTCACGCCGCCCCTTCGGTCACGGCGTGATGGCACGCCGCACGCCGCGCCGGACCGTGATCGCGCAGCAACGGCCGCTCCGAGTGGCACCGACTGGTCGCGGCACTGCATCGCGGCGCAAATGCGCAGCCAGCGGGCAGGGCACCCGGCGCGGGAACGGCGCCGGGAATGTCCGCGAGTCGACCGGCGCCGGCCCCGGGCCGGGCGGCGAGCAAGGCGCGCGTGTACGGATGCGCGGGCGTGCGCAGCACCGTGCCGGTGGGGCCGGTTTCCACGATGCGCCCCGCGTACATCACAGCGACCCGTTGCGACCAGCGCGCTACGAGTCCCAGGTTGTGCGTGATCAGGAGCATGCCCAGGGCGAGGTCCGACTGCAGTCGCGCGAGCAGGCCCATGATCTGCGCTTCGACCGTCACGTCGAGCGCGGTGGTGGGTTCGTCTGCGATCAACACCCGCGGATGGCCTGCGATCGCCATCGCGATCATCACGCGCTGACGCATCCCGCCCGAGAGGCGATGCGGATAGTCGTCGACCCGCGACTCCGGATCGGCAATGCGAACCATGCGCAGCAAATCGATGGCCGCGGTGCGTGCCGCCGCGCGGTCAAGGCCGCGGTGCCGCCGTAACGCCTCACCGATCTGTCGTCCGATGCGCATGACCGGATCGAGTGAACTCATCGGTTCCTGGAAGATCATGCCGATCGCTCCTCCGCGCATGCCGCACATGTCGTGCTCGGAAAGCGCGAGAAGATCTCGACCGTCGAGGCGGACCGCACCGCCGGTCACCCGCATCGGCGGGTCGGGCAGCAGACGCATGATGGACAGGGCGGTGACCGACTTCCCCGAACCGGACTCGCCCACCAGTGCGAGCGTCTCGCTCGCCACCACCCGAAGGCCGACGTCATCCACTACCGGCACCGGCTTGCCGCCGCGGACGAGCGACGTGGTGAGCCCGGTCACTTCGAGCAGCGACTGGTCGTTGTCAGCGGGCATCGGCCAGCCGCGGATTGAGGGCGTCGTTGAGTCCGTCACCAAGGAGATTGAAGCCGAGCACCGTGACCAGGATGGCGAACCCTGGCATGCCGCACATGTGCCAGTCGGTGCGCAGCGCCTCGCGCCCGATGCCGATCATCGTGCCCCAACTCATTCGGTTGGGGTCACCCAGGCCAAGGAAGGCGAGCCCGGCTTCGATCAGGATCGCGGTGGCCACCATCACCGAGGCGGACACGATCAGCGGCGCCGCGCAGTTGGGCAGAATCTGTGTGGCGATGATGCGTGCACCCGGCATGCCGATGGCGTGGCACGACTGCACGAACTCGGCATTGCGCAGACGCAGGGCTTCGCCGCGCATGAGGCGCGCCATGCCGGGCCAGGAGATGACCGCGATTGCGGTCGTGATCGTGAGTACCGAGGGTTTGAAGATCGCGACGATGACGATTGCGAAGAGGAATGGCGGTACGGTCTGGAAAATTTCGGTCGCGCGCATGAGCAGATCGTCGACCCAGCCGCCGCGATAACCGGCGACCAGACCAATTGTCGCGCCGACGAGCACCGCTGCAATCGTCGCGGCGATGCCGATCACAAGCGACACGCGTGCGCCGTGCACGAGTCCGGTGAGGATGTCGCGTCCGAGGACGTCGGTGCCCAGCGGATGTTGGGGATCTTCACCTGGAGCAAGATAGGGCGGTCCGGCGAGATCCCAGGGTTGTCCTGACACGAGCCAGGGCGCGAGGACCGCGATCGCGACGACCAGTCCGATGATCAGGAACCCGGCCACCGCGGGCAGGTTGCGGGTGAAGCGGCGCACGAATGGAGGCAGAGTCATTGCAGTTCGACACGCGGATCGAGGAGCGTGTAGGCGAGGTCGATCGCCAGATTCACCAGCACCACCAACGCGGACGAGAGCAGCAGAATCCCCATTAGCAAATTGAGATCGCGCTGCAGCACCGCTTCGATGGCGAGCCGCCCGATGCCCGGCCAGCCGAAGACGGTTTCGACAACGACGGCACCACCCATCAGCGCGGCGACCTGCAGCCCGGCCATCGACACCAGCGGCAGCACGGCGTTGGGCAGCGCGTGGCGCCACAGCACGGCGCCGGCCGCCAAGCCCTTCGCCCGCGCGGCCCGGATGTAGTCGAGCCTCACGACTTCGAGCATCGAGGCGCGCATGAGCCGCGTGAAGCTGGCAACGTAGAACAGGGCAAGCGTGAGGCAGGGCAGCACCAGATGCCACGCCAGATCGGCGAGCCAGTCCAGACCTTCCAGTTTCCGGCCGACGGTGATCATGCCGGTGCTCGGCAGCCACTGCAGGTGCACGGAGAACAACACAATCGCCATCAGGCCGATCCAGAACACCGGCGTGGCGTACGCGACCAGAGCCAACACCGAAATCGTGCGATCGATCCAGCCGTTGACATGCCGTGCGGCAGCGGTGCCAAGCACGATAGCCAGTGCAATCGACAGCACGATCGCACTTACCATGAGCAGCAATGTCGCCGGCACGCGATCGAGGATCAGGCTCGCCACGCTGCGATTGAAGCGGAACGAATGCCCGAGGTCGCCCTGCGCGAGTTGGCCGAGGTACGCGGCGAGTTGCACCGGCCAGGGACGGTCCAGCCCGAACTTCGCGCGCAGTTCGGCGAGGTACGCCGCATCGGCGACGTTCGCCTCGCCCGCGAGCACGTCGACGAGATCGCCTGGCGCGGCATGCAGCAGCGCAAAGCCGAGCACTGCCACGAAAACGAGTACGACCGCGCCTTGCAGCAGGCGGCGCAGGAGGTAGCGGAGGCGCACGGTGACGCCCGCGGTGCGGCGTTCGAGAGGCGCGAGCAGGCCGGCGATGAGGAGCCGTTACCGGTCGAGCCACACCTCGGCGAAGTTGGCGTGGAAGCCCTCCGCGGTCGTGGTGTGACCCTGCACTTCCTTGCGGAACACCGTGGTCATGTTCACGGCCGTGAGGGGAATCATCGGCAGATCGGTGGCCGCGATGCGTTGCACGTCGGCAAAGAGTTTGATGCGGCGTGCGGCATCCGTTTCCGTCTGCGCCGCCTCGAGGAGCTTGTCCATCTCCGGGTTGTTGTACGCGGCACCATTGGAGAACGCGACGCCCTTCTGCAGGCTCTTCGACCAGTAGAAGCGCTGCACCGCGATCGTCGGGTCGGGGCCGGTGTTGGCGTAGTAGTTGGTAGTGTCGAAGTCGCGGTCGGTGTACACGCGGCGCACGTAGGCACCGAAGTCCTGGCTGCGGATGTCGACGGCCACGCCGATGCGGCCGAGCGCCTGCTTGATGTACTCGGCGGTGCGCACGAACGGCTCGCCGAAGGGCATGAAGTCGTGCGTGATCTTCATGCGCGTTCCGTCCGCTCCACGTTTGAAGCCGGCCTCGTCGAGCAGTTGTTCGGCGCGCTTCGGATCGAAGGCGTACTGCGGCCCGCCATCGGCGTGGAACTTGCCCACTTCGGGATGGAAGTAGCTGTTAGCGGGTTTGCCGTAGCCCAACCAGATGGTGCGGGTGATGAAGTCGCGGTCGATCGCGTGGGCGAATGCCTGGCGCACGCGGCGGTCCTTGAACTGCGCGCGTTCCAGATTGAACTCGAAGGCGGCGACGATCCCGAGGTACTGATAGCCACGCGTCTCCACGCCGAACTGCGGCAGGCGCGAAATGCGGCGCACCTCGTTCAGCGGCACCTGGTTCATGCCGACGATCTGGGCTTCATTCGATTCGAGCGCCGCCGACCGCGCTGCGCTGTCGGGAATGATGCGAAACACCACGCGGTCGAGGTACGGCTTGCCCTTGTCCCAGTAATCGGCATTGCGTTCCAGTTCGATGTGGCTGCCGCGCTCCCACTTCACGAACTTGAACGGGCCGGTACCGACCGGGGCATTGTTCGCCGGATTGGTCTGGGGATCTTTACCTTCGTAGACGTGCTTCGGTACGACCTGCGACTCCATCGCCGCGAGCGCGTTAACGATGTAAGGCGCGGGTCGCGACAGACGCAGGATGGCGGTGTGCGCGTCCGGTGTGTCGACCGCTTCGACGTTCGCGTAGGTGGCACGGCCGCGGCCGTGGAATTTCTTCCAGATTTCCATGACCGAGTACTGCACGTCGGCGGACGTGAAGTCGCGGCCGTCGTGCCACTTCACGCCGCGGCGCAGGTTGAAGGTGAGGCTGCGGCCGTCGGCCGCCACCGACCAGCGCTCCGCCAGTTGCGGTTGCGGGTTCATGTCGAAGTCGTACTTCACCAGCCCGTCGAACATCTTGGGCGAGACCATCGCGACGGCGCCGGCGGTGGTAAGCGCGCTGGTGAGCATCGGTGGCTCGGGGAAGATGGCCGCGGTGAGCGTGCCGCCCCGTTTGGGTGACTGTGCGAACGCAGTGCCGGCCACGAAGGCAAAGACCACGAGCAGGAACATCCGGACCAGTTTCATCAATCCCCCTTGGTGTCAGCGCCGCGCACGCGGGTAAGCGCGATGTCCACATCGGACTCCGGCTCCGCGAAGCGCAGCAGTTCTTCATGATACCGATCCGCGTCCTCAACGAAGAAACTGCGCGAGATGGCGCCCGCCAGCAGCGGGATTGCGTACGGCATGCCGTTCAGCCCGGTGCAGATCGGACCGATGCTGGGCAACGCGGTGGGGCCGAGCACGTAGACCTGCCGTACCTCCGCTGCGGCCCACGCGTGTTTGGGCAGGCAGTTGAAGCCGGGCCCGAGGTACGGAAAACGCGCGAACGTCGGTTCGGAAGGGACGCGATCGGACCAGAGCGCGACCGAAGGCAACAGCGTCTGCAGTTCGGGGCGCCTCGTCAGATCCAGTTCGAAGCCGGTGCCAAGAATGAGGAAATCGAAGGCCTCCTCACCTGCTGGTGTTTGCACCTTCACGCGGTCACTGTCGGCACGCACTGCGGACCACCCGGCGGCGAACCGGAGTACGTAGTTGCGGTGACGCAGCGTGCGCTCGAGCGTGTCTTGCGGTGGCGGCGTGGGCATCTCGAAGAAGCGGCGGGTGAAGCGGGCCTTGCGGGCATCGTCCAGGTCCGGAAAGCCACGGAAGAAGCCCGCGAATTCGGCGTAGCGCATCCAGTTAACCTGCGGCAGCCGTGGCCGGCGCACGAATTGCACGACTTCACACGCGCCATGATCGAGCGCTGTGGCACTGTTGTCGAAGGCTGACGCGCCCGCGCCGAGCACGCCGACGCGCCTGCCGCGCAGGGCCGCGAAGTCAATCGCGTCCGACGAATGCGCCCAGAAATGCCGGGGCAGTGAGTCCATGAACGCCGGGATGCGCGGGCCGCCATGGCCTTCGTATCCGCCAGCCAGCACGACGCGACGCGCTGCGAGTGTTGGTTCCCCCTGTGGCCCGCGCGTGTGCACGTGCAGAAGACCGTCGGCGGGCACGATGTCGTCCACGAGCGTGTCGTTGCGTACGGGCACCTGCATCACGCGGCGCAACCACACGAGGTAGTCCATCCACTGGCCGCGATCGATCAGATGCAGTCGCCGGAACGCCTCTTCGCCGAATTGCGCTTCGAACCACGCCTGAAACGTGAGGTGGAGAAGCGCGGCGTCGGGCCCGTGGAGTTCCTTCACGGTACGCAGCGTGGGCATGCGGGCGTAGGTGGCCCACGGGCCTTCACGCGCGGCCGGATTGCGATCGACGACGAGGACGTTGGTGATGCGCTCGCGCGCAAGGCCAATCGCGGTGGCGATGCCGGCCATGCCTCCGCCGACAATCACCACGTCGAGAACTGGTGCATTTGCATTGCCGCGAGGCACCGTCCATTCACGTGCGGGGTACGCGAAGATGTCCTGTTCGTGGCGAAGCGCGGCCTCGAGCCGGTCGAGGCTCATCGTGGGCGGGAAGCGTTGTGTACGTTCATTGAGCGGATTCTGCGAGGTGCGGCGCCCGCGTGCAATCGCAGATCGAATTGCAGACCCATTGAACGTGACGAAGGCCGAGATTGTCACGTGCATGGCGGTCACGCCGGGTCACGTTTGGCCGAACAAGGAGAAGCACGATAAATTCCGGCGCGCGTCGGTCCGACCGCCGATGAAGTTGTCGCACTGGCTCGCCGATCGCTAACGCTCGCTGCGGTCGCAGCGGACCTCAGTGTTCAGGGCGCGTGCTGCACCTCAAAAGCCCGTACGCTGATGGCACCACCCACTTGGTGATATTGCTGCTGGAGTTCCAGCAACGCCTGGCGGCCCTGGTGCCCGTCCAAGCTTGTATCTGATTCGCTTCCACGGCGTGCTCGCCCCCCATGCCTCGTACGCCAGAACGGATCGCTCCCAGCCCGATCACGGCCGTCCTTGCCCAACCCATCCGCCGGCCGACCTGCTCGATTGACCGCACAGCAGGCTGACCCTACAGTCCTGTTGAGCCGAAAGGGGCGTTTGTTTTTCCTCATCTCCGCGGCGCAGCTTAAGGAGTCTGCGCCGCGCGAGAAGTTAGTAGAAGCGCAGAGGTTTGCGCCGGAGCGAGTGCAACGCGTCGTGGTGAGTTCGTGCCCAAAGATCTGCGCACTAGAGAGCCGAGAGGAGTCGTCCTGTGAGACTGTGTGTTTTTCTACTTATTTTTTAGTTAGTGGTTGGGTGCAGCTCCGTTTCCTATTCAGAGATTTCGAACAAATACGCTGGCAGCTCGTCTGAGGCGCCCGGAGGACCTGGAGGGCATCAAGCTCAAGCCCGCGCGCAGGCTCGCGTTGCCTGGACGCCAGGACCGAACGCGCCCATCGTTCGGCTCAGTCAGGCGATGAGAGAACGGCTCTGATGGGATGGGTCATCGCAGGGTGGGCGACATAGCGGCACCACCGTTCCCCATGTGCCCGATCAATCGGTAGGATCAATCCCGATGAATCGTGAGATCCGCACCGGCCTGTTCGCGCTTTGCAGCCGCTCTACATCGGTCTGCACTTCTCGTTCGGCCTGCGTCATGCGGGCACGCGATCGCATGTACTCGGCGTAGGAGCTGATGATGAACCGCTCGACGAAGTCGCCGTCCTGCTCCAGATCGCGAAACACCCGCCAGCTGGTCGCGCCGTTGCGGCGACGGATCGGTTCCATGCGCTGAATGACGCGCTGGAACGCGTCGCGCCGCTCGCGCTCGACGTGGTAGGTCAGTTGAACCAGGATTGGACCGTCGTCGTGCTGCGGCTCGGTGACGATGGCAAGTTCGGGCAGTTGTACGCCGGTCGTCACCTCGGCTTCGGTGCCCGGGGCGATCGGCACGCGTCGGTTGATCAGCTGTAGCAGCAGTGCGAGTAGCGCCGATACCGTGAGCGCACTGTCGGTGGTACTTGCTGCAGCGATTGCACCCCACAGTGCGCTGCCAACGGCAATCACAAGCTGCATCGCAACCAGATTCATGGCCACCGCGCGTGAACGCACCCATGCGGGTGCGGCACCTTGCACCCCGGTGGAGATCGCCGCGAACGAACTGACCCAGGCGAGTCCTGCAGCGAATGCGCCCAGAACAACCAGGGCATGCGCATCGAACAATGCGATCAGCCCAATCGCGCCGGCCCAAAGATATCCTGCGCGTGTCACGGTGCCATCGAGCGAGTAACGCTGCAGCATCCGCGGCAACGCCAGTGCCCCAAGAATTGCGCCGCAACCAAACGCGGCCGAGAGCAGCCCGAATCCGCCCGCGCCAACGCCAAGATTGTCGCGAGCGATGACCGGGAGCAGTGCCCAGAACGCGCTCGCGCAGACACTGAACGAGAAGGTCCGAAACAGCAGCGCGCGCAGCGCGCCGGAGTGCCGGGCGTAGCGCAGTCCGATGATGACGCCGGAGCTGATCTTCTCGGGGATGCCCGGCAGTGGGCGCTCGCGTGAAGGCCACACCCGCAAGGGAACTGCCATTGGCACGAACAGCAGCGCGGCCAAGGCTAATGCCGCCCAGATGTCGAACCAGGCGGCGATGGCGCCGGCAAGCGCGGGACCGATCGCGCGTGCGATGTTGAACGACGCAGCACTTAACGCAATGGCGCGCGGCAGTTCCGCGCGGACGACGAAATCGTTGACACTTGATGCCTGCGCCGGCATGTACACCGAGAACCCTGCACCGATCAGGAAGGTTAGTGCAAGCAGGCCCGCGGGGCCGATCGAGGCGGTCGCGGCCGTTACAGCGAGGAGCGCGCAAGCGGCGACCATCACGATGATTGTGGCGCCGATGATCTTGCGCCGGTCCACCACGTCGGCGAGCGATCCGGCAATCAGCCCAAAGACGATCGCGGGTGCGGTACTTGCGGTCTGCACCAGCGCGACCATCACCGTCGACGGTGTGATCGTCGCCATCAGCCACGCCGCAATCGTCGCCTGCATCGTGTAGCCGGTTGCCACCGTGGTCGCACCGACATAGAACTTGCGAAACGCTGGGGCGCGAAGCGGCGATCGCTCGAGCAGTCGTGAGACGGTTGCGCGCGCCATAGGAGCGGATTCTATCTGCGCAGCTCCGCCGCCCGACGCAACTGGCCCACATGCGGGCCAACCGGAGGCAACCTAGCGGGCACAAGCTGCTCGAACAAATCGCCGCCCGGGTGCGCAAGCATCGGGTCGCGCGCAACAGAAGCGCAGCGCGATCGTTCACGCCTTCGCGTTTGGCTTTCCAAAGTCGGCGTTCGTGTGCTGAAAAGCCCGCAGATCCTGCACGACACGCCTCAGCCTCGTGATTAGCCATACCAGCCAACCCGCTCTCTAAGTAGTGTGGCGATCTCTACGGCAGTTTGATGCGACCTGCGCCACCACGATCATGCTGCCTTCGCCCGCTGCCTCGCTGATCGCCGACCAACCGTGCTGCGTGGTCTCGCCACGCGCGTAGCGAAGCGGTGCAGATCGGCGCTGAGCGCGCGCACAGTCCGCTCGAAGCTGTCGTGTTTTGACGCAAGTGCTATGGAATCGACTCGATAGCGTCCTGGATCAGCCGCGATGAAAGCTGTCACCCAGACGACCGAGCGGAGCGGCGATTCCTTACCGGCCGCTTCGAGTTGCTACGGATGTCTACGCATCAGGGCCGGGCCGGGATTCAGCCGAAGACGCCCCGCATCGGACATCGAGCGATGGCCGAGCGGAGAGCCGGTGCGTTGATCCAGCGCGCGGCGCGGCGGGGATACCAACGCCACGCACAGAACTACGGGTGCGTCGTTGATCGAACCCGTGCGCGTGCGAACGAACGAGCGGTGAAACTGCGTACCGACCGCAACGCTACTGAACACGTCGAAGGATTCGGTCCGGCGCTTCGACTAAGGGGTGTAAGCGCCGCAAATGATCGATTAGGTGGCGCTACAGATCTTCAACGCGAAACCAAAAGGACCGTTCCATGAAATCCGTCGTCGCCACCATCCTCGCCGCCCTGGCACTGTCGAATGTCGCATTCGCGCAAGGTAATGCCGATCGCCAATCGGTCAGCCAGGACCGCTACGAGTTCCTGGTGAAATACAGCCCGCTGTAGTACGCGCCGTCATCAGCAACGCCCCGCACCGCACGGTGTAGGGCTTTTCTTGTTTGCGTGAAGCCGCCATGCAGGCACTCGGATGCGCACGCACCAGAAATCGCCAATCGGATGCGCGCCTTCGGCATGGACAGGTTGGGCAACACACCCGACCAGTTCGCCGCGCAGATCGAGGCGATCGTCGAGCGTTGGGCGAAGGTCGTCCGCGAGGCGGTGTCACCGACAAATTGTTCGCGAAGCTGCGCGCGCACTGGATCGAGGCGAGATCGTCGAACTGGTCGGCACGATCGCGATGTTCGGTTCGATGAACCGTTGGAACGACCCCATGGCCACGCCGCTGAATGCCGAGCCGGTCGAGGTCGGCGAGGGATTCCTGAGCTGCATGGCTGGGACGTGCGCAAGCACGCGCACTCGGCAGGTAGATAGTGGGCCGCGAGGGTCTGCGATCGATCGCTATCGCGCTGCGGACCCGACTAGCAGCCCTCGAGTACCCGAAATCCGAGCGCACTCGCCCGATGCCGGATATCCGGTAGCGCTCCCTTGCATTCGAGAGCGATCTCTCCGTCGGGCAGAACCCGATAGCGGCGGTAACCCTCGGCACCGGAGATCACAGGCTCGCGCGTCGCACGCTCAGCGAAGGACGACAGCGGCGCCGGCACGTCGCGCAGCCCGGCGCTGATCTTTGCCTCCCAAGCTCGTCGCCAGAAGGCGAATCCGAACACGTCATCGGGATGGGCGCGCTGCGTTTGACGCCATTGCTCGCCTTCCATGCGGACAAGAAGATCGAATGCTGCCGTTTGGTCGATGTTGACCATGATCGTATGCCTCTTCGCGTCATCGTCGGGATCGATGCCACGAATATCTGCGCTTTCCCTCGTGGCTACCATCCGGATCACTACTCGTTCGGATCCGTAGCGCTACGGAAGGCACGTCGCCGGACGGTCGAAGTAGGGTCTGGCACGGCCCTGCGGTTTCTTGAGCTGGACAGGGTCTCGTTTGTGCTGATCCCAATCTCGCGCTCGATTTGCGCGCATCGTGATGCGGTCGGCGGAGCGTCGGGCGGGCCGATGAGTGATGAGTGCGCGTCGTTTTCCGTTGATCCACAGCGCATCGCCGTGGTCGAAAGCTCACGCAACCAGTGATCGTTCGCTCCGAGAAGAAAACAGACGCCAACCCGAAGGTTGGCGTCTGCGGACGTCGCTTGGATTATTCGTCCTCGCCCTCGTCCTGGACCACGGTGCACCCAACCAGGGTGCCGCGATCATTCACCCCTTCGCGCTTGGCTTTGCGATCGAACCACGGTTCGGAGCTCAGATTGCGAATCGTGAGCTCGTACCGATTGTCCGACAGCGCCGCTTTGTCCTGCCCCACGAGCGGTTTGAACATCGCTCGCAGCACCGGATCGACGGTCACATCGACGTACCGGTAGCGCAATTTCCCCTCCTTGTCCTTGCCGTTGTGCATCGTCACGCGCGCAGCAAGAAAGCTCGTTGCATTGCCGTCCGCATCGGGCGCTTTGCGCTCGACTTGGCGTACGTCGGTGAGATAACCAATCGCGATGGTGCGCGATGTGACGCTGTGTTGAACAGATGCCATGGTGAATCTCCTTTTGTGAGAAGAAAGAAACCACCACATTCACGGTGCCCGACCCAGAGGTCCGGATGCGCACCGCGAAACGCGGTGGCAACGGACTTGACGACCCATCGGTGAGGCACGATTGCTCGTGCGTTCACGGTCTCACGCTACTGGCGCAGCTTTCGCAGGGTCAATCACCCGGATGTAATCAATCGTGCAACGCGTACTGCCGGGGAAACTCGACGTTGGCGGCCCGACCGCGCTCGAGGCCGCATCACGGATTACGCTGCGCATCGATCCCGTCCCACCGGATGAACCCGACGCACGGATCTTCATGCTGTGCCAGATCATCGACCAGGCCGCGATAGCGGATCAGCGCGAAGGCGCGGATCGTCGCATCCGGGTAGGCCTCGGCGAGCCGACTGGCCGCAGCCAATAGTGTGCGGCCGCGCGTAACGACATCGTCGATGAGTACGAATGTGGCGCTCGGTGGTACGACACGAGTGACCCGCAGCGTGAGGTAGTGTTGATCCACCGACGGTCGTTCACCGGGCACGGCGAACGCCGACTTGGCCACCGCCTGGCGGCGTCTGAGCAGGCGCGCCACGTTCGTACCAATGCCGACTGCGTACAGCGCGTGCGCAATGAGCTCTGATCCCCACGGTCGGTCCGGATTGCGCGGCGCACTACCCGGCATAGGGACGAGTGTGACGTCGGGCCCGAAGATCGCGGCGATGGGCGAGTGTTCGTCAATGAGTCGGTGCACGCGGGCTGCACCGCGCGCGATCGCCTCGGGCCGATTTGCTTTGATATCCCCACAAAAGGTGCGCGCCTCGCGCGCGAGCCGCGACCGGCCGGCGTTGGTGTAGACGTAGCAACTGCCGAATTGAAGCCGCCGCAGCACGATCCGTCGATGCCTTGAGAATATGCCCGAGCAAACCACGGCTCAGCGCGCGGCATCGTGACGGACGGTGGCACCGGCGACCTGGTTCACGTTGGCGCGAAAGTGCTCGCACCGCTTTGGTCATCGCACCGTGAGCTGACACGCCCGCGGCCTGGGCACGACCTCTACGACCTTTGCGACTTCGTACTTCATCAACGCAACTAACGGCCCACCGTTTCTGCCGAGCGGTCGCAAGCGCGGACCACCACATCCCATTCGCTCCTTCGCGCGCGAACTCAAACGTCCTTCGTCTTCGACTTGCTTGGCAGCACTAACCGGTTAGCCGTTAGTTGCGTTGCGCACAGTCGTCGCGCAGGCTCTTGTCATGAGCTAGCGCGCAGGTACAGTGGGCGCATTGCATGGCGGGTCGAGATCCATTGATGAGCGATCAGCGCGTACCGGTTCAGGCGAACTTCCGCTTCGACGATCGGGCCGATGAAGCGCAGCACTCGCTGGCGATGCTCGAAACACTATTCGAAGCGTGGATCGAGGCACGGGCGCGCAACCTGCAGCCGCTCGCTGCCTCGTCGATTAGCGTTTATCGGCCGATGTGGCGGGCGTTTGCGGCGTTCCTGAGTGAGGATGGCGGGACACTTGATGCCCTGGATCCCACCGTCCTGGATCGCTACATCGCCAAGCGCGAACTCTCCGCGCGGTATGCGCGACGAGTGTTGGTGTTGATCGACTGGCTGTGTGCATTCGACGCCCAGCGTGAGGACAAGCCCAGGAACCAGTCCGCTCAGGCGGTACTGCAACGTCCGGGCTATCGCCAGGCCGAAGCCAAGCGCCGCATTCCGCTACCGGAGACCCTCAGCGATGCCCAGGCACAGGCGCTGATTCAACGCATCATCGCGCCGGTAGAAGCCGGCGACTGGGTCCATCTGCGCAACAACGCGATGGTGGGCGTGATGCTCGGCGCCGGCCTGAAGCCGGGCGAAACCTTGGCCCTGACCCTGGGCGCGATCGGCTTCAGCGGAGTAGGCAGCGATATCCGGCGAGAGCCGATCAAACTGTCGGTGCCTGGCCATGCCGCGGGCGCGGCACGTGAAACCCCACTGGCGCCCTATGCCCGCCAGGTACTCACGGCTTGGCTTTCGGTTCGCGCATCGATCGACGTGCGCGATGACATCCTGTTCCCCTCGGGTCGACACGGCGGCGTGCTCGCCAAGACCACGCTGTATCGACACTACGGTGCGCTGCTCAGCGCCGCCGGCATCTGGACCGACAAGCGCGGGGCGCATGCGCTGCGTCACACCTTCGCGGTGCGCAATCTGAAGAAGGGGCGCTCGGTACAGACGATTTCCGATTGGCTCGGGCTGGAGACGATTGATTCCGCCGACCGCTATCGACGCATAGTCAGCGGTGACGTCAACGTGATCTAGCGGCACAATAGTTCCTAGCGCGGTACAACCACAAGCCAACCACGCCGAGCGCGCCGTAGTTGATCACGATGAACCGGACGTGCGCGCGCAAATGGGCCAAGCTCACTTGCTCCAGCAGCACACCGGCTAGCACCGGTCCCATCTGTACCAGATCAGGGGCCGGAGTCGCCATCCGCAGCGCCCGATTGATCCGAGCCGACCAAGGACGTGCGGCGACCTCGAACGAGCGCAACACCTGTCACCAACACTAACGCCAAACAGATCAGTAGCAGACTGACATTGGCGAGAAAACCGGACGCCGCTTCGAGGTCGCTACCGGCCGCGTATCCGAGACTCAGATAGGCGCCGGTCCACAGCAACCGTCCGACAATGGCAAACAGCAGAAAGTAGTCCACTCGGTAGCGGGCGGCACCTGCGACAAGATTCAGAAGTGCACTCAGGTGCGAGGCCAATGTGCGAGTCAGTACCACACTGAGCCCGCCCCAACGGACAAACAAGCCATCGACGTGCCCGTTCCCCGCCGCCGAGAAGCCGAGCCAGCGGGCGCGGCGCGCGAGGAACTCACGGCTCAACAACCGCCCGGCCCAGTAACCGGCGACGTCCCCCAGCACCGAAGCCGACAAGGCGACTACTGCTGCCCACGCCAACGAGAGCTGCCCCGCCGCGGATAGCGAGCCCGCGACGACGGTTGCAAGGCCGGTCGGAAGCGGTAGGCCGGCTGCACCCAACAACGCGATCAAACCCAACGCAGGGTAACCATAGACGATCACGGCAGCGAGGAGGTCCTCGCCGAGCTTGTTGATCCATGGCGCACCGGTCGATTCGACTACAGCGGCCGGTGGTGGTGTAGTGGTTGCGGCGACCGCTCGCTGCACGCGTTGTATGTACTCAAGGGTTGCGACCCCTGCCTGGCGCGCGAGCAATCGCAGGCTGGCATCGATGCGCGTATCCGCCGCCAGTCCGAGGCGCTCGATCAGCACCGGGCGCGACGCGTGAAAGGCCGTGGCGACGTACTCGAGCGTCATCCATGGGCGAATCGCGCCAATCTGGGGCTGCCCCAGCTCGGTAGCCGTTTGCAGTAGCAGGTAGGAATTGTACGAACGGCGAGCAAAGCCGATGCTGGCGAGGATCGCAATGATGAGCAATCCGAGCAACATCAACCGTGACCAGCGAGTAGCGAGCATAGGTATGGGCGGGATCACGCAGCATGAAGCGTGCGCATCAGGAATGGTATCTGCCGCGAGTTCGGATCAGTCCGAATGACATGTTAGCGTTCGACGCGTTGAGGCCAGCTCGCGGGCTGATCCGATGCGCCACGGCCTGCGAGGCGCACTGCGCCCACTCATGCGCTCGGCCCACGAACATCTTTCGGCAGGCCCACTCGCTCGGGCTTTGCCGCGTTCTAAGCGGCTTGGTCGGACGACTCTGTCCCTGCGCGATCTCGTCTAACGCATACCCCGGCTGCGCAAGGTTCGCGCTGCTCGATTGACGGCATGCCAGGCTGAGCCTAGAGTGAAGTTGTACGAAGAGCGCGTTTCTTTGTTCTTCCCGTCACGACACCCTGCCGTGTCGATACGGCCGCAGGCACGCAGCGGCATCCTCAAGCTGTGGTGCCGAACTAGGGTGGTCGGTGCTGGGCAACCTCGCAGGAGGTCCGAGCCATGTCGCTGCACTATCCGCTGCGGTCTAGACCGTTCAAGGGCGCGTCCGCCTTTGCCCAGATCAGCGAAGACACCACGCCGTCGCAGGCTGCGGTACTGCTTTCATTCGGCAACCAGATTCGCGGCGGCGACGCCGGTCTACGTGCGCGGGCCGCGGCCCGCAGGCGCAAGGGATTCGTCGTCACCGCCGAGCCCGACGCGGCGTTTCCGGTACCCAGGCTGCGCGGCGTGAGCGGTCCCGTGCCTTTCGACGAAAGCCGCGAACGGTTGAAGAAGCTGCACGCCTACCGGCCCAAGCTGCGCGCGGTGGGCGCCCGCGAGTACGCTACCTATGAGACCGCCTATCGCGACTGCGCACAACGCGTCTTCGACAAACCCGAGGCGACGCGCGCGGCCGATCTTTTCGCGCTGTGCCTGGACCACCCCAAAGAGCTGGTGCGCATCGCTGCGGCCATCGCGTCGCTCCCGTTGACCACGGGCCCGCAGCAGAACCTGCAAGTACTGGTCAACGGCCTGAAGAGCCAGGACGAACTCGAGCGCTCGCTAGCCGCCACCGGCCTGGCGCGCACCTACCCGGACCATCCGGCGCTCAAGCGCTTGTCGCGCGGCAAGACCGCGCCGCGCGAGCGACCACCGCGCCAGACGGTAATGCTGGTGCATGGCACCTGGGCCAGCGACCAGCCTTGGTACCAGCCGGGCGGCGACTTCTTCAGCTTCACAAAAGGGCTGCGGCCCGACCTCTACGGCGCGGCCGACTTCTTCAGATGGAGCGGCGGCTGGAGCGACGGCGCGCGGCTCGCCGGCGCCACTACGCTCAAGCAATGGGTGGACGACCACAACGAATCAGGGCTGGACCTCATTGGCCATAGCCACGGCGCCAATGTCATGCTTAAAGCCACCGAGCTCGGATTGACAGTCGGCAAGGCCGTGCTGCTGAGCTGCCCGGTGCACGTGGACAAGTATTTTCCCAACTTTGCCAACGTGCAGTCGGTGCACGCGGTGCGCGTGCACATGGACCTGGTGGTGCTGGCGGACGGCGGCGGACAGCGCTTTAGCCACCCCAACATCCAGGAGATCACATTGCCAGTGTGGTTCGACCACAGTGCGTCGCACGACCCGCAATGCTGGATCGATCACCGCGTGGCGCAGAAAATCGGCTTGTGAAACTAGCGGATGCGGCGGCAGTGTTTGCTGCTTACGGGGCGTGGCGAGCCACCGGCTCGGCGCGCGCGGGGGCACAACTGGCTCGAGCACTGGCATCCGACGACGAGACCAGCCGCACCGTCGCCGGCACGCTGCTCGCGCGCGCAACGGATCGGGCACTGCCGCTGCTGCGCGCCAATCTCAGCCAAGGTATCGCAGTGGCGATGACATTACGCGTGCTGGCTGACGCCGGTGGGCGCGAAGTCGTCGACGAGATTGAACCCTACACCCACAACAGTGATCCGCAGATAGCGCGCGCGGCGCGCGACGCCTTGGCGGCCGCGCGGGCCACAGGACTCGGTCGTCCGTAAGGGTCGAGTTCGTTTCCCGGTGCCGTCCCAGGATGGTTGCCCCTCCGACCTTTGACCAGAAGCTTGGTTGGCGTGCTGGCCTGATAGCGCGCGCAGCCGTTGTTCTACGCGCTCACGCGCGAGCCCAAATTGCTGAGACCTTCGGCGTGCGAGGTTGCCTAACATCAGGGTTAAGCGGACGCATAATATTTGTTATGTTAAATCACCAACGAAAGCGCCCTCAGTGACTTCGCTCGGCTGTGGGCGACAACGTTGCTTGCTTCGTCGTCGAGGTTGCGCCGCGACTTGCGCAGCCCCCTAACGCGCATTCACTTTCCACTTCTTGGCCAGCGCTGCCACGTCCTTGTCGCTGCCGAAGTCGCCGGCGTCAGCCTCCTTGAGTGCCGCACGAATCTCGACGACCTGCCACTCGTTGGTCTCGACGAATGCGCGGATCGCCTCGGCGGCGAGGTAAGACTTGCTGCGGTTGGTCGACTCGGCCAGGCGATCGAGGCGTTCCTTAACCTTCTCTTCGAGCCGGATGGTCATCTTGGTGGACATGGGTCAAGCGTCAAGTGCTGAAAAATGAAATGTATACGCGTAGTGTGGCGCGTCAATCGACGGGACTTGTGCGCGAATCGCTCGAGCCTACGCCTTGAGCTGACGGGGCGAGCGCCCGAGCCCTCAGCTTTCAAGAAACAGCCGTGGGAAGAGCGTATCCAGCATCTTCGTTGGAAAACGCAGCGACACCGGACCTTTCTGGCTGTCTGACCCGAGGATGCCCTCGGCGAGCAACACTCCCAACATGACACGGCAGGTGCGCTCACTCAGGCC
Organism: uncultured beta proteobacterium; assembly: GCA_902826155.1. The sequence continues at coordinate 19,309 of CADEDU010000081.1, forward strand.
CGTAATGGCGGCCGCATCACCTCGGGCGATCTCGCCGCGATGCAGGATTTCAACGAGCAGCGTAGTGGCCTCCGCGCGCCAGCCCTGCTGACTTGCGTAGCTGCGCAAGCGCTCGGCCACACGCGTGAGTTCGAATAGATCGGTCATGAACCTGACCTGGTCCAGGCAAACCTTGAGAAACCAGGTTGAAAACTCGGTCAGCGCGCGCAGCGACAGGTTACCGCGGCCATCCAGATCTCCCTGCCTGGGCATGTCGGCGTGGTCCATCATGCTGCGGTATTCGGCGCGGCTGTCCAGTCCTCGCGCCAAGCCGCGCGACACCGACCATAGGCCGTGCGCGCCGATTCCAGCCTGCAGCGCCATGGTATGACTCATGAGGCGGCTCACCCGGCCATTGCCATCGGGGAACGGGTGAATGAAGTTCAGTCGGTGGTGAGCCGCCGGGATCGCCAGAATTCGGGAGGCAGCGCCTAACTTGGCGAACGCGAACCGCTGCTCGAAATACTCCATGAACGCACCGACCCGGCTGCTACTCGGAGGCTGATGACGCCCGACCGTGTTGTCCTCTTCAGGTCGCGAGCGTAGTTTGCCCGGAACCATGACCAGGCTCCGCCCGCCCCCTTCGATGCGGAGCATGGATTCCGGTGCACCCCGGTAGAACTCGCGGTGCAGATGGCAGATGAAGGGGGCCGAGCCGGGTTCGGGCAGCTGACCGCCGCCAAAGCTCCGGTCGATCTCACGCTGCAACCGAATGTGCTGTCGCGCTTCGAGCTGCAAATTTCGCCTTGGCTCGTCGGCATCCAAATCATTGGCCAGAGCACGTTCGATGTCGCGCGGCCGCGTGTGGTGGCCCTCGATCAGATTGGAGTAGTAGCAATTCATCATGCGCACCAGATCCGCCAGATTCGCGGCGGTCTTGGGGTGCAGGCGAGCGGCGAGTGCGCTGGCGGCAGCAGGTAATTCCGTCAGCAGATCGAGCAGTTCCCCGCGGGCTTCCTCCAGAAAGCACGGTTCGATGCGGGTGGGAACTTCAAGCAACGTCATTTGCCGATCGATATGCGTTACTAAGCCTCTGTCTTATATAGCAAAAATATCCATCTAGACAGTGGAATTGCCGATCTTGTCTGCCGATCCCGGAATCGTTGGGTTCGCCTGACAAATCAACCTGTTGAACGGTTGTAGCGCGGGTCAACCCGCCGATCGTCGCAGCGCTGAGCGGTGCCGGGTGGATCCCGGTCGCCGCGACTACCCTACCCTGACAATCCCCTTTGCCAGCGCAAAATCGAACAGCACCTGCTCGGTGGGCTGCTCCGGCCAGGTGATCTCGGCCAACCACCGATAGAACGAGGTCGCAGCGATCCTGCTGCTCGTCCCATCGCGGCGCCAGGCGCGCGCGATGGGTGGGGCAAGCTGCTCGAGCTGCTCGGCTTCGAAGCGCGCGCGTGCCTGCGTCTGTTGCGCCTCGAGCATCTCCGCGTAGAGCGCGCGCGCATTGCCCAGCCGATCGGCCGCCCACGCTTCGCGGATGCGCTCGAGTTGTTCCGCGCGCGACGGCGGGCGCGGCAGTTGCGCAGCGCCGGGCGCCCTGCCCTCCCCTTCCAATGCCTTGGCGTAGCCCTTCTTCAACGCGTCACGCAAATACGCCACCGGCGATTTCAGCGCCGGCATGTTGGTGCTCTTCAATCGCTGCGCAACGTGATCGAGCCCCGCACGCAACTGACCTTCGTCGGTGCGTGCGTACAGCTCTTGCGCGTCCTCCTGCTTCATCCCTAGCGCCATGAGCCGCCCGACCAGTTCGAGATCGAACACATTGCGGCTGGGATCGTGCAACCCGTCGAGCGTCGCCTGCGCTTTCGGATGCACGCGGAACTGCATCTCTTCCACTTTGCGCCCGCGCTTGTGCTCGATCAGTTCCAGCCGAAAGTCTTCGCACAGTGTGTCCAGTTCGGCCAGCGCCCGCACGATCACGTCGCGCTTGAGGAAGCGGTAGTCGACGGTTTCGATGTCGCTGCGCCCGGTCAGCACGGCCGCCCACCAGATCGTGTCCTCGCGCATGGTGAGTCGGCCAGGCGAGGTGAGATAGCGGGCGCCGATTTCGTAGAGCACTGATGCGGCATAGCTACGCATCTGTGCGCTCATCTCCAGTAGCAAGCGCGTGTACTGCTGCGGGCGCACCAGCCGTTCGCGGATCTCATTGGGGTAGGACCAGCGCACCACGCAGGCGCGTCCGCGGCCCAGTTCCTCAATCGATACCGTGCCGATCAATTGCGTCGATACCCAGCGGCGCTGCCCTGCCCCGCTGTTCGACCATTCGATGGTCGTGGCCTGCATCTCGCGCAAGTGCGACTTGAGCAGCTCGGTATTGTTGGAATTGAATCGCGCATCGCCGATCAGTTCGGCCAGGGGCAATGCGTATACCGGTGTATCGACCCCTTGGCGTTGCGAGTGATAGAGCAACGCGTTGTACAGGCGGCGCGACAGCAACGTCAGCCGACCGCGTTTGGGGCGGATCGCAATCGCCTCGTTGGCTTTGGCCAGCGTTTGCTCATCGCGCTTGGTAAGCCGCGTATCCGCCTCGGAAGCTGAAGGGCCCTCGTTGGGGACGGGTTCGAGCGGCGCGTCTGGATCCACGGGTCGAGGCTGAACTCACCGGAGGCAAGTTATTGTGATCGGCGTTACTTACAATGCTACCGCAACCGTGCGTAGCGCGGCCTTGAAGTAGTTGAGAGACGAAGCTTGATTCCTTTAAAGGATTGATGTGGCGGAAAGCACTGATCAATCAGCGGATTGGATCGATGGTGCGGAGATCGATTGGGATTCTTTGTGAGTGCGGATGGGGATCAATGTGAGGGAATTTGGGATCGGCACGCCTCGGATGTGAGCGCCGTTGGGAAAGATTGTGAGTGGATATGGGATGGCTGCTGGCTGGTGATCAGAGTCAAGGCTTGCTGCCTGGCGTCCAGACGCGCCTGGCGTGTTCAGGGCACGTGAATGCAGCGGACTCGACCGGCTATTCCCTATCTATTCCCAATTTCACTCACAATGGCGAGCATGATTTCGCTCGGGGAACGCGGCGACTCCCAACCGTTCTCACAATCGATTCGACAGAATAAGTCATCGTTTTCGGATATTTTTCGGGAGCCAGTTAGTCTACGGATTTTGGTATCATCGCCAAATTCCGGAGAATCTCCGAGGTGGCGATGGCTGATGATTCCCAAACGACCGACGAGGCTGGAAACCAGGTTTCCACACCCTCCTCCGGCCCGGTCGCTCCGGCGGCGCGCACTGCCATTGATATGCGCCGAGTGGCTGCGATCGCCGCGCGGGCGAGCACCATGGTCGAGCAGATTCGCTCTCGCCTGCTCGCCCCCGAAGCCCGCAAACTCGCGCCCACCTACTCCTCGTCCCAGCTGGCCAGTTTGTGCGGCGTCGACAAGTCGCACGTCACGTATCGGGTCACCAAGGGCGATTTGCCCCAAGGTCGGCTGACCCCTTCGGGGGGCAAGCGCGAGTTCACGCTGAACGAGGTGCGCCGCTGGACCCGTGCTTACCGCGCCGATCGGATGCGGCCGCCGGGCCAGAAGGCGATCACCATCACCGTCGGCAATTTCAAGGGCGGTGTGGCCAAGACCACCAGCTCGATGGTACTGGCGCAGGGCTTGAGCTTGCGGGGGCATCGGGTGCTGGCGATTGACACCGATCCGCAAGGCTCGCTCACCACCCTGCATGGTCTGTTGCCCGAGGCCGAGATCAGCGAGGACATGACCATCGCGCCGCTATGCGACGGCCGGCAGGTCGATGTTCGCTATGCGATTCGTTCGACCTACTGGGACGGTATCGACCTGGTCGCGGCGGCCCCGTTCCTGTTCTCGGCGGAGTTCGCCCTGCCGGCGCGCCAGATGCGCGAGCCCAACGCCCGGTTCTGGAATGTATTGAATGAAGGGCTGGAGGTGGTGCGTGACCTGTACGACGTGATCATTATCGACACCCCTCCCTCGTTGTCGTACGTCACCATCAACGCACTCTGGGCGGCGAATGGCATCGTCGTGCCGGTGCCGCCCTCGGGGCTGGACTTCGCCTCCTCGGCCCAATTCTGGTCGCTGCTTGCCGACCTGGGCAGCAACCTCGATCAACAGGAAACCGCTGGGAACGCCAAGTCGTTCGACTTTCTGCAGATCCTGCTCAGCCGGGTCGATCCAACCGATCCCGCTGCGCCAGCGGTACGCCAATGGATTCAGGCTACCTATGGTGAGTACATGCTGCCGGTTGAGGTGCCCAAGACCACCGTCACCAGCAACAAGGCCGCCGAGTTCGCTACCGTCTATGACGTCCAGAAATACGAGGGCGCGGCCAAGACGTACAAGCGCGCCCAGGAAGCCTACGACCGATTCGTGGAGCTGATCGAACAGTCGGTGGTCGAGACTTGGCGCGCGCGGGCGTTGGGGCAATAGCGTGGAGCGGCGATCAGAGGCGAGCGAAGTGGAAACCAGGTTTCCAGCCGTATTGGGGGGAGGGCGATGAGTAAGACAACGAAGCGTCTGGAAGCGCTGACTGCAGATCTGACCCAACCGGTTGATCAGGCTGGCGTATCGCAGCCGTTGCCCGATGCGACGCCTCCGCCTTCGCCCGAGATGACGATTCCTGCGACGGATCCCTCCGGCGTCGTGGCGAACAATCTGGCGCAGGTGGAAACCCGGTTTCCACCCGCACTGCCAGGCCAGAACAGCCCGAAGACCGGCCCCGGTCAGATGCTCGCTTTTCGCGGCCAGATGATGGCTGCCGAGGGCGAACTCGCCCGGCTGCGCGAGCGCTTGGCCCACTACGACGGATCGATTCCGGCGCGCCGGCTCGACCCCACCACCGTACGCCCCAGCCGCTGGGCCAACCGCCACGAGGCCTCCTATACGAACGCAAGCTTCGCTGGCCTCAAGGCCGATATCGAGCTGGCCGGTGGCAATGTGCAGCCGATCCTGGTCCGCCCGGTCGAGGGCGAAACAGGCGCCTTCGAGATCGTGTTTGGCCATCGACGCCACCGCGCCTGCTTCGAGCTGGGCGTGCCGGTGCTCGCGGTGGTGTGGACCGAGGCGCTGACCGACGCCGAGCTGTTCGCCGCAATGGATCGCGAGAACCGCGAGCGCGCTGATCTGTCTCCCTATGAGCAGGGAATGATGTACCGGCGCGCCCTCGAGGAGGGTCTGTATCCCTCGCAACGACGGCTGGCCGAAGCGCTCGGCGTGAGCCACACCTGGGTCCGCAAGGCACTCCTGGTGGCCGAGTTGCCGCAGCCGGTGGTCGAGTGCTTTCGCAGCCCGATCGAGATCCAGTACCGGCACGCCGAACAGATTGGCGCCGCGCTCGAGACCGACAAGCGCGGGGTGTTACGACGGGCCGAGCGACTGCGCGCACAGAACTTGGCGGTCGGCAGCGTTGTGGCACAGCTGGTCGAGGGGCGGGCGCCGCAGCGCGATGCCGCCACCGAGATTCGGCTCGACGATCAGGTCATTGGCACTTGGATCAGAGAGCGCACCGGCGGCCTCAATATCCGACTCAAGCCCCAGGCAGTGCCCGACGAGCGTATTGAAGCGCTGACGGCTGCCATCGTGCGCGCCTTGCGCGCCAGTTAGGCCCCCGGGCCGCGCGCTCACCGTACCCCCGCGGTGCGGTCGTGCCGGAACCGCGACGGGGATATCCGCGCGCGCAGGGCATCGCCACCAGATATTCGCGGCTGTCGCCTTGGTGAGAACCCACGCTGACCTTGGAGCGACCTGGACTGCGCCGGGCTGAGCGTTGCCGGGAGTAGTCCTTCGAAAGCGTCCGGCTGCATCGATTGGACCGAAACGCCCATTGACTCCGCACGCCAGGCCACACCGAGCTGCTGCGGCTCCCTTGCGTCCCAAAGGCATCCCGCTACAACAGAAGCCCAAACGCCCAAATGCCGACTGGTCCAAGCCCTACGCTTACCATGATAACTTATCTTATCAAGGTAAGCAGAAAGCGGCTACAATTCCGACCCTGTCCAGATCAAGCAGTCGAAGTGCTTTGCCTTCAATTGCTTAGCGTGCGATTCCCACGGCGGCCACGCAGCCGCAACGCCTCGATCCAAATAGACTTCAAATAGTCTTCTCTGGTACTGAATGTCCACACAGCTCACGTCAGAAGGCCGAGGTGCGCTCGAGGAGGAAGGCCCAGATGATCGGGAGGACTCTGGTGAATCCCGGCGATCTCCACAAATAGGGAGTTCGCTTGTCCGCCCGCGCAAACTCCATGCGGGCCATTTCGCCTTCATGCGTGCGGTGGTGCAGGGCCTGGATACCCGCGCGATGTGGCAGCGCTATCTGCGGATCGAAGGCGAGCACACTGATGCGCGGGTGGTGCGCCGCACGATTGGTTGGATGCGCGAGGAGTTCGCGGCCGCTGCCAAACGCCATGGTCGCTTCGGCCAGGCGCGGCTGATCCTGATCGACGTCAGCCGCATTCCCGAACCGGCGCAGCACACACCCAGCCTGGAGGCCTTCGCCCGCGAGTCCGGGCTGGAAGAGTTCTCCGAGGACGAGCAGCTCGTTCACTACCGGGCACGCTACGGCACGAGTTCGCGCCAGGCACTCCGGCGCAGCAAGCTCATCGCGCGCCAGCTCGATGCGCTGCGCTGGCTCGAGCAGCTCGTTGCCGAACCGCCGCACGCTGCCGACGAGGTCGGCGCCTGGTTCGATCCGCGCATCGCTGCGCGACTGCAGGCCAAGGACATCGATACGCTCACGCGGCTGTTGGCGCGCATCAACGGGGCAGGGCGGCGCTGGTGGTTTGGCGTTCCAGGTATCGGCGCGGCTAAAGCCGCTCGCATCGAAGAGTTTCTGAACGTGCACCGCGACACCATCGGCGAGCCAATCGGTGCGCATGTGGCGGTGCCACGATCGAAGCTCTATTCGCACGAACTCGACAAGGTCGTGCCGCGAACCACGGCGGTGGTGCCGATGGAAAAACTGCTGATTCCGGCAGCGCTCGACGGACGCGATGGTCGGTTTCGCGCCGACCGGGTACGTTGCCTGCTGCGGGCCAACAACGACTATGACGCCTTGCAAGCCTGGCTTGCGGCCAAGCGCTCGGCCCACACCAAACGTGCCTATCGCAAGGAAGTCGAGCGGTTTCTGCTGTGGGCGATTCTGGAGCAGCGCAAGCCGCTGTCCTCGATGAGCCTGGAGGACTGCGTCGCCTATCGCGATTTCCTGGCCGATCCGCATCCGCGCGAGCGCTGGTGCGGGACGCGCGCTCGTGCACGCTGGAGTCCGCTCTGGCGTCCTTTCGAAGGTCCGCTCTCGAGCGTTGCGCAGCGACAGGCCCTGGTGGTGTTGAAGGTGCTCTACAAGTTCCTGGTCGATCAAGGCTATCTGGTCGGCAATCCCTGGAATGGGGTGGCGCCGGCCAAGTCCACCACGCCGAGGTTGAACGCCGGGCGCAGCTTCACCGCTGCGCAATGGGCGTTCGTCGAAGACCAACTCACCCTGCTGGTCGACACCGGAGCCAATCAGCGATTGCGCCTGGCGCTTCACTTCTTGTACGACACCGGATTGCGGCTCTCGGAGGTGGTCGCGGTCAAGCTCGCCGATCTGTCGTTCGTGGCCTATCCACCCGAAGCGGGTGATGACGAGCTGGTCGAAGGCTGGCTGCTGCACGTCATCGGCAAGGGCGACAAGGCGCGCACCGTGCCGGTGTCGTTTGCGGTCGTGAGTGAGCTATCTAAATCCCTGTTGGAGCGCGGGCTCGATGTCGACCCGGAGCATCCGCGCAATCGCGACGCGCACCTGCTTGGCCGTGCGCCCGACGCGCTGGAGCGCGCGCCATGGGCCGCGCACGTGTCGATGCCAAGGGATCCCGCGCAGGGGATCACGGCGGCGACGCTGGCTGATCAGATCAAGGCCTTCTTCAACCGCTGCGCCGCCGTGCTCACGACCCGCGATCCCAAGAGCGCGGCTCGCTTTGCGCGTGCCAGTACACACTGGCTGCGCCATACCCATGGCACCCATGCGGTCGCCGCCGGGACGCCGCTCGATGTCGTGCAACAGAATCTCGGCCACGCATCGCTCAACACGACCACCGTATACGTGACCAGCGAGGACCGCCGCCGGATGAAGGCGATGCGAGGGTTCTGGGGGAGGGGGCGGTAGGGCGGCGCGCTCAAGCGGCGGTGTTTCCGGTCGAGGATGCCATTGCATGACCTCATTGGCCTGGCCGAAAAACCGCTAGCCCGGTACGCGTGCTCGGGCACCCTGGCCGGTAACGTGTTCGCCAAGTCGAAGCAAACCGCCTTGGCGTTGCGCATCACTCAGCAGACCACAAGGACGCTCGCACGCGTGTGGCGCGACGCAGGGTGTCCAACGACGCCTACATAGCCACGGCGAGCTCAAATGCGGAAACCAACGCTCTGCGAGCGTATTGTGGGCGGCCTTAGAAAAACGGGCGATGCGCCTGCGTCCACCCAAGGAGCGCATCCTACGAATCCGTGCTCCGTTTTCTCGCTTGCCTACCTGCGATGCGCTTGATCCAATACCGACGTCTATTGAGTCCGATGGCGCTCAAGCTCAAGCCCGACGGCAACTTTCGAACAGGTCAACACCCGTGCACGCAATCGCGTTCGAGCTTCGCCCGAAGAGCTTGCCGCAACCGCTCTATTCAAGCACTCAGCCGGCAAGGTCCCCCCAGATGGACTATTCGGATCCTCGCGTTGGCGAACAAATCATGCTGCGTGTGGGAACCGTTCGAATTTACGCCACTGTCGATACGGTGGTCGATCGCAACTACATGGGCATCGTTACCGGCTTCACCGGCCACGATGAACTCACGTTCCACGGCGTTAAGCCCGGCGACCTGATCTATTTCGGATACGAACACATCTTCTCGTGCGCGCGCTAGCCACGAACTGTCGGCCACCGACTTGGAGGGCACTGCGCCGCTCACTGTTGCTCGACCTCATCCGTTTCAGGAGAGGGTTGAGACGGACGGCACACACCAGGCTAGGGCGCGTGAGCACTGGCGATCAGCGCCCCTCTTCGCCGGTTTTGCCTACGACACCCCTTTGGCAATCAGGGTCTTCGAATAGGCGATGTCGTCCTTGAGGATATGATGATTGAGCCAGTCCTTGAGGAACTCGAGCAGCTCGGTCCCGGGAATCGTCTCGCCGCGCTTGAAGCGTGCGTAGAAATCGTCCACCTTGCCCACAAGGTTGGTGTGATGGCGCTTGTGCTCGACGATGTCACTGTAGCCACAGCTGTCGAGCAACATCTCCTCGTACATGAAGTGGCTCTTGGTGTAGGTGATCAGGTTGTTTAGCACCTTGCCGACAATTGTGTTGATCGTCCCGTTCGCCACACCGTCAGCCAGCGTGTTGATGTAGCCGATGAGCACTTTGTGCTGGCGATCGATCGAATCGATACCGACCGACAACCGCTCGCTCCAGTCATAGAACGCCATAATCTTCTCCTGAAAGATGGGTAGCCGAGAATCATCCAAGCTCCGCAATGAGCTCGAGGATCCGCTTGTCGAGCTGTAGCGCTGGGCCGATGTCACTCAGGTCGCCAAGCCGATTCTTCGTGGCGTGGTCGAGGTCGACGGCGGGGCCTACTGATGCCTCTTAATCAACCGCCCATCGACGTGTCTGAGCGTTCAATGCGCAACGCCCGAATCCATGTTGCTCATCAGGGGTATCGGTTGCGCCGATCGAAGTTGCAGCGACCGATGGCATAGCGCGTGCGGTAGTTCTCGCCTGCGACAGACGCGCGCTCGGATCGAATTTGGAGCGGCGGCTGCGCCTGTTTCCCGCCCGGCCGCTTCCGGCACGAACCCCACGAACGCCGCACCGCAGCGAGTTGCATGTGCGAGGCGTGCCAGCCGGCGGACACGGATCGGATCCGACCTGGCCCCCCGTGGGCCCTACGAGCGCGACCGTAATCTCGGGCAACGTCCGGCGATCCGATCGACATCGCACGCTCCGACGACGAGATCTACCGCCAGACCGAAGCACTCTTTCGCAAGCTCCGTCGCTCAGCGCACATCAGGGACACCCACGGCGCCGCGCCGCATGAACTCTCGACGAATGGTCACGGTGACTCGTGTCAAGCAGAACGCCTGGCACGCAGAATCTCTTTGAGGTGCTTCGAATGGTTGGCAGCAACGTCGCGCCGACGATCGGTGTCGATACCGATTACACCGAGCGACTCAGCGATTTCATAGGTTAATCTTGGCTTTGACCGCCGTGAAAGCCGCTCGCGGACGAGGCGACGGACGAGCTCGGCCTGAGAAACGCCTTCCCCGGCACTCAAACCTCGCAAAGCCGCTTCCAGCTCGGGATCCAGCCGCACAACCCGGGGCACTCGTTTCTCCTTCGAATACAAGCGCGAGTACAAGCCCAACATCTAACGCCGTATCGCACCATTATCCGCTTCGGGTCGGGAACGACCGCTGAAGTATGGGGCGAGCGGCTGTTCGTGGTACGCGCGGCGGAGAGAGTAATCAACTTGGCATGAGAGATCGGCACGCCAAGGAACAGGATCGGGTGCAAGCGGGGTCCCTCGACCAAACTGGGGAGACGCTTCGCCCGCCCGCTCCATCTAGGATTATGGCCACGCAAGCTTCGATTCGTCCGATGAGCGCAGCCGCGCGCGCGCGCCGGAGAAGCGGATGGACGCGGCGATACCGCGCCAGCCGAACGTCGCGATCACCGAGCGCTTGGCACGATCGGCGTGCGAGCCGCTCAGTCCCGCCGCACCGAATCGCTCGTAAAGATCGAGATTGACTGCGCTGTTTACCAAGGCAAGGTGCGTGAACGCCTGCGGAAAGTTGCCAAGGAACGCGCCGCTTGCGGCATCGACCTCCTCGGCATAGAGCCCCACGTCATTCGCGTAACCCAACAGGCGCTCGAAGTGCGCGCGCGCCTGATCGATGCGTCCGGCGGCGAGTTTGGCGTCGATGAGCCAGAAGCTACAGATGAGGAACGCGCCTTCCTCGCCCGAGAGGCCGTCTTCACCGCGGTACCGCACGACGAAATCGCCCTGGCCGAGTGTTCGCTCGACGGTATCGATCGTGCGCTCGAGTGTCGTCTGTTCGAGCGGGAACGCGAGCATCGGGGCGAGCACCACGGCCGCATCCACGCCACCGTCGTAGGCCTGTCGGAGGTAGCCGCCGGCCGGATCGATCGCGTTGCGCTCGATGTCCGCCCGAATGGTGGCTGCGAGCTGCTGCCATCGCTGCGGATCCTCGAACAGGCGCGCGGCACGGTCCATCGCCACCCAGCTCATCAGCTTGCCGTGCACGTGATGGCGCGGTGGTCCGCGCATCTCCCACAGTCCCTGATCCGGATCCTGCCAATGCTCGGCGACGAACTCGGCGAAGGTGCGCAGCAGGCGGCGATACTGCACGCTCAGCTTTTCGCCCAGCGTTTGGTAGAGCAGCGCCAGATCGAGCGTTTCGCCATACACGTCGATCTGCCGCTGGAGGTAGGCGCCGTTGCCGATGCGCACCGGCCGGCTGCCTTCGTAGCCCTCGAGGTGATCGAGCACATGCTCTTCGAGGCTGTGCGAATGATCGATGCCGTACATGATGCGCACGTGCGGCAGCGTCTGACTGCACGCAGTCGCGAGAAACCGGTGGTAGCTTCGCGCCTCGCCGCTGTAGCCCAGCGCGGCGAGCGCATAGAGCATCAAGCTGCCGTCGCGGAGCCACGTGAAGCGATAGTCCCAATTGCGTTCCCCACCGATCTCCTCGGGCAGCGAGGTCGTGAGCGCGGCCACGAGCGCCCCGGTTGGCGCGTAGGTCATGGCCTTCAAGACGAGCGCGCTCCGCTTGACCGCTTCCACATAGCGGCCGCCGTAGCGACAGTACGCGAGCCATTCTTGCCAGAACGATCGCGTAATGGCGAGAAACTCGTCGACGCGAGCACGCGGCGCGACGCTGCTTACGGTGTTGCCCGCGAGGACCAGATCGTGCCGCTGCCCTGCCCGTAACGAGAGGTGCGCTTCAGCAACGCCGTGCGTCACTGTGAAGGGCAAGTCGGTGTGCAGCGAAGGCAACTCGGGGCCGGTCACGATGCCGTCCGCGACGCTTAGTGGACTGTCGTCACGCGCGTAGTGGCGCGACGGCCGGTAGCGCACCTCGATCTCGAGCTGTCCGGTGATCCCTTCGACGCGGCGCACCAGCCAGTTGGGTGCATTGAGCGACACATAGTCGTGCGCGCTCGCATCGAGCTGTCGGCCGACCGGCATGAAATCGGTCACGCTCATTGTTCCAGTCGACGTGGTGAAGGTGGTGACGAGCACGTTCGTGTCCGGCTGATAGGCGCGCGTGGACTGTGCGGCACCCAGCGGCCGGATCGACCAGAACCCGCCGCGCCCCGCATCGAGCAGGCGGCAGAAAATCGGATCGGCATCGAAGCGACGCAATGCACACCAGTCGATACTGCCGTCGCGGCCGACCAGCGCACAGCCGTGGCAGTCGCCGATCACCGCGTAGTCTCGGATCGGGGTATACGCGCCCGCCATTCCTCGCCTCCCGGGATGTTCGACGCAGAGCCTACCTGGTTGACGCCCGGTTACACATAAGTTCGTCTACTAACCAGCGGTGACGAGCCGGTGGGGGTGGATTCCAGTGAGTAGGCCTTAGGCGTCCAGACGAAACGAAGGCTCCCACTCGAGCTCGTCGCGCGCTTTTCGGCAGTCGACCACCCGATCGACTTCAACGATGTTGTAGGCGCCGTGTTGTCCCTTGTTGATTGCAAGTAGCGCGGCTATGGCGGCAGCATCGACGTGAACCGACAGGTCGTCATCGACTGGGCGATCCTTGTTCGTCCCCGGTCCATAGAGCTTGCCGTAGCGCAAGACGATGCCGGTCAGAGCGGCTTCGTGCAACACCGCATCCTCGAGCGCGTGGACGCCCGCGGCCGTCACGCCGGCGGCACCGTCGAGTAGGGGATCGGATTCGCCGTGCGGCTGCGGTCCGGGCGCGTACACCCAAGCGATACTCTGTGCGACCAGCCGGGGCACGCGTGCGGCGAGTGCGGCGTCCACGAGATTGCGCGTACCTTCGCGCCGGATGCGCGCATTGCGCGCGAGCGCCTCGGGTAGTCGACCCGGGTCGGCAAGACCGGCCAGATCGGTCAGCTGATGGACGACGACGTCCAGGTGTGCGCTGGTGACCGCCCGAAGTAGCGCTTGCGCGTCATATACGTCGACGATGACCGGCGCGGCGCCGAGCGCGCGCAGCACATCGGCTCCCGCATCCGAGCGCGTCGTGCCGATGACCGAAAAACCGTGCTTCACCAGCAGTGGTGCCAATCGCCGCCCGATGACACCGGTGGCGCCGGCAAGAAACACGCGGCACGGGGTGCGATCCGCGTTCGCGCGTTTCATGGCCGATACGCCAGTGACACCAGCTCCGGGATTCGGTCGGTCCCGAGTTGGCGCAGCAGTGAAGCGAGGTCGTAGAAGAACTCCTCGCCGGCCATCAAGCCATCCTTGAAGCGCACGAAGACGGCGAAAGGTTGGACGAGTGGCCTGCTGGTCGGCGGGATGCCTAGGAACGCACCGACATGTCGTCCGCGCCAGGTTGCCTGCGCGACGTACACATCGGATGCCCAGAAGGCCTGCTGTTCCGGGCCGCGCTCCACGGTGACTTCGAACGTGCGCCACCAATGTAGGTGATGGGCGCTCGCACCTTCGTGGCCCCGCCAGGTCTGGCCAGTTGCGTGATCACGGAAAACGCAGTCTGCATGGAGCGTCGCCAGCGTTCCGGCCAGGTCGTGCGAATTCTCTGCCGCGAGGTGCCGCCGAACGAGAGTGCTTGAATCGGATGTCACGATGTCCTCGTCGTACCAATCCACGCATGCCGGAAGGCCGAGCGCGGATATTATTCGTGCCCTGATAAGATATAAGAGCGCTGATATTATGGTCAAGCATCAACCCGCCCGCTCCGCCCGGCCCGTGATCCCGACCGCAGGCGCGGCGATGCGCGGCACGTCGGGCCACTTGGCCTATCTGCTGCGGCAGGCGAGCGCCGCAGTCCGCCTCGATCTCGATCGCGCGCTTGCACCGCTCGATCTGACGTTGCCGCAGTTCGCCGTGCTGACGATGATTGCGAACTACCCCTCACCGTCGGGCGCAGACATCGCGCGGCTCGCGATCCTTACACCGCAGACCGTCAATCTGATCACCCGCAATCTGTTGCGGCGTGGGGCGATCGCTCAAGTGCCGCATGCGACGCATGGCCGGATCTTGGTGCTCCAGCTCACCACGGCGGGCCAGGCGCTGCTCAAGAAGGCGAGAGCGCGCGTCGCCACGGTCGAGTCGCGGCTCGACCGTACGCTGCCCGCCGAGCAAGCCGGCGCGATCCGGGCTTGGCTGGTTCGCGTTGCGGTTGAGTTCATCGGGCCGGCGTAAGCGCTACGCTGTTTCGGATCGATCTCCGCGATCTTCACAAGCCCTCGATAGCGCGCGAGCTGCGCCTCGAGCAGAGGTTTCCGGTTTGATAAGGAGGCGAGCGGACTCGTACACGAGAGGCCGAAGGGCTAGTGCGCCGAGACGAATGACCGGCTTCTACTCGGACACGGTCGGTCAGTCGAGGTCGATGAAGGTGCGCGAGCGGCCACTTAGCACCACCGCTTAAACCTTCATAACGGACGTCTGATTCTGCAACTATAGATTGATATGTTGATGGGTC
>CADEDU010000082.1 GCA_902826155.1 uncultured beta proteobacterium
GGGCGCTCGCGCTGTATCGAACCGAGGAGTACGCGCGGGCCGGCCTGCCGATGCTTCCGGTGACGCACGGCAAGCGCTACACCCAGCTGCACATCCTCCTCTACACGTTGATCCTGTTCGCCTGCTCGCTGATGCCGTTCGTGTATGGAATGAGCCGCTGGATCTATCTGCTATCGGCCGTGGCCTTGGGCGGATGGTTCATCCACTACGCCATATCGCTCTACCGCCGCTATAGCGACGATCTGGCGCGGCGGACGTTTCGGTACTCGATCCTCTACCTCTCGCTGCTGTTTGCCGCGCTCCTTGTCGACCACTATCTGCCGCTCTAGCGTCGCGTGGGTCATCGCTGCCGCGTTGCTGGTGACGGCGTGTGGTCGCGGCGACAAGCCTGCTTTCAAGGGCACCGACGTTACCGGGGCCAGCTACGCCAAGACCTTCCAGCTTGCCGATCACTTGGGCAAGGTGCGCAGCCTGGAGGAGTTCCGCGGCAAGGTGGTCGCGGTGTTCTTCGGGTTCACACGCTGCCCGGACGTGTGTCCGACCACTCTTGCGCAGACGAAGCTCGCGCTGACCAAGCTCGGTGAAGACGCCAGCCGCGTGCAGGTGATCTTCGTGACCGTGGATCCCGAGCGCGACACGCAGGACGTGCTGGCCGCCTACGTCACCGGGTTCGATCCGGGCTTCATCGGCCTGCGCGGCTCGCCGACGGAAACCGCGGCCGTCGCACGCGAATTCAAGGTCTTTTATCAGAAGTCGGCCGGAACATCGCCGGAGAACTACTCCATTGATCACACCGCGGCGACGTACGTCTTCGATCCGCAGGGCCGTCTGCGGCTGTTTCTGCGCCACAACGCGGCGGTGGATGATCTTGCAGCCGATCTGAAATTGCTGCTCGCCGGGAAATAGAGCGCGGCTACTCGAGCCCACGAAAAACAAAGGCCCGGCGAATCAGCCGGGCCTTGCTTGCGTTGCGCTACCTGCGGGGACTATGCCTCGGCGAGTACTCCGCGCATTTTCGCGAGCGCTTTCGCTTCGATCTGCCGGATACGCTCGGCTGACACGTCGAATTCCGCTGCCAGTTCGTGCAAGGTGGATGGCTCCTTCTCGGCCAGCCAGCGCGCTTCGATGATGCGCCGGCTGCGCGTGTCGAGATTCGCCAGCGCTTGCGCGAGCCCTTCGCTGCGGCGACGCTCGATCTGCTCGGCCTCGACGATGCGGGAGGGTTCGACCTCCGGGTCGGAGAGGTACTGAATCGGCGCGAACGCTTCGTCATCGTCGTGCGCGGGCTCTAGCGCCACGTCCTGACCTGCAAGCCGCATTTCCATTTCCACGACTTCCTGCGGCTTCACGTTCAGCACCGATGCAATCCGCTTGACCTCAGCCTGACTGAGCGTGTCGAACGACGGCTTCATGCTGCGCAGATTGAAGAACAACTTGCGCTGCGCTTTGGTCGTGGCCACGCGCACCAGGCGCCAGTTGCGCAGAATGAATTCGTGGATCTCGGCCTTGATCCAGTGGATCGCGAACGACACGAGTCGGATACCGCGCTCGGGGTCGAAGCGCTTCACCGCCTTCATCAGACCGATATTGCCTTCCTGGATGAGGTCGGCGTGGGGCAGTCCATAGCCCAGGTAGCCGCGGGCGATGGCCACCACCACGCGCAGGTGCGACAGCACCAGTTGACGAGCGGCCTCGACGTCGCCCTCATCGCGAAAACGTCGCGCCAGATCGACCTCCGTTTCCTGCGAGAGCAACGGAAAGCGATTCACCGATTGAACGTAACTCTCCAGACTCCCAACTGCCGAAGGAACCGGAAAAGCCAGTGCACTGGTCATTGCGAACATCCCCTTTATCGATGGATCGGTGTGGCCCGGCAAATCTCCCACCGACGATGCAGTTTAGCACTCGTGATATTAGAGTGCTAACAGCGGCCTGAGTTCCGGCGGTACTTGGTCTCGCTCGGACCGATCGAGCCACGAGTCAAGCTGGGCTGGGGTTCTTGAGTAAGTAAATACTCACAGCCATGAAGGCGCCCAGTAAGCCCAGCAGCCCGGATACACCCACGACGATCCCCATCTGCCCCAGGGTTGGATACACCAACCGGACGCTCGATCCATACGCTTGAGCAAGGTCTGCGATCGGCTGGTCCAGGTACGCCAGGACGGCCCACGTGAGCCCGAGCGCAATCAATCCTCCGAGCAGGCCAAGCCACGATCCGAAGTGACAGAACGGCCTGCGCAGATACCGATCGGTCGCGCCCACCAGGCGCGCCACTGCCAACTCGTCCGCCTGCCCGTGAATCTGTGCCCGTACCGTGTTGAACGTGACGCCGACGAACACGGCCCCAAGAAGTGCACTCAGCAAGGTCAGGGCCGCACCGCCGAGCTCAAGTAGGCGCCGAAGTCGCAGCATCCATGCGGCGTCCAGTTGCACGTGCGCGACCTTGGGCATGGCCCGTACCTGGGCCGCCAACTGACCCTCTTGCGCGATGCCGCTAGCCTCGAGCCTCGCCACCAGCGTGTCGGGCAGCGGATTGGAGCGCAGCGTCCCCAGCGTGTCACCCAAGCCTTCGATCTTGCGCAGCCGCTCCAGCGCCTCGCTGCGGGCGATGAACTGCACCGAGCGCACACCGCTCGTATTGCGCAGAACGGATTCCACCGCGTCGATTTCCTGCTTGCCGGCGTCGAGGGCGAAGAACACGCCAAGCGTCGGGTCAAGGGCGAAGCCCCCCGCCAAGGCCCGGCCATTCTCGATCGCCACCAGGCCGATCAGCGGCAGCGTCGCGGCGAGACCGATCACCAGCGCATTGATCATCGAACTGAACGGTGCGCGCACCATGCCGCGCAGCGTTGCGCTCAGACATGCCACGTGGTGAGCGAACCATGCCCTCATTCGACGATCACTCCCGCATCGAGCCTCACCACGCGAGATCCATACCGGCCAACGAGTGACGCGTCGTGACTGGCGACGATGACCGCTACGCCCACGGCATTGAACGCGCGAAACGTCTCGAGGATGCGCACGGCGTTTGCCTCGTCGACATTCGCCGTTGGCTCATCGGCCAGCAGCAGGCTCGGGCGCGCAACGAGGGCCCGCGCAACGCAAACGCGCTGCTGCTCACCTGCGGACAACGCCATCGGATTCGATGTCGCCCGCTCCCGCAGCCCCACCTTCTCCAGTGCGGCGTGGGCGCGCTCAACGGCTTCGCCGCGGCGCGACCCTGTAACCGCGAGCGCAATGATCACGTTCTCCAGCACGTTGCGATCGAAGAGCAGGCGCTGGTCCTGCAATACCAGACCGAGGTTGCGGCGCAGATACGGAACCGCGCGGCGCGGGATCCGCGTGATGTCCTGTCCTTGGACTTCGATCCGACCCGACGTGGGCCGCTCGAGCGCCGCGATGAGCCTGAGGAGCGTGGTCTTGCCTGCGCCGGACGGGCCGGTCAGAAAGAGCATCTCGCCCGATTCGACGCTGAGGCTGACTCCGCGAAGCGCCTGCACGCCATTGCCGTAGCGTTTGTGGACGTTCTCCAGCCGGAATACCGACACGTCCTACGCTCCCGCGGCAGCCACGACGCTAGTCCAGCAGCGCGCGGGCGAACTCGGCTGCGACGAAGGGACGCAGATCGTCGAGTCCCTCACCCACGCCAATGAAACGCAGCGGCAACGGGCCCGCTTGCGCGGCGCGGGCACGGGCGTATGCAATGGCGACGACCACGCCGCCTTTGGCCGTACCGTCGAGTTTGGTCATCAACAGACCAGTCAGCCCGACCGCCTCGTCGAACGCACGAACCTGATTGAGTGCGTTCTGCCCGGTATTGGCGTCGAGCACCAGCAGCACCTCGTGCGGAGCTCCGGCCTGCGCCTTGCCGATAACGCGGTGCACCTTCTTCAGCTCCTCCATCAGATGAAGCTGCGTGGGCAAGCGGCCGGCAGTGTCGGCGATCACGATGTCGGTGCCTCGCGCGCGTGCGGCGGCGATTGCGTCGAACACCACCGCGCCGGGATCCGACCCCTGCTGCGAGATCACCGATATTCCGTTGCGCTCCCCCCACGCCGCCAGCTGCTCGCGTGCCGCCGCGCGAAAAGTATCCCCGGCGGCGAGCAACACGGTCTGTCCGTTGGATTGAAAGTACTTGGCGAGCTTGCCGATCGAGGTGGTCTTGCCCACACCGTTCACGCCGGCGATCATCACCACGAACGGTTTTGCAGTCCGACTGTCGAGCGGCTTCTCGAGCGGAGTCAGCAACGCGGTGATTTCTTCGCGGAGCGCGTCCTTGAGCTGATCGGCCGACTCGAGCTTTTCCTTGCGCACGCGCGCACGCAACGCCTGCAGCAGCGCCTGGGTGGCTTCGACGCCGGTGTCAGCGAGCAAGAGAGCGGTTTCCAACTCTTCGAACAGCGCCTCGTCGATCTTGCGGCCGGTGAAAATCGCACCGAGCTGGGCGCTCGTGTTGCGCAAGCCCTGCTTGAGCTTGTCGAACCACGATCGACGCGGTGCATCGGGCGCGGCGGGCGCAGCCGACGCCGCAGACGATGGGGCCTTGGGGGGCTGCGGATCGTCCTTCTTTTTCGACCAGCCGAACATGCGCGCAGAATGGGGAGTTGGAGCGGTCGCGCGACAGGCCGGTCGCAAGTAGCGGGGGAGAGGCGTCTCTATAATGCAACGCGATTCTAACAAACCCCTCCTGTGGCCCGACGCAGCGCAAACACGGTTCGCATCATCGGTGGCAACTGGCGGGGACGGTTGATCCGATTCGGCAAGGACCTACCTATCCGCCCGACGCCCGACCGGGTGCGCGAGACCGTGTTCAACTGGCTAGGACAGGACCTCACCGGCAAGAATTGCCTCGATCTGTTCGCCGGCTCGGGTGCACTGGGCTTCGAGGCGTTGTCTCGCCATGCCGCACACGTGACGTTCGTCGATGAGTCGCGTGCGGTCTGCGCCCACCTCCGCAGCACTGCAACGACACTTGACGCCGCGCGCTTCGAGATTCACTGTTGCGCTGCGATAGAATTTCTCGCTCGCCATCGGGCGCGCAGGTCGAACGCGAACCGCTCCATCCGCGGCGCGGCGGACGAGCGCATCGAGGGTGCGCAGCAGTTCGACGTCGTGTTCCTCGATCCTCCGTATGGTGCCGCACTGCTCGATCGGGTACTGGCCGACGTCGCTGATCTGGTCGCGGCGCGCGGCAAGATCTACTTCGAATCCGACGCCGCGTGGGACTTGCCGCCCGGATGGCGGATCGATCGACAATCTAAGGCAGGCATGGTCCACTTCGGCCTTGCCGTGCGGGAGGAATCATGAAGCGCGCTGTATATCCTGGGACGTTCGATCCGATGACCCGGGCCCACGAGGATCTCGTCCGTCGGGCGGCTACGCTGTTCGATCACATCATCGTCGGGGTGGCCGAAAGCCGGGGCAAGCGGCCGTTTTTCAATCTGGCCGAGCGCATCGAGATCGCGAGCGAAGTGCTGAAGCCCTATCCGAACGTCGAAGTACTGGGGTTCAACAAGCTGCTGCGCGATTTCGTCCTGGAGCAGAACGCCCAGGTCATCTTGCGAGGACTGCGAGCAGTATCGGATTTCGAGTACGAGTTCCAGTTGGCCGGAATGAACCGCACGCTCATCCCCAACGTGGAAACCATCTTCCTCACGCCGGCCGACCAGTATATGTTGGTGTCGGCCACGATCGTGCGTGAAATCGCGGTGCTCGGCGGTGACGTCACGAAGTTCTGCCACCCGCTGGTCGTCGCGCGGCTCGCCGAGAAGGTGAAGCAGCTCGGCACCTAGATGCGGGGCCCAGCGAACGCCTGCCGTCGCAACGTTCGCTATCGCCAGCGGAGCGCGCCATGGCGTTGATGATCACCGATCAGTGCATCAACTGCGATGTGTGCGAGCCCGAGTGCCCGAACGGCGCCATCAGCCAGGGCGACGAGTACTACGTGATCGATCCGGGCAAGTGCACCGAATGCGTGGGGCACTTCGATGCGCCGCAGTGCCGCGAGGTCTGTCCCGTCGACTGCATTCCGCTCGATCCGAACCACGGTGAATCCCGCGAACAGCTGATGGAGAAGTACCTGCGCCTGAGCGGCACGGCCGCCAAGGCCTGATCGCGCAAGATTCAATCGAGGGGCGCGCTAAGCGGCAGCGACGGCGACCTCGGTTTCGACTTTCTCGGGCGTGAGCGCCTGATCCAGATCGCCCGACATGCGCTCGATGTCGTCGATCTGCTTGCGCAGGCGTGCGGCCGTGTCTTCCAGCTCGCGTACCCGATCCTCGAGCGTATCGATCGCGCCGTGTACGCGCTTGATCGAACCGAGCCGCCGGCGCAGATGCTCCTGTCGCTCGTGGATCTGCGCCTCGATCGGCGCGATGGCCGCCCGCAGCCATTGCTCGGCATCGCGATTGGCGTAGTTGAACACGCGACGCACCTGTTGGGCGATGGTGTCGAAGAACTTGTAGAGCAGCGTCATCGCCTCGTTGGTGAGCATCGTGAAGGTCGTGTTGAAGTGCCGGTTGTACAAGGCCTCCAAACGTTGGAACTCCTTCCGATAGCGCACCATCGAGAACGTGGGCACCGATCCGAGCTTCAACTGATGCTCGCTGTCGAAGCGCTGATACAGCGCCTGCATCATCCGCTCGACTTCCTGAAGCTTTTCCGCGGCGCGCTCGAGTCGGGTGCGGCTGCGCTCGAAGTAGCCGTTGAGTGCTGAACGCACGCTTGGCGTGAACTTGCTACGTTGCACGTCCATCAGCGTCTGCTTGGCATCGCGGCTGAGGGCCTCGGTACCCAGCCACCACAGCACCAGGTTGGAGTGCTGCGAGAACACGGCGCGCACCGCCTGGAATTGCTGCAGGCTGCGCTCGAATTCGGCTTTCTCCTCGCGCACCCGGCCGACCATGTGCGCCACCACGTTGAGGTTCTTACCGCGCAGCGACAGCAACTCGGTGCGCTGCGTCTCGATGCCGGAAAGTCGAGCCTCGATCAGCGCGCGCGTCTGCGCGAGCAACTCGTGCAGTTCGCCCTGGGTGTTGTCGCGCACGATCTCCTGGCGACGCGGGATCAGATGCCGCGTCAGCGCTTGTTCCAGCAGGGGCAGGCGGCTGCGTTGCAACATCGGCTCGTCGTTGCGAATTTTCGCGAGCAGCGCGCGTTGCGCCGACACCGGAAATACGCTGCTCGGATCGATCGCGAGAGTGCTCGCGCAGTAGCTCACCTGCTGCAGCACCTCGGCCTCGATCTCCTCTTCGGTGCGCAACCCATCCCAGAGCGTGTCGATCTTGTTGAGCACCGCGAACCGGCACGCATCACGCCCGCCGTTGGGATAGATGAAATCACGCCAGACGTTGATGTCGGTCTGCGACACCCCTGTGTCCAGGGCGAGCAGGAACAGGACCGCGTGCGCGTTGGGCAGCAGATCGAGCGTCAGCTCCGGCTCGATGCCGATCGCGTTCAGCCCTGGTGTGTCGAGGATCACCAGTCCATGCGCAAGCAGCGGGTGCGGAAAATTGATCAGCGCGTGGCGCCAGCGCGGAATCTCCACCGTGGCCGGCTGCGGCGTTGGCGAGGCAGCGCGCGGATCGCCGTTGGCCGCGGCATCGAACTGCGTCATCAGCCCCAGGCTGTGCGCCTCGCTGATCGGTACCTGCTTGGTTTCGCGAATGCGCTGCAGCGTCTGCGCCATCGAGTCCGGCGAGGTGACATCCAATTGAAACGTGAGCCACTCGTCGGGATATCGCTTGTACTCGCGGACGGTCGAGGAGCCCTTGCGCGTCTCGATCGGGAGCAATTGCAGGGTGGGGGGCTGGTCCGGATCCCACTTGAGCTCGCTCGGGCACATCGTGGTGCGGCCGGCACTGGTGGGCAACAGCCGCCGGCCATAGTCGGCGAAGAAGATCGCGTTGATGAGCTCCGACTTACCGCGCGAGAACTCGGCCACGAACGCCACGGTAAGCCGGTCGTCCGACAGCCGTTCGCCGATGCGCGTGAGGCGCAGGTCGATCTGCGCGTTGCTCAGCTGATGATCGCGCAGCCAGTGCCGGAAGGTTTCGATCCGCTGCGCCAGCTCCTGGCGCCAAGACCCATATCCTTCGAGACTGTGTACGAGCGTTGGTCCCATCAGGGCGGTGCGACGAATGCAGCATCGAGGACGATCGCCGACTCTAACATAGAGGGCCGAGAATTCAACGACTTGGCGCGACTTCCTCGGATGCGGGCGCGATACCGGTCATGCCTCGATTTCGCACCGCGCATCGCCCGCGCGGCCGTCGCGGATCAGCGGGCCTGACAGCGCGGACAGAAGAAGGTCGAGCGTTGGCCCTGCACGATCCGACGGATCGGTGTGGTGCAGGTCCGGCAAGGTTCGCCGGCGCGGTCGTAGACCAGATGTCGAACCTGGAAGTAGCCCGGATTGCCGTCGCTCGCGACGAAATCGCGCAGGCTCGAGCCGCCGGCCTCGATCGCTTCCCGCAGCGTCTGCTTGATGGCATCGACGAGCGCGTCGCAACGGGCCCGGCTGATGCGTGCGGCGCGCAACGTGGGGCGGATCCCTGCGCGAAACAGGCTCTCGCTCGCGTAGATGTTCCCCACGCCGACGACGATCGCGTGGTTCATCAATAGCGTCTTGATCGCGACCGCGCGGCCGCGTGTCTGATCGAACAGATAAGCACCGTCGAAGGCGGACTCGAGCGGTTCCACGCCCAGATGCGCGATCAACGGGTGGGTTTCGATCGGTCCACGATGCCACAGCACCGCACCGAACCGACGCGGATCGCGCAATCGCAGCGCGCGTTCACCCAGACCGATGTCCACGTGGTCGTACGCACCTGGTGGCTCGGCCGATGCGACGATGCGCAGGCTGCCGGACATGCCCAGATGAACGATCAGCGTGCCGCACCCGCAATCGAACAGCAGGTACTTGGCGCGCCGGCTGACACTGCGGATTCGACAACCACGAAGGGTGCGCGTCAGATTGCGCGGCACCGGCCAGCGCAGCCCGTGATGCCGCACCACCACTTCGCTCAGCTGCGCGTCCTCGACGAACGGTGCGATGCCGCGGCGGGTCACCTCGACTTCGGGTAATTCGGGCATGGCGTGCGTTCTGAGAGAGACGAGTCTGGAGCGGGATCGTGCATCCGTCGGTCGAGACGTCGCACCGATCGGACTATGCACCACGATGGCGGGTGAACTTCTGCCGAGTTGTCCGATCAGAATCCGCGCAGCCTGCGACGATCGATCGAATGTCCTTATCCTGGCCTGCCAAACGGGCATTTGTTCTTGTGGCAGGGTGCAAATCTACCTAAGATCGACCGGATCCCATACGTTTCAAGCACCGCTATGCGCCAATCGATTGTCGGGCGGATGAAGGCGTGTTCGTCCCTGTTGTCATCCGTCGTCCTCGCGCTCGGCTTGGTTGCCGTCGGTGCGCCGATCCACTTGGCGCATGCGGTTGCGGTCGATGATCCTGGCGTCCTCAGTCAATCAAGCTCGCCGCGGCGTGGCACCGCGGCTGCGGGAGCGCCGAGCGGCCAGCCGATCACCGAGCTGACCGCCGAGGTGATGTACGAGTTCTTGCTGGCCGAGATCGCGCTGCAGCGTGGTCAGACCAACGTGGCAACTCAGGCCTATCTCGATCTGGCTCGCCGCACGAGAGACCCGCGTGTTGCACGCCGCGCTGCCGAAGTGGCGATGCACGCACGCATGCCCAACGCGGCGGTCGAGGCGTCCCGCATCTGGCACGAGGTCGAACCGGCTTCGGAC
This sequence comes from uncultured beta proteobacterium, assembly GCA_902826155.1. The sequence continues at coordinate 9,763 of CADEDU010000082.1, forward strand.
GACGCGCTGCGCGCGTACTCGTCGCTCCTGGTGGCCACCGGCAAGTTGGACGAAGCCGAGCCGCACCTGCGCAACCTGATCGCGCGCAAGCCCGAGGAAACCGGCGAACAACTGCAGCAGCTCAGCCAGTTCCTGGGTTCTAACAAGGACAAGGGCGCGGTGCTGCGGCTGGTGCGTCGTCTGGCCGAACCGCATGCGCAGGTGCCCGGTGCCCGGCTGGCGGTTGCGCAAGCTGCCTTCGCGGCCGAGGACGACGCGCTCGCCCTCGAGGAGGCGCGCGCGGCAGGCAAGCTTCGGCCGGGCTGGGAGCAGGCGGCGTTGGTCGAGGGCGCGGTCCTGCAGAAGCGCTCGGTGGGTGAGTCGGTCAACCACTACCGTGCCTTCCTCACCACCTATCCGAAGTCGCGCCAAGTGCGCATGCAGCTCGCTCGCGCGCTGGTCACCGAGCGAGACTACGACGGCGCCCGCGCCGAATTTCAGACTCTCACCAAAGACCATCCGAACGACCCGGAGGTCGTCTACGCAGTGGGGCTGCTGTCGATGCAGCTCGAAGACTGGGCGCTTGCCGAAACGCACCTCAAGAAATTGCTGACCCTCGAGTTCCGCGATCACGATCTGGTGCGCATGTACCTGGGACAGATCGCCGAGGAACGCAAGGACTACGCCGGCGCCCTGGAGCGCTATCGCAGCATCAAGAACGTCGAGCATCTGCTCACCGCGCAGATTCGCCAGGCGAACGTGATCGCCAAGCAGGGCGACCTCGGTGCTGCCCGATCGATCCTGCAACAGGCGCACGTCGGCAACAATCAGCAGCGCGTGCAGGTCACGCTGGCCGAAACGCAATTGCTGCGCGACGCCAGCAAGACGGGCGATGCATTCGAGGTCGCCGAGCGTGCACTGGAGAAACTGCCCAATCATCCCGATCTGCTCTACGACCACGCGATGCTCGCCGAGAAGCTCGACCGAGTCGAGCTGATGGAGGCGTCGCTGCGCAAGGTGATCGCGATCCAGCCGGATCACGCGCACGCCCACAATGCATTGGGTTACTCCCTTGCCGACCGGAACCTGCGTCTGGACGAGGCGCGCGAGCTGATCGAGAAGGCGCTGAAGATCTCGCCTGAGGACTACTTCATCGTCGACAGCATGGGCTGGGTGCTGTACCGGCAGGGCGATCTGCAGGGCGCACTCAAACATCTGCAGCGCGCGTACAAGGGTCGGCCCGACGCGGAGATCGCCGCGCATCTGGGCGAAGTCCTGTGGCAGATCGGACAACGCGACGAAGCCCAGCGCATCTGGCAGGAAGGCGCGAAGAAATCGCCCGACAACGAAACGCTGCAAAAGACGATCAAGCGCTTTCGCGAAGCGACGGCCGTCAAGTGATCGGCTGTGCGTGGCGATGTCTGGTTGGCCTGCTGGTCGCGTGGTCGGTAACGGGCTGCGCATGGCTCCGACCGGCCGCACCGGTGCGACCGGCGACCGAGCTCGACAGGGCATTCGAAGTCAACGGCCGCTTCGCCGTGCGCTTTCGCGAGGAGGCCGGCAGCGGTCGTATCAGCTGGTCGCACGCCCCAGCCACCGACGATCTGACCATCGCCAACCCGCTCGGACTGGGGATCGCGCGCATCGTGCGGCGCGACGGGGTCTATACGCTGAGTACCTCCGACAATCGTGAGCATTCGACGCGCGACCCCGACCAGTTGACCGAGCCGGTGCTTGGCTGGGGCATGCCGCTTTCCGGACTGCCGTTCTGGTTGCGTGGGCGGGCGGTGCCCGGCATTCCGGTCCAGCGCAGCGAGCGCGATAACGATCGCCTCACGGCGCTGGTGCAGTCGGGCTGGACCATCGAATATCTGTCGCGTCATGGCGACAACGGGTTGCCTGAGCGCATGCGCCTGCGGCGCGCCGATCTGGACATCCGGCTGGTGCTCGAATCGTGGACAGCCGCGCCGTGATCGACTGGGGCGTGTGGCTGCCCGCGCCCGCCAAGTTGAATCTGTTCCTGCATGTTGTCGGCCGGCGTGCCGACGGCTATCACCTGCTGCAGACGGTGTTTCGTTTTATCGATCTGGCCGACCAACTGCGATTCACCCCGCGCGATGATGAACGCGTCGTGCTGGCTACGCCTCTTGCGGACGTTCCGGATGAGCAACACCTGGCGGTACGCGCCGTCGGAGCGCTGCGTGCGGGCACCGGTTGCGTGCGCGGCGTGACCATCGAGATCGACAAGCGCATTCCGATCGGTGGCGGGCTGGGCGGCGGCAGCACCGATGCGGCGACGACGCTGCTGGCGCTCAATCGACTGTGGGCGCTCGATCTCGCGCCAGTGCACCTGGCCGAAATCGGTCTGCGTTTGGGCGCCGATGTGCCGGTGTTCGTCGCTGGCCGGAACGCGTTCGCCGAAGGCGTCGGTGAAGTGCTCACGCCAATCGATTTGCCCAGCGCGTGGTATGTCGTGCTCGCACCGCAGGTCGCGGTTTCTACAAGGGAAATCTTCGCCGACCCGTCGTTGACACGCGATACCGAAAGAACCACAATACCGGCCTTTTTTGCGGGGCAAAATCTCGCAAACGACCTTGAGCCGGTGGTGTGCCGCCGGTACCCCGAAGTCGCCCGGCACTTGCAGTGGCTGGCCAGCTTTGGCCCGGCGCGAATGAGTGGCTCGGGGAGTTGTGTATTCGCCGAATTTCCTGCCGAGCAGGCAGCACGCTCGGTCCTTGCGCGACTCGCGCCGGGAATGCGCGGGTTCGCTGTGCGTGGACTGTCGCATCATCCACTGGCAGGCGCGTGAGGGCAGCAGAACACTGGGGAGTCGCCAAGTTGGTTAAGGCACCGGATTTTGATTCCGGCATACGAGGGTTCGAATCCTTCCTCCCCAGCCATCCGGCTCCGCGACCGAGGTGAGGTCGCATCGCCGGCCAGCAGTACCGGGCCGCAACGCAAGCCGTTGCGGTTCTTTTTTCAGGCATAGGCTGTGCGGGCCGACGTGCTGTACAGCGATCCCGGGGTTTTCCTTCTAGTCGCTGGTTTCTCATCTCTGGTTTCCAGACATGGCCTACGAAAACCTCATGGTGTTCTCCGGCAGCGCCAACCCGCTGCTGGCGCACAATGTCGTCAAGCGTCTGAACATCCCGATCGGGCATGCCACGGTCGCGCGCTTCTCCGACGGCGAAGTCAATATCGAGATCCTGGAGAACGTCCGCGGCAAGGACGTGTTCGTGCTGCAGCCCACCGGCATGCCGACCAACGACAACCTGGTCGAATTGCTGCTGATCATCGATGCGCTCAAGCGCGCCTCGGCCGGACGCATCACCGCGGCCATCCCGTACTTCGGCTACGCACGGCAGGACCGCCGGCCGCGTTCGGCGCGTGTGCCGATCAGCGCCAAGGTAGTGGCCAACATGCTGCGCGCGGTCGGGGTCGATCGTGTGCTGACCATGGATCTGCACGCCGATCAGATCCAGGGCTTCTTCGACGTGCCCCTCGACAACGTCTACGCCACACCGGTGTTGTTGGGCGACGTGTGGCGCCACAACTACGAGAATCTGCTGGTGGTATCGCCGGACGTCGGCGGCGTGGTGCGGGCGCGGGCGCTCGCCAAGCGGCTCGAGTCCGATCTGGCCATCATCGACAAGCGCCGACCGCGACCGAACGTGGCTGAAGTCATGAACATCATCGGCGATGTCGAGGGACGCACCTGCGTCATCATGGACGACATCGTCGATACCGCCAACACGCTGTGCAAGGCGGCCGAAGTGTTGAAGAACAAGGGTGCGATCAAGGTCGTGTCCTACTGCACCCACGCGGTGCTGTCGGGCGGTGCGGTGCAACGCATCACCGAGTCGCAGATGGATGAACTGGTCGTCACCGACACGATGCCGTTGCGGGCCGACGCGGAGAAGTGCAGCAAGATCCGGGTGCTGTCGATCGCCGGACTGCTCGCCGAGACGATCCTGCGCATCTCCAACGAGGATTCGGTCAGCTCGTTGTTCATCGAATGAAGGTTTTCCAGCGTCGGCCTGGTCGCGGGCGGCGCGACGCATGCGGGAGGGTCCCACATGCGTGAGCAGTCCCACGTCGTTCAAGGAGTCATCATGGCAATCGAAGTCGTCGCGCAAAAGCGCCAACTGCAGGGCACGGGTGCGAGCCGCCGCCTGCGTCGCGCGGGCAGGGTCCCAGGCATCGTCTACGGGGGACAAGGCTCGCCGGTGAACATCGAGCTCGATCACAACGCGCTGTTCCACCAGTTGCGCCAGGAGAAGTTCCACGCGTCGATCCTCACGTTGAAGCTCGATGGCGGTGCGGAACAAGTGCTGCTGCGTTCGGTCAACATGCATCCCTGGAAGCAGCAGGTCGATCACATCGACTTCCAGCGCGTGTCGGCCAACGAGAAGATCCACATGAAAGTGCCGCTGCACTTCGTCAAAGGCGAGATCTCGCCGGCGGTGAAGGTCGGTGGAGCGATCATCAGTCACGTCATGAACGAGGTCGACATCCGCTGTCTGCCTGCCGATCTGCCCGAGTACGTCGAGGTCGATCTGTCCGAGATCACCGCCGGCCACTCGATCCACGTGCAGGAGCTGAAATTCCCGAAGGGCGTCGAGCCCGTCCTGCATCGCGGCGAGAATCCGGCGGTAGCCACTGCACAGATCCCGCGCGTTGCGACCGCCGAAGAGGAAGCCACGACGACCGAAGCGCCGCCCGCCTCCGCGGTGCCGGCCGCCAAGCAGCCCGACAAGCCCGAGGCGGCGAAGGCCGAGCCTGCCAAGGGTGGTGGCGGCGCCGCCAAGAAGTAACCGGCGCGTACGCCGAGGCGCGGCGCTCTCGCCGCGCCTTTTTCATTTATCCAGCGCATGGCATCGATCCGCTTGATCGTGGGGTTAGGCAACCCGGGGCGCGAGCACGAGCGCGACCGGCACAACGTCGGCTTCTGGACGTTGGAGCGGCTCGCCGATCAACTCAAGGTGTCGCTGGCACGCGATGCCAAGTACCACGCGCTGGTCGCGCGTACCAGTGGCCCGACCGGGGATCTGTGGCTGCAGTTGCCGCAGACGTACATGAATCTTTCGGGCAAGGCGGTCGGCGCGCTGGCGCGCTTCTTCAAGATCGCGCCCGAGGAGATCCTCGTCGTGCACGATGAGCTCGACTTCCCGCCGGGCACCGTAAAGATGAAACTCGGCGGTGGCGTCGGCGGGCACAACGGCCTCAAGGACATCGCCGAGAAACTCGGCACACCGCAGTTCTGGCGCGTGCGCATCGGCATCGGTCATCCGGGGGATCGCGATCTGGTCGCCGACTACGTGCTGTCGACGCCCAGCCCGTCCGATCGAGAACTGATCGAAGGCACGATCCAGCGCACCCTGGAGGTGATGCCGGTGCTTTTGACCGGCGATCTCACCGCCGCGATGCAGAAGCTCCACACCAAACCCGGCAGCGAGCGGCCCAAACCGCCGCGCCGCGATCCCGCCGCCGCCCCGCCCGAGCGGGGCGTACCGCAATCAACTACCCGCGATCCGGCCGATCGAGCGGACGGCTCCAAGGAGCAATAGATGGCACTCAGAGTCGGAATCGTCGGCCTGCCCAACGTGGGCAAATCGACGCTATTCAATGCGCTCACCAAGGCGGGAATTGCAGCGGAGAACTATCCGTTCTGCACCATCGAGCCCAACGTCGGCATCGTCGAAGTGCCCGACCCGCGGCTGCGCGCGCTAGCCGAGATCGTCAAGCCGCAGAAGACACTGGCTGCCACGGTCGAGTTCGTCGACATCGCCGGGCTGGTGGCCGGCGCATCGAAGGGCGAAGGGCTGGGCAACCAGTTTCTGGCCAACATCCGCGAGACCGACTCGATTGCCCACGTGGTGCGCTGCTTCGAAGATGAAAACGTCGTGCACGTATCAGGGCGTGTCGACCCGATCGCCGACATCGAGACCATCAACACCGAGCTCGCCCTGGCCGATCTGGCCAGCATCGACAAGCAGTACGCGCGCTATGCCAAGCTCGCCAAAGCCGGTGGCGACAAGGAAGCGCAGCGCATCGTGGCGGTGCTCGACAAGATCCAGCCCGTGCTGAACGCAGGCCGACCGGCGCGCTCGATCGATTTCGCCAAAGAGGAACTGGTGGTGATTCGTCCGCTGTTCCTGCTGACGATGAAGCCCACCATGTACGTGGCCAATGTCGCCGAACATGGCTTCAAGGACAACGCGCTGCTCGCCAAGGTCGAGGCGTACGCGGCCAAGGAGAACGCGCCGGTGGTGGCGATCTGCGCCGCGCTCGAAGCACAGATCGCCGACATGTCCGACGAAGACAAGGTGGTGTTCCTCGCCGACATGGGGCTGGACGAGCCCGGCCTCAATCGCGTGATCCGCGCCGGCTTCAAGCTGCTCGGCCTGCAGACCTACTTCACCGCCGGCCCGAAGGAGGTGCGCGCCTGGACCGTGCGCGTCGGCGCAGCGGCTCCAGAGGCCGCCGGGGTGATCCACACCGATTTCGAACGCGGCTTCATCCGCGCCGAGGTGATCGGCTTCGACGACTACCTCGGTTGCAAGGGCGAGAACGGCGCAAAAGATGCGGGGAAGATGCGCGTCGAGGGCAAGGAATATCTGGTGCGCGACGGCGACGTCATGCACTTCCGCTTCAACGTGTGATGTGGTTGCCCTGCGTCTGACTCGCATGAATTGATGCGCTGCACGATCCGATAGGTGTATTCGCATCTAATCGGATCAGACGCAGTTGGCGGGCCGGCGGCATATTCCCCGTAGACCGCAACGCTCTGCAGCCGTCCCCCGGTGCGTGATAGTTGCAAACGCACCTAACTCGCGCTACCGTGGCGCGGTCCCCCTAGGCACGCGCAGACCTTTGCGCCCGAGCGCTGGCCCCGTCTCTCGCTCCATCTCTGGCTCCACCCCACAAGCCTCAATCCCCGATGGCGTCCGCCGACCGCACCCGTGGCCATCGCGCCGCGTTCGATCTGGATCAGCACGTCTTTTTCTGGCTGACGCAAGTCATCGGCGCGCGCGATCGGCGACTGGCGCAGATTCTCAAGCGCCACGGGCTGCGCGTGCCCGAATGGCGCGTGCTGGCGACGCTGGCCGCCACGCAACGCTGCACGATGAGCGAGCTGGCCGAATTCACGACCATCGATCGCACCACACTCACGCGCACTGTCGATCGGCTGGAGCACACCGGATTGATCGTGCGCCTGGCCGACGCGAGCGACCTGCGTGTAACGCGGCTCGCTTTGACCGCGGCGGGCGAGCGCCTGTTCGCGCGGCTGCAACCGGAGCAGGAGCTGATCAATCAATCGGCGTTCGCCGAGCTGCCTCCGGGCGCCGCCGACATGATGCGCTGGACGCTCGCACGCATGAAACAGAACCTCGATGCCGATGCGAAGCCCGAAGGCGCGAGACGCCGCCGGGTTGCGTGAGCATCTATTTGAGTCCGAGTTCGATTCCCATCCGCCTTTGATGAAGGAGACCGCCGCCATGCTGCATGAACGCATTCCCAATCTGGCCAAACTGGTCGAGCCCGACCGGGTGCATCGGCTGTGCTACACCGATCCGGACATTTTCGAGGCCGAAGTCCGCAACATCTTCGAGAAGACCTGGCAGTACTGCGGCCACGAGAGCCAGATCCCGAACGTCGGTGACTACTGGACGTTCCAGATCGGCCGCCATCCGCTGGTGATGGTGCGAGGCGAGGCCGAGCAGATTTACGTACTGCACAACCGCTGTCCGCATCGCGGCGTGCAGGTGTGCGGGTCCCGCAGCGGCAACCAAGGCGCTGCACTGACCTGTCCGTACCACTCCTGGCGCTTTCATCTCGACGGCTCGATCGAGTCGGTGCCGCTGGAGAAGGGTTATCGACAGACGCGATTCGACAAGAACGATCCGGCGTTCCACATGAAGAAGGTCGCGCGGGCCGATTCCTATCGCGGCTTCGTGTTCGCCAATCTGGCGAGCGAAGGCCCGTCGCTGCTGGAGTGGCTGGGCGAGGCCAGGATCGCCATCGATGACATGTGCGACCGTTCCCCCGTAGGACGGGTGGAGGTCGTGTTCCCTTGCAACCGGGTGGTGCAACGCTCGAACTGGAAGTTCTTCATGGAGAACCAGATCGACGCGGTGCATCCTTCATCCACGCATATGTCGACCGGCCAGGCGGCCGCGGCGGTGGAGCGCGAGATCTTCCAGAAGACCGGCGACAAGCCGCTGCACTATCACATGCTCTCGGCGTTCACCACGCCGTTCGACAAGTGGGATCAGCTCCAGACCATCGGTTATCCGTACGGTCACGTGATCCTCACCGGCTACATGGGGCTGCGCCCGACCGATCCCGACACGCTTGCCCACGAAGCGGTGCTGGAGAAGGCCTACGGCAAGGCGAAGAAAGAAGAGTTCATGTCGCGCAACATCCACCACGTGCTGCTCTATCCGGGCGTGTCGATCCAATCGCCGCTGCAGCAGTTGCGTGTGCTGCGGCCGCAAGCAGCGAATCGCACGCTCTCGGAGATCTGGCACTTCCGGCTCGTGGGAGCGCCCGAGGCGATCTACCGAAGGTCGCTCTGGTATTTCAATCTGGTGAACTCGCCGGCAACGCTGGTGAACGCGGATGACCTGGAGAACTGGCAGCGCGGCCAGTGGGGGCTCGACTCCGATGGCGGAGACTGGGTGAGCTTCCATCGCGACTACGGCCGTGACGAGGACGACGGCAAGGTCATCCGTTCGACCAACGGCTGCTCCGAAGCACCGATGCGTTCGCAATTTCGCGCCTGGCTGCAGTTCATGACCGCCAACGGACAATAGATCGAGGGAGATCCAGACATCATGGCCACGAAGAAAGTCGCCAAGTCGGCAAAGAGCGCAACGAAAAAAACGGCACCGGTTCGCAAGTCGGCGACGCGGCAGGCATCACCTGCAAAGCGTGCTGCGCCGAGCAAACCCGTGGCGGCAAAGGCGAGCGCGCCGCGCGCCAACGGGCACGATGTACAGCGCGAAGTCGAGCAGTTTCTCTATCGCCAGTCCGAGTTTCTCGACGGCAAGCGCTGGCAGGACTACATCGAGTGCTTCGCCGGAGACGGCGTCTACTGGATGCCTTCCACACCCGAGCACACGCACTGGGACGGCGTGCCGGCGATCTTCATCGAAGACAAGGACCTGATGACCGTCCGCATGAAGCGCATCGAGCATCCGAACGCCTGGTCACAGCAGGCCGAGTGGGCCACCAATCACGTGGTCTCGAACGTGACGATCGAACGGGTCGACGCCAAGACCGGCGAGATCCACGTGCGCTCGCGCTTCCACATGATGGAGCTGCGCCGCGACGATCTGCGTCATTTCGGCGGCACTTATCGGCATCAGCTCACGCGTGGTAAAGACGGCCTGAAGATCAAGATGCAGCGCGTCGACATGGTGAACGCGCAGGCCCCATACGAGTACGTGCTGCAGGTCTGGGTCTGAGGGTGTCAGGTCCGAGCGCGTCGCGGGTCACCGCGCGTGCGCCCATGTATTGAGGAGATGGTCATGAACGAACCCCTCGATCTCGCCGCGCTGGTCGAGCCCGACCGCGTGCACCGTCGCTGCTACGTCGACTCGCAGGTGTTCGATCTGGAGATCGAGCGGATCTTCGGGCGCAGCTGGATCTACGCCGGGCACGAATCGCAGGTGCCCGACGTCGGCGACTACTGGAGCTTCCAGATCGGCCAGCAGCCGCTGGTGCTGGTGCGCGGCACCGACCGCAACGTGCACGTTCTGTTCAATCGCTGTCCGCATCGCGGCGCCAAGCTGTGCGGAGCGGTGCACGGCAACACCGGTGATGCGTTCCGCTGCTCGTACCACGGCTGGCGCTTCCAACTCGACGGACAGGTCGAGTCGATTCCGCAGATGGCGGGCTACCAGGGCACTCGCCTGCGCACCGACGACCCGCAGTTCAGCATGGCCAAGCCGCCGCGGGTGCAGTCGTATCGCGGCTTCGTGTTCGTGAGTCTCGCGGATTCGGGACCGTCGCTGCTCGAATGGCTCGGACCGGCGAAGATCGGCTTCGACGACATGTGCGACCGCGCACCAGAGGGCGAAGTCGAGGTCGTGCGCAATTGCTACCGGGTGATCCAACAGTCGAACTGGAAGCTCTTCATGGAGAACCAGCTCGACGTCTCGCACCCGATGGTCACGCATGAGTCCACCGGGCGCGCGGCGCTCGAAGTCGAAGACGGCATTGCCAAACGCACCGGAAATCGCCCGCTGCAATATCACATGCTGTCGGCCTTCACCTGGCCGACGCACCGGTGGAACGAGTTGCTGCAGACCAGCAACTATCCTCATGGCCACAGCGTGTTGGGCGGGTACATGGCGCTGCGTCCGAAGGATCCCGATTCGCTGGAGTACGAACGCGTCCTTGCCGCGCGCGTCGGTGAAGCGCGCAAGGAAGCGATTCTCAACACCAGCATTCATCACGTTATTTACTACCCGTGCCTGTCGGTGCAGCCGCCGCTGCAGCAGTTGCGCTGCCTGCGGCCGATCGCCCCGGGCCGCACGCTCTCGGAGATCTGGCACTTCCGCCTCAAAGGCGCGCCCGAGCCGATCTATCGCCGGTCGCTGTGGTACTACAACCTCGTCAATTCGCCAGCGACGATGGTCAACGCCGATGATCTGGAGAACTGGAATCGCATCCAGCACGGTCTGCAATCGCGCGCCTACGACTGGCTGTCGTTCCACCGCAACTACGGTGCAGACGAGATCGACGGTGACGTGATCCGCACGCGCGAGGGCCTGTCGGAGGCGCCGCTACGCAATCAGTTTCGTGCGTGGTCGAAGTACATGAACGCGGCAACGTAACCGCGGCTGCGTGACCAGAAACCTCGCGAGCTTTGAAGCAGCGAGGCGCGCCGATCGTGCAAGCTCCGCTGGGCTGCCCATCGGGCGCGGTGGTCGGTTGTGGCGCGATAACGCGGCCTCGTCTGACAGAAGCGTTGAGACCGGCTCCCTACAATGCCGGCACCAACAACGCTTGCGGGGACGACGCTCATGCACATCGCCTGGCGCGCGGCCGCCTCTTTCGGTTGCGTCGCGCTGTTCACGCTTTTCACGTTGGCCGGTTGTGCGCAGATCGACGGCTCGCGCTTTGCGCAACTGAGCGACGCGCTCGATACCGTTCACACGCGCACGCTCGACACCCACGGGCGCGTGCGCAAGCTGCAGGAAGTGGTTTATCGAAATAAAGTGTCGCTGGCGCCGCGGCTCGATGCGGAAAGTCTGGCGCGCCCCGAATGGCTCGATACCAACGCCCAGTTCCAGCGGCGCGAACAGGCCATCGAGGCGATGCGCGAATTCACTGCCGACCTGCGCAATGTTGCCGGCATGGGCGGCACCCAGTCGGCGCGACTGCGCATGCGGCAGTTGCTCGATACCGGTGAGAGTGCCGCGCAGACTGGTCGCAACATCATCGCGGTGGCGGGCGTGCTCAAGCCGATTCAGCCGATCTTCAGCGGCTTGGTGGGCGGCATGTTTCCGCAGGTGGGATTGGTAAGCGTGGCAGTGGCCGGCCCGATGCTCGATTACGCCAAGCGCAGCGACCTGCGCAATGTCATGCGTGCCGGACAGCTTGCATTCAACCAGCGCATCGATAGCTTGACGCCCACCGGTGACGTGCTGGCCGAGTACGTGATGGCGCTCAAATCCGAATATCTGCCCGATGCGTCCGCACTGCGCGACCAGTTGAGCGGCGGCGATCGCATCCGCTTCGATCAAGGTGCGATTGATCTGCTTGCCGAGTTCGACGCGGTGACGCGACAGGCGGCCTCGCTCGCGGGGCTGCTCAAGATGATCGAGCGCAATTACGCCGAGACGCTGCAAGGGTTGCGCTAGGCCTGTGCAAGAAAGAAAGGGGCCCCGCAGGGCCCCTCGACTGCACCGGCACGAATCCGGCGTGAACCTGCGCGCGCCTGCTTATCCCGGCGGCATCTTGCAGTTCACCGCGAACGGATCGGCGAAATCGCTCACCGCCTTGCCCAACGTCTTGTTGGTGACCACGCCCTTCGCATCCTTCGACACTACGCGCATATAGATGTCGTGGATCGGGTAGTGGTTCTTGTTGAAGCGGAAGCTGCCGCGGGTCGACTGGAACCGTGCCGCCTCCAGCGCCCGGCGTAGTGCCTTCTTGTCTTCGATCTTGCCTTTGACGTCGCGGATCGCCGCATCGAGCAGCATTGCGGTGTCGTAACCCTGCGATGCATACATCGTCGGCGTGCGGTTGTACTCCTTGCGGAAGGCTTCGACGAACTTCCTGTTCGCTGCGTTATCCAGGTCGTGCGCCCAATGGCTGGTGTTGAACGTACCCAGCATCGTCTCGCCGAGCGGCTTGAGGATGTCTTCGTCGGCGTTGAAGCCGGGCACGAACATCTGGGTGTCTTTCGACAGGCCGCTCGCGACGAACTGCTTCACGAAGTTGATGCCCATGCCGCCGGGCAGAAACACGAACAGTGCGTCGGGCTTGGCCGCGCGCATGGTGGCCAGCTCCGCGGCGTAATCGAGTTGTCCCAGCTTGGTGTAGATCTCTTCGAACTTGCCCTTGTACGTGCGCTTGAAGCCGTTGAGCGTTTCACGACCGCCCGGATAGTTCGGCGCGATCAGGGTCACGTTCTTGAAGCCCTTGTCGGTAACGAACTTGCCCATGGCCGCGGCGAGATCCTCGTTCTGCCAGGCGACCGCGAAGAAATACGGATTGCACTTCTCGCCGGCGTAGTCCTGCGGGCCGGTGTTGGGGCTGAGATAAAACGTCTGCGACTCCAGGATCGCCGGCAGCACCGGTAGCAGCACTGCCGAGAACACGATGCCGGTCATGATGTCGACGCGATCGCGCTTGAGCAGTCGCTCCACCGCCTGCCGGCCGGTGTCGGGATTGACGGCATCGTCCAGCACGGTGACTTCTGCGGGCAGGCCACCGAGCTTGCCGCCATTCAACTTGGCCGCCAGATTGAAGCCGTCGCGCACGTCGATGCCGATGGCTGCAGCCGGCCCCGAGAGCGTGGATACGAAACCGATCTTGACGCGGTCAGCCGCACCTGCAGGCGCAGCGCCGATCGCAAGCGTGCACGCCGCCGCGACTGCCGTGACCCAGGACTTCAGGGAATCTCCCATCGTGTTCTCCTCATGGTGGTTCTTGTCTCGCGCGCTAGTGTAGCCGCGCATCGAGGCCTTGCAACCGGCAAGTCGCCGGCATGCACTGCCCCGCCGCCGCACGCCGAGCGGATTGACGTCGCCGCACGCAGCGTGCTCCACTCGATTCAGGTGCGAACTGCCAAAGGAGGGGCGATCGATGCCATTCATTCTCAATGCGTGGTACGTCTGCGCGTGGCCCAACGAGGTTGCCGGCGACAAGATCCTCGCGCGCACGATCTGCGGTCAGCCGCTGGTGCTGTTTCGCGATGCGACCGGCAAGGCGGTCGCGTTGGAAGATCGCTGCTGCCACCGTGAAATGCCCTTGTCGCGCGGCTGGATGGAGCAGTGCACTGTGCGCTGCGGCTATCACGGCATGCGTTTCGACGGCAGCGGGCAGTGCGTCGAGGTGCCTGGTCAGGAGTTCATTCCACCCGGCGCGAAGGTGCGCACGTTTCCCACGGTCGAGCGTCATGGTTGGATCTGGCTGTGGCCCGGCGACGCGGCTGGCGCCGATCCGGCGATGATCCCCGCCATGTTCGAGCGCAACGCGCACGCCGACTGGACCTCGGTGGGCGGCACCACCTACGTGAAGGGCCATTACGAGTTGATCAGCGACAACCTGCTCGATCTCACGCATGAGGCGTACATCCATCGCGACAGTCTGGGTAATCAGGCGGTGGTGGAACACCCGATCGAAGTGACGCACAGCGACGATGCCGTCACCGTGCAGCGTTTCATCTGGGACCACTCGCCCGCCCCGTTCTGGAAAGCGATGCTGCATCGCAAGCTCGGCAAAGACGTCAATGCCGATCGCTGGCAGATCATCAACTTCGCGCCGCCGGCGAATCTGGTGCTGGACGTTGGTGTGGCGCCCGCGGGGGTGGGCATTCGCGAGGGCAATCGCAGCAGCGGCGTCGAAGGCTGCAATCTCAACGCGATCACGCCCGAGAGCGAGGATTCGACCTGGTATTTCTGGGCGTTCGCTCGCAAGTTTCATCGCGACGACGAGGCGCTCTCGAAGAAGCTGATCGAGACCGTGGCCGGCATCTTCGAGCAGGATCGTGTCGCCATCGAGGCGGTACACGAGACGATGAAGCGCAATCGCGGCCGCGGCGTCGTGCATCTGCAGGCCGACAAGGGACAGAACCTCGCGCGGCGCACGGTCGAGAAGCACCTGGCGAGCGAACAGGGCCGATAGCGTCGACCGGCAATCGGTCACGTTGCTGTACACCCGCCCGAGTGGGGGTGAGAAATCATTGCGTGCGCACCGGCGCGGGCGGGACTGCGAAAGGCAAACTTCATCGTGCTCGTGGCGCGATGGCTCTACGATCGACCGACGGGGAGAGCCATCATGAACAAGCACGTCACCATCGCGGTCGCGTCGTTACTTGCGGCCGTGTCCATGCAGGCCGCGGCGCAGTCGGTGTACTCGTGGAAGGACGCCAACGGTGTCGTCCACTACGGCGACCGTCCGCTGCAAGGCAACGCCACCAAGCAGGAAGTCACGCAGCGCTCGGGTGACGGTTGCCCGAACGGCAACTGCCCGCGACCGATGTCGCATCAGGATCGCGCACGCGAAAGCGCTGTGACCGCCGCACCTAAGCGCGACCATGCGCTCGAAGCGCGGCAGCGCGCGGCGACGCAGAAGCAGGCAGCCGAAGAGGCGGCCGCCAAGAAGCGCGCGGCGCTGCAGAAACGCTGCGAAGAACAGCGGCGCGTCGGATGCGAGACCGATCAGGGCCTGCGCAACATGCACACCGATGAGAACCAGGCGCGGGTGCGAGTGATCCGCACGTATCGCTGAACGCGCGACGACTGGCCTGCGCACCGCTGATGCTGAGGCGCGTGCGCCGTGCTCGTTCCCTGTCCGAAGCTACTTCTTGCGGTAAAGCTCCGGCAGCTTGGCCGGATCTTCTTCACCCCAGCCGCGCGCATCGTTCATGCGGAAGATCTGCGCAGCCAGCGCCGTCATCGGCGTGGGCGAATCGACCGATCGCGCCAGCGCGAGAGCAGTCTCCAGATCCTTCAGGAACGTATTCGCGCTGCCTAGCGGCTTGTCCCAGCCGTTGACCATGCGCGGCACGAACGTCTGCATCGGCTTGCTGTCGGCCCAACCGCCGCCGAGCGCCTTGGGCAGCAGGCCCGCATCGATGCCCGCGCTTTGCGCCATGCGCACCACCTCCGCAATCGTGGCGATGTTGCAGCCCACCAGCATCTGATTGCAGAGCTTCGTGGTCTGCCCGGCGCCCGCGGGACCCATGCGCGTGATGTTGGGCGAATACGCCGCGAGGATCGGCCGCACGCGCTCCACCGCTGCTTCGTCGCCCCCGCACATGATCGCCAGCGTGCCGGCCGTAGCGCCGCCGACGCCCCCCGATACCGGTGCATCGACCCAGTCGGCGCCACACGTCTGCTTCAAGCGGGCCGCGAACTCGCGCGTTGCATCGGGCCGGATGCTGGCGTGGTCCACCAAGGTCTTGAACCGCTTGCCGCTCGCAATGCCTTGCGGGCCGAACACGATTTCCTCGACCGCCTGCGTGTCGAACAGACACATCAGCACCACGTCGGAGTTGTCGGCGACTTCCTTCGGCGATGCGCAGGCGAGCGCGCCCTGATCGAGCGCGGGCTTCAACTTCGCCGCGCTGCGGTTCCACACATGCACCGTGTGGCCGGCTTTGAGCAGATTCAGCGTCATCGGCATGCCCATCAGGCCGAGGCCGAGGTAGCCGAGAGTGGGGGTTGGCATATGCGTCTCTAGTCGGTGATCACGTTGGTCTGGTAGGGAACTCCGCACGACCCAATCCCGGATTGCAGAGTTTCCTGTGCTTTTCGGCGCTTGCTACCCCTGCGGCCACTCCACCGCCCCGCCATGCGTTACGGCGCCGAGGTTCGCCGGGCCGACGAGCTTGGCGTACTTCTCCAGCACGCCCGCTAGTCGTTCGGCTTGTTGCGGCTTCCACGCGGCGCGGCGTCGTGCGAGTTCGGCTTCATCGACAATCAGATCGATCGTTCGCGCTTCGCAGTCGATGCGGATGCGATCGCCGTCTTGCACCAGCGCGATCGGCCCACCCGCTGCTGCTTCAGGGCACGCGTAGCCGATGCACATGCCGCGCGTGGCGCCGGAGAAGCGTCCGTCGGTGAGCAGCGCGACCTGCTCACCCATGCCCTGTCCGTAGATGAGCGCGGTGGTGCCCAACATCTCGCGCATGCCGGGGCCGCCTTTCGGCCCTTCGTTGCGGATGATCAGCACGTCGCCTGCTCGATAGGTGCGCTGGCGGACGGCTTCGGTGCAGTCCTCCTCGCACTCGAACACGCGCGCGCGGCCGTCGAACACGAGCGATTTGAGTCCGGCGATCTTGATGAGCGCGCCGTCAGGACACAGGTTTCCCTTGAGGACGACGACGCCACCGGTGGGATGTAGCGGTGCGCGATGCGTGTGCACGACATCGCCGTCGGGTGGCGGCGCGCTTCGCATTGCTTCAGCGAGTGTCGTGCCGGCGAGTGTGAGCGCGTCGCCATGCAGGTAGCCGCCGTCGAACAGCGATTTGAGCACTGCTGTGACACCGCCGGCGTAGTGCAGCTCGCGGGCGAGATACTTGCCGCCGGGTTGCAGATCGGCCACCAGCGGCGTACGCGCGAACACTTCAGCCACGTCATCGAGCGTGAAACGGATGCCCGCCTCGTGGGCCATGGCGGGCAGGTGCAAGCCGGCGTTGGTCGACCCGCCCGTCGCGGCTACGCACGCGGCAGCGTTTTCCAACGACTTGCGCGTGACCAACTCACGCGGCAGCGGGCCGCCGTTCTTCAGCATCTTCAGCACCACTTCGCCCGCAACGCGCGCCATCGCGATCCGCTCGGAATACACCGCAGGCAACATCGCCGAGCCGGGCAATGCGAGCCCCAACACTTCGGAGACCATCGCCATCGTGTTGGCAGTGAACTGCCCTGGGCATGATCCGATCGTGGGCGAACACGCTTGCGCCATCGACAGCAGATCGGCTTCGCTCATCGTGCCGGCGTAGTTGGCGCCGACACCTTCGTAGGCGTTGACCGCGCTCACCGGCTTGCCGCGCCATTGCCCCGGCAGCATCGCCCCGCCGTACATGAATACGCTCGGAATGTTGAGGCGCACCATGGCCATCATGATTCCGGGCAGTGTCTTATCGCAGCCGGCGAAGCCGATCAGCGCGTCGTAGGCGTGACCGCGGACCACTGCCTCGATCGAATCGGCGATCAGCTCGCGCGATATGAGGCTCATGCGCATGCCGCGATGGTTCATCGATACGCCATCGGACACCGAAATCGTCGTGAACTCGAACGGCGTTCCGCCTGCCGCCCACACGCCGGTCTTTGCGGCCTCGGCCTGCGGACGCAGCGAGAGCGAACAGGGCGTGTTCTCGCCGTGCGTGCTCATTACGCCCACGAAGGGTTTGGCGATCGCGGCGTCGTCCAGACCCATCGCGTGCAGGAAGGTGCGATGCGGAATCCGGTCCAGGCCCTCGACCGTGATGTGCGAGCGCGGCTTCAATTTGCTCATCGCGCACCCATCAGCGCAGACAGCCATCGCCTTCGCGCAGTACCTGTCGCGCGAAGTGATGGAAGGTGGCGTTGACGATCTCAGGCTGCTGCAGGAACTCGCGCGCGCCGCGGGCATGCTCGGGTTCGACCGGTTTGATCGTGCCGGCGCTCATCGCCAGCACCTGCATGCGCGCGGCACGTTCCAGGTGGACGGCGAGATAGGTCGCTTCTTCGATCGACACGCCCGTGGCCAGCTGCCCGTGGTGCGCGAGCAGGATGGTTTTTCGGGTGCCCAGCGCACCGGAAATCAGCTCGCCCTCGTAGTCGGCCACCGGCACGCCGGGCCATTGCGCCAAATAGGCGCAGTCTTCGTACAGCATCGCGCTGTCCATGTGCGAGACCACCAGCGGCTGGCCGATCATCGACAGCGCGTTGCAGTACGGTGGATGCGTATGCACCACCGCATTGACCTCGGGCCGGCGCCGGTAGATCCAGACGTGAAACCGCACCGCCGGATTGGCCATGCCCTCGCCTTGGAGCAGCCTGAGGTTCTCGTCGACGCGAATCAGGTTCGCCGCCGTGGCTTCATCGAACCCTTTGCCTAGAGGCAGGGTCCAGTAGCCCCCGTCGGCCGCGCGGACGGTGGCTTGTCCGGCAAGCCCCGACACGTGACCCTCCTGCGCCAGGATCCGCAGGGCGATTGCCAGACGTTGTTGGGCGGTCCATTGCGGCACTGCAAGCCAACGGCGCATCTGCTCACGGGTGGATTGCTGGATGGCGTCTTTGCTGGTTTCCATGAGGTGGGTTTGGAGCGCTGCGCATCGGCGATGACACCGCTCATCGATGTCGGCCAACGGCAAGGGGAAACGTTACTATACCGACCCTCGCTACCCAGGCAGCGGCGACCCAAAAGCCGCGTCGTCGAGACCTTGTTCCACAGCCTTTGGAGGATTCCAATGCGTAAAGCCGTAAGCGGGTTGGCTGTTGCTGCGCTTGCAGCAATCGCGCCGGGCGCGTTCGCGCAAACCGAGATCACGTTTTCGACCTGGGTGGCGCCTAACCACCCGATCAACAAGTACGTGTTCGAACCCTGGGGCGCCGAAGTCGAGAAGGCCACCAAGGGACGCGTCAAGTTCCGCATCCTGGCCAAACCGATCGGCCTGCCGAATCAGCACTACGACGCCGTGGTCAAGGGCCAGGTCGATGCCGCGTATGCGACCTACGGCTATCAGCCCGAGCGGTTCATGCCGTATCTGATCGCCGAACTGCCGCAGCTCGGTGAGACGGCAGTGCATAACGGCGTGGCGTTGTGGCGCACGCACAAGGCGCACATCGAGAAAGTCGGCATCCACAAGGATGTGCAACTGCTCGGCGTGATGACGCACGGTCCGGGGCTGATGCATCACTCCAAGAAGATGATCATGAACCCCGACGACCTCAAGGGACAGAAGATCCGCGTCGGCGGCGACGTGCCCAAGGCGATCGTGGAAGCGTTCGGCGGTGTGGTGATCACGCAGCCGGCGCCCAAGAGCTACGAGATTCTGTCCGCGGGCATTGCCGACGGCATCATGTTCCCGACCGAGTCGCTGAAGAGCTTCAACATCGCCAATCTGGTGCCCAACACGACGTTCGTGAAGGGCGGCCTGTACAGCTCCTCGTTCTGGTTCGCGATCAACAAGGACAAGTGGGCAAAGATGGCCAAGGAAGATCAGGACGCAATCACCGGCTTGTCCGGCGAAGCGTTTGCGCGCATGGCCGGAGCTGGCTGGGATCGCGCCGACAAGGAAGGCATCGACGCCATGAAGGCCGCCGGCGGCAAGATTCAGGAAGTCTCGCCGGCCTTCGTTGCGGAGCTGAAGAAACTCACCGACAAGATGGAAGCCGACTACGCCGGCAAGCTCGACAAGATGGGGCTCAAGGGCGCTGAGGTCATCAAGTCGTTCCGGGCCGAAGTCGCCAAGGCCGCTGCCGAGAAGAAATAATGGCTGAGCCGTCCCCCGCGGGCGCACCGCGGGGCCAAGAGGGGGAAGCAGGAATCGCGCGCGCAGGCGGGGGGCTGCCTCCCGCCGCGAGCGTTTCCGGTGCGCTGTTTCCGGGCCGCCTGGGCGCCTGGACGAACTGGGTGTTGGCGATCGTGGCAGCCAGCGTGCTGTTCTCGATGATGGTCGTCACTTTCATCGACGTGTTCGGTCGCAAGTTGCTGACCAAACCGCTGTACGGCGGCTACGAAATCACCGAGTTCATGATGGGCATGCTCATCTTCTGCGCGTTGCCGCTGGTCACCGCGCGCGAGGAGCACGTGACCATCGATGTGTTCGACCATTTCATTCCCGCAACCTGGGTGCGCTGGCAGCAGACGATCGTCACCCTGGTGAGCGCGACCACGCTTGCCTACATCGGCTGGCGGCTGTGGCAACTGGGCATCGAGCACGAAAAGAATCGTGAAGTCACGATGACGCTGCACATTCCGCACGGGCCGTTCGCGCGTGTGTTCGCCGTCATGGCGGGGCTGGCGGCGCTCGCCTGTCTGGTCAATTTCTGGGGTTATCTGCGCGGCACGCGGCGTCGGCGCGAAGTACAGCAGGTCACGTAGCCCGCGACGCCCAACGATCGACGCCCAACAAGAATGACCGAAACCCTGATCGCGTTTGCCGTGCTGCTGGCGATGGCGTTCGCGCGCGTGCCGATCGCGTTCGCCATGCTGATCGTCGGCGTGGTCGGGTTCGCGTTGAAACGCGGCGTGAGTCCGGCACTCGAGCAACTGGCCCTCACCACGTTCGCGGCCGGCATCAACTACGAGCTGTCAGTGGTGCCGCTGTTCATCCTGATGGGCAATTTCGTCGCCAAGGCCGGCATGTCGCATGAGCTGTTTCGCGCGGCGTACACCTTCATCGGGCATCTGCGCGGCGGACTGGCAATGTCGTCGATCGTTGCGTGCGCGGGGTTCGGCGCGATCTGCGGATCGTCGATCGCCACGGCGGCAACCATGGCGCGCGTGGCTTATCCGCCGATGAAGCGGCTGGGGTACTCCGACAAGCTCGCCGCGAGCGCGATCGCCGCTGGCGGCACACTCGGCATTCTGATTCCGCCGTCGACCATCATGGTCATCTACGGCATTCTCACCGAGACCAACATCGGCAAGCTGTTCGCTGCAGGCGCCATCCCGGGCGTGCTTGCGGCGGTGCTGCTATGTCTGGCGGTCCAGTACGTGGTGTGGCGTGATCCGAAGGCTGGTCCGCCCGGGCCGCGCTCGAGCTGGGCCGAGCGTCTCGCGGCACTCAAAGACATCTGGGGCGTGGTCGCGCTGTTTGCAGTGTCGATCGGTGGCATCTACGGCGGCATTTTTACCGCCACCGAGGGCGCGGGCATCGGTGCGTTCGGCGCGTTCCTGTTCGCCTGGGTGCGCCGGGCGCTCTCCTGGCGCATCCTGTTCGATGTGCTGGTCGAGTCGGCACGTACCACTTCGATGCTGTTCACGATCCTGATCGGCGCGCTGGTGTTCGCCAACTACATCAACTTCACCAGCATGCCCACCGATCTGAAGAACTTCGTGCAGCAGTTCGAGATCCATCCGATGATGGTGATCGTCGCGATCTGCGCGGTCTACGTGATCCTCGGCACGGCCATGGAAGAGCTGTCGATGATCCTGCTCACCGTGCCGCTGTTCTTTCCGATCGTGACCGGCCTGGGATTCGATCCGGTGTGGTTCGGCATTCTGGTGGTGGTGGTGGTCGAGATCGGCTTGATCAGTCCGCCGGTGGGCATGAATCTGTTCGTGCTCAACTCCTTGTTGCCGCACATCTCCACGCCGACGCTGTTTCGCGGCGTCACGCCCTTCGTGATTGCCGACGTGATCCGGCTGGCGATCCTGATCGCCTTTCCGGCGATCTCGCTGTGGCTGCCCTCGGTCCTGAAGGTGGCAGGTAAGGGCTGAGCGCGGCCGATTGGGTCATGCGCTTGCTGGTTGTACCCCGCGAACAGCTTCCGCGTTCAACGCTGCGATGCCACGTATCGCTCGATGAGCGCGTCGATCGACGCATCGTACTGAAACCCCATCGCACGCGCGCGCGCCGCCGGATGTTGCGCAGGCAAGCGGCCGAACATCGGTTCGACTTCCGGATTCGGCTCGAAGCGCACGTGTTGCCACGCGTCTTTGCCTGTCACGCGGCCGATCGCATCGAGGATCCCGGCGATGGTCACCGGCACTGCAGGCAGCGTGACGGCGCGCGCGTATCCCCATGCATCGGATGGCATGTGCGCCGCGTGCAGCAGATTGTCGACGGCAACGTCGATCGATTGCACCCAGATCCTTGCTCCTTGCGAGACCGGGCATGTCATCGAACGCCCCGCGATCGGCTCGCGAATGATGTCGCTGTTGAACGCCGATAGTGCGCCGTTCGGTGCGGGCGGGCGCACCACGACGCCGGGAAAGCGGATCGCGCGCGCATCGACGAAATTGCGCCGCGCGTAGTCGTTGAGAAGGTATTCGCAAGCGACTTTCTGCGAGCCATAAGACAGCGTGGGTTGCAGCGGCGTCGCATCGTCGATCAGCGCCGGCACCGGCACGCCGTACACCGCAATCGAACTGGAAAACACCAGGCGGATCCGGTTTGGTTGCGCACGGCAGGCCTCGAGCAGCAGCCTCGTACCGTCGAAGTTCACGCACATGCCAGCGTCGAAGTCGGCTTCGGCAGCGCCGCTCACGACGCCTGCCAGATGGAACACGAGGCGTGTTGCAGGCATGACCAAGCGCGTGATCATCTCGCGATCACCGATGTCGCCCAGCATGCAGGTCAGGCGTGCATCCTGTCCCAGCGCATCGAGTCCGGCGCGATCGGTCGCGATCAGTCGGTCGAACTTGAACGTGCGTCCTTCAGCGTCGATGCCTTGTCCAGAACGCAGCAGTGCGGCAATCAGATACCGGCCGATGAAGCCGCCCGCGCCGGTGACGAGGATGTCGTTGCTCATGGGCTGCCGAAACGAGGTTGATCGATCGTAGAATCGACTTGTATCACGGGCAACCCAATCGGCGAGCAGCGAGGATTCAGACGATGAGGATCGCAGTACTTGGTGGAGGACCAGGCGGCCTGTACTTTTCCATTCTCTACAAGAAGGCCAATCCGTCCGCCGAAATCGCGGTGTTCGAACGTAATCTCCCGACGGACACGTTCGGCTGGGGCGTGGTGTTCTCCGATGCGACGCTCGGCGGGTTTGCGGCGGCCGATCCGGAAAGCCATCGCCAGATCATCTCGATGTTCCGCCACTGGGACGACATCGACACGTATTTCCGCGGCCGCAAGATCACTTCAGGCGGCCACGGCTTTTGCGGCATCGCGCGCGTGCGCCTGCTGCAGATTCTCTCGGCGCGTGCCGAGCAGCTCGGGGTCGAGCTGCGCTACGGTCAGGACGTCAAGGACGTCGACGATCTGAGCCGTGAGTACGACCTGGTGGTTGCCGCCGACGGCATCAACAGTGCGACCCGGCGCAAGTACGAAGCGCAGTTCAACCCCGACGTCGACATGCGCAAGTGCCGCTTCATCTGGCTGGGCACCAAGAAGCTGCTCGATGCATTCACCTTCGCGTTCAAGGAAACCGAGCACGGCTGGTTCGCGTTGCATGCGTACCGCTTCGACGAGGAGCACTCCACGTTCATCGTCGAGACGCCCGAGGAAGTCTGGCTCAAGCATGGCATCGACCAGATGGAGCAGGACGAATCGATCGCACTGTGCGAGCGGTTGTTCGCCGACATGCTCGACGGGCACAAGCTGATGTCCAACGCGCGCCATCTGCGCGGCAGCGCGATGTGGATCAAGTTTCCGCGGGTGCTGTGCCGCACCTGGCACCACAAGAACATCGTGCTGATCGGCGATGCGGCGCATACCGCGCATTTCTCGATCGGCTCGGGTACCAAGCTTGCGATGGAAGACGCGATCGCCTTGTCGCGCGTGCTCTCGGCGTTGCCCCCGGCAGGCGACGATCGCCGCGCGCTGGTGGAGAAGGCGCTGGTCGCTTATCAGGCCGAGCGCGAGGTCGAGGCCTTGCGGTTGCAGAGCTCCGCGCGCAATCGCATGGAATGGTTCGAGAACGTGAAGCGCTACGTGCACATGGAACCAGAGCAGTTCACGTACACGCTGCTCACTGGCAGCCAGCGCATCGGCCACGACAATCTCAAGGTGCGCGACGCCGGCTACGCGCAAAGTGTAGAGCGCTGGGTGGCCAGAAGCGCCGGTATGGCCGATCACGCCATGCCACCGATGTTCACACCTTTCAGGCTGCGCGGGCTGACCGTGCCTAACCGCGTGATGATGTCGCCGATGGCGATGTATTCGTGCACGAACGGGCTGCCCGACGATTTCTACCTCGTCCATCTGGGCGCGCGAGCGCTTGGCGGGGCGGGCTTGTTGTTCACCGAGATGACTTGCGTGGCACCCGATGCGCGCATCACGCCGGGCTGCGCCGGACTGTGGGATGACGAACAACAGGCCGCCTGGAATCGCATCGTCG
>CADEDU010000083.1 GCA_902826155.1 uncultured beta proteobacterium
CGAACCGGCGTAGACGGCTTTGCAGGCCGCTGCATGACCACTCTGCCACCCCGCCCGCTGCGGCCACGGCGTTGCACCGCGACCCGACTTGCTAGCTTGCGCACACCGTTGCCGCGCGCGCTGATCTTTTTTCGATCGGAAAACTAAAAACGGAAGGCTCTGATGCGTTGCGCGCCTTCCGTTCGAGGAATTCTGGAGCGGGAAACGAGTCTCGAACTCGCGACCTCAACCTTGGCAAGGTTGCGCTCTACCAACTGAGCTATTCCCGCAAGCGAGGCGCGATTATAGCCGCGCGCGTTCTCTGCCGACAAGGGCCTCCCGGGCCGATCGGCTGACCGAATCTCCGGAAAATCAAGGGCTTCGCAGCCCAGGCAAGGCCAGTTTCAGGTAATAGAACATCGAGGCAAGCGTGAGCACGGCCGCCAGGTACAGCAGCCATTGGCCTGCTACCTGCGTCGACAGGCCCGGGACGATGGGCGCGTGGTACAGCAGCATCGGGATCGCGACCATCTGCGCCACGGTCTTGAGCTTGCCCAACATGTTCACCGCGACGTTACGGCTCCGTCCTAGCTTCGCCATCCATTCGCGCAATGCCGAGATCGCGATTTCGCGGCCGATGATGATCATCGCGACCCAGCCTTCGGCGCGCGACAGTTGCACGAGCACGATGAGCGCAGCGGCAACCATCAGCTTGTCGGCCACCGGATCGAGAAACGCACCGAAGGCGGAGGTCTGATTGAGCTTGCGCGCCAGATAGCCGTCGGCCCAATCGGTGAGCGCCGCGCCGATGAACAATACCGTCGACGCCACGTTCTTGCCGAACGGCGTTAGCCAGGTGTCGGGCAGGTAATACACGCCGACGATCAGCGGGATCATGATGATCCGCAGCCAGGTCAGTGCGTTGGGTAGATTGAACACGATCGCGACTCAGTGCAGCGTGTGATAGATCCGTTCGGCGAGTTTGCGGCTGATGCCCGTAACCTGCGCGAGGTCCTCGACGCTGGCGGCCGACAGTCCGCGCAACCCGCCGAATCGCTCGAGCAACTGCCGCCGCCGTTTCGCGCCTACGCCCGGGATCTCCTCGAGTGACGAGGTGCTGCGCGCCTTGCCGCGGCGCGCGCGATGGCCGGTGATAGCGAACCGATGCGCTTCGTCGCGGATCTGCTGGATCAGATGCAATGCGGGCGCGTCCGCGCCCAGTACCATCGCCTGCGCCGCACCCGGCATGATGATCTCCTCCATACCGGCCTTGCGTTCCGGCCCCTTCGCGACACCAAGCAGCGCAACGTCGGCCATGCCCAGTTCGGACAGCGCCTCCGTCGCCGCACTCACCTGCCCCTTTCCGCCGTCGATCAGGATCAGATCGGGCATCACGCCGTCTTCCCGCGAGATGCGTTCGTAGCGGCGCGTCAGCGCCTGACGCATGGCGGCATAGTCGTCGCCAGGCTCGATGCCGGTGATGTTGTAACGGCGATATTCGCTGTTGCGCATGGACAGCCGATCATAGACGACACAGGAGGCGACTGTCGCCTCGCCCTGGGTATGGCTGACGTCGAAGCACTCGATGCGTTGCGCCGACTCGGGCAAACCGAATGCGTCGCGCAACGCCTCGATCCGATCCTGCTGGGTCGAGTTCTCGCGCAACCGCTGCTGCAGCGCCAGCGCCGCGTTGCGTGCCGCCATTTCCAGCCAGACGCGGCGCTCAGCGGTGGGCCGTGAAGAGATCTGCACAGCACGGCCGCACTGTTCACTGAGCGCAGGGCCGATCTCATCGACATCAATCTCTTCGCTGGTGAGCAGCAATCCGGGCACCGGCGCGCGGGTGTAGTGCTGCGCAATGAAGGCCTCCGCGACGTCCCTCAAGGCGTGCTCCTCGGCGTGTTGCGGAAAGAAGCTCTTGTCGCCGAGGTACCGGCCATTGCGCACCATGACCAGGTTCACGCACGTCATCCCGCCCTCGCGCGCGCACGCGATGGCGTCGGCATCGAGCGCGATCGCGGTATCGACGAATTGGCGCTCCTGCATGCGAGAGAGCGTCTTGATCTGGTCACGGAACACTGCGGCCTCTTCGAACTCCAGCCGGTCCGAGGCCGCCTGCATGCGCTCGCTCAGCGCCTTGACCACGTCGTCTTCCTTGCCGCGCAGAAACAGCTTGGCGTTGTGCACGTCGGTGGCGTAGGACTCCTTCGAGATCAATTCCACACACGGCCCCGAACAGCGGCGAATCTGATGCAGCAGGCATGGGCGCGAGCGATTCTCGAAGACCGAATCCTCGCAGGTGCGTAGCCGGAACGCCTTCTGCAACAGTTGGATGCTCTCGCGTACTGCCCACGCGCTCGGATACGGACCGAAATACGCGTTCTCGGCATCCAGCGGGCCGCGGTGAAAACCGATCCGCGGGAACGACTGTCCGGTGATCTCCAGGTAGGGATACGACTTGTCGTCGCGAAACAGGATGTTGTAGCGCGGGTTCAGCGACTTGATCAGGTTGTTCTCGAGGATGAGTGCCTCACCCTCGGATCGCGTGACGGTCAGTTCAACGGCAGCCACCTGCGTGAGCATCATCCGCGTGCGCGGGCCCTGATCGCTCTTCTGGAAGTAGGAGCTGACGCGCTTCTTGAGATCGCGCGCCTTGCCAACGTAGAGCACTTCGCCGTGCGCACCCAGCATGCGGTAGACGCCCGGCAGGTTGGGCAGGGTGGCAATCAGGCTGGCACTGTCGAAGTCGCTTGCCATCTCGGGTATCGGCGCCGCTTGCCGCGCTATTGCCGCCCGATCGAAGGACCGCTGGTGCCGCCTCGATGCGTCACCGATCCAAATCGCTTCAACGGCAACTCGCACGCACCTTGCGGTAAAATCGCCGGCTTTTCTTGATTCCTTGTCGATTCGCTTCCGGATCGATTCGCGTTCGGCCGAAACCCCATGCGGTGCCGGCCGGTTCCCCTAGTTTGATTGGACGATTGTCATGGCGAAAGTTCTCGCGACGGAAATTCGTGTCGGAAACCTGCTCGAGTGGGACAAGCGCGTCTGGCGGGTCTTGAAATCCTATCACGTGCATGTCGGTGGACGCGGCGGCGCGTTCATGCAGGTCGAGATGAAGGATATCGAGAGCGGCACCAAGACCAACCAGCGCATCCGCACTGAAGACAAGGTCGAGCGCGCGTTCGTCGAGCCGCGCGAAATGCAGTTCCTGTACCAGGATGGCGAGGGCTACGTGTTCATGGACAAAGACACGTACGATCAGATGACGCTCAACGCCGATCAGCTCGAAGGGCAAGCCGGGTATCTGCTGCCCAACACCGACATCCAGATCAATTTCTACAACGAGCGCCCGATCGGCGTCGAACTGCCACCGAGCGTCGTGCTCGCTGTCACCGAGACCGATCCGAACATCCGCAATTCCACGGTCACCACCTCGTTCAAGCCCGCGAAGATGGAAACCGGCATCACCGTGATGGTTCCGCCATTCATCGAGACCGGCGAGAAGATCAAGGTCAACACCAACGACGGCTCGTACATCGAGCGCGCCTGACCCGGCACCAAGGGTGGAACGGTCGATCGGGAAGCGCTGCGCGACCCGATCGGTATCCGTGCGCGTGTCGAGCGTAGCGTGCGCAGGACTTCAAACAACGAAGGATTGCGCGAACACCCGTCGGGCCACCGCGTAGTCGTCGGTTGATCCCCTTCCCCGACGCGTTCCTGCCTGCGGCCGCACGAGCGCCACCCGCGACGGATCGAGCTTCGCCTCGCCCAGACCATCGAGCACGGTCTGCGCCGCCTTGGGTGCATTGCAGACGAGCACCACGTCGCATCCTGCCGTCAACGCAGCACGGGCCCGATCGACTGGCCCCCCGGCGACCGATGCGCCTTCCATCGACAGGTCGTCGCTGAACACCATGCCTCGAAAGCCCAGCTCGCCGCGCAGCACGTCTTGCAGCCAGCGTGCGGAGAATCCCGCCGGCTGCGAGTCGAATTGGCGATAGATCACGTGTGCCGGCATGACCGCCGCCAGGCCTGCAGGGATGGTGGATCGATAGGGAGCGAGGTCCTGCTCCCAGATCGTGCGCAGCGGGCGGTCGTCGATCGGCACTTCGTGGTGTGAGTCGGCGCGAACATAGCCGTGTCCCGGGAAATGCTTGCCCACAGCGCCCATGCCCGCCGCGCGCATACCGGCCACCAGCTGACCAGCCAGCACCGCCACCACCCGTGGATCCGCATGAAACGCGCGATCGCCCACCACGCTCGATCCACCGAAATCGATGTCGAGCACCGGCGCGAAGGTCATATCCACGCCGTGGGCGCGCAGCTCGCTTGCGATGATCGTTCCCGCGGCGTGCGCAGCGGCTTCGGCGCGACCCGGTGAGCGTTCATGTAGCGCCCCGAGCGTGCGCATCGGCGGTATGCGAGTGAACCCCACGGTGAAGCGTTGCACTCGTCCGCCCTCGTGGTCGACCGCTATCAGCAGCTTTGGCGTGCGAATGCCATGGATCTCATCGGTGAGTGCGCGCAGCTGCCGGGGCGATTCGAAATTTCGGGCAAAGAGAATCACGCCCCCGACGAGCGGGTGCCGCAACATCTCGCGCTCACTCGATTCCAGGGACAGTCCGGCAATATCGATCATCACCGGCCCAAGCGACAGATCGAGGGGTCTCAGCACGCTAGCCAACGACATCTCCTTCGAGCACGACGAATGCGCATGCCATCGAGCGCTCGTCAGTGATGGTGAGGTGGATATTGCGAACGCCGCGCCGTTCCACGAAAGCCTGCAGCGCCTCGGACAGGTCGAAGTATGGCGCGCCCGAGGATCGATTCAACACGCCGACGTTGTGCCAGTTCATCGGCGCACGGATTCCCACGCCGAGGGCCTTGGACAGCGCTTCTTTCGCGGCGAAGCGCTTCGCGACGTATCCAGCGCGATTGGCGTGCTTGAGATAGCGCCGGAATTCAGCCTCGACCAACACGCGCTGCGCGAAACGGTCGCCGTGTCGCTCGATCGCTCGGGCGATGCGGTCCACTTCGCACAGATCGGTGCCGATGCCGACGATCATCGAACTGGCAGCGCCGGACGGAGAAATCGGCACAAAGGATGAACGCGATCGCGCCGGATGTATCGATCGGGCATGAGTGACAGCATCAGCGGCGATCCTCTAAAGATTCTGCAGATCGCGAAAGACCTGACGGGTCAGCATCGGGCGATGTTCCAGGCGATGGTTGATCAGCATGCGCATGAGCTGCTTGGCCTCGTTCTGGGAGCGCGGATCGGCATAATCGTCGCCCTCCAGATCGATCAGCGTCTTGCCGTGAATGCATAGCCCGTCCTCGCTCGCTTGGGCCACCGAAGCCCCTTCCTCGGGCGCGTAAGTATAGAGAGCCTCGGGCCGGATCTCCTCGCCGGAACGGGTCGAGCGCAACCGCATCGCGTAGCCCAGCTCGAGCAGCAGCCGCTTCTCGAACCAGCGCAGGCAAGGTCCGGATGGCCTGCCTTCGGCCAGGCGCTCGATCGCACGCGAGTAGTGATCGAACAGCGTCTCGTGCGGATCGTCGCGCGCGATCAGTCGCAACAGCAACTCGTTCAGATAGAACCCGCATAGCAGCGCCTCGCCCTGCAACGCCCGATGCCCGCCCAGCCACTCGGCCCGCATCAACGTCTTGACCTCACCTCGCCCCGACCACGACAGCGCGAGCAGCTGGAATGCGCCAAGCAGGCCCCGGATGGCGCTCCGTGGACGGCGAGCCCCCTTGGCGAGCAGCACGATCCGGCCGTATGCACGCGTGAACGTCTCGACGATGAGGCTCGTCTCGGAAAACGGATAGCTGTGCAGCACGAAACCGAGCTGATCATCGGCACGTTGTCGCTCGGCCATGTCCTATTCGATTCCCAGGCGCTTCAGCTCGCCGGCTCGCTCGGCCCATCCGGGTCGCGGCTTCACCCACACCTCGAGAAACACCTTCCCGCCGAACAGCTTCTCCATGTCGCGGCGCGCGGCCGTGGCGATGCCCTTCAGGCGCTCGCCTTTGTCACCGACGATCATCGATTTGTGGCTGGCCTTGTCGACAAATATCGTCGCGGCGATCCGGCGCAGCGCGCCGTCCTGCTTGAACGAGTCGATCGCCACCGCAGCGCCGTACGGTATCTCCTCGTGCATCGACCGGAACAGCTTCTCGCGAATCATCTCCGCGGCGAAGAAGCGCTCGTCTCGGTCGGTCATCGCTTCGGCGTCGTGCATGAACGGCTGCTCTGGCAGCAGCCGCTCGATAACGCGCAACAGCTCGCTGGTATTGGCGCTTGTCTTGGCACTGAACGGAACGATCTCTCGATCAGGGAACGCTTCGGCGATCCGGCGCAGATACGGCAGCATCTTCGCCGGATCGGCAACCCGGTCGGCCTTGCTCACGCCCAACACGACGTTTCGAGCATCGCCGAGCGCGCGAGCCACTACTCGGTCCTCGTCCGTGATCTCCCCGGCGGCGACCACATGAACGACAACGTCGACGTCGGCAAGCGCACGCTTGACAGCTTGGTTAAGAGACCGGTTGAGCGCGCCGCCGTGACGCGTCTGAAATCCTGGCGTGTCGACGAAAACGAACTGGGTGCCGCCATCGGTACGAATGCCGCGAATCGTGTGTCGCGTCGTCTGCGGCTTGGAAGAAGTGATGCTGAGCTTGGCGCCGACCAGGCGATTAAGCAGCGTCGACTTGCCCACGTTAGGCCGGCCGACGATCGCGACGATTCCGCAGCGTGTGGTCATCAGCCGGCTCTGGCCAGCGCCGCGCGCGCTGCCGCCTGTTCGGCCGTTCGCCGGCTCGACCCGACACCGATCGTCTCGACCGATAGACCCTCGATTGTGCAGCGAACCTCGAACGTCTGGTCGTGCGCCGCGCCATGAATCATGATGACTTCGTAGATCGGCAGAGGCATGCGCCTGCCCTGCAGATATTCCTGCAGCGCCGTCTTCGGATCCTTGTCTTGTGCCAGCTCCGCGAGGCCGGCGAACTGCAGCTCGAACTGGTGCACCACCGCGTGACGCGCAGCCTCGAATCCCGACTCGAGGAAGATCGCCCCGATCAACGCCTCGAGGGCATCGGCCAGGATCGAGGGCCGGCGGAACCCGCCACTCTTCAGTTCCCCTTCACCAAGGCGAAGCAGCGCACCGAGGTCCAGTGCCTGCGCCACCTCGTGCAGGCTTTGCTCTCGAACCAGCTTGGCGCGCAACCGCGAGAGTTCGCCTTCGCGCAGCTTCGGGTAGCGGGTGAACAGCTCGGCAGCGACGATGCAATTGAGTACGCCATCACCGAGGAACTCGAGCCGCTCGTTGTGCGGGGACCCGAAGCTTCGATGGGTCAGCGCCTGGCGCAGCAGCGCCGTATCGGCGAATTGATACGAAAGGCTGGATTGCAGTTCGGCAAGGCGGGCGGCGTGGTCATGCGGCATCCCGCCATTCTAGTGCCCTCGCTCGCCACGGCGGGGGCCGCTAGCGGTTCAGTCCGTCGACCGTGCCGAGTCGTCTTTGATCGAAGTCAAGCGGCCGGAAGCCTGTACAAGAGCACTACTCGACGCGACGCTTGCCGCCGCCCCCGCCCTTGCCCGCGTTGCCGGTGAAATCGAAGACCACGCTCATGTTGGCAACGACCGGCACTTCTTTGCGGTACGAGAACGACACGTCGTAGCCATTGCCGGTCTTGGTGAGCTCGAGGTCCTTGCCGGTGATCGCCGCGATGTACCCGACCTCGGCATGACGATCGAAGGCATTTCGGATCTCTGGCGGGGTCTTGGTCAGATCGCCGTTCGCGGCCATCGAGCTGACCGCCTTCTTGACGCCGAAATATTCCACCCACGCCGGCGTGATCTTGAATCCGAACGCCACTGCCAGGGCGAGCAGAAAAAGAATGATTACGAGTCCGACCAGGGTGATACCGGCCTGCTTGGTGCGAGTTGCTCGGAGCATGGTTGCGCTCTCAGGAGATCACCGCCGAGCGGCCTGCGAGCAACCGCGTCAGCGATTCATTGGAAGCCGCCGAATCGGCTGAGCTCCCCGAAATTGAACCAGATGAAGAACGCCCTACCCACGATGTTCTCATCCGGAACGAACCCCCAGACGCGACTGTCCTGGCTGTTGTCACGGTTGTCACCCATCACGAAGTAGTGGCCAGGCGGAACGGTACATGTGACGCCTTCCCGGGAGTAATTGCACTTTTCACGGTGCGGAAACTGTTCCCCCGGTCCCAGCAGCGGCGGTGCGTCATCTTCGATCAACAGCAAGTGCGATTTGTCACTCAGCGTTTCCCGGTACTGCTTGAGGAAGGTCACCTGCTTGCGATTTGAGAAATCGCCCGCGGCCTCGCGCTTGACCTCCGTGCCGTTGATGGTCAGGCGCTTGTTGATGTAGGCGATCTGATCGCCGGGCAATCCGACGACGCGCTTGATGTAGTCGACGCTGGTGTCGCGCGGATAGCGGAATACGATCACGTCCCCGCGCGCAGGCTGTCCGATATCGAGCACCTTCTGATTCACGATCGGCAACCGGATCCCGTAAGTGAATTTGTTCACCAGGATGAAATCGCCCACGATCAGCGTCGGAAGCATCGAGCCGGAGGGGATCTTGAACGGCTCGACCAGAAACGAACGCAACAGGAAAACGATCAGAATCACCGGAAAGAAACTCTTGGAGTACTCCACCCACCAGGGCTCGCGATAGCGCTTTGCCAGCGCTTCCTGCGCCGCTTCGCTCCGCGCGGTGAACTCCCGATCGGTCTCACCGCCTTTTCGCGCCAGAGCGGTTCGCATCGCAGCGGAGTCTTCGCTCGACCTGGCGTTGCGGGTCTTCGCGAGAAACTGTCGATCGATCCAGGTCACGATGCCGGTGACGACCAGCAGCACAAACAAGATCAGCGCGAAGTTCATCGAGGATGCCTTTCCTGTGTCCGATAGCAGTCGAGCGGCCAGCGCCGGGCCGCCTACTTTCCGTCGACCTGCAAAATCGCGAGGAAGGCTTCCTGCGGAATCTCCACGGATCCGACCTGCTTCATGCGCTTTTTCCCCGCCTTTTGCTTCTCGAGCAGCTTGCGCTTGCGCGTGATGTCGCCGCCGTAGCACTTCGCCAGCACGTTCTTGCGCAGTGCCTTGACCGTCTCGCGCGCGATGATGTGCGCCCCGATCGCCGCCTGCACCGCGACATCGAACATCTGCCGCGGAATGAGCTCGCGCATCCGACTGACCAGATCCCGCCCGCGCGACTGTGCGGTGCTGCGATGGACCATGAGCGACAGGGCGTCGATACGCTCGCTATTGATCAGGATGTCGAGCTTGACCATATCAGCCGCGCGAAATTCCTTGAATTCGTAGTCGAGCGAAGCGTACCCGCGGCTGGCCGACTTGAGCTTGTCGAAGAAGTCCATCACGACTTCATTGAGCGGCATGTCGTATGACAGCATCACCTGCCGCCCGACGTACTGCATGTTGCGCTGGATACCGCGCTTTTGCGTGCACAGCGTGATGATCGTGCCCACGTAGTCCTGTGGCACGAAGATCGTGGCGGCGATGATCGGCTCGCGGATCTCCTCGACCTTGGCCGGGTCGGGCATCTTCGCCGGATTCTCCACCGCGAGCACGGTGCCGTCGCGCATGAGCACTTCGTAGATCACCGTGGGAGCAGTGGTGATCAGGTCGATGTCGTACTCGCGTTCCAGCCGCTCCTGGACGATGTCCATGTGCAGCAGGCCGAGGAAGCCGCAGCGAAACCCGAAGCCCAGCGCGTGCGACACCTCGGGCTCGAAGTGCAACGAGGCATCGTTGAGTTTGAGTTTCTGCAGCGCATCGCGCAGCGAGTCGTATTCGTTGGCCTCCACCGGATACAAACCGGCGAATACCTGCGGCTTGATCTCCTTGAAACCGGGCAGCGCCTCCGCGGCGGGCCGGTCGGTGTGGGTGATCGTGTCGCCGACGCGCGCCGCCTGCAGTTCCTTGATGCCCGAGATCACGAAGCCGACTTCGCCCGCTGACAGATATTCGCGCTGTTGCGATTTGGGCGTGAATACGCCGACCTGCTCGCACAGATAGTTCGACTGCGTGGACATCAGCCGGATGCGCTCTTTCGGTCGCAGCACGCCGTCGACCATGCGGATAAGCATCACCACGCCGACGTAGTTGTCGAACCAGGAATCGATGATCAGCGCCTTGAGCGGTGCTTCCGGGTCGCCTTTGGGAGGCGGCACGCGGGCGATCACGGCCTCGAGGATGTCGGCGACGCCTTCACCGGTCTTTGCGCTGGCGCGGATCGCATCCTTGGCGTCGATGCCGATGACGTCTTCGATCTCCTGGATCGCCTGCTCCGGATTGGCCGAGGGCAGATCGATCTTGTTGAGCACCGGCACCACGTCCACGCCCTGATCGATCGCGGTGTAGCAGTTGGCGACGGTCTGCGCCTCCACTCCTTGGCTGGCATCGACCACCAGCACCGCGCCTTCGCATGCGGCCAGCGAACGCGAGACCTCGTACGAAAAGTCCACGTGGCCCGGCGTGTCGATCAGATTGAGGTTGTAGAGGTTGCCGTCGCGGGCGCGGTACTGCAAGGCGGCGGTTTGGGCCTTGATGGTGATCCCGCGCTCACGCTCGAGGTCCATCGAATCGAGCACCTGCTGGCCCATCTCGCGTTGCGACAGCCCGCCGCACAATTCGATGAAGCGATCGGCAAGCGTCGACTTGCCGTGATCGATGTGGGCGATGATCGAGAAGTTGCGGATGTGCTGCATCGAAGGCGGGGACCCGGCCACACGCCCCGGTTGAACACGGGTCGAGCGGGCATGAGCAAAGCCGACGATTCTAGCTGAACTGACTCAGGTACTCGCGGACTCGATCGTGCTTCAAGTGGTAATGACAAAGTTCGAGGTCACCGGCGGTGAGCACCGGTACCCATTCCCCGAACTTGTCCTGCAGAACCAGATCGGTGTCCACATCAATGATCTGCAGCGCGACGCGCGAACCCGCGAGCAAGCCACGAAGTTCATCTTCCATGACGTCGCAGAGGTGGCAGCCTTCGCGCGAGTACATCGTGAGCACGACGCTAGGCGGATCGAGCGTCACCTTCAACGCCCCGTTTCGTGGATACCTGCCCGATTGCCCCTCGTGGCCTGCGTATTAGCCTGCGCCTTCACCTCGTACCGTGGCGAAGATCGTGCTCTCGCCGCGACGGATCTGCAGCGTGACGGTCGTAGCCTTGTCCATCGAAGCGAGCAGTTTGTTCAACTGATCCGCACTCCGGATCTCGGTGCTCTGGCCTTTGGCGGTCAGCGCGAGGATTACATCGCCGACGCGAACGTCGCCCCTGGGCGTCGCCCGCACCTCATCGACAACGGCTCCGCCGGGCACGCTCAGCCGCGATCGTTGCTCCGGCGAGAGATCGCTCACCACCAGACCGAGGCGGTTGGCCACGACCTCGGGCTGCGGCTTGCTGCGCTGAGTGCGAAGCGCGATCCGATCGTCGGGCAGTTCACCGACAGTGACGGCCAGATCACGACTGCCTCCCTTGCGCCAGACCTGCACCGAGGACTTCGAACCCGGGCGGGTCGAGCCGACGATGCGCGGCAGGTCGCTCGAGTTGTTAACCGATTTGCCGTCGAATTTCAGGATGATGTCGCCGGTCTCGATGCCGCCACGCTCCGCCGGTCCGCCCTTCTCCACTGAATTGACCAGCGCCCCCGCGGGCTTTTGAAGCCCGAACGACTCAGCCAGTTCCTTGGACACCTCCTGGATGACCACGCCGATCCGGCCGCGACTGACGCGACCGGTAGTGCGTAGCTGCCCCTGAATGTCCATGGCCACGTCGATCGGGATTGCGAACGACAGCCCCATGAAGCCGCCCGTCCGGCTGTAGATCTGCGAGTTGATGCCGATGACTTCGCCGCGCATGTTGAACAACGGCCCGCCCGAGTTGCCGGGATTGATCGCCACATCCGTCTGGATGAACGGAACGAAGTTCTCCTGAGGCAGCGACCGACCTTTCGCGCTGACGATGCCGGCGGTCACGGTATTCTCGAATCCGAACGGCGAGCCGATCGCCAGCACCCATTCGCCCACTTTGAGCTTGTTCGGATCGCCGAAGCGCACCGTAGGCAGGTTGGCGGCATCGATCTTGATCAGACCCACGTCGGTGCGCCGGTCAGTGCCGATCACCTTCGCCTTGAACTCGCGTTTGTCATTGAGCTTGACGGTGATCTCGTCGGCGTTCTCGACGACGTGGGCATTGGTCAGAACGTATCCGTCGGCGGAAATGATGAAGCCCGAGCCCAGCGAATTCTGCTCGAACGGGCGCGGCGCGGGATTGGGGCTTTGGCCCGGCCCGGGTCGCGGCACGAAGCGCCGGAAGAACTCGTAGAAGGGGTCGTCTTCGTCGAGCTGCGGACCACCAGGCGCTTGGCCCTGGCCCTGCCCCTGGGGCGTGCGAGGTTGACGGGCCTGAGTAGTGCTGATGTTCACCACGGTCGGGCCGTGATCGTCGACGAGCTTGGTGAAATCGGGAAGCTCGCGGGCCTGCGCGAATGCACCGGCACTGCCGCAGATCAACGCAGCGGCCACCGCGTTGGCGGCGAAGCGACTCAGAAACATGGTGTGTCTGCCACGCAAAGAGAAGTTGGGGAACGACTGAATGCGACCTGGACGTGCGGAACGGCCAACGACTGGGACGGTACGCGAAGTCCGCCCGGGATCAGGCGCAAAGGAGCGGCACTTCCGTGGAGGATAGCTCGACCGGGCCGAATTGAGCCATCACTTCGGGCGAAATTCCATGCCGTTTGCGATGCTGTGGACGCACTCGGCCGGTACGTCGCCAACGACGGTCACCAGGTGCTCGCCCACGATGCGCGTGTACACGTTGATCGCCCCCTGGCGTGAGGCACCCATGGTTACGGCCTCCGAGGTTCGCGCTGCCGCACGTTCGATGAAGATCGACACGGCGGCCATCCCGTCACTGAGCACGACCTGGCTGACATCGTTCACCGAGCCGAAGCGGCGCTTGACCTCCGCCAGCTTCTGAAAGCCCGGGGGGGTCTGCCCCAGGATCCATCCATGCTGAGCAATGTTCGTGGCGACGGCCCCGGATTCCTCGACCCGCCACTCCCTCGCCTTGTTGGCGAATCGCGTGCGCAGCAACTCGCGCGGCACCTGTCCGCCGATCTTGATCTCGGTGAAAGTGAAGCTCTCGACCACTTCGCGCGCCTGATCGAGCGCCTGCGCCCGCAGTACCATCTTCGAGCCGAGTTCGCCCCACAGCCGGTGCCCATAGCGCAGGTTGTCCTTGGGCTCGAGTTCCACCACCTGGCTGTCCATCCCGGCTACCCGCTCGATCGGCCCCTTACGCACCGTGTAGTGATCGGAAACGCCCGTGATACGAGTGGGCAGCACCGGCAGCAGCGGACGATCAGCCATCAGGCGTTCGACCTTCACCGTCCCGGAATTGGGCAGATAGCACTTGACCTCGTTGTTCACCCGAACGATTTCTCGCGGCGCACCATCGAGGACTTCGACCCGCTCCTGCACGCTGTTGCCGTCGACCAGGTGGGCGATGCGCGACGATTCCGATGATTGCCCGTTCTGGTACACGAACGTGCCGACGTAGTTCAGCTTTCGGGTCGCGTTGTACATGCGCTGCAGCAGTTCGAAGGCCTCGTCACGCGCTTGCGCGACCGCGAACGAACACTGCGACAACACTGCCAACGCCAACACGAATCGGCGCATCACCGGCCCTCGTGTCGCGCCGGCCGAACTCGATACGCGTGGGCGGCAGGTGCGAACCGCTGGTGGGCCCAGAGATAGTCATCCACCCCGTTCGCCACGGGAATCACGGCAGGCGGCAAGACGATCGCGGGCGCCGCAACCACCGCGGGGCCACTCGGTGCAGCCGTCACGACTGGCGCAGAGGCCGTGGCCGGAACTGTCGTAGAGGTTTCAGGCGATGCGAGAACACCTACCTTGGCCGGAGCTGCCGTGTCGCTCACCTTCGCCAGGTTGGCTGGCTGAGTCAACAGTGTAGTGCTCGCCATCCAGCCGACGAATGCAACCGCGGCCACGCTCGCAGCAACAGGCATCGCCCATCGAGTCCCTCGGGAACGCACTCGCTCCGGCGTCGGTCGGCTAGCGGCAGGCGCTATCACAGTGGGCTCAGCACCCAGGCGAGCCGCGAATTGAGCTCGGTCGATACCGGCTCCGGTCGTGCCCCGCAACGCATCGCCGATCAGGTGATACACGTCCCAAGAGTCGCGCAATTGTTCTTCGGTTCGCATTCGCCCAAGCAGCGACGACGATTCAGACTCCGATGGGCTTTCCGCGTCGACGAGCGCCGATAGTTGTTCGTTCATGGGGCTACCACCTCTTGTCCTTACGTGTATCGAGTAACGGGCGCAAACGCTCGGCAATCGCCTCGCGCGCACGAAAGATGCGCGAGCGCACGGTGCCGATCGGGCAATTCATGATCGAAGCGATCTCTTCGTAGCTCAATCCTTCGATCTCGCGCAACGTGATGGCGGTTCGCAGCTCTTCGGGCAACTCGGCCATCGCGGAGTTGACCGTGCCGGCGATCTGCCTCGACATGAGAACGCTCTCGGGCGTGTTGATGTCGCGCAGTTGGTCAGCCTCTTCGAACGATTCGGCTTCGTCGGCATCGTGTTCGGTTGTGGTCGGGGCACGTCTGCCGGCGGCCACCAGATAGTTCTTGGCCGTGTTGATGCCGATACGATAAAGCCAAGTATAGAAGGCGCTGTCACCTCTGAATGACGGCAACGCGCGATACGCCTTGATAAATGCCTCTTGCGCCACGTCTTCCACCTCGGCCGGGTCTCGAATGAGTCGAGACAGCAACCTTGTCAGCTTGCGCTGGTATTTCGACACCAGCAGGTCGAACGCCGCCTTGTCGCCTTGCTGGGCGCGCTCGACGAGCTTCTGGTCGATTTCTCGATCGGACATGCCGGCTAGCACCGCGGCCGGTGGGCTGCTGCCCCGGTCCTTGCCGGCTCGCCGCCTCCGACCACCGATCGTTGCCCATGTGACCAGAAACGACGGGCCGAGTTCATCCCGACCAGCGGGCTGTCACTGTCGATCGCGTCGCAGTTCACGGATGGAAGGCCGAAACAGGGCCATTCGATGCGAGCGAAGCCGTGCTCGGGCGGTGGACGAGGTAGACGCGCAATGCGTGCAAGTCGCGCTCGGACTGATCGCCGGCGAGCAATAGAAGGTTCTGCGGATTGCGGTTCGCCTCGGAGCGCACTTTCAGGGCCACCGCGACGCCCCCGATAACGCGATGGTCAAGCAGATCGAGCCGCACGTCGGCGCCGCTGGCTGTTCGGCCCGTAAGAACGTCACCGGAAACCATCCGCAGCGCAACGAGTCGGTCGGGCCGAAACAAAGCGGAGAAGCTGGCAACGATGGCCAACACGCCGCCACAGAGGATGAGGGTCGCGGGCAACGGTGCCAACCAGCCGGCCGACACGATGGCGAGCAGTTGCGCGACCACCGCCCCGACAGCTGCGCGCTTCGGTAGGGCGATCGTGATGAGGCTGGTGGTGTTCAAGCCCGACTGAAGATCAGCGTGCCGTTCGTACCGCCGAAGCCGAACGAGTTCGATAGCGCCGCCCGGATCGGCATGCGTCGTGCCTCGAGCGGCACGTAATCGAGATCGCAGGCGGGATCCTGCTTGAGAAGATTCGCGGTCGGTGGTGCGACCTGCTCGTACAGACCCATCACCGAAAACACCGCTTCGACACCGCCGGCGGCGCCGAGCAGATGACCCGTCATCGACTTGGTCGAACTCACCGCGAGGCGTTTCGCGTGCTCGCCGAACGTCGCCTTGATGGCAACGGTCTCGGCGATGTCGCCCAGCGGCGTCGATGTGCCGTGGGCATTGATGTAGTCGACGTCCTCGGGATTCAGGCCGGCATTCCTCAGTGCGTTTCGCATGCAGCGCGCGGCACCATCTCCGTCTTCGCATGGCGCG
Organism: uncultured beta proteobacterium; assembly: GCA_902826155.1. Next base: position 15,981 of record CADEDU010000083.1, read on the forward strand.
GTCATGTGATAGGCATCAGCGCTCATGCCATACCCGGCGAGTTCGGCGTAGATGCGCGCCCCACGGCGCTTGGCCCGTTCCATCTCTTCGAGAATCAGCACGCCGGCGCCCTCGCCCAACACGAAGCCATCACGGTCCACGTCCCAGGGGCGGCTCGCCGTGGCGGGGTCGTCGTTGCGCGTGGATAGCGCGCGCATCGCGGCGAACCCCCCGAGACCGAGCGGGCTCACCGTGGACTCCGAACCACCTGCGACCATGACGTCGGCATCGCCATACTCGATCAAGCGCCCCGCCTCGCCGATGCAGTGATTCGAAGTCGTGCAAGCCGTGACGATCGCCAGATTGGGGCCTTTGAGGCCGTACATGATCGAGAGCTGTCCGGCGATCATGTTGATAATGCTGCCGGGCACGAAGAACGGCGAGATCTTCCGCGGTCCGCCTTTCAGATACGCGTCGTGCTGCTCTTCGATCCCAGGCAGACCACCAATACCCGATCCGATGACGCAGCCGATGCGCTCACGATTCTCCTTGTCGAGATCGATGCCGCAGTCCTTGAGCGCCTGAACCGACGCCGCCAGCCCGTAGTGCACGAAGGTATCGAAGCGACGCGCTTCCTTCGGCGAAAGATACGGCGCGACATCGAAGCCGCGAACTTCGCCCGCGATCTGGGACGAGAACGCGCCAGCGTCGAATCGGGAGATGCGCCCGATACCGGACTTGGCAGCAACAACGTTGCCCCAGGCCTCGGCAACCGAGTTGCCGACCGGGGCGACTATGCCGAGCCCGGTGATGGCGACGCGCCGACGCGACATCGTGACTGGATACCGATTAGTGCCGGGCCGCAGCGAGACCAGAGGTGCGATCAGCCCTTCTTGGCGCGGCTATTGATGTAGTCGATGGCCTGCTGGACCGTGGTGATCTTCTCCGCTTCCTCGTCGGGGATCTCGGTCTCGAATTCTTCTTCCAGGGCCATCACGAGTTCTACCGTGTCGAGCGAGTCCGCGCCCAAATCGTCCACGAACGAAGACTCGTTCTTGATCTCCGCTTCGTTGACACCGAGTTGCTCGGCGACGATTTTCTTGACGCGTTGGTCGACGTTGTCCATCAGGGAGCTCCTTCTCCTTTTATCCGCACGGCGGCACGCGTCGTACCGCAACGCGCGGGGGCGGATTGTATCAGCGTTATAGCCGATGATCGATTACTGCATGTACATGCCACCATTCACATGCAAGGTGGCTCCGGTGATGTAGCCCGCGCCGGGCGATGCGAGAAACAAAACGGCATGCGCGATGTCGTCCGGCTGTCCCAGCCGGCCCAGCGGAATCTGCTCGGTGAGGTGCGCGCGCTGCGCGTCGGGCAACGCCTTGGTCATGTCCGTGTCAACGAAGCCCGGCGCCACACAATTCACTGTTATTCCGCGACTGCCGATCTCGCGTGCCAGCGATCGGGCCATGCCCGCCACGCCCGCCTTGGCCGCGGCATAGTTGATCTGCCCCGGATTGCCCATGCTGCCGACCACCGAGGTGACGTTGATGATGCGCCCACGCCGCAGTTTCATCATCCCACGCAGCACGGCCTTGGAAAGCCGGTATACCGATTTCAGATCGGTATCGATCACCGAGTCCCACTCGGCGTCCTTCATGCGCAATGCGAGGTTGTCCTGGGTGATGCCGGCGTTATTTACCAGGATCGAGATCGCTCCGAACTCCTTCTCGATCGCCGTGCACGTCGCCTCGATCGACTCCGCGTTCGTTACATCGAGAAGAGCACCTCTTCCTTTGGCGCTCGCTCCACCCAGGTAATCACTGATCGCCGCAGCGCCGGACTCCGTCGTTGCCGTACCTACGACGACGGCACCTGCCTTCCCGAGGGCCTGGGCGATAGCCCGACCGATCCCGCGCGAGGCGCCGGTCACCAGAGCGATCTCGCCAGCGAGATTCATTGTGTGCTCCGCACGTTCGAGACCGCTTCCTCGATCGACTTGCGATCGACCAGCGCCACGCCACTCAGCCGCTCGTCGATGCGCTTGGCCATCGGCGCCAGCACCTTCCCCGGTCCGCACTCGGCCACCATGCTCGCGCCGAGTTCGGCGATTCGTCGCATGCAGTCGACCCACAGCACCGGGTGATCCGCCTGCTCGACCAGCGCCTGCCTGATCGCACTCACCGAGTCACGCTCGCGCGCATCGATGTTGTGAACGACCGGCACCGACGGCAGCGTGATCGTTACCTGCTCGAGATAGTCTTTCAGTCGTCGCGCAGCCGGCCCCATCAACGACGAATGAAACGGCGCACTGACCGGCAGCGCAACCGCGCGCTTGGCGCCTTTGCTTTTGGCCAGATCACTTGCTCGCTGCACCGCTGCGGCATGGCCTGCGATCACCACCTGCGACGGCGCGTTGAAATTGACCGCCTCGACCACCTGCCCCTGCGCAGCCTCGGCGCACGCGGCACGCACCGCGTCGTCATCCAGGCCGAGGATCGCGGCCATCGCGCCTTCGCCCTGCGGTACTGCCTCCTGCATCGCCTGCGCACGCAGTCGAACCAGCGGCAGGCATTGCTCGTACGAAATCGCTCCCGCGGCGACCAGGGCGGTGTACTCGCCAAGGCTATGCCCCGCCACCACCGCAGGCATCGGGCCGCCAACCGATTGCCACAGCCGGAACGCCGCGACACCCGCCATCACCATGAGCGGCTGGGTGTTGGTCGTCTTGCTCAGTTCCTCGGCCGGCCCCTCGCGCACCAGTCGCGCCATGTCCTGCTTGAGAACATCGCAACCCGTCTGCACGACTTCCTGTACGACTGGCGAGTCACCATAGGCATCGAACATGCCGATCGCCTGTGAGCCTTGGCCCGGAAACACCATCGCCAGCTTCATCGTTGTTTGCCTCCTTGTTCCAGCGCGGTCCGCACTCGCTCCGCGACATCACATCTGCACCAACACCGCGCCCCAGGTGAAGCCGCCGCCGACCCCTTCGAACAGCACGCGTTGCCCGGGACGGATACGTCCTGCGCGCATCGCTTCATCGAACGCGAGCGGGATCGACGCAGCCGAAGTGTTGGCGTGTCGATCGACGGTCACGATCACGCGCGACGGATCCAGCCCGAGGCGCTTGCCGGTCGCCTCGAGAATGCGCACGTTGGCCTGATGCGGAATGAGCCAGTCGATATCGGCGATACCGAGGTTTGCTTTCGCCATCGTCTCGCGCGCCACTTCATCGAGCACCTTGACCGCGAATTTGAACACCGCCTGCCCGTCCATCGTCAGGAACGGCGACCCCTTGATCTGTCCGCCACACACGTTGCCCGGCACCGCGAGGATCCCGGCGTAGCTGCCGTCGGCGTGCATCACCGACCCCAAAATCCCGGGTGTCGCCTCGGCCCGTAGCACCACCGCGCCAGCGCCGTCGCCGAACAGAACGCAGGTGGTGCGATCCTTCCAATCGAGGATGCGCGAGAACACCTCTGCGCCGACGACGAGCGCATTGCGGCTCTGCCCACAGCGAATCAGGGCATCGGCCAGCGAGAGCGCATAGACGAATCCGCTGCAGACGGCCTGCACATCGAATGCCGGGCAACCCGCCACGCCGAGCTTGTGTTGCAGCAGGCATGCGGTGCTTGGAAACACATAGTCGGGCGTCGAGGTCGCCACGATGATCAGATCGATCTGGTTCGCCTCGATGCCGGCCGCCTGAATCGCCGCTCGCGACGCGTGCAGCGCCAGGTCGCTCGAATGCTCGTTGTCGGCGGCGAAATGCCGCTGCTTGATGCCGGTGCGGGTCTGAATCCACTCGTCCGAGGTGTCGACGCGCTGCGCGAGCATCGCGTTGGTGACGCACTGCTCGGGCAGATAGCCGCCGGTGCCGATGATTCGCGCGAATGGCATACGCACTCGATCGCAGGGGTCGCGTCAGGGCGACGCCAGCGCTTTGCCGGCTTCGGGCGACGTGACCGTGAGCCGCTCGGAAATGCGCGCCAGCACCCGATTGCGGATCTCTTCGGCCGCCCGCTCGAGCGCGTTGCGAAACGAGAGCTGATCCGCCGAACCATGGCTCTTGACGACGATGCCGCGCAGACCCAGCAGGGTCGCGCCGTTGTAGCGCCGATGATCGACGCGTGCCCGAAAGCTGCGGATCACCGGCCATGCCACGAGCAGCGCGATCCAGCGGAACGGATTGCGCGTGAACTCTTCGCGCAGCATCTGGCGCAGCATCTGCGCCAGCCCTTCGGAAGTCTTGAGCGCAACGTTGCCGACGAACCCGTCGCACACGACGACGTCCGCGGTGCCCTTGTAGATGTCGTCGCCTTCGACGTTGCCGATGAAGTTCAACTCGCTTGCCCGCAGCAGTTCCGCGGCGCGCTTGACGACTTCATTGCCTTTGATGGCCTCTTCGCCGATGTTGAGCAGGCCGACGCTGGGACGGTCCTTGTGCTCCACCGCACTCACCAGCGAAGCACCCATCACGCCGAACTGCAATAGATGCTCGGGCTCGCAGTCGACATTGGCCCCCAGATCGAGCATGTAGGTGCTACCGGACATCGCCGGCAGAACCGACACGATCGCGGGCCGGTCGATGCCGGGCAGCATCTTGAGGACGAACCGGGAAATCGCCATCAGCGCGCCAGTATTGCCCGCGCTCACCGCCGCGGCAGCATCACCCGATTTCACCAGGTCGATCGCCACCCGCATCGACGAGTCGCGCTTGCCCCGCAACGCCTGCGCCGGCTGCTCGTCCATCGCCACGAGTTCGGAAGCGTGCCGCACGGTCGCGCGGGAGTCCGACTCGCGTCCGACTTTGGCCAGCTGTGCCTTGATGGCGGACTGGTCGCCCACGAGCATCACCCTCGCGTCGGCATTGGCGTCGAGAAACGCGAGCGCAGCGGGCACCGTTACGGCGGGCCCGTGATCTCCACCCATGCAGTCGACGGCCAGGATGACTTCGGTGGTCACGAATCAGGAGGGGCGACCAGGTTGGTTCTTGTCGAAACGCTTGCCGCCGGACCCTTCGGAGCCCGGCTTGCCACGATTGCGTCCCACACGCGGCGGGAGCGCAGCGGCCTCGCCGTGCGACCCTTATTCTTCTTTGACCTTGATGACCTTCTTGCCGCGGTAGTAGCCGGTCGGGCTCACGTGATGACGCAAGTGCACCTCACCCGTCGACGGCTCGATTGCCAGAGACGGACGCGACAGCGCATCGTGCGAACGGTGCATGCCACGCTTGGACGGCGACTTCTTGTTCTGCTGAACTGCCATGGGTTACTCCTCTTCAACTTTGCCTGAGTCGCGCCAATGCGGCCCAAGGTCCCGATTCGTCCTCGCCGACAGCGCTCGCAGCGTCTGCCGGAGGCTCGCATGCCGTGTGTCGCGCAACCATGGGCATGGCAAGCAGGATCTCGTCTTCAACCAAATCCGTTACGTGCAGTGCCGGACTTGCCAGCACCCGGTCGACGTCATCGTCGGCCGCGTCGATCTCGCGCTGGTCCTCACATAGTTCCAGCTCGACCGCTTCATCGATCTCCAGAGCTACCGGCTCCAGGCAGCGCTGGCACTCCATGGTCATCGAGCATCTGACCTCGACGCCCAGTGCCGGCTTGCCAATCGCAGAATGCTGGCCCGTTACACGAAACCACGCATTGCCTGCCGTTGCCCCTGCGTCCCGCACGCGCGCCAGACGGTCAGAGGCGATCTCCCCTTCGGTCGACAGGCCGTCGCGCGCGAACTGCATGGCGTCGATCGTCAGGCGCACCGGCACTCCCCAACCAAGGCGGCGGTTTGCGCCCGGCAGAATCGCGAGATAATACCAACGCCCCGCAAAGACTGTCAAAAGAATCAACCGGATAGCACCCCTCAAGGACGCCCCAAGAAACGATCGAACTGTCGCTGCAATTGGAGCGACGGATCACCCGCTTCGAAGTGCCTATCTGCCACGATGTACGCGCAATCTACTGCCGTAGTCCGCTCTCCGCGTCAGCTCGTGCTGGCGTCCACCTCGACCTACCGGCGCGAGTTGCTTGCGCGCCTGCGTCTGCCATTCGAGGTCCGTGCGCCGGGCGTGACCGAGACGCTGATCGAAGCCGAGGGCCCGGCGGATCGCGCGCAGCGTCTCGCCGCAGAAAAAGCTCGCGCGGTGGCCCCGCATTTTCCATCGGCGCTGATCATCGGCTCTGATCAGGTCGCCGCGCTGGGCGAGCTCGTTCTCGATAAACCCGGTGATTTCACCAACGCACGCGATCAGCTGCGACGATCGAGTGGCAATGTGGTCCGCTTCTTCACCGCACTGTCAGTGCTGGATGCCCACACCGGCGAGTCGAGTGGGCGACTGGTGATCTACCAGGTGAAGTTTCGACCACTCAGCGACGATGCCATTGAACGGTATCTGCACGCCGAAGAGCCGTACGACTGCGCCGGCGCCGCCAAAGCCGAAGGCCTGGGCATCACGCTGATCGAGCGCATGACCGGCGACGATCCGACCGCGCTGATCGGCTTGCCGTTGATCGCGCTCAGCGACATCCTGAGGCGTCACGGCTTCGCACTGCCTTGATCCGGTGCGCGGCCGACTCAGGCAGATAGCGCAGCGACGCAGCGCAGTTAACTACTGCAGCGAAATCGCGCCCGCACGCAGACTACCGAGCAGGCTCGACCCCATCGCGGCGCCAAACCGCTTCGCGATGCGCTCGGCGATGTTTTCGCGCTGCGTGAACTCGACGATATGCTCGGCCTTGATCACCTCGCGCGCGACATAGTCGACGCTGCCCAGCGCGTCGGTCAGCCCCAGTTCGATGCTTTTGGCACCGGTCCAGAGCAGACCGCTGAACACCGTCGCGTTGTCCTTGAGGCGATCGCCCCGACCCTTCTTCACGGCATCGATGAACTGACCGTGGATCTCGGTGAGAAGGCCCTTGGCGTGGTCGCGATGCACGGGATTGACCGGCGAGAACGGATCGAGAAACGCCTTGTTCTCGCCGGCGGTGAGCAAGCGACGCTCGACGCCCAGTTTGTCCATGGTTTCGGTGAACCCGAATCCATCCATGAGCACACCGATCGACCCGACGACACTGGCCTTGTCGACGTAGATCTTGTCGGCCGCCGCTGCGATGTAGTAGCCACCCGAAGCGCACACGTCCTCGATGACGGCATACATCGGCGTGTTGGGGTGCTTGGCGCGCAGCCGCTGGATCTCGTCGTAGATGATTCCCGACTGGACCGGACTGCCACCCGGGCTGTTGATGCGCAGGATCACACCCTGAGTGTTGGCGTCTTTGAACGCGTTATGCAGGGCGGTGGCCACCCGGTCGGCGCTCGCCCCGCCCTTGGCGTCGATGACACCGTTGATCTCGACCAGCGCGGTGTGCTTGCCGCTGGAGCCCCCAGCGCTGCGAAGATCGAGCGCCATGACGATGATGAAGGTCAGGTAGGCGAACCCGAGCAGCTTGAAGAAGATGCCCCAGCGGCGCGCGCGGCGCTGCTCCTTCACGCCCTCGAGCACCAGTCGCTCGATCATCCCGCGTTCCCAGTTTGCATTCGGTTCATTCATCGTGGATTTCCTCAACCAGGATCAGGCCATCGCGTTCGATCACCACCAGTTCGGTGAGGCTGCGTCCTCGACATGGACCGCCCACGCAACGCCCGGAGTCAGGCGCATAAAGCGCCCCGTGAGTCGAGCATATCAACAGGGTCGAGTCGGCATCAAAGAACTTTCCCGGATTCCAGTCGAGTTCAGTGGGAACATGCGCGCAGCGATTCAGGAAGCCGCGCACCTTGCCCGCGAAGCGAATGACGAACGCACTTTCGTCCCGCCCGTAACGCTTGACCTCGAAGCGCACGCCGTCGCCGCGCTCGATCAATTCGTCGGCACGACAGACTATGCGTTGGACCGTAGCCATCGAGCGAGTTCCGCGGTCGAACCGACCAGCGCCAGATGCGCACATCGCGCCAGATCGGCACGCGGATGCGCACCGTGGGTGACGCCCACCGCTTGGACACCCGCAGCACGTGCCATCTCCAGATCGTGAGTCGTGTCGCCGATCATCAACGTGCGCGACGGTTCGGTGGCCAGTTCGTCCATCAACTCCAGCAGCATCGCCGGATGCGGCTTCGGTTCGGTCTGATCGGCGCAGCGCGTCGCGGTGAAGAACGGGCTCAGGCCGGTCTGCGCCAGCGCTCGCTTCAACCCGGCCGTGCTCTTGCCGGTGGCCACGGCGAGGACATGACCCGTCACGCGCAACTCAGTCAGCAATTCGCGCGTATCCGCGAACAACGGCAGCCCGGCGTCGCGCTGCAGAAAGTGCTCGCGATAGCGCTGCACGAACTGGGCATACTGTTCGGGCTGCAACCCGGGCACGACGTGCGCGAGCGCATCCATCAATCCGAGGCCGATCACGTACTTGGCGCGCTCGACATCGGGAATCTCGTGGCCGAGGTCTTGCGCCGCCAGCCGAATGCACGCACTGATGGCATCGGCCGAATCGATCAGCGTGCCGTCCCAGTCGAACACGATCAGCTCATATCTGCGGGACATCTTCGATTCCGAGTAATTGCTGTGCGGCGTTCAGCAGATCGCGCGGCAGTGGCGCACTGACGTCGATCGGCTGCTGCGTGAGCGGATGCGCGAACCGTAACTGACGCGCATGCAAGAACATCCGCTGCAACCCTTGCTTGGCCAGGCGCTTGTTGAGGGCGAAGTCTCCGTATTTCTCATCGCCCAGGATCGGCGTGCCAAGGTGCGCCAGATGCACTCGGATCTGATGCGTGCGTCCGGTTTCCAGCCGGGCTTCGAGCAGCGTGACATCGGCGCCCGTGCACAACACGCGAAACCCGGTGCGTGCACTTTGGCCGTCCCGATCCGGTCGTACCCGCCGCTCGCCTGCCTCGGTGAGGTAGCGCTGCAGCGGCAGATCGACCGTTCTGGAGGCGCGGGTCCAGCGGCCGGAGACCATCGCCAGATAGAACTTGTCGATCGTGCCCGCACGCCACGTCTCATGCAATGCGGTGAGCGCCGCGCGCCGTTTCGCTATCACGAGCACGCCTGACGTATCGCGATCGAGGCGGTGAACGAGCTCCAGAAATCGCGCACCGGGGCGGTCGGCGCGTAGCTGCTCGATCGCGCCGAAACTGACGCCGCTGCCGCCGTGCACCGCGCAGCCGGCCGGTTTGTCGACGATGAGTAGCGCCTCGTCCTCGAACAGGACTGGAAGCGCAGCCCGACGAGCGGTGCCTGGCCGCGCCCCGGGCACCACCGATTTCGCGCGGGCGACGCGCACCGGTGGAATGCGAATACGGTCACCCGCACGCAGCCGATAGGTCTGATCGACCCGCCCGCTGTTGACGCGCACCTCGCCGCCGCGCACCAACCGGTACACGTGGCTGCGCGGCACACCTTTGAGGATACGCAGGAGAAAGTTGTCAATCCGCTGGCCGTCGGCGCTGTCGTCGACGTCAACCTGCCGGGCAATCGCGTTGCCTAAGCCATTCATTGTGCTTATACTTGGCCTCGATTCGGGCGCCAGACGTATGAAGTTCCCACCTAGCCCGTCCGTTGCAGTTTCAGCGCATGTAGCGCTCCAGACGGGCGATCCGCGGAGACACTGGCGGTCGCTGTCGCACCGCGCCAGCCACGAGCTTCGATTGCTTTCGCAGCCGCATCGAGCTGGCCAACACTCCCGCGTGCGCATCCACATGCATACGGGCTGCGACCTCGTCCTCCAGCCCTGTTGCGGGAAACATTCTTCAAGGGATCTTCGGCAGCGCGACCCCGAACTCGCGGCGTAGCGAATCGTGCGCCTGGTTAATGTCGCTCACCAGAAAGTAGCGATGGTACTTCATAGCGCGTAACCCAAGTCGGCAGAACCAACGCTCTCGTGAGGTCAACGCCCGGTCCAATGCCAGACCGGCCGCTGAAGCCTGCACCCGAGCGATATCGGCAAACCAATAAAACGCATCTCGATCACGCGTCGCAGCGCCTCCTGCAAGGCGATTCACAAGCGGCCCGGCGATCGACACCAAGGACAACGTGGCGTTCCTATTGTCAGTGTTCACCTGGATTGCAAACGCTCTGCGCAACCCCGCAGTCGCCGCATCGCGCGACTGCCCGCCGAGCCCAGCCGTCCCGATGACACGGTTTGCACTGCCTGCACGCACCCGGCTCGCATGTCGACACGACCTGCACTGGCGCGACGCGCGGGAGAATCTCCATGAAACGCATGCTGTTCAACGCGACCCAGGCAGAAGAGCTACGGGTTGCCATCGTGGACGGTCAGAAGCTCGTCGACCTCGACATCGAGTCGGCGGCGAAAGAACAACGTAAGAGCAACATCTACAAGGGTGTCATCACCCGCATCGAGCCCAGTCTCGAGGCCGCGTTCGTCGACTACGGCACCGAACGCCACGGCTTTCTCCCCTTCAAGGAAATCGCGCGCGCCTACTTCAAGCGCGACGTCGAACCCGGCCGGGTCCGTATCCAGGACGCGGTGGCCGAAGGCACCGATGTCATCGTCCAGGTCGAAAAAGACGAGCGCGGCACCAAGGGCGCGGCACTCACCACGTTCATCAGCCTGGCGGGACGCTATCTCGTCCTGATGCCCAACAACCCGCGCGGCGGCGGCGTGTCGCGGCGGATCGAAGGCGAAGACCGCAACGAGCTGCGCGACATGATGGACCGCCTGCCGGTCCCTCAGGGCATGAGCATCATCGGCCGCACCGCCGGCATCGGCAGGACGTACGAGGAGCTCGAGTGGGATCTGCGCTACCTGCTCAAACTGTGGTCGAAGATCGGCGAGGCGGCTGAATCCCAGTACGACAAGCCCGAGACCAACGCCGAGGGTCAGCCCAACCGCGACCGCAAGATCGCCAATCCGGCGCCCTACCTCATCTATCAGGAATCGAGTCTGGTCATCCGGGCGATCCGCGATTACTTCACGCCCGATATCGGCGAGATCCTGATCGACACCGACGGCATCTACGAGCAGACGCAGGCCTTCATGGCCAACGTCATGCCCGACAACGTGCAGCGCGTGAAGCGCTACCGCGACGATGTTCCGCTGTTCTCGCGCTTCCAGATCGAGCATCAGATCGAATCGGCGTACTCGCGTCAGGTGCAACTGCCATCGGGAGGAGCGGTCGTCATCGATCACACCGAGGCGCTGGTCGCGATCGACGTCAACTCGGCGCGCGCCACGCGCGGGGCCGACATCGAGCAGACCGCACTGCAGACCAACCTGGAAGCCGCCGACGAACTGTCACGTCAGCTGCGGCTGCGTGACCTGGGCGGCCTGATCGTCATCGATTTCATCGACATGGAAAACCCGCGCAATCAGCGCGAGGTTGAAAACCGGCTCCGCGATGCCTTGCGGCACGACCGCGCCCGGGTGCAGATGGGCAAGATCTCCCGCTTCGGCCTCATGGAGCTGTCGCGGCAGCGATTGCGGCCTTCGCTCGGCGAGACCGCGCACCAGCCGTGTCCGCGCTGCAGCGGCATCGGGTTCATCCGCTCGATCGAATCGACCGCCCTCCACATCCTGCGCATCATCCAGGAGGAGGCGATGAAGGAAAACAGCGCCGCAGTCCACGCGCAGGTTCCGGTGGACGTCGCCACGTTCCTGCTGAACGAAAAGCGCAATGACATCCATGCGCTCGAGGCGCGGCTGAAGGTGAACGTTTCGCTCATTCCGAACATCCATCTGGATACACCGAACTACCAGGTGGAGCGGTTGCGGCACGACGATCTGAATCAGGAAGGCGTGCTGCCACCCACCTACGAGATGGTCGAAGTGCCCGAAGAATCCAAGACACAGGCGCGATCGGAAGCCAAGCCGCAGCGGCCCGCCGCCGCGGTGCAGGGCGTCACCCCGGAGCAGCCGGCCCCGGTGCACCGCCCGCAAACGGAGGAAGCCCGGCCGGTAGCCAGTACGGCCGTTGCAACGGCACCTGCCGCGCGTCGCGCGCCCGAAGTGCGTCCAGGCATCATCGACCGCGTCTTCGGCTGGTTCCGCGGCAAACCGGTCCCGGCCAGTGCTGCGCATACTCAGCACGGGGCAGCTTCACAGGCCGAACGCCCCGCCACTCCGCAACGCGGCGACCGTCCGGGAGATCGGCGCGATCGTAATGAACGAGGCGAACGCGGTGAACGAGGCCAGGATCGCGGTGGACAACGCCGCGATCAGCACGAGCGTCGCGATCGTCAGCACGGACAACGACACGGCGAAGGCCGTGGTGAGGGTCGCAATGAGGGTCGCAATGAGGGCCGCAGTGAGGGCGGCGGCGAACGCCGCGAGCCGCGCGAAGGCCGTGAGCAACGCGACGGTCGCGAACCGCGGCCGCAACGCGATGGCCGCAACGGCGAAGGCCGTGGTCAGCGGGATCAGGGTCAACGCGATCAGCGCGATCAGCGCGATCAGCGCGAACCGCGTGAGCCGCGTGAGCCGCGCGAACCACGTGAGCAGCGTGAACCTCGCGAGCCACGCGAGCAGCGTGAACCGCGTGAACCTCGCGATCAACGTGGTCCGCGCGAGGACCGGCCGCGCCGCGAGGATCGCCAGGGTGGCCAGCAAGGTGATCGCGATCGCCAAGGTCAGCGCGCCCAGCCGCAGCAACAAGAAGGCGTGCCCACGCTCGAGACGGCGGGCGAACGGCCGCAGGGTCGCGACGATGGCGAACGCCGCGGGCGCGATCGCGATCGCGGGCGTGATCGCCGCGACCGGCACGGTCGTCATCGCGACGAACGCGGCGGTCAACCCGCAGGGCAGGATTCAAGCGCGACAGCAGTCGGCGCAGGTGCAGCGATGGGTTCGGCAGCAAGCGCGATCCCAGAATCACATAGCAGCGCCGAAGCGCCCGTTGCATCGCAGAACGAGGCAGCCCAGCCAGTGCAGCGGTACGAGGCACCGGTCGAGCACCGCGAGCCGGCCGCAACGCCGATCAGAGAGGAACGTCGCGAACCGGTTCGCCAGGCCGAGCCGGTTGCCGAACCTGTGGCCGATCATGCGCCGGTGACCCGCTCCGACACGACGATCGTGCAGGCCATGCAGGCTCACACGCCTTCGCCGTCGCACGACACGTTCCAGGCGTCCCCGCCCCGCGAGGAGCCGCGTCCGGTAGAAGCACCACGCGGGTCGGATCGGCCGTCCAACCCCATCGAACTGCGCCAGACCGTCGAGCAAAGCGGCATGGTGTGGATCGAAACCGACCCGACCAAGGTCGGGAGCGCGCCGGTCGAGGACGACCAGCCGATGCAAGCGCGGCAGCGCAGGGAACGCAAACCCCGCTCGACTGAAGAAGCGCCGCTGACGCAGATCGAAACGCGTCGCGACTGAAGCGGCGCGGGCGTCGCGCCTGAGCGCCTGCGAGCCCTCTGCATCACCGCGACAGGTGATGCGGAGGTTCGGCAGGCTAACGATTCGACTGCGAGACCGCGGGCAGGTCGCCCAGTTCCACCCGCAACGCGTAGAGCAGCCCGTTCGCGGCGTCCTCGATCAGATCGAACGCGCGCATGAAATCGTCCTGACCGCCGCCGTAAGGATCGGGCACGCTGTCCATGCCGCGTTTCACCGACGGCGTGCCGTAGTCGAGCATCATCCTGATCGTCGCGCGCGCGGTGTTCATGCGCATCGCGTTGAGCAGATCGAAGTGGTCGCGGTCCATCGCGAGCACGAGATCGAAGCGATCGAGGTCTTCCTTTTCGATGCGCCGCGCGCGCAGGCGGGCCAGGTTGTAGCCGCGCGACTTGGCGAGGTCCTGCGCGCGTTTGTCGGGCGCGTTGCCGGCGTGGAAACCGTGCGTGCCGGCCGACTCGGCCTTGATCAGCTTCGACAGTCCGACATCGGCGACGAGTTTGTTGAACACCCCTTCTGCCGTCGGGGAACGGCAGATGTTTCCTGTGCATACGAACAGGATTTTCTTGACCGCTGGCATCGCTTGATTCTCCTCACGTTCTCCCTTTGCCTGCCCCCATGCCACGTCGTACCGGCCCAACCGGTGCGGTCGACGAGCTCTTGTTGTTATTCGGTGCATTCGTCTGCACACCAAACACCCGCGCGCGCAACTGGGCCAGCTGGTCGCGGACCTGCGCAGCCTTCTCGAACTCCAGGCTGCGCGCATGCTCGTACATCATCTTCTCCAGCCGCTTCACCTCGCGCGCGACTTCCTTCTCGCTCATCGCTTCGTAGCGCGCCTGCTCCTGTGCGGCCTTCAGCGCCGTGCTCGCGCCGTCGGCGTCATACACCCCGTCGATGATGTCCTTGATGCGCTTGACCACGCCGCGCGGCGTGATGCCGTGCTGCGCGTTGAACGCCAACTGCTTGCCGCGGCGCCGCTCGGTCTCGTCGATCGCACGGCGCATCGAATCGGTGATCCTATCGGCGTACAGGATGGCCGCCCCGTGCAGATGGCGTGCCGCCCGGCCGATAGTCTGGATCAACGAACGCTCCGAGCGGAGGAACCCTTCCTTGTCGGCGTCCAAAATGGCGACCAGCGACACTTCGGGGATGTCCAACCCCTCGCGCAGCAGATTGATGCCCACCAGCACATCGAACACGCCCAGGCGCAGATCGCGAATGATCTCGACGCGCTCCACCGTCTCGATTTCAGAGTGGAGGTAGCGCACCTTCACCCCGTGATCAGCCAGATAATCGGTGAGCTGCTCCGACATGCGTTTGGTGAGCGTGGTCACCAGCACCCGCTCTTCGCGCGCCACGCGATCGCCGATCTCGGAGAGCAGATCGTCCACCTGCGTGGCCGCCGGCCGCACCTCGATCTGCGGATCGACCAGGCCGGTGGGCCGCACCACCTGCTCGACCACCGCGCCACTGCTTCGCACATGCTCGTAATCAGCGGGCGTCGCCGACACGAAGATCGTCTGGCGCATGAGCCGCTCGAACTCCTCGAACTTGAGCGGCCGGTTGTCCGTCGCCGAGGGCAGCCGGAAGCCGTAGTCGACCAGGTTCTGCTTGCGCGACATGTCGCCGCGGTACATGCCTCCGAGCTGGCCGATGGTGACGTGGCTTTCGTCGATGATCATCAGCGCGTCGGGCGGCAGATAGTCGATCAGCGTCGGCGGCGGCTCTCCCGCCTTGCGCCCCGACAGATGCCGCGAATAGTTCTCGATGCCCTTGCAAAAGCCCAACTCGGCGAGCATCTCCAGATCGAAGCGCGTGCGTTGCTCGATGCGCTGCGCCTCGACCAGCTTGCCTTCGGTCTGGAAGTAATCGATACGCTCGGCCAGCTCGAGCTTGATCGCATCGACCGCGCGCAGCGCGGTGGCGCGCGGCGTCACCCAGTGGCTCGACGGATAGACCGTGAATCGCGGGACGCGCTGATTGACCTTGCCGGTCAGCGGATCGAACAGGTTGAGCGCCTCGATCTCGTCGTCGAACATCGACACGCGCACTGCGGTCTCTGAATGCTCGGCGGGAAACACGTCGATCACGTCGCCGCGCACCCGGAACGTGCCGCGCCGGAAATCGAGCTCGTTGCGCTGGTACTGCATCGCGGTGAGCCGCTCGATGATGTCGCGCTGGCTGGTGCGCTCGCGTTCGCGCAGATGCAGGATCAGGCTGTGATAGTCGACCGGATCGCCGATGCCGTAGATGCACGACACCGTTGCCACGATGACGCAGTCGCGCCGTTCCAGCAGCGACTTGGTCGCCGACAGGCGCATCTGCTCGATGTGATCGTTGATGCTCGAGTCTTTCTCGACGTACAGATCCTTCGACGGAACGTACGCCTCGGGCTGGTAGTAGTCGTAGTACGAGACGAAGTACTCGACCGCGTTCTCGGGAAAGAACTCGCGCATCTCGGCGTAGAGCTGCGCCGCCAGCGTCTTGTTGGGCGCCAGCACCAGCGCCGGCCGCCCCACCCGCGCGATGACGTTGGCCATCGTGTAGGTCTTGCCCGAGCCGGTCACGCCCAGCAGCGTCTGGAATGCCAGCCCGTCGTTCAGGCCCTCGACCAGGTGCTCGATCGCTTCGGGCTGGTCGCCCGCGGAAGGAAATGGCTGATGCAGCTTGAACGGCGACCCGTCGAACTGCAGCGTCTTGAGCCGCTTCGACGCATCGGAAAGTTGCGCAATTTCAGCCATCGAAGGGGCACAAGGCGATAAAATTCGGCTCGAACATGAGGATTCTCATTCTAGAGACTCCTCTCTCGCTTCGAAACCCCAGATCGCACCCCCTGGCAACGCCATGCCCACCAGCCTATTCGAGCAAGTCCAGCTCGCGCCGCGCGACCCGATCCTCGGCCTGACCGAAGCCTTCAACGCCGATCCGAACCCGGGCAAGGTGAATCTGGGCGTCGGCGTCTATTGCGACGATGCAGGCAAGGTGCCGCTGCTTCGCTGCGTGCTCGAGGCCGAGAAGCAAAGCATGCAGACGCCCAAGAGCCGCAGCTACCTGCCGATCGACGGTCTTGGTGCCTACGACAAAGCGGTGCAGGAGCTGGTATTCGGTGCCGACGACGCCGCGGTCAAGGCTGGCCGCATCGCCACCATTCAGGCGCTCGGCGGCACTGGTGGGCTGAAGGTCGGTGCCGATTTCCTCAGGCGGCTCTATCCGAACGCCAAGGTCGCGATCAGCGATCCGAGCTGGGAGAACCATCGTGCGCTGTTCGAGGCGGCGGGCTTCGAGGTCGTCACCTACGCCTACTACGACCCGAACACGCATGGCGTGCGCTTCGAGGCGATGCTGGCCGAGTTGCGGCGCTTGCCCGCAGACACGATCGTGGTGCTGCATGCCTGCTGTCACAACCCCACCGGCGTCGATCTGAATACCGACCAGTGGCAGCAAGTGGTCAAGGTCATGCAGGAGACGCAGCTGATCGCGTTCCTCGACATGGCCTATCAGGGCTTCGGCGATGGCCTGCTGCAAGACAGTCTGGCCGTGCGCCAGTTTCTCGAAGCCGGCCTGACATTTTTCGTATCGACCTCGTTCTCCAAGTCGTTCTCGCTTTATGGCGAGCGCGTGGGTGCGTTGAGCGCCGTGGCCGCCACCAAAGACGAAGCCGAGCGCGTGCTGAGTCAGCTCAAGCGCGTGATCCGATCGAACTACTCCAACCCGCCCACGCACGGTGCCCAGGTCGTGGCGGCGGTGCTCTCCTCGCCTGCCCTGCGAGCCATGTGGGAAGAGGAACTCGCGCAGATGCGCGATCGCATCAAGACCATGCGCAACGCGCTGGCGCACAAGCTCAAGGCAAAGGGCGTCAGGCGCGATTTCAGCTTCATCACCCGGCAGGTCGGCATGTTCTCGTACTCCGGGCTCGACGCCGCGGCGGTCGACCGGCTGGCCAAGGAGTTCTCCATCTACGCGGTGCGGTCCGGCCGCATCTGCGTGGCGGCGCTCAATTCGAAGAACATCGACTACGTGGTCGATGCCATCGCCAAAGTAGTCGACGCCTAGGCGGCCGACGGCGTTGACCCGCATCCCGCGGCCCCAATACAATCGCGGGCTTCATTCGGTGGGGCGCATTCGATGCCCTGCCAGGCGTACTGTCTGTAGGCCAATCCCCGATAGCTCAGTTGGTAGAGCGACGGACTGTTAATCCGCAGGTCCCAGGTTCGAGC
>CADEDU010000084.1:0-8126 GCA_902826155.1 uncultured beta proteobacterium
CGTCGAGGCGATGCAGTACCGTTGCGCAGCCGGTTCGACTACCACCCGACTTCCAACAAAGGAGACAACATGGCCAGGAACGTCACCGTGCGCGAGATGCAGCAACGGGTGTCGCGCTACAAGAAGCTCAAGCCGCAGCCGTGGATCTTCGTCGACTTCGCGCTGCCCAAGGGCGAACGCGACATTCTCGCGGTCATCGGCGAAGGCGTGAAGGACCGCAAGTCACTCGCAGTCGACCCTGCGATCAAGCACGTCGGCAGCTTTCACCAGGCGATCGTGCGTGCCAAGCCTGGTCATGGCGCTTCGTTGCACGCGCACAAGACCGAGGAAGTGTTCATGGCGCTCGAGGGCAAGTGGGCGGTGTTCTGGGGCGACAAGGGTGAGCGACGTATCGTGCTGGAGCAGTACGACACGATCTCGGTGCCGCCGGGCGTGATGCGCGGCTTCGTCAACGTCGGCCGCAAGCCCGGCAAGCTGCACGCGACGTTGGGCGGCAAGGACCCCGGCAAACTCACCTGGTCGCCGAGCGTGCTGCGCGAGGTGAAGGCGCGCGGCTACGGCCTCGACAAGAACGGTTACCTGCTGAAGCTCGATCAGCCGGCGGCGAAGAAGCGGCGCTGAGTCTGGCGCCCAGCACGTCAACTAGTCCCTGCACGCGAGCTGTTCGGCTCCATCGCCGAGCCACGCCGTCCATCTCATCGGTAGTGAGCTTGCATACGAACGCGATTTGCTCGCGTTGACTACTATTAAGACCATGGTCATAATATTGGTCATGGAGGCCGATCGGGAACAATCATGGACAGCACCATTCAAGCATCGGAATTCAAGGCCAAGTGTCTGGCGCTCATGGACGAAGTGGCATTGACCGGAAAAACAATCATCATCACCAAGAACGGTCGTCCGGTTGCCGAGTTGCGGCCCCACACCGGGAAGCGCGTGAAATCACCGATCGGTCGCCGCAAAGGGGAGATAAAAATCGTCGGCGACATCATCGCCCCGATCGGGACGGAGCTTTGGGAAGCCCTCAGGTGATTGTGCTCGACACCCATGCGTTGATCTGGCTCGAATGCGACGATCGACGCCTGGGGCGGAAGTCGCGACGACTGATCGAGAAAGAGTGGGCGAACGGAGAAGTTGCCGTCTGCGCAATCAGTTTTTGGGAAGTCGCACTTTTGCAGTCGCGCAATCGCGTGGTTTTTTCCCGTTCGATCGAGGAGTGGCGATCGGCAATTCTTGAAGACGGCATAGCCGAGTTGGCGCTCAATGGGGTGATTGGTATCCGTGCAGTGGAATTCGGAGAGCTGCCGCAAGACCCGGCTGATCGACTGATTGTTGCGACGACGGTCGTCCACCGGGCCGAGTTGATGACGGCCGACGAGCGCCTGCTCTCGTGGCGCCACGACTTGGTGCGCCACGACGCGCGTCTATGATTTGGCTGCTCGAGCTAGACTCCTCGGGACTCGACGTTTGCGACGAGGTCGACGTCTGAAGCTGCCGGAAGCGATGTTGATCTGTCGCTCGTTCGCCGCGCGAGCCCGAATGGCTTACCGGCTCACAACCGCGAGTTCTCCCATCCCGGCGCCGACTGCGCCGGATGCGACGCGAAGCCCGACACGCGCACCGCGGTGATCGCGCAGTGCTCGTCGCGATCGGAGGTGTCGCCGCTCACGCCGACTGCGCCGAGCACTTCGTCATCGGTGCTCATCACGAGTACCCCGCCGGGTACCGGCACGAATCGTCCGTCAGAAGCCGCTGCTAGCGCCGACTGGAATGCCGGTCGGTCGGCGAGCCGGTCGCGAATCGTGCGGCTGGAGATACCCATGCCGAGCGCGCCCCACGCCTTGCCGATGGCGATGTCGCCGCGCAGGATGCCGCAGCCGTTCTCGCGCTGGAAAGTCACCAGCGAACCGCCTGCGTCGAGCACTGCGACCGTCAACGGCAGCATGTTTGCGGCACGGCCCGCTATGACGACTTCGTCGGCGATGCGCTTGGCGACCTCCAGGGACAGCGATACCTTGAGCTTGTGCACGAAGTAGTCCGACATGTTGTTTCGTCCGGGTTGTTGTGACTGCACAGGTTGAACGCCGAGCTTGCCCGCGTAGAATCGCGCTGTCCATCCACCGTGATTCAACGCTCCGAGCAGGAGATTCGCCCATGGCCAAGCTGCGTCACGTCGCTCTGCAGGTGCCCGATCTGGAGAAGGCCGCACGCTTCTACGAAACGTGTCTGGAGATGAAGCGTGTGCACGCGGCCGAAAGTCCGGTCGGCAACGCGATCATGCTTTCCGACGGGGTGATGAACCTGACCCTGCTCAATTTTCCCGACGGCAAGGGCGGCCAGCTCAACGGACCGCAATGGGCCGGGCTGCATCACTTCGGCTTCGTCGTCGACGATGCGAAGGAAGCGCGAGAGCGCATCGAAGCCAACGGCGGCGCGTACTTCATGAAGCTGCCTGCTTACCCGGGCGTCGATGCCGAGGACAAATTCAAGGATCCGCATGGCATCGTGTTCGACGTCGCCGAGCACGACTGGCATCAGGCGAAGTAGGTGACGGGCGCGACCGTTCAGCGCGGCCGGCCGATGAATGCGACCGTGGTGTAGCGCATCGTCACGGAGCCATCGCCGGCGAAGCGATCGCCGGCGAAGCGATCGCCGGCGAAGCGATCGAATAGTTGCTGCAATGCCTCGACAGCGGCTTGGCCTTGGGCCGAATCGCGCGCGGGCATGTAGGAGCGCGAAAATACCAGGCTGAGCAGCCCCGCTCGATCCAGGCGATGGCCGTGCGGCCAGGAAACCTGCGCCGGCGCAGAACTGCCGAAGAATGTCGCGACGTCGCCGCGTTCCTCGTGCGCCTTGAGCGCCATACGCTTCGCGCCGCCGAACGCATCGAGCACCGCATCGAGCGCGACGTTCAGCGGATCGCTCGGCACCCGATCGTTCCACACGAGCGTCACCTGTCCGCCGGGGCGCAGCACGCGCAAGCATTGCGCCTTCGCGCGCGGACAATCGAACCAGTGAAACGCGTGGCCGACGGTGACGAGATCGATCGAAGCGTCATCGAGCGGCAGCGACTCTGCAGACCCCGCAACGCTGCGATAGTGCGTGTGAGGCGTCAGCAGCGCGTCGGCGGCGGCGCGCATCTCGGGATTGGGTTCGACGGCGACCACGCGGTAGCCGCGTTCGAGCAATCCGCGGGTGAGCAGCCCGGTTCCCGCCGCGACGTCGGCAACCAGGGCGCCCGGCGGCAAGGCGAGTTCGCGTTGAAGGTAATTGAAGAATGCTTCCGGGTAGTCGGGCCGCGAAGCGACGTAGTCGGCGACCTTGCGCGAAAAAACCTGCGCGACCCCACCCTGCCGGTCGTAGAGCGAGCGCAAGTGGGTGCCGGTGTCGGTGGTCATATTGAGCCGTACCAGTTGATAGCCGTTCCCGCGCGCGAACGGTCAGTCGACAATCTTGCCTCCGACCGCCGCAACACGACTGAGCATGAACGCCCGGGCTTCCGGGGAAACCGTGGCGAGCGGAATGGTCACGAACTGTGCTTTGGAGAACAGCAGCAGCCAGAACGACGGATAGCGCCAAAGCTCCGTGACCGCGGACCACCGCAGTGAAGTGCTGCCCAGCCCGGAAGACATGGTGAAGGACGCATCATCGAACGACAACGTGGCGACCGGAGCGCCCATGGCCCGGAACTTCGCGAGCGAGTTGCGCAGGTGAACGAAGTACACGAGAAACGCAAACGTCAGTGCGAGAAGGAAGACTGCGCCGAGGGCACCGACGACCCATGATCGATCGCCGTGCCAGATCAAGAACGAGAGCGAAAAAATGATCAGCGAAAGCGCGATGAAGAAGCCGACTCCCACTGAGCGGCGCCAGAACGCGAACACGGCCGCTCTGACCAGCGGCTCGGAGTATTCCAGTGTAGTCACGTGAGGCATGGCGGCCGACTCAGCATTCAAGGAAAGGTGCGGCTTGCTTGAGCCGCCGAGGCCAACCGGGTTGTTTTCCGGTACGGACCAGCAAGCGCCGCGCCCCTGGTCGGGTGGAAGCGGAAGTTAGACGGCATTCGCCCACCGCAGCCCCATCGGAAGCTCCCGAGGACCAAAGAGAAAGTGAAGCACGCGTCGTACGCACGCTGCCGTAAGCTTCGACGACGCGTGCAGCAGCAGCGGGCGCATCAGCAGGACCGCACCACGCCGCACGTTGCATTGGATTTCTCCAGCCCGCTCCCGGAACTCGGCAGATTCGCGATCGCTTAGTCGGCCGAACCTGTGCGAGCCAGGAATCACCCGCAGTGAGCCGTCTCCAGGGCTCGGGAGATCGAGTTGGAGACGCACCGCGACTAGTTGTTCGAGGATGGCCCGGGGTGGCTGCACGTACAGGACGCCGTCCTTGACCGACCACCCAGTCAGTCCGGGTTGCGCAACGCGCTCCGCAACAGGAATGCTCAGATCTTGATGAAGGGTCACCAGCCAGTTGCGTTCCGGTGATTTTTCGAACGCAGTGCACTGGACGGCAACGGCACCGGGCGGCAGCGCCGCCGCCACCGCCGGGTGCGTCGAGAGTGATTGCCCCAGTGCTGCAATCCAGTCGAACTGCAGCAGGTTGCGCGCGCCGACCGCTTGCTCGCACGACAAACGCTGGATCACCTCACCGCAACCGGCATCGGTGAGCACAGGCTCGGTGATCGAATAGCCATCCGAATCGAAGACGGGAGGCAGCATCCCAGCCCCCCTCACCCCATCTTCGGTGCCGACTGCTGCCACGCCGGCAGGCTCTCCATGCGGCCATACCACATGCGGATGTTGGCGAACTCACCGAGCGGAAATTGCGCTTGTTGAGCGAACGGCAGATAGCTGGCGACCGCGAAGTCGGCCAGGGTGAGTGCATCGCCGCACAGGTAGGGACGCGATCGCAGGTGCGCATCGAGCACCGCGCCTTCCTTGTTGAACACGTCGCTCGCCTGCTTGATGATCAACGGGTCGGCCGCGCCCATGCGCATGAAGGGCTTCACCACCTTCTCGAACACGAGCGGCTCGCACGCCTTGCTCCAGTGCGCGAGCTGCCACGAGATCCAGCGCAGCACGTCGGCCTGCGCAGCGGGCGTGTCCGGCCATAGGGTCGAGGGCTTGTGCGCCGCGAGGTACTGCATGATGGCCATCGATTCCCACAGCACCAGCTCGCCGTCGACCAGCACCGGCGTGCGTCCGGTCGGGTTGAGCTTGAGAAACTCCGGCGAGCGCGAGGCGCCTTTGGTGAGGTCGACGAACTGGAACTCGATCGGAATTCCCAGGTGCAGGGCCACTGCATGAACCTTGCGCGTGTTGGGCGATGGCGGAAAGCCGTACAGCTTCATGTTCTGAACCTCCTGTTCTTGGTTCGCTGTGCGGCTCTCGCGGTGTGGCAATCGAGCTCCGCGCCAAGCTTTGCATTGTGCCCCCGATGCGGGGGGCCAACCAAGCCGCTGGTGGTGATCGGGATCCGCTCGGGTCGGGGTTGCGCTCGATCAGCCACGCGGGCCGCGATCGCCGCTACACTTCGCGCCCCGTTTCGCGGAGCCGGACATGATGCGTCGACTCGTTGAACTATTAACAGTGCTCGTGCTGTGCGCGGTCGCGGGTGCGAGCGTTGCGCAGACCTATCCCGCCCGCCCGATCCGATTGATCGTGCCGTGGCCGCCGGGGCAGGCGACCGATCTGGCCGCACGCGTGGTCGGCGAGAAGATTTCGCAGACGCTCGGCCAGCCGGTAGTGACCGACAATCGCGCCGGTGCGAGCGGTTGGATCGGCACCGACGCAGTGGCCAAGGGTGCGGCCGACGGCTACACGCTGCTCGCCGCGTCGAGCGGACCGATCTCGATCAACCCGCTGCTCGCGAAAGTGCCCTACGACGTCGACAAGGAACTCGCGCCGGTCAGCCTGATCGCGCTCGCACCGTTCGTGCTGGTCGCCGGAACCTCGGTGCCGGCCAACAACGCCAAGGAACTGATCGCGCTCGTTCGCGCCAACCCCGGCAAGTACAGCTTCGCCTCATCGGGCACTGGGGCCACCGCGCATCTGATCACCGAATCGTTCAACGTGCGTGCGCAGCTCAAGGCGGTGCACGTGCCGTACAAGGGGAGCGCGCCCGCGATCACCGACATCATCGCCGGGCAGGTCGCGTACACGATCGAGACGCTCGCCTCGACCGCGCCGCACATCAAGTCGGGCAAGCTGAAGGCCTTCGGTCTGTCGACCGGGCAACGCAGCGTGACGATGCCCGATCTGCCCACGCTCGCCGAGGCGGCCGATCTGCCCGGCTTCGAGATCGGCGCATGGATCGGCTATATGGTGCAGGCCAACACGCCGCGCGAAATCATCAACCGTATCGCCGCCGAGGTCGACAAGGCGGTGCAGGCGCCCGACGTGCGCGAGCGCTTCGCCGCGATGGGGCTGGAGCCGATCGCGCGCTCGCCCGAGCAGTTCTCCGCCTTCCTCAAGGAAGAGCGTGCGCGCTACGGAGCGATCATCAAGCAGCTCAACATCAAGGTCGAGTGATTCGCGTTCGGATGGATTGAACGCGAAGGGCGAGGCGTTCCCACGTGGACGCTCGCACACCCGCACACGCATCGAGGATCGATTCCATGAACCGTCTGTTCGCATTCCTATTGGCGCTGCTTTGCTGTGGTGCCGCGTTGGCGCAAAGCGCGTATCCCAACCGTCCGATTCGGCTTGTCATTCCGTGGCCACCCGGTCAGGCAACCGACTTGGCCGGACGACTGATCGCGCAGGAGTTGCAGAAGGCGCTGGGTCAGCCGGTGGTGCCCGACAACCGACCCGGCGCAGGCGGGATGATCGGCACCGACGCGGTCGCCAAGGCCGCGCCCGATGGCTACACGCTGCTCGCGGCTTCGAGTGGCCCGGTCACCGTGGCGCCGCTCATGCAGAAGGTGCCCTACAACGTCGACCAGGAACTCGCGCCGGTCTATCGCGTCGGCATGTCGCCGTATCTGCTGGTTGCGCATCCGTCGTTTCCGGCGAACAACGCCAAGGAGTTCGTCGCGCTGCTCAAGGCCAATCCGGGCAAGTACACGTTTTCGTCCTCGGGCACGGGTGCCGCGGCACACCTGATCATCGAGATGTTCAATGCTGCCGCGCAGGTACAGGCGGTGCATGTCCCGTACAAAGGCAGCGCCCAGTCGCTGACGGACCTGATGAGCGGTCAAATCGGCTACTCGATCGAAACGCTTGCCGCCACCGGGCCGCACGTGCGCGCGGGTAAACTCAAGACCTTCGGCGTATCGTTCGAAAAGGGTAGTGCGCTCGCGCCTGAAGTCCCGCCCCTGGCGAGTGCGGCCGGCCTGCCCGGCTTCAATGCGGGGGCTTGGCTGGGTGTGATGGCTCCGGCCGGTACGCCTAAAGACGTCATCGCGCGCCTGGCCGCCGAGACCGAAAAGGCAACCCAATCGGCCGAATTCCGCGAACGCTTCAACCACATCCTGGTCGAACTCATTCCGGGGTCGACCGAGACATTCGCGGCCTATCTGAAGAGCGAGAGCGCGCGCTACGCCGCGATCATCAAACAGGCTAACATCAGGCCGAACGACTGATTGCTTGGTGCGCGCGCAAGCGTGAACTTTCGTTCCAGGAAGTTGCAGACGGATAGCCAGGGTCGGCGGCATCGACCACACCGATCCACCCGTCTGTTCCGCTGACATCGAGTCGATCCCGGGGGTAAGACGAACGGTTGAGTGCGTGGGTGCTCGGCCGCGCCGTCCGCAACAGACACGAGGCGAGAACCGTGAACAATCGGATCGAGCATCAGGCCGACGACCGGTCCGGTGGGCCGAACGAAGAGCTCACCATCCTTGACGACCGCTATGCGCTCGAGTTTCCGCTCGCCTACGCCGCAAGTGGTACCGCCTGGCTCGCGACCGATACCTTCACCGCAGGGGCCAAGCGAGTCGTCGTCAAATTTCTGAGCCGCCTCGACGAGGCCGATGCCGACGAGCTGGTGCTGCTGCGCACCCGTTTGACGCCGGCGCAGTTGCAGGCGGCGCGGGCATTGCCCCGCATCGACGATCTGGGCGGATTCGAAGCCGAGCCGTACATCGTGTTTTCGCGCATCGATGGCCAGCCGCTCGACGAGTA
>CADEDU010000084.1:8226-32983 GCA_902826155.1 uncultured beta proteobacterium
CGCCGGTTTCTTCAGGTCGCGCGCCGGTTCCACTCGGCGCGCTGTTGCAGCTCGCCAAAGCAGTGCAGGCGATGCACCTGGCCGGCGTCATGCATCTGGATATCGCCCCGGCGAATCTCACCTACGACGAGAGTGCCGATGCCGTGCGTCTGCTCGACTGGGGGCACGCACTGGCGCGCGATTCGCACGCACCGCCGATCCCGCCGGCATCGGAGCTCGCGATCTACGCCGGGCCCGGCATGTTCGACGACGTCGATCCGCAACCGCGCGACGACGTCTACTCCGTTGCCTGTGTGATCTACGAGGTGCTGTCCGGCGCGCATCCCTATGTCGAGCATCCGGCCAACACGGCGGCCGAGCTGCAACTGACGCCCACGCCGATCGCATCGCTCAACGCCGACCAGAACGCTGTGCTTGCGCTCGCGCTCAGCACCTCGCGCAAGCAGCCGCCCGTCGACATGGCGCAACTGATCGCGGTGTTCGAGCACGGCGTGGCGAGCGTGCCGCAGGCGTCCGTCGCGCCACTTGCAAAAGCGCCTGACCCTGTTCGGGTGCCGGTGCGGCCTGCGGCAGCGTCTGCGGCCAAACCTTCGCCTGCGGCCGCTCCGAATGACCAGCTCGCCGCGCGCACCGCTTCGATCGAAGCGATGATCGGGCGCGATCAGTCCAGTCGCGCACAACCGCCAAGCGCGCCCGAGCCCGATCTGGTCGAACCTTCGATCGCACACGAATACATCAGCGCCGAAGACACCATGCCGCCGCGCGCGATGGCCTCGCTTGCCGAAGAGCCTACGCGACTGCGCGTGCCGCGCGCCGACGAGGCGACGGCGCCACCGATCAGCGCATCGTCGCCGCGCGAGCGTGCCGAGCCATTCATCTCCTTACCCTCGCAGCCTCCTGTCTCGCGCGGTCCAACCTCGCAGACGCCGCCATCGCACGGACCGTTGTCGCAGCCACCGCGCGCGTCAGGGGCAATGTCGCAGCCGCCGCGATCACTCGGCGCACTGTCTCAGCCGCCACGCGCACAAGCACCGCTGTCGCAACCGCCGTTGTCGCACGGGGCAGCATCGCAGCCGCAGTTCTCACAACCGCCGCGCTCGCAACGTCCGCCGTCACAGCAGCCTTTGTCGCAACCGCCGCTGTCGCAGCCACCCCTTACTGCGCGGCCTGCCACATCGCAGGGAACGAACACGGCGGCTCATCGTGCACGTCCGATGGATCCCGAAGTCGATCAACTGTTCCGCGGCACGGAATTCGAGCGCACCCAACCCAATCAGTCTCGGACGCGCGATTGGGCAGTGTCCGTCCCGCTTGGGCTGACGATCACCGTCGCGTCGTGCGTGATCGGCGTGGTCGCGGGGGTGTGGCTTGCAAGCAGCGGCTCTGGCAAGCGAGCCGCGGGTTCGTCGGATGCGCCTGCGGTGAGTGCACCGGCCCCGGTCGAAGCAACGCCCGCTGTGGCGGCGCCGGGTCCATCCGGTCCGGCCGCCGAGTCGAAACCGGCAGCAGCCGGTCCGGCCGATTCGGCCATTGCAAAGCCCGAACCGTCGCCGGCTCCAGCCGTGAAGCCGAACGCTCCGGAGGCGGTCGCGACGCCCGCGCCGGCCATCAAACCCGCGGCACCGCCAGCTGCGACGGCGCCCGCTCCCAAGCCGGTGGCGCCTGCCGCGGCCGTGCCTGCACCCAAGCCTGCTGCACCGCCAGTCGCAGCAGCGCCGCCGCGACCCTTCGTTGCGCCGGTCGCGCCGGTTGCACCGGTGGCGAATGCACCGGGCGCGCCACAGGCGGGCGTGGATCTGCTCGATGCAACCATGGCCACGCGCGCGCTGACCGAACGTGTCGCGCGTGAAACCGAGGAAGAACTCGCGCGTATGCGCGCAGCGTCGAAACAGTCGCAGTAAAGCTTCGCCGCGGCTACACGACCTTGATCTGATCGAGCCCCGCCTCGGCCGGCGGGTGCGTGAGCTTGAGCGCTTCGAGCGTGCGCACCAGCAATCGCGAGATGAGCAGGTTGCGATTGGTCTTGCTGTTGGCGGGCACGACGTACCACGGCGCCCACTCGGTCGACGTCGCCGCCAGCGCGCGCGAGTACGCCTTCATGTAGCGATCCCACTTGGCGCGCTCGCCGAGGTCGCCGACGTTGAATTTCCAGTTCTTCTCCTTGTCGGCCAGCCGCGCTTCCAGTCGCGCTTTCTGCTCGTCCTTCGAGACGTGCAGGAAGCACTTGATGATCGTGGTGCCGGTCTCGCTCAACAGGCGCTCGAATTCTTTGATCTGCCGATAGCGCCGCTCGCATTCGGCCTTGTCGATCCACTCGTGCACGCGCACCACCAGCACGTCTTCGTAGTGGCTGCGATTGAAGATCACGATCTCGCCGTCGCGTGGCACCTCCTTGTGCACGCGCCACAGGTAGTCGTGCGCCTTCTCGTCCGCCGAGGGCACCTTGAACGAAGCCACCCGCACGCCCAGCGGATCGACGCTGTTGAACACGTGGCGGATCGTGCCGTCCTTGCCGGCGGTGTCCATGCCCTGCAGCACCACCAGGATGCGGTGCTTCGACTGCGCGTAGAGCACGTCCTGCAACGCATCGAGACGATGGCTCAGCTTGGCGAGCGCCTCCTCGTCGGCCGCCTTGCCCTTCTTCGAGCGCTCGGCGCGGTCGTCGGGATCACGATCGGCCACGTCGAACTTGCGGCCCGGTTTCACCATGTAGCGCTCGAGAGCGGCCATACGCGCGGTCTCCTGCTCGGTTCTTGTTCAGGGGCTGCGATTGTTGCGCGAAATGACCGGTGCTCGCGCTCGCTCAACCCAGCGCTTGCAGGTCAACCGGTGAGAGCCGGACTTGCGCGGCGCCGACGTTCTCCTCCAGATGCGCGATCGACCCGGTGCCGGGGATCGGCAACATCACCGGCGATTTCGCCAGCAGCCAGGCGAGCGCGACCTGCGCCGGCGTCGCCCCCAGTCGCTCGGCCACACGCTTGATCTTGCCGGTGCGCAGCGACTGTCCGGCCCCGAG
Organism: uncultured beta proteobacterium; assembly: GCA_902826155.1. Next base: position 11,243 of record CADEDU010000084.1, read on the forward strand.
CGGATACCACGGGATGTAGGCGATATTCAGTTTCTCGCACGCGGCGAGCACGGCGCGATCGCCCTGATCGTCGAAGTTGTAGTGGTTCTGCACCGACACGATGCGGGTGATGCGCCGCGCTTCCTCCAATTGCTTGACCGACACGCTCGACACGCCGACGTGGCGGATCTTGCCGGCGCGCTGCATGTCGGCCAGCGCACCGACCGAATCGGCGAAGGGCACGCGTGAGTCGGGCACGTGGAACTGATACAGATCGATGCAGTCGAGCTTCAAGCGCTTGAGACTGCCCTCGAGCGCCTGGCGCAGATGATCAGGCCGGCCATTGGCGACCCAGCCGCCGGAACTCGAACGGGTGTAGCCACCCTTCGTTGCGATCAGCATGCCGCCGGGATACGGATGCATCGCCTCGGCGATCAGGTTCTCCGAGACCTCGGGGCCATAGCTGTCGGCGGTGTCGTAGAAGTTCACGCCCAACTCGAACACCCGGCGCAGCAGCTTGAGTGCGGCCGGTTTGTCTTTGGGCATGCCCCAGGCGTAACCCGAGCACACGCGCATGGCACCGAAGCCGAGGCGACAGACCTGAGTTTCGCCGATGGCGATAGTGCCGGCGGGGCCCGCGGACAGTTCGGATCGAGGGGCGTTGCTCATGATGGATGCTCGGTATTGCCCTGGTTTTTCGCTGCAGTTCAGTTCACCTGCACGCCCGCGGTCCTGGCGAGCTTGCCGTAGGTCTGCAGTTCGGTGCGAATCGATTCGACGTACTGCTCGGGCGTGGTGCCGATGAGATCGAAACCGAAGGCCGTGCCGAGTCGCTGGCGCACGTCGGGTTGCTTGAGCGCCTTGATCACTTCGTCGCTCAGCCTGCGCACGATCTCGGGTGGCGTCCTGGCCGGTGCGAGAAAGCCGATGCTGATGGTGAGTTCGCAACCGGGCACGCCGGCTTCGCTGATCGTCGGCAGATCCGGCATGATCGACGTGCGCTGCGGCGCGGCGATACCCAGAATGCGCACCTTGCCGGCTTTCGCATGCGCGCTCACCGCCGGGATCGCCGCGAAGATCGCCGCGACGTCGCCCGCCACCACCGCCGGCACCGATTGCCCGGCGCCTTTGTACGGCACGTGCGTGAATTCCACGCCCGCGAGCGAACGCAGCATCTCCATCGCCAGATGATGGACCGTCGCGTTGCCTGAGGAGCCGAACGCCATGCCCGGTTTGGTTTTTGCCAGCGCCACGAACTCGCGCACGTTATTTGCAGGCACCGCTGCGTTCACCACCAGCAACAAGGGCGAGATCACTGCGAGCGACACCGGCGCCAGATCGCGCAGCGGTTCGAACGGCGGTTTGGCCGACAACGACGGCGTGATCGCGTACACCGACGAATCGGCGACCAGTACGGTGTAGCCATCGGGCGCCGCGCGGATCACCGACTCTGCTGCCGGCACGCCGGCACCGCCAGGACGATTCTCGACCACGAACTGCATGCCCATGCTCTCGCCCATCGCCTGGCCGAATACGCGCGCCACCGAATCAGGCGATCCGCCGGGGGCATAGGGCACGATCAGGCGGATCGGTTTCGTGGGATAGGAGGCCGCGGGCGTTTGCGCGAATACGCTCGTCGAAGACGCGGCCAGCGCAACGCACGCGGCGCGTAGAACAAACCTGAGCACTGGCCGTCCTCCTCTTTGTCGCACTTCGCCATGCTCGCGCTCACTGCGGCGCGAGCCTCGTTCTCGGAGCGCCCGGCGGATCTCACCGGGGCGTGCGCGGTCGGCGCGTCAGTGAGGCAAGCCGGCCTTCTCGTAGTCGAACCGCGTCGGCACGATGTCGCCGCGATAGATCGCCTGGATCCTCTCTTCGCTCATCGGGAGGCTGAACTGCTCGTTGCGCATGCGGATGCGCTGGTGCAACTGTTCGATCACCAGCCGCTCCATCAGCGTCCAGTCGCCGGCGGACAGGCCCTCCTGCGCGATGCCGCTGATGCCGGCGAGCATGTGTCCGAACTCGTCTTCGTAGACGAGCTGGCAGGCCTGCGCGATCTTCTCTTCGGCGCCGCCTTTGCCCTTGAGCTTCATGCCCTCGGTGAACAGCGAGCAGTAGCCGCCCTCGGTGAATTTGCACGCGCGCATGCCCACCGCGCCGTGCTCATCCTGGTGCTTGTAGCGCAGCGCGGTGAGCTTGTGCTCCTCGGGCCACTCTTCGAGATTGTGCGGATTCATCTTCGGCGCGCCTGCCGGACGGATCGCATCGTACGCATCGGCGAACGCGCAGTAGTGCGAGAACTCGGCCTTGAGGCTTTCGAGCACATCCAGAATTTCGCTGCGATCGGTGGTGAGATCGATGCTCGGACCGGTGTCGATCAGCTTCTTGAGAATGCCGAAGTACACCCCGCCGCGATCGTATCTGCTCACGCCCGAGCCCCAGAATTCCTTGAAGCACTGGCGCGCGAGCCACAGCAGATCGGTTTGCGGCGTGCGCTTGGGCGAGCCCCAGTAGGTGCGTACCACCTCGGCTTCACCTGCCCAAAGTGGTGCTGCCACGTCGACGAGTCTGCGAACGTTTGCGTTGGTGCTCATAGCTCGATCTCCTGTGTCTGGTCGGCCCGACGCATGATGCAGCCGCGTCGCCGCTCATGACAATCGGATTGCCGTCCCCCAAGCTTGGGGCGATCCTCTAAGCTTGCGGCGATCATGAGTGTCCACCCGTTGCTCCAGGCCGCGCAACAGCTCTCGCGCCAACTGTCTCGCCTCGAATTCGCCGCGCCGGTCACGCACGTCTACGATCCGCATCAGTACGCCTGGGCGCCCTATGCGGCCTACGTCGAGCGCTATGCCGCAACGCAAAAGCGAGTGGTGCTGCTGGGCATGAATCCCGGACCGTTCGGCATGATGCAGACCGGCGTGCCGTTCGGTGAGATCGCCGCGGTGCGCGACTGGATGGGTATCGAGGAATCAGTGCGCCGGCCGAAGGCCGAACATCCCAAGCGGCCGATCGACGGCTTCGCCTGCAAACGCTCCGAGGTGAGCGGACGCAGACTGTGGGGCTGGTGCGCCGATCGCTTCGGTCCGGCGCAGCGATTTTTCGAGCACTGGTTCGTGCTCAACTACTGTCCGCTGGTGTTTCTGGAGGAGTCGGGTCGCAACTTCACGCCCGACAAGCTGCCCGCGGCGCAACTGCGCGCGCTCTACGATCTTTGCGATGCGCATCTGGCGGCCGCGCTGCAGTTCCTGCAACCGCAGTGGGCGATCGGCGTCGGCGCGTTTGCGGAGAAGCGGCTGCGTACGGTGCTCGAGAGCGATCGCATCGACGGCGCGCTCGCGCGCAAGGTGCGCATCGCGCAGATCCTGCATCCAAGCCCTGCAAGCCCCGCAGCCAATCGCGGCTGGGCCGAAGCGGTCAATAAGACCCTCGCTGAACTCGGCGTGCTGAAATAGCCGGGCGCGGCAGGCGTAGAACCCAGCGTTGCACTACATCATCACCCGCCCGCCGTTGATATCGAGCGTCACCCCATTGAGGTACGACGCGCCGTCGGAGGCGAGGAACACCATCGCCTGCGCGTGATCGTCCGGTACGGCGAGGCGTCGCAGCGGGATTTGCGCGGCGATCCTTTCTACCTCCTCGGCGGTGCGCAGCGCCTTGACGCGCGGCGTGAGCGTGGTGATCGGCGTGATCACATTCGCGGTGATGCCGCTCGGCCCGAGTTGATACGCCAGGAAGCGCGTGAACTGGACCACGCCCGCTTTCGCCGAACCGTAGGCGGGCGACGATGCGGCGAACACGGTGCGGCCGGAAATCGAGGCGACGTTGATGATGCGTCCGGCCTTGGAGCGCTTCAGATGCGGGATCGCCGCCTTGGAGCACAGGAACACGCTGCGCAGATTGAGCGTGATGGTGCGATCCCATTCGTCGATGTCGGTATCTTCAACGGTTGCCAGCCGGCCGTAGCCGCCGGCGCAGTTGATCAGCACGTCGAGGCCACCCAACTCGGTCGCGACACGCGCCATCGCGGAATTCACCGAGTCGGGGTTGGTGACATCGAGGGGTACTACCAGCGTGCGCGCGCTGGGACTCGTCTTCGTGCCCTCGTTGGTGCTTCCTCTGGTGCCCGCCACTGCCTGCGCCACCTTGCTCGCGCCAGCTTCGTCGATGTCGAGCAGCGCAATCGTTGAGCCTTGGGCGGCGAACGCATGCACCGTCGCCTCGCCGATGCCTTGCGCTGCGCCGGTGATAACCACCACGCGCCCCGCCAGTTCTGGATAGATCGCCATCTCGCCTCCTCACCGCGGCCCGGGTTTGGTGCCGATCACATGGCCCACCTGCCACGGTCGCGGCAGCGTCGCATGCGCCGTCTTGATCTGCGCAAGGCGCGCACCGAGCGAGTCGGGCATCGGCGTGGTCTTGCGCAGCGCGATCGTGACGTGGCTGCTCATCGATTCGAACGACGCGGCGAGGTAGCCCTCGGTGGCGTGGAACATCTCGAGGTAGAAGTGGATGCGCTTGGCATCGAATTCGAGCAGGCGCGCTTCGAAGCGGATCGGATCGCCGCGCTTCAATTCGCGCAGATAGTTCAGGTGCGATTCGAGCGCGAACGTGGTCGAGCCGTGCTGCTTGCGAAATTCCGGCGTGAGGCCAAGAAAATGGAAGAACGACTCGCAGGCGTTGTCGAAGGCCACCAGGTAGTAGCCGATGTTCATGTGGCCGTTGTAGTCGATCCACTCGGGCAGGACCACGGCCGAGGGCGGATGGAAGGGGGTGTCGTGAAGCGTGGGGGTGCTGGACTGCGTCATTCGAGGGTTCTCTGCAGAAGTTGCTGATCGCGTTGATGGGATGTCTTCGTCCGGCTCCCGCCAGCCGTCGTTGCCGAAGGGCAAAGTATCATCCGCGCCCGTAGCGTACCGCCACATCCCGTGGCTGCGTCAATCGAGCACAAGGAGGCTGAACGATGAGCAAAGTGGCGATCGTGACCGGTGCGGGCACCGGCGTGGGCAAAAGCGCGGCACTGGCGCTGTTGAAGGACGGCTACAGCGTGGCGTTGGCCGGGCGGCGCAAGGAGCCGCTGGAGCAGGTGGCGCAGGAATCGAGTGCAGGCACGCGGGCGCTGGTGGTTCCCACCGATGTGACCAATCCGGAGTCGGTGCGCGCGCTGTTCGCCAAGACCAGGCAAACGTTCGGCCGGCTCGACGTGCTGTTCAACAACGCCGGCGTCAACGCCCCGGGCATCCCGCTCGAGGAACTCACGTTCGAGCAGTGGAAGAACGTGGTCGATATCAATCTCACCGGCTCGTTCCTGTGCACGCAGGAGGCGTTCAAGCTGATGAAGGATCAGAGCCCGCGCGGCGGACGCATCATCAACAACGGCTCGATCTCGGCGCACGCGCCGCGTCCGAACTCCGCGCCCTATACCGCAACGAAGCACGCCATCACCGGGCTCACCAAGTCGACGTCGCTGGATGGGCGTAAGTACGACATCGCCTGCGGCCAGATCGACATCGGCAACGCCGCTACCGAGATGGCCTCGCGCATGGCCAAGGGCGTGCCGCAGGCCAACGGCACGATCGCGCCGGAGCCGCTCATGGACGTCAACCACGTCGGTCTGACCGTGCTGCACATGGCCAACCTGCCGCTGGAGACGAACGTCCAGTTCGTCACCGTCATGGCCACCAAGATGCCCTTCGTGGGCCGCGGATAGGCGGGGCGATGGCGAAAAACGGCCGCTCGCGCATCGATCTGCTGCGCGACTACCTGACGGATCACGTCTACCTGATCGTGCTGTTGGGCTGCGGGCTGGTGCTCGCGATCTTCGGTGCCGCGACACACTACCTGCGGCCGGCACCGCCCAAGTCGTTCGAATTCACCAGCGGCGCACCCGGCGGGGCGTATCACCGCTTTGCCGCGGAATACAAGCGACGCCTGGCGCGCCACGGCGTGGAGATGGTGATCAAGCCATCATCGGGGGCGGTGGAGAATCTGGTGCGGCTGCGCGACGACAACGCCGGCGTGTCCGCCGGATTCGTGCAAGGCGGGATCGCTTTCACCGCATTCAAGGAGGAAGGCGATCAGGCCGACGAGAATACGCTGCGCTCGCTCGGCAGCATGTACTACGAGCCGCTGTGGGTCTTCTATCGTGGCGCGGCCGAGATCGATCGGCTCGATGCGCTGCGCGGCAAGCGCATTGCCATCGGTCCGGCCGGTTCGGGCACGCGCAAAGTCGCGCTCGACATGCTGGAGTTGAGCGCGGTCGATGCCGCCAACACGAACATGCTCCCGCTCGGTGCGGCCGAGGCGGCCGAGGCGCTGAAGGCAGGCGAAGTCGATGCGGTGTTCATGGTGGCCGGTGCTTCAGCCGACGCGGTGCAAGCGCTGTTGCGCTCCCCCGATGTGCGCCTGATGAGTCTGTCGCAGGCCAACGGCTATGCGCGGCGCCTGCCGTATCTGTCCACCGTTTCGCTCGCGCAGGGCGTGATCGATTTCCCGGCCAACGTGCCGGCGCGCGACACCGCGATGCTCGCCACGACCGCGAAGCTGTTCGTGCGCGAAGACATGCATCCGGCGTTGGTGTATCTGCTGCTCGATGTCGCGAACTCGATCCACCGCACGCACGGGCTGTTCAACGATAAGGACGCGTTTCCGACCACGGCCCGGCAGGACGTGCCGGTCGCCGACGAGGCTGAGCGTTACTTCAAGAGCGGCAAGCCGTTCCTGCAGCGCTACCTGCCGTACTGGTTGGCCAATCTGATCGACCGCGTCTGGGTGCTGCTGGTCCCGGCGCTGGCGATCGGGGTGCCGCTGGTGAAACTGTTTCCGACGCTCTACGGCCTGCGCGTGAACATGCGCGTGGGGCAGTGGTATCGGCAGTTGGCCGATCTAGAACGCGAGCTGGGCGAGAAACCCGAGCGCGTGCGGATCAACGAGCTGGTGGCCGAGCTCGATGGCATCGAGCGGCGCATCAACTCGTCGGGCATCTCCGACATGTTCGCGCAGGAGCTGTATGCGCTGCGCGCGACGATCGATCTGGTGCGCGAGCGGCTGGGCGCGCCGCACGCCAAGGCGGTGCCGGTGCTGCGCGGGACGTAGCGCTGCACCCCAAGAGCGTGCGCGTTACTCCTTGCCGATGCGCATCTGCACCCGTTCGCGCCGGCGCTCGTCGCGGTTGGCGCGCATTGCGTCGAGTTCGGCTTTGCGCTCGGCCATGGTGAGTGCGCCGTGCGCCTTGCAGTCCGGGCCGAGATAGCGACCGGTGGTGCCGCCGCCGCCCGCGCCCATGCCGGCGGGCATGCCCTGCGCCTGCGAATTGCTGGTGTAGGTGTGTTCGAACGCCGTGTCGCCTTTGAGCGTCATGGTGTGCGAGGTCTCGGAGTTCATCGGTGCGCCGGTAGGCAGGGTGCCGGTGCACTTGCTGGTCCACTTGTAGCTCGAACCGGTCTGCGTGATCGGCGAGTTGGTGCATTGGATGTTCATGCCCATCTCGCTCATCATCGATTTGGAGAAGTCCTCGTCAGCCGGTCGCGCGCAGTGTTTGATGCCCTGATTGGTCATCGCCGACTTCTCCATGTTCTTCTTCATCATCTCCTGAACTTGCGGTGGCATCTTGGCCATGTGCGCGCTGAGGTCGACTTTCGACGCGTCACTGGTGGAGGTGATTTCCCAGGCGCCCGTCTTGAGCGACGGCAGCTTTTGAGCGAGTGCCGGTGTGGCGAGCATCAAGGTGGCGAGCAGCGAGCCGAGCGAAGCGGTGAGGGCGAGGCGCATGGGGAGTCTCCGGGACGAGGGCTGAGGCCGAGAACGAATGAGCGACGATGCACTGAATTCTCCGAGTTCACTGCCTTGTTGACGCGAACGAGCACGGTCGAATCGAGGATTATTTTGCGTCGGGCGCCGCTCGGGAAGGCCCGAACGGCATAGCGCCGGCAGGCCAAACAGATGTCGGCGCGCGGTTATCATCGCCGCATGCGCAGATTCCTCCCGACCGCCGTGCGAAGGCGGCTGTCGAGCTTAGTCGCGATGGCCAGCGCGATACCGATTGTGGTGCCGATGGTGCTGGGCGCGGGTACGCCCTCGCAGTCGATCGCCCAGCCGACTGCGTCACCCTATCCGTCGAAGCCGGTGAAGATCATCGTGCCGCTCGCGGCCGGCGGTACCGGCGACACGCTCGCGCGCCTGGTGAGCGAGGAAACGGCGAAGCTGTTGGGGCAGACGTTCGTGGTCGAGAACCGCCCCGGCTCGGGTGGTGTGATCGGCGCCGATGCCGTGGCGAAGTCCACGCCCGATGGCTACACGCTGCTCACCGTCGGTCCGTCGCATGTCATCAATGCCTCGCTGCGGTCCAAGCTTCCCTACGACGCGATCAAGGACTTCGCGCCGGTGGCGCTGTTCGCCAACACCGCGTCGGTGTTGGTGGTCCATCCGTCGGTGCCAGTGCAGTCGGTGGCGGAGTTGATTGCGCTGGCGAAGCGCGATCCGGGAAAGCTGCACTACGGGTCGGCCGGCAATGGCTCCTCGCCGCATCTGCACGCCGAGTTGTTCAAGGCGCTTGCGGCTGTCGACTTGGTGCACGTGCCGTACAAGGGCAGCACGCAGGCGCGCACCGATCTGATCGCCGGCCAGGTGCAGGTCGTGTTCGACGGCCTGCTGCCGGCCATTCCTCATGTGCGTGCCGGCAAACTGCGCGCACTGGGGGTCACCAACGGCAAGCGGGCCGCGATCGCACCGGACATCCCGACGATCGCCGAGGCGGGCGTGCCGGCCTACCAGGCCGACGCGTGGTACGGGCTGCTTGCACCTGCGGACACGCCAACTGAGGTCGTGAGCCGGCTGCACGGCGCGATCGAGCAGGCGCTCGCCTTGCCAGCGTTGCGCGACAAGCTCGCGATGCAGGGCGCCGAGACGGTGTCGATGCGTCCGGCCGAGTTCGGCAAACTCATGCAGGACGAACTGGACAAGTGGGCGCGCATCGTCCGTCAGACCGGAGCGAAGGTCGATTGAGCAAACACCCCGAGCCACGCGCCACGCGCGCCCTACGTGATCGCGCTTCGCTGATCGCGACGACATCAACCTTCGCGCCGGAGAGAACCTGATGCGCGCAGTAACGAATCCGTGGGTGATCGTCGCGGTTGGGTTCGCCGCGCTCGGCCTGTCGTTCAGCGCGCGCATGGTTGCGGGCGTGGCGATGCCGACCTGGGAGGAGTCGCTCGGCTGGACGCGCGAGGTGATTTCCGGCCACGCCTCGCTTGGTTTGCTGGTGATGGCAGTGCTGTTCCCGCTGATCGGCGCCATCGTCGATCGCGTCGGCACGCGCGTGGTGCTCGCGACAGGCTGTCTGGTGCTCGGGCTGGCGCTGGGCTCGATCGCGCTGATGCGCGAATCGTGGCATCTGGCCATTGCCTACGGCGTGTTCGGCGGCCTGGGGTTCACGCTGGTGGGCAACACTGTGGTGAGCGTCATGGTGGCGCGCGCGTTCGAAGCGCGACGCGGACTGGCCACCGGCATTGCCACCTCGGGCGCGACCGGCGGGCAGCTCTTTCTGATTCCGCTGATGATCGTCGCGTTCGGCGTCATCGGCTGGCGCGCGAGCTTCGGCGTGATGGCCGCGGCCTGTTTCGCGCTGGCCGTGCTGACGATGATCCTGCTGCGAGGTGAAGGCGCGCCAATTCGCACCAGCACCGCGCAGCCCGATGCCGGTCTGCTCGCGTCGTTTCGGATGTTCGCGCGCGATCCGGGCTTTCATGCGCTGGCGGCGAGCTTTTTCGTGTGCGGCGTCACGACCACCGGGATCATCGAGGCGCACTTCATCCCGTTCGCGGTGTCGTGCGGATTCCCGCCACTGCCCAGTGCCCTCGCCTACAGCGTGCTCGCCGCGAGCAACTTCATCGGCATGATGGCCTGGGGCTGGATGTGCGACCGCTACAACCGCAGCTATCTGCTGGCGGCCATCTACGTGATCCGCGCGCTGTCGTTTCTGCTGTTGCTCTACGTGGCCAACGACTATCCGATGCTGATCCTGTTCGCGGTGGTGGCGGGAATGGTCGAGTACGCCACGTTGCCGGCCACCGCCGGACTTGCCGCAGCGCGCTACGGCGTGGCCAATCTTGGCAAGGCGATGGGCTTTCTGATGACCGCGCACTCCATCGGCGCCGCGCTCGGCACCTACGCTGGCGGCAAAGTGTTCGTGAGTTTCGGCAGCTACGACATGGCCTGGATCGGCAGTGCGCTCGCGGCGTTCGTCGCTGCCGCGGTCGCGCTGCTTGCCACCGATCCGCGCCACCGCAAGCCCAGTGCCGGCGCGCCGCAGGTGGCGCCGGCTTAGCAAAGCCGAGCAGCAATAGGTACGAGCCTCGGGTACCAGCCTCGCCCGGCTACTGAAACTGCGTCGCGACGACTTGTTCGTAACTGCAGGGACCGCTAAGCAGCCCCATGTTGCGGCCGAGCGCATTGAGCGCTTCGATCTTTGCCCGCGAGATGGCCGGATCGTAGAACGGCGCATCGCGCCGGATCAGCGCGGCGATGAGGCTGGTCTCCAGCGCGGGAAAGTGCTTCTTCGCGGCTTCGGGCGCGATCGACGGATCGTCCTTCAGCGCCTGCTGCGCGGCAATGATCGCGCGCGTGGCCGCCGCCACTTGCTGCGGTTCGGTGTCGATCTTCTTTTGCGTGGTCACGAACGCCGCAAACGTGTGATCGATCGAACCCGCCGGACCGTCGCCGCGCCGTGCATCGAGAATCATCGTGCCGATGCCGTTACGCACCGCCACGTCCGCTCCCATACCGTTGGCCCAGAAGCCGTCGAGCTTGCCTTCCTCGAGCGCCTTGGCCGCCGCCACACCGAACGATGCGCCCGCCGCCGCGCTGCCCGGCACCGGGCCGATCTGCACGTCGCGCGCCGGATCCATGCCCACTGTCGTGAGCATGCGCTTCAATCCGTCGACCGGACCAGGCGCGGCGCCGATGCGCAGCCCCTTGAGCGCGTGCAGATCGCCGTGCTTGATGTTCAGGTCCTTGCGCACCACCAGAAACCAGTACATGTTCTGCGACAGCGCGCACAGCAGCTTGCATCCGGCCCAGTTCTTGAACGCGTAGAGCGGCGCGTGCGCGGCGCCGCCGACGAAGTCGAGCTTGCCCTCGCGCAGCTCCTCGTACGTGCGCGTCACCGGGAAGATCAACTCGATCGTCGCATCGAGTCCCTCCTTCTTGAAAAAGCCCAGCTCCACCGCGGCGATCGCGGGAAAGTACGACGGCGAGATCATGTCGGGGATGGCAACGCGCAGCGGCATGCGATGGGCTCCTTCAGTGTGGGCGACAACGGTGTTGGATATCTTTTCCAGGCCGGCTGGCGACGCCGTCGGGTAGCCATCGCTACGCGGCGCGCCGGGTTGACCCTGCGGAATCGGTGCCAATCTTCGCAGATGGCTGCGCTCGCGGCATGCGCTTGACGGCGATCGAGCGCGCGTGCTCAATTGACTGCGAACCAACCCGTGGCCGCGAGCCAACCCTGCATCGGAATCGACCGTGATAGCCGTGCGCATGTGCGAGAGCGTAAGAACGGTGGTGTACACACCGTTCTATCTGTGCCTGGCCGGCGGCTTCTTCGCGCGCGAAGGGCTGGCGATCGAACACGTGCTCGCCCCGCAAGGGCCGCTCGCCTCGCAATGGGTGAGCGAGGGCAAGATGGATTTCGCCTGGGGCGGGCCGATGCGCGTGATGATGTACCACGACGCCGATCCCGCCAGCGCACTCCTGTGCGTCGGCCAGGTCGTGGCGCGCGATCCGTTCCTGCTCATCGGACGCACCCCCAACGTCGCGTTCAACTGGCGCGATCTGCGCGGACCGCGTATCGCCGTGGCCACCGACGTGCCCACCTCGTGGATGACGTTCCAGGACGATCTGCAACGCGCCGGCATCGACCCGGCTTCGCTCAATCGCGCCCCCGATCGGCCGATGGCGCAGCAGGTCGCGGCGTTCTCGCGCGGCGAGATCGACGTGGTGCAGGTGCTCGAACCATACGGCGACCAGTTGGTGCAGGCGGGGCTTGGCCACTTGTGGCATCGCTTCTCGCAGCGCGGCGACATCGGCTACACCACGTTCATCACCACGCGCGCGTTCGCCAATGACCAGCGTGATGCCTGCCGGCGCCTGATGCGAGGATTGGCCGCGGGCCAGTCGGCGCTGCACACCTGGTCGGCCGAGGCGGTGGCCGAATCGATCGCGAGCTACTTCCAGGACCAGACCGTCGGCACGCTCACGCGCATCATCGAGGGCTATCGCGGTGCGGGCGTGTGGGCACGGTCGCCCGAGCTGCCGCTGGCTGCGTTCGTGCGGTTGAAAGCCGCGCTCGTGTCGGGCGGGCACATCCATCGAGACATTCCGTACGAGCGGGTGGTCGATGCCGAGCTGAGTGCGGGCGTCTGAGTCGAGCGGCGGCATCGGCGAGAGCACACCAACGAGCGATGCGGCGAACCGCGCGGTGAACAGAACGGAGCAGGGCATGAGCGAGCGAACGATGCAACTGGCGGCAAGCGCGATCCCGACCATCGATCTGGCGCTCTTCGCTTCGGGCTCGGCGGCTGAACGCGAAGCCACCGCGCGGCTCGTCGATGAGACCTGCCGGCAGGTCGGCTTTCTGGTGGTGACCGGTCACGGCATGCCGCGCGAACTGCTCACCCGCATGGTGGCGCAGTGCCTGGCGTTCTTCGATCTGCCGCACGCGCGCAAGCAGCGCTTTCATCCGAGCGGCCCGGCACGCCAGCGCGGCTATCACGGCGTGGCCACGCGCGGGCTGGGCAAGACGCTCGATGCCGACACGCCGCCCGATCTGCGCGAATCGATCTTCCTCGGACCGGTCGATGACCATCGCGCGACCTTCGCGCATCTGCCCGAGGCCGCGTTGCAGTACGCGCCCAACCTGCTGCCCGACGAGCCGGGCGGCTTCGATCGCACGTTGGTCGAGTTCTATCGCGCGTTCGAGGCGGTGGCCGCGCAGATGTTTCGCCTGTTCGCGGCCGCGCTGCATCTGCCCGACGATTACTTCGACGGTCTGATGAAGCGACACTTCAGTGTCATGGGCGTCCATCACTATCCGCCACTGGAGGCACCGCCGCTGCCGGGGCAGTTGCGCTGCGGTGCGCATACCGACTACGGCGCGATGACGATTCTGGCCATTACCGATGGCATCGGCGGGCTCGAAGCGCAATTGCCCGATGGCCGCTGGGCGGCGGTGGCGCCACAGCCGGGGCAACTCGTCGTCAATCTCGGCGACATGCTCGCGCGCTGGACCAACGATCGATGGGCCTCGACCTTGCATCGCGTGGCCAATCCGCCCGATGTGGCACTCGCGCAGAGCCGGCGCCTGTCGCTGGGCATGTTCGTGCATCCGGACTACGATGCGCCGGTTCGCTGCATGCCCAGTTGCCTCGAACCCGGCGAGGCGCCGCACTATCCGCCGATCACCGCCGGCGAACATATCGCGCTCAAGATCGCCAAGAGTCATCGGTGAGCTTGCCGCACAAGCACCTCGACGGCTTTGCCGTCGGGACGATGCTGATCCTGTGCGTCATCTGGGGCTTCAATCACGTCGCGGCAAAACTCGCGGCGCCGGGGGTGTCGTACGTGATGCAGGCGGGCATCCGCTCGATTGTCGCCGCGCTGCTAGTGCTGGGTTGGGCGCGTTACCGCGGCATTGCGCTATGGAACCGTGACGGATCCCTTCGGCCCGGATTGTTTGCCGGCGCGCTGTTCGCGATCGAGTTCTTCTTCATCTTCGCCGGGCTTGCGCACACCACCGCCGCACGCATGGCGGTGTTCGTCTATCTCGCACCGTGCGTAACGGCCATCGGTCTGGCGTGGCTGGTGCCCAGCGAACGGCTCACACCGATCCAGACGCTGGGCGTCGTGCTCGGATTCGCGGGCATCGCCGTGGCGTTCGCCGACGGGTTGCTCGCGCCATCCGCAGAAAGCACCTGGTTAGGCGACGCGCTCGGTGCGCTGGCTGGTGTGTTCTGGGGCGCGACCACGGTGGCGGTGCGCGCCACGCGATTGGCGGCCACCAGCGCAACCAAGACGCTGCTGTATCAACTGGGCATGGCCGGGGCGACGCTGCCGATCGTGTCGGTGCTGATGGGTGAGAGCGGCATCACCACGAGCGCGCTCACGCCGGTCGTGCTCGGCAGCCTCGTCTACCAGATCGTCGTCATCGCGTTCGTGACGCTGCTGATCTGGTTCTGGCTGCTCACACGTTATTCCGCGTCCAAACTATCGGTGTTGTCGTTTCTGGCGCCGCTGTTCGGCGTGCTCGCCGGGGCGCTCGTGCTCGGTGAGCCGATCTCCTCGACCTTTGCCAGCGGCGCGATGCTGGTCGGCCTGGGGATCGCGCTGGTGAACGTGCGGCGCTAGCGCACCGCACGTCAGGCGAACGCCGGCATCACCTTCTCGGCGAACAGGTTCAGCGTGCGGAACGCGTCCTCGTCGCTGGAGCCACCGAAGTTGATCTGCATCGACGGCTCGATCGCGCCGAACGCGGCCTCGCAGCGGCGGACCTGCTCGATCACATCGTCGGGCGTGCCGACGAACGCGGCGTTGTTGGCAATGATCGAATCGGGCGTCGATGCCTTGATGCCGGCCACCAGCTTGTCGTAGCCGACGTATTGCGACGAGCTCTTGCCTTGCCAGGACGTGACCGCGTCGGTGAACGTCTCGAGGTACTTGTGCATGATGCGTTCGTAGCCGGCGCGTGCCTTGGCGCGCGTTTCGGCCACGCAGCAGAACTGCGCGACCTGGATCTTCTCCTTGCCGGCGCCGTGTCCCGACTCGGCCCACACGCGCCGATAGGTCTTCACGTATTCCTCCAGCGCGCCGGGTTTGCCGGCATACGGGACGATCATCACGTTGAAGCCGTTCTTGGCGGCGTAGACGAACGATTCCTCCGACGAGATCGCCGCGATCCAGATCGGCGGATGCGGCTGCTGCACCGTGCGCGGCATCAGGTGCACGTCGTCCAGTTTCCAGTACTTGCCCGGGTGGGTGACGCTCTGCTCGGTCCACAGCCGCTTGATGATCGCGATGCCTTCCTCGAAGCGGCCGCGGCTCTCCTCCATCGGCACGCCGTAGACCTCGAACTCCTTGGGCAGGAACGCGCGTCCGAACCCGGCCTCCAGCCGCCCATTGCTCATGTTGTCGAGCATGGCCAGATCGCCGCCCAGATGCGCCGGATGATGAAACGCCGGAATCACCGCACCGGTGACCAGCCGGATGCGTTTGGTGCGCGCGGCGATCGCTGAGAGGAACACCACCGGATTCGGTGAATGGCCGCCGTAGTCGTAGAACGAGTGCTCGACGGTCTTGATCGAATTGAAGCCGAGCAGATCGGCCCGCTCGGCCAGACGCAGGCATTGGTCGTAGTAGGCGGCGGTCGTGCTGTCGGAGGGACGGAACGACGGGAAAAAATTGATGCCGAATTTCATGCCGAGCCTCGCGAGTGGATGGATCGTTCGTTGCGCTGCCGATTCTACCGGCCACGATCGCTATCGGGTCACAGGCTCATGGGCTACAGTAGGGTGCATGCAAAACGCAACCCTCTGATGCGATGACTCCACCCACCGATCCCATCATCGTCGCGGGTGCCGGGGCCGCCGGCATGATGGCTGCGCTGGTCGCCGCCCATCGCGGCGCGCGCGTCGTGCTGCTCGATCGTGATCTCGCCGGCCCGTCCAATCTTCGGGTGAGCGGCGGACTGTTCCCGGCGGCGGGCACGCGCTATCAACGCAGCGCCGGCATCGACGATCGACCTGCGTTGTTCGCGAGCGACATTCGCACGATGGGCGCCGGCGCGGTGAACGAGCGCATCGTCGATGCATTGGCGGAGCGCTCGGCCGACGCGGTGCACTTTCTTGCCGATACCGTCGGGCTCGAGATTCACGTGATGGCCAACATCACCGCGCCAGGCCACAGCGTGCCGCGTCTGCATGCCACGCCGCTGGAGAGCGGACGCGAACTGCTTGCGCTCATGCGCGCGGCGGTCGAAGCGCAGGCCGCGATCCGCGTGATCGATCGGGCCGAAGTGAGCGGCTTGCTTACCGAGGGCAGCGGTGCGCAAGTTCGCGTGACCGGCGTCGAAGCGAAGGTGGCGGGTGCGGTACAAAGAATTTCCGGGCGCGCCGTACTGCTCGCATGCGGTGGATTCGCCGCCAACGCGCGCCTGCTCGCCGAGTTCATTCCCGAGATGGCGCACGCGCTGCACATCGGCGCCGGTCCGAACGACGGTTGTGCGATCGATTGGGCGCGCTCGCTCGGTGCGCAGGTGGCGCTGATGGCCGGCTATCAGGGGCAGGGCCATGTAAATCCCGGCAAAGGCACGCGGCTGGGCATGGCGCTGCCGCCGCTGGGCGCATTCATGGTCAATCGCGAAGGGCGGCGTTTCGTGAACGAAGACGTCGGCCCCTCGGCGCTCGCTGCGCATGTGCTGGCGCAACCGGGCGGCGTTGCGCTCGAAGTGTTCGATCAGCGCATCTTCGACATCGTCATGAAGCAGGGGCCGGTGCGCGACGCGTGGAATGCGGGCGCCATCATCGCGGCGGCCGACATGCCGAGCATTGCGCTGGCCGCAGGCGTGCCGCACGAGGCATTGATGGCAACGTTCGATGCGGCGGCTCGTTGCGCGCGCGGCGAAATGCGCGATCCGCTCGGTCGCGCGAAGTTCCTCGCGCCGCTGGCGCCGCCCTTCTATGCGTCGTGGGTGACGGGCGCGCTCGCACACACGCAAGGCGGGTTGGATGTCGATGCGCAGGCGCGCGTGCTGCGCGCTGAGGGCACGCCGATCGCGGGTCTGTACGCCGCCGGCGGCACCGCGGCGGGCCTGTCAGGACGCGGTGGCGACGGCTACCTGCCCGGCAACGGTCTGGGGCAGTGTTTCCCGCTCGGGTTGATCGCGGGCGAGGGGATGGCGGGAGGGTGAGTCAGAGGCGCAACGATTGCGCGTCTTGGCCGCTTAGCGCTTGCGCGTCTCCACTGATTTTTCGGCCATGTCGACGAGATCCTTGCCGATGTCGGCCTTCCAGCGCGCATAGACGCGCCGCGTGGCGATCACGAACTTCTCGCGTTCCGGCGGCGTGAGCTGCGTGATCTTCACGCCGAACCCTTCGATCGTTTTGAGCAACGGCTTGCCGGCCTCGACCAGCCCTTCACGCGCGACACCGATCTCCCACTGACCGGCTTCGATCGCGGCCTTGCGCACGATCTCGCGATCTTCGGGCGTCCATGAATTCCACACTTCGCGATTGATCACGAAGATCAGCGGATCGGCGACATAGCCCCACATCGTCACGAACTTCTGGCCGACGGTGTGCAGCTTGGCGGCGGTGAAGATCGATGCGGGATTCTCTTGCCCGTCGACCGCGCCGGAGGCGAGTGCCGGCTGCGCATCGGCCCAGCTCATCTGCACCGGATTGGCACCCAGCGCCGTCATCGTGTCGAGAAACAGCGGCGAGCCGACCACGCGCAGCTTCAGGCCCTTCATGTCATCGGGCGAGCGGATCTCGCGCTTGGAGTTGGTCACTTCGCGAAAGCCGTTCTCACCCCAGGCGAGCGGCACCACGCCCTGCTTCTCCAGGATCTTGAAGATCTCCTGGCCCACCGGCCCCTTGGTGAGTGCGTCCATCGCCGAGTAGTCGGGCATCAGGAAGGGCAGCGAAAAAAGATTCAGTTGCTTGATCTGCGGCGACCAGTTGATGGTCGAGCCGATCGCCATGTCGATCACGCCCTGGCGGATCGCGGTGAATTCGCGCGTCTGATCGCCGCCCACCAGCGACACGCCCGGATACATCTTGATGTTGATGCGGCCGTTGGTGCGTTGCTTCACCAGCTCGATCCAGCGCTCGCCGCCCTTGCCCCACGGGAACGCGGTGCCGACGACGGTGGAAAGTTTGTATTCGTCCTTGTATTTCGTTTGCGCGGTGACAGGCGTGACGGTACCGAGCGACAGCGCGACGAGCGCGGCGCTGACGACTTGCAGTGTGGTGCGGCGGGTGATGCGCATGATGGCGGGGACCTCGTGGTGATCGATCAAGACAAAAGAATCGGGGCGCGATGTTAGCAGCCGATCCGGCCCGGGCGTTGATCTGCGGCAAGGGCGCGCGGGCGGCGTCGGTTCCCGGTCAGTAGCCGAGCGAGCGCGGCAGCCATAGCGCCAGTTCCGGCCAGGCGATGACCGCGATCGTCGCCAACAGCATCGCCACGACCAACCACAGGACCCACGGGACCGTCTCTTCCATGCGCACATGCGCGATGCGGCACGAGACCATCAGGTTGACGGCCATCGGCGGGGTGAACTGGCCGACCGCGACCAGCAGGGTCATCACCACGCCGAACCAGACCGGGTCCCACTTGAACGCCTGCACGATCGGCAAGACCAGCGGGATGAAGATCAGGAAGATCGATACGCCGTCGAGAAACATGCCGACGACGATGAGGATCAGTATCAACGCGGCGAGCACGCCGTACTCGCCCATGCCGGATGCGACCACGGCTTTGGTGAGCGGATCGACGATACCCAGCGTGTTGACCGAGTAGGCGAAGATCGAAGCGAGCGCGACCACCATCAGGATCACCGCGGAGAGTTCCGCGGCCTCCTGAAAGATGCCGTACAGATCGCGCCAGCCGATGCTGCGATGGATCACCATGCCGACGAACAGACCGTAGAACACCGCGACTACTGCGGCCTCGGTCGGGGTGAACCAGCCCGCTCGCATGCCGCCCAAAATCAGCACCGGTGCGGCCAGTCCCCAGCTTGCCTCCCGCAGCGACGCCCAGAACGGCGGGCGCGGCTCGTTCGCCTCGGTCTTGCCGAGTCCACGCGCACGCGAGAGCCACACCGCGGCGACCATCAGCGCGAGGCCCGCGAGCACGCCGGGAATCATCCCCGCGGCGAACAGCGCCGGCACCGACGCACCGGGGACCAGCACGCTGTAGACGATGAACGCGATCGACGGCGGAATCAGGATGTCCGTGGCCGCCGCCGCACCGACCACCGATGCGCTGAAGGCCGGCGGATAGCCCGCACGCGCCATCGCCGCGATCATCACGCCGCCCACCGCCGCGGCGTTTGCCGGGCCCGATCCGGAGATGCCGCCCAGCACCATCGCCACCAGAATCGCCACCAGCGGCAGCATGCCCGAGCCGCGCCCCACCAGCGCGATCGCGAAGCGCACCATGCGTTCGGCCACGCCGGAGCGATCGAAGATCGAGCCCACCAGCACGAACATCGGCAGCGCGAGCAGCGGGTACTTGGTGAGCGAGGCGTAGAAATTCTGCGGCGCGGCGAGCAACCCGAAGAACTGCACGTCGAGGTTGGCCGCGGCGATGGCGATGAGCGCGGCCAGTCCGAGCGACACGCCGATCGGCACGCCGGCCAGCATCAGCACGATGAACACTGCGAACAGCGCGATCGCGATCATCGTTGCGGGGCGTGACGGCGCACCAGCACCGCGGCGCGCGCGGCGATCACCAGCGCGAGGACCGGCAGCCAGATCGAGTACCACCACTTCGGCAGGCCGATGCCCGGTGACGATTCCTCGTAGCGAAATTCGTCCCAGGCCATGCGCATGCCCAGTACCGCGAGGATCAGGAACATCACCATCACCCCGATCGCCGCGAACCGCGCCAGCCGCCGGCGACGCTCGTCGCTGCCGCCCTCGGCGATCGTCTCGATGCGGATGTGCCGCTCGCGCGCAAAGGCGGAACTCGCTGCGAGCAACGTCATCACGAACATCAATACGCCGGAGATCTCTTCGGTCCAGGCGATCGATTCGTCGGTGAAGTAGCGGATCAGGACGTTGGCGAGCGTGATGAAGCACAGCGCCGCCATCGCGAGCACCGCGATGCGGTCTTCGAACAGACGCGGAGCGGACATGCCGGAAAAGTTTCTTCTAGGCGACCGGGCGCTTCGCCGCGACCAGCGCTCGCGCCGCCGCCACGATCTGCCCGGCCGACACGCGCGCGGCGTCTTCGAGCTGCTGCGAGTAGCCGACCGGAATGCGCTGACCGCCGACGCGCTTCACCGGGATGGCCAGTGCTTCGGCAACGGTGGCGGCGATCTCGGCGCCGAAGCCGGCGACCTGCACCGCCTCGTGGACGACGAGCAGGCGTCCGGTGCGCGCGGCCGAGGCGAGCACCGCATCGCGATCCCACGGCCATAGCGTGCGCAGATCGATCACTTCGGCATCGATGCCCGCACGCGCGAGCTGCTCGGCTGCTTCCAGCGACCAGTGCAGGGCACGCGACCACGTGACGATAGTGAGGTCGCGCCCCGGGCGTGCCGTGCGCGCTACGCCCAGGCGTGCGTCGCCGTGCGGATCGACCTCGCCCGACAACCCCCACAGCTCCTTGTGCTCCATGTAGATCACCGGATCGCCGCAGGCGAGCGCCGCCGAGAGCAGCGCATAGTTGTCTTGCGGCGTCGCGGGCGTGACCACGACCAGACCGGGAATGTGCGCGAACCACGCTTCGAGCGATTGCGAATGCTGCGCGGCCGAGGCGCCCCAGATGCCGATCGGCAACCGCGCCACGAGCGGTACGCGGCCCTGGCCGCCGAACATGTAGCGCGCCTTGGCCGCTTGATTGACCAGCTCATCGATCGCGCACAACGCGAAATCGACCACGCGCATCTCGACCACCGGGCGCATGCCGGCAAGCGCCATGCCCACCGCGGCGCCGACGATGGTCGATTCCGAAATCGGCGTATCGATCACACGTGCTGCGCCGAATGCCTGCGGCAGGCCCTTGTACTGGCCGAACACGCCGCCGCGACCGATGTCTTCACCGAGCGCGACGACGCGTTCATCGGCACGCATTGCCGCACCGAGCGCTGCTGCGGCTGCTTCGGCGTAGGTCATGCGCACGGGCGTGGGCGCGGCGGGTGCAGTACTCATCTCAGTGCCAACGGCCCTGGCCGATGTCTTGAATGTCGGTGTAGGCGAGTGCGGCTTCGGGCCATGGTGCCGATTCGGCCGCGCGCGTGGCCGCCGCGACTTCATCGTGCGCGGCCTGCACGATCGCATCGAGCTTGGTCGCGGCGACGCCTGCGGTAAGCAGGCGCGAACGCGCCAGCGCGATCGCATCGTGTTCGGCGGCGCGCGCCACTTCGTCAGCACTGCGGTACGACGCCGGGTCGACCGAGACGTGACCCTTCAATCGATAGGTGACCGCGTGCAGCAGTCGCGGTCCTCCGCCCGCGCGGACCGCCGCCACGAGCTCGTGCACCGCTGCGTCGATCGCGATCACGTCGTTGCCGTCGCAGCGGATCGCCGGAATGCCGATCGCCTGCGCCCGCGCTGCGGCCCCGTCGCCACCGGTCATCGCCTCGGTAGCGGTGGTGGCGGAGTAGCGGTTGTCTTCGCACACGAACAGTACCGGCAGGCCGTAGATCTTCGCCCAGTTGAGTCCTTCGAGAAACGGCCCGCGATTGATCGCACCGTCGCCGAAGAAGCAGCCGACGATCGTGTCGCGACCCTGCAGCTTGGCCGCGTGCGCCGCACCGACGGCGATCGGAATGCCTGCGCCCACCACGCCGTTCGCGCCGAGCATGCCGACGGAAAAATCGGCGATGTGCATCGAACCGCCCTTGCCCTGATTGAACCCGGTGGCGCGGCCGTACAGCTCGCACATCATCTTGGTGAGATCGGCGCCCTTGGCGATGGTGTGCCCGTGGCCGCGATGGGTGGAGGTGATCGCATCGTCGCGTCGCAGGTTCGCGCACACACCGGCGGG
>CADEDU010000085.1:0-26284 GCA_902826155.1 uncultured beta proteobacterium
CGGTGTGGTGCTGTGGGACGTGATCCGCGGTTTTCGTTACGCCGAGACCTGTGCAGTGATGCTGATCATCGTCATCACCGTCTCGCTGATCGACGTGCTGTCGGCGCGCATTCGCAAACAACTGATCTGACCCCGGGGAAAACCATGACGCACGCGGACCTGCTCGCCACGATCGAGCGACTGTTCGTCGAGCACGGCGCGGCTCGCTACGAGCTGAACGACGCCGAGGGTGTGAGCCAGCTCGAACACGCCTTGCAGTGCGCCACGCACGCGGCCCACGCCGGCGCCGACGACGAGCTGGTGGCGGCCGCCCTGCTGCACGACATCGGACATCTCATTTACAACCCTGCCGAATTCGCCCTCGACACCGAGAACGATTACCACGAGACGCGCGGCGCAGCGTTCCTGGCGCTGCTGGGGCCAGCGGTGATCGAGCCGATTCGCCTGCACGTCGACGCCAAGCGCTACCTGTGCACGATCGAGCCCTGTTACTTCGATGCGCTGAGCGAAGGCTCCAAGCAAAGCCTCGCCTTCCAGGGCGGTCCATTCAGCGTCGTCGATGCCGAGGCGTTCCTGGACCGCGCGCACGCCGCGCAGGCAATCCTGCTGCGGCGCTGGGACGAGCGATCGAAGGTCAAGGGCGAGTCGACCCCGCCGCTCTCACAGTATCTGCACGTCGTCGAGCGTTCGCTGCTGCACGCGTTCGTGCCAGTACCCGCGTAGCGAACGCACTCAGCTGACGCGTTCGCCGGCGCGCCACACCGCGCGCACGACGGGGTTGGCCCCCATCAATTTCATTCGTACCAGGTCGGCGCGCCTGCCGATGGCGATCTCGCCGCGATCGTCCATGCCCATGGCGCGCGCCGGATTGGCGCTCACCGTGGCTATCGCCTGGGCGAGCGGCTGGTCGGCGTCACGAGTGAGCTGAATGGCTGCGTTGAGCAGGCTGTTGGGTACGTAATCCGATGAGACGATATCGAGCAATCCGGCACGGGCCAAATCGATCGCTGCGACGTTGCCCGAATGCGAACCGCCGCGCACCACGTTCGGCCCGCCCATGATCACCGCGAGTCCCAACTCGTTGGCACGCTGCGCCGCCGCTTCACAGGTCGGAAACTCCGAGATCACCATGCCCTCGGCCTTGGCCTGCTCCACGTGCCCGGTGGTCGTGTCGTCATGGCTGGCGAGCGGGATGCCGCGCGCGCACGCGTACGCCACGAAGTGCTCGCGATTGGGCAACGCGTAGCGTGCCTGCCGCTCGGGCGCCTCGGCGACGTGCCGGGCGAAATCGGCCTCGGTCCAACCCTTCTTGCCGGTCCAGTAGGTCTTGGCCTGGGTGAGATCGGTCCACTGGCGCTGCCCGGGCGTGTGATCCATCAGCGAGATCAGCGCAACTTCAGCGCGATCGACGAAAGGCTCGAACAACTCGCGCGTGTTCGGCGCGGGGAGCTCGCAACGGATGTGCAGGAAGTGATCGGCTCGCAGCACCCCTTGCGTACGTGCGGCATCGAGCACGTCGACGATGCGCTGCATGTGCTGGTTGCGCACGCCGTTCTGATCGGCCTCGCCCACGCCGAGCGCATCGAGCACCGTGGTGATGCCGGCCGCAGCGATCTCGGCGTCGTGCGCGATCAGCGCCGGCATCTCCGGCCAGCGCACCTTCGGACGCGGCATCAGATGGCGCTCGAAGTTATCGGTGTGCAGCTCGATCAGGCCGGCGGTGAGGTAATCGCCGTCGAGATCGAGCACGCCCGGCACTGCGGTGCCGCCGGGGTCGATCGAACGGATGCGGCCGTCGCGTATTTCGATCGATCCACAGATCACTTCATCGCAGAGCACGATCCGTGCATTGCTGATGACGAACGAACTGCCGCCCGGGCGAGCGGTGTCGTGGAGGGAAGAAGCCATTACAAAGTCTCCTTGGCCAGATCACGAATGGCGAGCGTGCGTGTTGCCAGTCGCGCGCGCACTGCTTCGTCATGGAAGATGCCCAGCATCGCCACGCCGCGCGCGCGTTCGGCGCGCAGCAGATCGATCACCCGGTCGCGATTGTCGCGATCAAGCGAGGCGGTGGGCTCGTCGAGCAGCAGCAGCGGTCGCGGCCGCACCAGGGCATGCGCGATGTTCACCCGCTGCTGCTCGCCGCCGGAGAACGTGGCCGGCGGCAACGTCCACTGCCGGCGCGGCAGACCGAGCCGCTCCAGCATACGTTCGGCCGCCTCGACTGCAGCAGCGCGCGTGGCAGGCGAAGGTGCGCGCGCGCCGGCCAGCGCGGCCTCGGCGACGATGTCGATCGTCGGCACGCGTGGAATCACACGCAGGAACTGACTCACGTAGCCGATGCTGTCACGGCGGATCAGCAGCGCCTGATGCGGTGCGGCCGTGCTCAGCTCCACCATGGCACCCTCGTGGCGCACACGGATACTGCCCGCGCTCGGCACGTAGTTGCCGTAGATGCATTTGATGAGCGTGCTCTTACCCGCCCCCGACGGACCCACCAGCGCGACACACTCGCCCGAGTGCAGATCAAGATCGACACTTTGCAACGCCTCGACCCGCACCCCACCCTGCTGATGCACCGTGAAACGCTTGGACAGATCGCGGACCTCCAGGACGATCGGCGCGCTCATGTCGAGAGCACCGAAGAGACCAGCAACTGCGTGTACGGATGCTGCGGATCGTCGAGCACGCGATCAGTGAGTCCCGCTTCCACCACATCGCCCCCGCGCATCACCATCAGCCGATGGGCAAGCAGCCGCGCGACGCCGAGATCGTGCGTGACGATCACCGCGGCCAGGCCGAGTTCGTGCGTGAGTGAGCGCAGCAGATCGAGCAGGCGCGCCTGCACCGACACGTCCAGGCCGGCGGTGGGCTCATCCATGTAGACGACGCGCGGGCCGGTCACCAGGTTGCGCGCGATCTGCAGTCGCTGGCGCATGCCGCCGGAGAACGCCTCGGGCGGCTCATCGATGCGCGCGGCATCGAGTTCGACGCGGGTCATCCAACGGGTTGCCGCAGCGCGAAGCTGGCCGTAGTGGCGCACGCCCTGGTCCATCAGGCGCTCGGCGATGTTGCCGCCGGCGCTGACCCGGGCGCGCAGTCCGCTCATCGCGTCCTGATGCACGTGTCCCCAGTCGGTACGCGCCAGGCGCCGTCGTTGCGACTCTGCAATCGCATGGAGATCGCGCACCGCGCCGGAGCGCTCGCGGAACAGCACGCTGCCCGCGTCCGGGGCCAGACGCCCGGCGACGCAGTTGAGCAGCGTGGTCTTGCCCGATCCGGACTCGCCCACGATGCACAGCACCTCGCCTTCGCGCAGTTCGAACGACACAGCGTTCACCGCGGTGCGCGCGCCGAACCGCTTGGTCAGCCCGACCACCCGCAGGATCGGCTGCAGCGCAAGCTCTGCGTCACTGCGGTCGAGCACCACGTCGTTCATGGTTGACTCCCGACCGCGGGCAGATCGCCCTCGTGCGACGGCGGGATCACCAATGCGGCTGCGCTCAAGCGACCTCCGCCTGCTGGCGCAGCCGCTGCTGGGCGCAGTAGTCCGAATCGGAGCACACGAACATGCGCGTGCCGCGATCGTCGATCACCACCTCGTCGAGGAAACTGTCGCGGGCGCCGCACAGCGAACAGGCATGCTTCCAGCGCTGGATCTCGAACGGATGGTCCTCGAAATCGAGGCTGCGCACGCGCGTGTACGGCGGCACGGCGTAGATGCGCTTCTCACGACCGGCGCCGAACAGCAGCAGCGCCGGATTGCGATCGAGCTTGGGGTTGTCGAACTTCGGAATCGGCGAGGACGACATCAGGTAGCGCTCGTCGACCAGCACCGGATAGTCGTACGTGGTGGCGATCCGGCCATGCCGGGCGATGTCCTCGTACAAGCGCAGGTGCATCAGCGCGTAGTCGCCCATGGCATGCAGCGTGCGGGTTTCGGTTTCGCGCGGCTCGAGCTTCTTGAGCGGTTCGGGCAGCGGCACCTGGAACACCAGGATCTGTTTCTCGGTGAGCGCCGTCTCGGGAATACGATGGCGCGTCTGGATGATCGAGGCCTCCGTGGTGCGTTCGGTGGTTCGCACGCCTGTAGTCCGCACGAAGAAGCGGCGGATGTTCACCGCGTTGGTGGTGTCGTCGGCGCCTTGATCGATCACCTTCAGCGTGTCGTCCGGGCCCACGATCGACGCCGTGATCTGAAGGCCGCCGGTGCCCCAACCGTACGCGAGCGGCATTTCGCGACTGGCGAACGGAACCTGATAGCCCGGAATCGCCACCGCCTTGAGCAGCGCCCGGCGCACCATCCGCTTGGTGCCCTCATCGAGATACGCGAAGTTGTAGCCGGCCTCGGCGTTGCCGTGACTCCCGCTTCTGAGACCTTCGCTCCCCGCGATCGACAACGGCGGCTGCGTCGGCTTCATCGTTCGGCCTCCTTATCGGCGCGCAACAGCCGCACCAGTTCGAGCTCGGCCTGGAAGTCCACGTAATGCGGCAGCTTCAGGTGCTGGACGAAGCCCGATGCTTCAAGGTTGTCGGAATGAGCGAGCACGAATTCCTCGTCCTGCGCCGGCGCGGCAACGTGCTCACCGAGTTCGCCCGCACGCAGACTGCGATCGACCAGTGCCATGGCCATCGCCTTGCGCTCGGCATGCCCGAACGCGAGGCCATAGCCCCGGGTGAAGCACGGCGCCTCGGTAGCCGATCCGGCGAACTGATTGACCATCTGGCATTCGGTCAGCTCGATCTCGCCGATCACGATCGCGAATCCCAACTCCGGCGGCGTGAACTCGACTGCGACGGTGCCGCTGCGGATCTCACCCGCGAACGGATGATTGTTGGCGTAGCCGCGCTGCGTCGAATAGCCCATCGCGAGCAGGAACCCCTCGTCGCCACGTGCAAGGTTCTGCAACCGCAGCGCGCGACTGGCGGGATGCGCAAGCGGGTCGCGCGTCAGATCGCCGGGTTCCGGGTCGCCATCGCGCGCGCGCTCTGCCTGCACCAGCCCTTCGTGTTCGAGCAAGCCGAGCACCGGCGGCGCTGCATCGTCGGGTTCCGACGCGGCCGTCCGCGCCGACTCGGCTCCCGCATCGCGCTCGGGCACACCATGCAACCGACCCGAAGATTGCGCGGCCAGTTCGAAGTCGAGCAGGCGCTGGGTGTAATCGAAGGTAGCGCCGAGGATCTGGCCGCCCGGCACATCCTTGAACGTGGCTGAAATGCGCCGATCGAGCCGCATTGCGCTGGTGTCGAGCGCGCGCGAGTAACCCAGGCGCGGCAGCGTGGTGCGGTAGGCACGCAGCAGGAAGATCGCCTCGATCAGATCACCGCGTGCCTGCTTGATCGCGAGCGCGGCCAGATCCGGGTCGTACACCGAGCCCTCGGTCATCACTCGATCAACTGCCAGCCGCAACTGCTCGCGGATCTGCGCCACCGACAGCTCGGGCACGTCGCGATTGCCGCGCCGCGCGTCGTCGAGCAACTTGTACGAATTGACGATGGCGGTCTCGCCGCCTTTGACTGCGACGTACATCGACTCACCCCGTCGGCGTGATGCGCACGGTACGCGGCAGCCCGACGATCTGCTCATCGTGCACACACAGCAGATCCACGCCACGCGGAAACCGCCCACGATTGCCGCGCCACTGTTCGAGGAATGCTTCGCTGCAACCGCTCAATCGCAGCGCCTGCGCGCCGGCAATGCCCGGACCTTGCAGCGAAAGCGTTGGCCCGGCCTCGAAACCATCCATCTGCAGCACGACGGTGCAGGAGCGATCCGGATAGTGGTCGGTGCCCTGCTCCAGCGCATCCAGTGGTGGCAGTTCACGCCAACCGTCCACCAGCACGAAGCGCGCGAACGCCGGCGCAGCAGCGAAGGGGCAGCCGCAGTGGAACGCGAGGAATGACCGGACCTCGGACCCAGCCAGCGTCGGTGCGAGCCACACCGGCGTGTCCTGATCGAACAGCGTCAGTGCGATCGCGGCGCTCGCCGGATGCAGCGCGAGCGGCGCGCGCATCGCGACGTCGATCCGCTGGCGGCGGCCCGGGCGTGCCATGGCTTCGAGCACACGCCGGAAGCTCACCTGCGCATCGAACACCGCATGCGCGAACCCGGCAGGCAGATCGGCCAGATCGAACGATGCGCTCGTCATTCGCCGCGCACCACGGTGAAGAACTCGACGCGGCTGGTTGCAGCCTTGGACTGTGCCTGCTGCCGCGCGCTTGTCCGTGCAGCTTCGAGCGGCGCGATCACCGCCGCGTGAATCGCGTCGTGGCGGGCAGGATCCTGCAGCACGGCATCGACGATCGCAGCGATCTGCGCCTTGCGCAATGAGCGCCCGGCCACGTAGGCGGTGCCGCTCAACGACGTGCCGTCGCGCGCGCTGACCCGCACCGAACAGCGGGTGACGGTCATCTCACCGAGGTTGAACTGCTCGCCGGTAGCGCCGGCGCGCGCCCGCACCATCACCAATCCGGCTTCGGGCCTGCGCAAGAGGCCGTATGCCGGTTTCGATTCGACGCCGCGCCATAGTTGATCGAGCAATGCTTCGGGCGCACAAGCCAGCGTTTCCATCCAGTGGCGACGAGCGGCGCTCGCATCGTGGTTCATGACATCTCGCTGCAATCTGCGCGCGTTACAAAAACCGCGGGTCATGCGCGCGCGCCACGAAGCATGACCTTGTCATGCAGGAAGCTAGCGCGCGCCGATGACAGATTGATGAACCCGTCTGCGCTGAGCGCAGGCCAACGGAGGCAGGAATGAACGCAGCCCGCGCGCAAGGAAATGATCAAACGACCATGGCGCCTTTCGACGCTTCGAGTGCGCGACGATCGCACGCGAACGAGCCGTGGATCAGCACGCGACGAGCGCCGCGCACAGCACTCGGTCAGGCACGCTACGCCCTTTATTTCTCGCCCGAGTACGGCAGCCCATGGTGGGCGCTCGGCGCACACTGGCTCGGCCGCTGCCCGGTCTCGAACTGTCCGCAGCTCCAGCCCGATCTTTCCGCGATCGGTCGCGAAGCCTTTGCTGCCCTGACTGCCGCGCCGCGTCGATACGGATTCCACGCGACATTGAAAGCGCCGATGCGGCTGGCCGAACCCTATTCACTCGATCTGCTGCGTCGCCGCCTCACGCAGTTCGCCGCATCGGTCCAGCCGTTCGTGTTCGCACCGTTGGCGGTCACGCAGGTTGAGGACTTTCTCGCCCTCGTACCCAGTGCGCCGATGACCGAATTGCAGGCGGTGGCCGATCGATTGGTCATCGAACTGGACGACTTCCGCGCACCGCTCTCGCCGCATGATCGCGCCCGTTACGCGCTGCGTTCGTACTCCGACCGCCAGCGAGCGCTGATGCAGGAGTGGGGCTATCCGTTCGTGTTCGATCAGTTCCGCGCGCACTTCACGCTTACCGGCAGCCTTGTCTCGACGTGCGCATCGGAACGGACTGCATTGCTCGAAGCAGCCAGCACACAGCTCGCGAGGGTAAACGGCGTGCCGCTGATGTTCGATGCGATCTCGCTGTTTCGCGAGGCTCATCCCGGAGAACCGTTCCGACTGATCGATCGCTTTCCGCTTGGCGAACGGCATCCGCGTGATGAATCGATCGCCGTGGCATACCCAGAACTCACGATTGGACGCGATTGTTGAGGAGTTGGATGAACTCGTCGCCGTAACCAGGCGCTCGCATTTCCCCACAAGTTGTTGGTAATTGTCGGTTGCTCCGATTCCTACAGACATGCGCCGATCGGTACGGTAAGTTCGCGCCTCGGGTGCACGACCGACCATTGCTCGCGGCGCCCGACAACGACAAAGGGGATCCCGTGAGCACCAACAAGATCGTTCAGCAAATCACGCTCGGCGCTCGCCATCAACGCATCAAATCGCGTCTGCTGCCGAATCACTCCCACGCCGACACCGCCGCTCAACTCGCCATTGCCGAGCGAAGCGCCCAAGGGCCTTACGCCCTGCTTTACCTGGATCGCAACGGCCTGCCGCTGGGCGAATCACTGCACGAGCGCTTGGCGCTGGCGATCGGTCAGGCTGAATTCGAGTACTGCGTGGCGCCGAACGAGTGGCAACCGCCGCGCGCGGCTAAGCAGCAAGCGTTCCGGGAGCATTGACCGGGCGCTGCGGGTCAGTTCCGGAGCCACCCGGCTCCAAGCGCGAAAACGGCCACGCCGCCTCCACGCCGGCCGCGAGCAGCGCTTCACTCGTCGAGCTCGGCTCCGCGCCTGGCAGGCGCGCGATCACCCGGTAGCGCGGGAACACACAACTGAACTCGCTGCCGCGTTGCGGCGCGGAGTGCACATCGAGGCGCGCATCGTGTCGGATGAGCACATGGCGCACGATCGCCAGCCCCAGACCGGTGCCGCCTTGTTCGCGTGACCGTCCACGATCGACCCGATAGAAGCGCTCGGTGAGACGCGGGATGTGTTCGGCGGCGATGCCGATCCCGTCGTCGCCGACGATGAATCGCCCGCCCTGATCGTCGACTTCCCAGGTCAGTTCGATCGAGCCACCAGGCTGGGTGTAGCGCACCGCGTTCGACACCAGGTTCGAGAACGCGGTGCGCAACTCGAACCCGTTGCCGCGCAGATCGAACCCGGCGGCGCGCGCACTCAACGTATGGCGCTGCTTCGAGAGCGATCGACCTTCATCG
The DNA here is from genome assembly GCA_902826155.1 of uncultured beta proteobacterium. The sequence goes on from CADEDU010000085.1 coordinate 8,660, forward strand.
AGCAGCTTGTCGATCAGCTCATGCATGTCGATCGCCTCTTCGTGAGGCGGCGTGTTGCTCGCCTCCAGTCGCGACAGCGTCAGCAGATCGCTCACCAGACGCATCATCCGCTCGGTCTGCTCACGCATCAGCTGCAACTGGCGCTGCGCGGCAACCGAGTCGACCGGCGCCTCGGTCAGATGTTCGAGGAAGCCGTTCACCACGGTGAGCGGCGTGCGCAGCTCGTGCGACACGTTGGCGACGAAATCGCGCCGGATCGTCTCGGTGCGATCGAGCAGCGTGACGTCGCGCGCGAGCATGAGCTTCTCGCTCTCGCCGAACGGCAGCAGCTGGATCGACAGCACCATCGGCGGGGAATGGTTGGTGCGCAGGACGACCGCACCGGGGGTCGCGGCGATGTCCTTGAGATAGTCGACGAATTCGCCGTAGCGGATCAGGTTGGTGACCGGCTGGCCGCGATCGCGCGGCACCGAGATGTTGAACTGATGCGCGGCGGCGCGATTGCACCAGTCGATGCGGTTGTTGATGTCGAGGATGATGACACCGTCGGGCAGCGCTTCACTCGCACGCGCGACCCGATCGAGCGAGGCTGACAACCGGGCCTGCAGCTGCCGCTCGGCACTGTGCTGACGGTAGATGGTGGAGAACACATCGTGCCAGGCGCCCTGCGCATTGGGAATCGTCTCGGCACTGGGCTGCTTGAGCCACCATCGCAGCCGGTAGAGCAGCACAAGTTCGAGCAGCAGCATCGCCAACGCGCCGATGGCGGCGATCGCCCAGCCGTCGACCGGTGCGATCAGCCAGCCCACAAGTGCGCTCAACCCCACCAGCGCGACGATCCGCAACGACTCGATGGAGCGCAGCGGGATCGGCGCGATCATGCCGGCAGCCTCCCGCCGTCGGCCGGCGCCTTCGACCGCGATCGGATCGTGGCGAGTTCACGCCGGTACCTCGGCACGCTCACGACTCGCCACCGGGGCGGCTCAGCCGGTAGCCCACGCCGCGCACCGTCTCGATGAACGCTTCCCCGTCGCTGCCCAGCGAGCAACGCAGCCGGCGCATGTGCACGTCGACGGTTCGCTCTTCGATCTGACTGTAATCGCCCCACACCTTGGCGAGCAACTGGGTGCGCGTGAACACGCGGCTCGGATGCGCCATAAGAAAACGCAGCAGCTTGAACTCGGTCGGACTCATCTCCACTGCGCGACCTTCCAGCGTGACCGAGTGCGTCGCGGTATTGAGCTTCAATCCGCCGACTTCGAGTACCTCGCGCGAGAGCTCCGGCGCGCGCCGACGCAGCACCGCACGCACGCGCGCCACCAGCTCGCGCGGACTGAACGGCTTGACCAGATAATCGTCGGCTCCGTGCTCGAGTCCCTCGACGCGGTCCGCCTCCTCGGCCTTGGCGGTGACCATGATGATCGGCAGCCGACGGGTGCGGGTGTCGCCGCGGATCGATCGCGCCAGATCGAGACCGGAACGCCCCGGCAGCATCCAGTCGAGCACCACCACGTCGGGCAGCACTTCCTGCAGCCTGGTCTGCGCTTCTTCGGCCGACGTGGTGTTGAGCACGCAGAAACCGGCCTCGGTCAGCGTGAACCGGATCAGCTCGACGATCGCCGAGTCGTCCTCGACGACCAGCACTGTGCTCGCTGCGGTGCCGCTCATCCGATCCTCAGTTCGCAGTCTCCGAACGCGCGCTCTTGCTGTGGCGCACGTCGGTGCCCTCGGCGATATAGATCACGTACTGCGCGATGTTCTTTGCATGATCGCCGATACGCTCGATCGCCTTGGCGATCCACACGATGTCGAGTGCGGTCGAGATAGTGCGCGGGTCTTCCATCATGAAGGTCACCAGTTGACGCAGCACGCCGCGGAACTCGTTGTCGAGTGCGGCATCCTCGCGGATGATCGAGTGCGCCTCCTGCGTGTCGCGCCGCGCGTACGCATCGAGCGCCCGGCGCAGCATCGATACCGCGCGATCGGCGCAGTGGGTCACGTCGGTGAGCCGCGGCATCGGCACCCGCTCGCGCTCCAGGATCTGCTTGCCCATGCGTGCGATCTTGTGCGCTTCGTCACCGATGCGCTCCAGATCGGTCACGGTCTTGGCCACCGAAAACAGCAGCCGCAGGTCGCCCGCCGTGGGCTGACGCCGCGCGATGATGTGCGCGCAGTCGTCGTCGATGGCGACTTCGAGTTCGTTGACGGAAGTCTCGGCGGCAAGCACCCGGTCGAGCCCTTCGAAATCGTTGTGCGCGAAGCTGCGCACCGCATCGATCACCTGGCGCTCGACCAGGCCACCCATCTGCAGCACCTTGGTGACGATCGCATCGAGATCCGTGTCGTACTGCCGGGATATGTGCTCGCTGGCCATCGATCGCTCCTCGAGTTGCCGTGCGCCCGGCCCGCTCAGCCGAAGCGCCCGGTGATGTACGCCTCGGTCTGCTTGTGCTTGGGCTTGATGAACAGATCGTCGGTCCAGCCGAACTCGATCAGCTTGCCCAGATACATGTAGGCGGTGAAGTCCGACACGCGTGCCGCCTGCTGCATGTTGTGCGTGACGATGAGGATCGTGACGCGGCTCTTCAGCTCGGCGATCAATTCCTCGATCGCTCCGGTGGCGATCGGATCGAGCGCGGAAGTCGGCTCGTCGAACAACAGGATCTCCGGATCGGTGGCGAGCGCCCGCGCGATGCAAAGCCGCTGTTGCTGCCCGCCCGAGAGATCCGAAGCCAGCTCGTTCAGACGATCCTTCACTTCGTTCCACAAGGCGGCAGCGCGCAGCGCCTGCTCCACCTTCTCGGCGAGCACGGCACGCTTGGTTACCCCGCGCACCCGCAGCCCGTAGGCGACGTTCTCGAACACCGACTTGGGAAATGGATTGGGCTTCTGGAACACCATCGACAGGCGCATGCGCACCTCGACCGGATCGACCCTTTCGTCGAGCAGGTCGACATCGTCGGGATACAGCCTGATCTTGCCGTCGTAGCGGTTGCCCGGATACAGGTCGTGCATGCGGTTGAAGCAGCGCAGGAACGTCGATTTGCCGCAGCCCGATGGCCCGATCAGCGCGGTGACCCGCTTGTCGAAGATCGGCATGTCGATGCTCTCGAGCGCCTGCTTCTCGCCATAGTAGAAATTCAATGCCTGCGACTTCGCCTTGAGAGGCAGGGTTTCCAGACTCGGTTTCGGGGTGGTCATGCGATCGGGCCTACCTCGGGTCTACCATTTGATCGAGCGGCGCAGGCGATAGCGCAGGTAGATCGCCAGAGCGTTCATGCTCAGCGTCATCAGCACCAGCACGAACGCTGCTGCGGCGGCGTTGGCATGGAAATCCTGCCCGGGGCGCGAGGTCCAGTTGAAGATCTGGATCGGCATCACCGTGAACGGCGCCGACAGCCACTCGAACGACACGAACGGAAAGGTCGGCGTGACCGGCGCCGGCGGCAGGAACGCGATGAAGGTGAGCGCCCCGATGGTGATGATCGGCGCGGTCTCGCCGATGGCGCGAGCCATGCCGATGATCACGCCGGTGAGGATCCCCGGGAAGGCATAAGGCACGATGTGGTCCTTCACCATCTGCCACTTGGTCGCGCCCAGCGCGTACGCACCCTCGCGGATGCTGCCGGGAATCGAGCGGATCGCCTCGCGCGTGGCAACGATCACGATCGGCAGGATCAGCAGCGCCAGCGTGAGCCCGGCGGTCAGCACGCTCTGCCCCAGGCCGAAGGCGTACACGAACAGTCCGAGCGCGAGCAGGCCGTAGATGATCGAGGGCACGCCCGCGAGGTTCGAGATGTTGATCTCGATGATGTCGGTGATCCAGCTGCGCGGGGCGTATTCCTCGAGATAGATGCCCGCGGCCACGCCCAGCGGCACTGCCACCACCGCGGTGACGAACATCACCAGGATCGTGCCGACCCACGCCGACAGGATCCCTGCATCGCCCGCACGCCGCGACGGAAACTCGGTGAAGAACTTCGCGCTCAGCCGCGGAAAGCCATCGATCACCATGTCGATGAACAACGCGAGAAACGTCAGCACGCCGATGCCGAGCGCGACGATACCCAGGATGACGAACACCAGGTCCCAGCGTTTCTGCTTCGCGATCAACGCGCGAATGCTCGATACGTCCCGGGCCGGGTCGATGGCGGCATGCATGTCTGCGGAGTCCCTGTGTCAGTACGTCTCGCGATAGCGCCGGCGCAACCAGAAGCCCAGGGCGTTGAACGTGAGCGTGAGCAGCATCAGGGTGAGCCCGGCAACGAAGATCGTCTGATAGCCGATCGAGCCGTGCGGCAGATCCCCCAGAGCGACCTGCACGATGTATGCAGTGATGGTGGCCGCGGGTTCGAGTGGATTCCAGGTGAGGTTGGGCTGCATGCCGGCGGCGATCGCCAGGATCATCGTCTCGCCCACCGCGCGCGAAACGCCGAGGATGTACGCAGCGGCGATACCCGACAGCGCTGCCGGCACCACAACCTTGGTCGCGGTCTGCAGCCGGCTGGCGCCCATCGCGTACGAGCCCTCGCGCAAACTCATCGGCACGGCGCGCATCGCGTCTTCGCTGATGGAGCTCACGTACGGCACGATCATGATGCCCATGACGATGCCGGCCGAGAGCAGATTGAATCCGGGCAAGCTCGGAATCAGCACCTGCAGCAGCGGCGTGAGGAACAGCAGGGCGAAGTAGCCGTAGACGATGGTGGGCACCCCGGACAGCAATTCGAGCAGCGGCTTGGCGAACTCGCGCACCCGCGACGTGGCGAACTCCGAGAGGTAGATCGCGATGATCGTGCCCAGCGGAATCGCGACCGCCAGCGCCACGGCCGAGGAGACCAGCGTTCCCGACAGCAGCACCCCGATTCCGAAGTGGGCGTCGGCGAACAGCGGCGTCCATTGCGTGTCGAACAGGAAATCGGCGATCGGAACGTGGCTGAAGAACAGCACCGATTCCTTCACCAGGATGTAGACGATACCCGCCGTCGTGATCACCGAGACGAAAGCCGCCAGGAACAGCAAGGCTTCGATCATCCGCTCGCGCATGCGCCGCGAAACGGCGATCGAGAACCTGTCCGATGGAGCGACCCCGTTGGTTGCCACGGTTGCCGTGCCGGATACGTTGAGGCGCACTTCAATCCCCCGCGTGCGTGATGCGGCTCGCGCAGACCCGCACCACAAGGGATGCGTCCTGCGCCGGACGCGTCGTAACGCTCTTGGTCAGTCGATCGACGCAGTGTGGCGCTCGAATATGACACTTCGATGAACCGCACCTGCTCATCCCGAGTGGGTTCGTCGCTCTGCCCGCGTTCAGGCCTTGTCATGCTGCGGTAATGCAATCGCGATCCAATTTTCCCGGAGGTAACCGGAGATAACTTTGGGTCGGCCATGAACCTGCTGCTCTGGCGTCACGCGACGACGAACGAACCCGAAGACGGTCAGGAGCCGGTGTTGAGCAGCCGCGGGCGACGTCAGGCCACGCTGGTGGCGGCTTGGTTGCAATCGAAACTCCCGGCCGACTACTCGGTGCTCGTCAGTCCGACGTTGCGTACGCAGCAAACCGCACGCGCCCTCACTGATGAGTTCGAACTGTGCGAAGAGACCGGCCCGGTCGCGACACCCGCGTCCATCCTGTCGGCGGTGTCATGGCCCGATCAGCGCGGCACCACGATCGTGGTCGGACATCAGCCGACGCTCGGCCATGTCGCCTCGTTCCTGCTGTTCGGCAGCGAAGTGCCGGTCTCGATCAAGAAAGGCGCGCTGTGGTGGATCGCCAGTCGCGACCGCGAAGATCGGCTGCAGAACGTGCTGCGCGCGGTGATCACTCCAGACTTGCTGTAGCGTCGCGCGGCCGTAGCGTCGCGCGTGTCATGCAATGTTCATCAACCTGCAATGCGCGCGTCACGTCGCCGTCCTACCGTTGCAATCGGGAGCTGCTTCAACGGAGGAAGGTCATGAGCATGAGCGCATCGGCAGTCCGATCCAACCCGAATCAACTGCAGGAAACCGCGACGCCCCAGCACGCGGAGTCGCCCGCGACCCGACGTGAAGGGTCGCTGTCGTTGAACGTCGTCTGCACGCGCAGCGAACTGCTCGAGGTGCAGCGGCTGCGCGAGCGCGCAAGTGCGGCGGAGTTCGCCGTGCGGCATGCAGGCCCGATCACCGGCGTGCAGGCCGATGTGCTCGACGCCTTTTGCGATCACCTGCTGGTCCGCGATGCACTCGACGGCCACGCCGTGGGCACCTGCCGCATGCTGCGACCGGAACTGGCCGCCGCGCTTGGTGGCTACGAGGCCGAACGCCGATTCGATCTGTCTCGACTGCACGCGCTGCGTCCGCGACTGGTGGAAATGAGCCACGCGTGCATCGCGCCGGATCGGCAGAGCGGTGCGGTGCTGCGGCTGCTATGGGCCGGGATCGCGCGCTTCATGCTGGAGAACGGCTACGCGCACCTCATTGGCGCCACGCGCATCGGCACGGGCGATGGCGGTCATCACGCGGCGAGTGTGTTCTGGGCGTTGTATCCACGGTTCGCGACTGCGGGCACCTACGCCACGCACCCGCTGGACGTCTTCGCGCTCGATCAGACCGTGCCCTACCTCGATCCGAATATCCCGGCGCTGACTCGCGGCTACCTGCGCAGTGGCGCACGGATCTGCGGCATGCCGGCCTGGGATCAACAGTTGCGCGCCGCCGAACTGCTGATGCTCCTCGACATGAAGGATCTGCCATTGCGCGTCGCGCGCCATGCCGGCCCAGGTGATCGATTGCACGCGTCGCGCACCTTGCCGATCGCAGCCTGAGCAGGGCGGATCCGCCACGCTCTGGTGCGTGAGCGAGGCATCGATCCCGCCGCGCTCTTGTAATACGCCGGACATATTCGATGCCTACATTGCGCATCGCTTGCTCATCCATCAGGAGTCACACCATGACATTGCGTTCGTTGCGTACCAGCGTGATCGCCGCGGCCGTTGGCCTCGCGTTTGCCCCGGTCCAGGTATTCGCCCAGCAGGCCATCGTCAAGATCGACGGCTCGAGCACGGTCTATCCGGTCACCGAGGCGGTCGCCGAGGAGTTCCAGAAGGCCAAGAAGAACGCGGTGAAGGTCACCGTGGGCATCTCCGGTACCGGCGGCGGATTCAAGAAGTTCTGCCGGGGCGAGACCGATATCGGCAACGCATCGCGTCCGATCCTCAAGTCGGAGATGGCCGACTGCGAGAAGGCGGGCATCAAGTACTTCGAGCTGCCGGTGGCGTTCGACGCGCTCACCGTGGTGATCAATCCCAAGAACTCGTTCCTCGCGCAGATCAGCGTGGAAGAACTCAAGCGCATCTGGGAACCGGCGGCGCAAGGCAAGATCACCAAGTGGAACCAGGTCAATCCGGCCTGGCCCGACATGCCGATCAAGCTGTTCGGCGCCGGATCGGACTCGGGCACGTTCGACTACTTCACCGAAGCGATCGTCGGCAAGGCCAAGTCGAGCCGCGGTGACTACACCGCCTCCGAGGATGACAACGTGCTGGTGCAAGGCGTCGCGCGCGACGTCGGCGCGATCGGCTACTTCGGTTACGCCTACTACGCCGAGAACACCAAGACGCTGAAAGCCGTGCCGATCGTGGAGAAGGGCGGCAAGCAACCCATCGCCCCGTCGGAGTCGAGCGTGTTGAACGGCTCGTACCAGCCGCTGTCGCGTCCGATCTTCATCTACGTGAGTGCGAAGGGCTATGAACGCCCCGAGGTCAAAGAGTTCGTCGAGTACTACCTGAAGAACGGCGCCAAGCTGGCCAAGGAAGTGAAGTACGTGCCCCTGCCGGCGAAAGCGTACGAACTCGCGTCCAGCCACCTCAAGGCAAACCGGCTCGGCACGGTATTCGGCGGCGTCGCCGAGGTCGGCGTGACGATCGAAGAGCTGATGAAGCGCGAGGCGAAGTAACAAACGAAGTCAAAGCGCTCGCGCACCGCCGCCTGACGAAGGCTCGCGGTGGGCGAGCAGCACCGACCAGGGGCCAGCGACGACAGGTGACGATGTGATCCGCGTGCAAGTGTTGGTGGTCGAGGACGACCCCGCGATCGGCGAGCTCATCCAGTTCACCTTGGAGCAGGCAGGCTACAGCGTCACCCGGGCCGAATCCGCCGAGCAGGCGCTGCGGCTCGTGCGCACCGTGGTGCCTGCGGTGGCCGTCGTCGACTGGATGTTGCCCGGCATGCCTGGCGTCTCATTGGTGCGGCAACTGCGCCAGCAGGAACGCACCAGCGAGCTGTCGATCATCATGGTCACCGCCCGCGCCGAGGAGACCGATCGCATCACCGGTCTGGATCACGGCGCCGACGATTACATCGCCAAGCCGTTCAGCCCGCGTGAACTGGTGGCGCGCGTGCGTGCACTGGTGCGACGCCGCTCGCCGGAAAGCTCCGACGAGGTGCTGAGCTGCGGGCCGCTGCGCCTCGATCCGACCACTTACGAGGTGACGGTCGATGGCCGGCGTCTGGAAATGCGGCTGGTGGAGTTCAAGCTGCTGCGCCTGCTGATGGCGTACCCGGAGCGCGTGTTCTCGCGCACCGATCTGCTCGATCGCGTCTGGGGCGACCACGTCTTCATCGAGGAACGCACGGTCGACGTGCACATCCGACGCCTGCGTCTGAGCCTTGGTCAGGAACTGCGCGACATGATCGTCACGGTGCGCAGCGGCGGCTACAAACTGACGGCCACCGCGGAAGCCGAGCGCTGAACATCGGGCTGGTTGATCGCACCGTGCGGTAAGCGTCCGGCCAGCACTTCGAGCACGTTCTGTGCCGTATCGAGTTCGATCGCCTTGCGCACACTCGTCACCGCCGAACCCAGGTGCGGGGTGAACAGCGTCTTGGGCCCCATCTCCAGCAGCGCGTCGGGCAGATAGCGCGGTCGATCCGCGAGGGCCCAATCTTCCATGGCGAACACGTCGGCGGCGTAGCCGGCCAGCCGGTCCTGAGAAAGTGCCTGCGCGACCGCGTCTTCGTCGACCACCGAGCCGCGACCGACGTTGATCAGGAACGCGTGCGAATGCATCCATGCCAGCGCGGCGGCATCGATCATGCCGCGCGTCGCCCCGGTCAGCGGAACCAGCGGCAGAACATAGTCGCTTTGAGCAAGCAGCTCCTCGCGCGCGACGCAGGTGGCGTTGAGTGATTTCGCCAGATCGGGCGCGAGCGGATAGGGATCGTCATACAGGATGCGCACCTCGAACCCGCGCAGCCGCTGCGCGAGCGCATGACCGACCTTGCCCATGCCGATGATGCCGACGGTGCGATGGGTGAGCGCGCTGCCGTACAGGATCGGCCGCCATCCCTTGAACCAGCCGGCTCGCACGTAGTCGTCGCCGGCGCGCACGTTGCGTGCGAGGCTCAGCATCAGGGCGAGCGCGAGCTCCGCCGTGGGAATAGTCAGCAGATCAGCCGCCACCGTCAGCCATACGCCGCGCCGGTCGCAGGCCGCCACGTCGAAATTGTCGTAGCCCTTGAGCGCACACGCGATCACGCGCAGCCGCGGGCAAGCCTGCAGGAACGCCTCGTCGACGCGGTCGGGCATGAATGCCATCAGCGCATGCGCCTCGCGACACCGCGCGACGAGCTCGCCGTGCGGCAGCGACTCGACATCGCGGTTGGGGATCACGTGCGCGTGCGGCTCCAGCAGCGCCAGCACTTCGTCGTGAACCTTGTTGCTGATCACGATGGTCGGTTTGTCTCCAGCGCCACCTGGCGGCGCCGCAGTCTGCGTTGTCATGCTTGCTCTCCTGCGCTATTTCAGGCGCCGGCGCAGCCACGCCCCGATCGCATCGACCACGACGACGCACGCGAGAATGGTCAGCAGGATCGCCGCCACCTGGTCGTAATGGATCAGTCGCAACGCAGCCATCAGCTCGAATCCGATGCCGCCGGCACCGACGATGCCCAGCACCGTCGAGGCGCGAAAGTGATACTCCCAGCGGTAGATGGTGATATCGGCCAGTTGCGGGAACACCTGCGGCAGCACGGCATGCGTGATCACCTGGAGTCGCGACGCTCCGGCTGCGCGCGCCGCCTCGAGCGGCTTGGTGTCGACGTGCTCGATCGCTTCGGCGAAGAATTTTCCGACCATGCCGACCGAATGCAGGCCGAGTGCCAGCACGCCAGGCAGGGCACCGAAACCGACCGCGGCCACGAACACGATTCCCATGATGATCTCTGGAACCGAGCGCAGGCCCGCCAGCAGCGTGCGGGTGATCCGATAGACCAGCGGATTCGGCGCGGTGTTGGGTGCCGCAAGCAACGCCAGCGGCAACGAGAAAGCGACCGCCAGCACGGTGCCGGCGATCGACATCGCCAGCGTGTCGACCAGCGGCCGGACCCAGCTCTGCCAGCGCGAGAAGTCCGGCGGAACCATCTCGCTTGCCAGCTGCGCCAACGCCGGAGCGCCTTCGACGAAGCGGGCGACATCGAAAAAACCGGTGATCGCGAGCGCCGCGACGCAGACGGCCACGATACCGGCACCGAGTGCAGCGCTGCGTCGCGCCTGGACGCGTTGCTCCTCGAGCAACGTCGCGACGATCGAGGATGATCCGCTCATCGCATCCTGGCGATATCGAGCTTGAGGATTCGCGCGGTCTCGCGCAGTACGTCGTAGGCCTTGTCGTCGGTGGCCGCGAACCCATCCACGCGGAACGACTTGAGCACGACCGGATCCTGCAACTCGAGAAACGCCTGGCGGATCGCCTCCTTCAGCGCGGGCGCGAGATCGCCTTGCATGGTGATCGGATAGTTCGGAATCGGCGATGACAGCGCGATCTGCACCACCTTCGATGCATCGATGGTGTTGCGTGCAACGAGGCTGCGATAGATCTGCTCGGACAATGCGCCGGCAGGCACCTGACCGGCCTGCACCGCGCGTGCCACCGCATCGTGCGTGCCCAGATGCACGACCTTGTAGTCGACGTCACCGTCCAGGCCGTTCTTGAGCAGATGGGCGCGCGGCGCGAGATGGCTGGAGGTGGATGCCTGATCGCCGAAAGCGAACGGCCGCCCCTTGATATCGGCCAACGCCTTGACCGGTCCGCCCGCCTGCGCGATGAGGATCGAATGGTAGGTTGCGCTGCCCTTCTCGATGCCCACCGCGAACGGCTCGATGTTGGGCGCCTTGGTCTTGGCGAGCACGTAGGAGAACGGACCGAAGTAGCCGACTTCGATCCGGCCGAAGCGCATCGCCTCGATCATCGATGAATAGTCGGTGGTGACGACGATCTCGATGTCCTTCTTGAGGCGCGCGGCCAGGTAGGTCTTGAGTGGCTGCGCGTTCTGGATCAGCGTGGCGGCATTCTCGTCGGGCAGCAGCGCGACGCGCAGTTTCGCGGGATTCTTGTTCTGCGCATGGGCGATACCCAACACAGCCCATGCGCACAGCGCGACGAGGCTAAGCCGAAGCAGCGAGCGGCGATTCATGGCGGATGACTTCCTGAGGTTGGAACGAATTCGGGTCATTTCTGCCGGCATCGGCACTGCGCGCGGCGCCCGCGCCATAGATGCGAGCCAGGTCGGCCTCGCCCAGTGCCTGCGCCGGGCCGTCGAAGACGATCTGCCCCGCGCTCAGCGCGACGATCCGGTCGGCGAACCGTCGCGCGAACGGCACCTGATGCAGACTCACAATCGCGGTGATGCCTTCGGTGCGGCAGATATCCCGAAACAATTGCAGCGTGGCCTCGCCGGTACCGGGGTCGAGGCTGGCAACCGGCTCGTCGGCGAGGATGATCGAGGGCTGCTGCACCAGCGCCCGCGCGATCCCGACGCGCTGCTGCTCGCCTCCGGAAAGTTGATCGGCGCGTCGATTGGCGTGAGCGAGCAGCCCGACGCTTTCCAGTGCACCGAGCGCCAGGAACTTCTCTTCGCGCGAGAACGGCGCGAGCGTGCGCACGCTGGAGTGGAACGCCAGCCGGCCGATCAGCACGTTGGCGAGTACGCTGATCCGTCCGATCAGGTGGTGCTGCTGAAACACCATCGCCGTGCCCTGCCGGTGCTTGCGCAGCACGTGCGGCTGGGCGATGTCACCGAGCGAGTCGACCAGTACGCGCCCGCGGGTGGGTTGCACCAGACCGTTCATGGCTCGCAGCAGCGTCGATTTTCCCGCCCCTGAAGGACCGAGCAGAACGGTGAACGCGCCGCGATGAAATTCAACGTTGGTCCGAGCCAACGCCCGGTTGCCGCGCGGGTACACAACCTCCAGGTCGATTGCGGACAGCATGCTTCGGCCCTCCGAGCAAAGACCGCAATCTGCCGCGCGGATATTTCATGCCGATGACCTGAAACTGTCGCGCCGACCAACGTGCGCCTTGACGCTTGTCAACCGCGCAGCGCCACCACTGCCTAGGCTGCAATACGTTGGACGTGATCGGTCGTCATGAAGAAGAACCCGCAACAAACAGGAATCGAGCTCTTGCTGGCGTGCTGTCTGGGCACGCTTTGCGCCTTTCCGGCTGCGGCACTCGATTTGTCGCTCGAGCGCGCGATCGCGCTCGCGCACGAACGCAGCCCGATCGTCGCGCTCGAACGGCAAAGGCTCGCTGAAGCGCAAGCGGACTATCAGAGCGCCGCGGCGGGCGTCCTGCCGCGCGTTGCCTTGTCGGCCTACCACAATCGCCTCAATGACGATCGGCTCAGCCCTTCCGGGAGCGGCTTGCCGATCTCCCTGTTCAGCCGCGAGAACTTCGCCGGCGTGCAGGCGCGCCAACTCCTGTTCGACGGTGGCCGTGCTCGCGCGCTGCAGAGTGCCGCCACCCGAGGCATCGAGACGCAGACGATCGCGATCGAAGCGTCGCGCGAAGATGCAACGCTGCAGGTTGCGCAGAGTTACGCACGTGCACTCGAATCGAGCGCGTTGGTCAACGTCGCGTCCGAATCGCTGCATCGACAGGACGAGTTCGTCAAACTGGCCGAAGTGTTATTTCGCGCCGGCCGTGCCACGCGCCTGGACGGCCTGCGTGCCGAAGCCCAGCGTGAAGACGCCCGACGCACCCTGGAGCGTGCCCGCGAAGCCGAGAAGCTCTCGCTGGTCGTGCTGCGTCGAGCGATCGCGCTACCCGCCGATGAGCCGATCCGCCTGACCGATCCGTTGCCGGACAGCTTCCCCGCTCCGCGCGCGGACGCCGCACTCGCCCGACTCGCGATCGACCACAACAGCGAGCTCAAGCGGCTGGTCCAGCAGATCGAACAAGCCGGCGAGAACCGCACCGCGGCCCGGGCAACGCGCTGGCCGGAATTGAGTCTGCAAGGCACCTACGGCAACCGCAGTCGCGACATCGGCGGCAGCGCGCCGGAATGGACGGTCGGACTGTTTGCGAACTGGACGCTGTACGACGGCGGCGCGATCGACGGTCAGGTCGCCAAGTCGCAAGCGCGCGTGGCGCAGCTCGAAGATTCGCGCCGCGCGCTCACGCTGGCATTGGAGGCCGACGTGCGCGATGCCGCCAGCGCCTGGCGCACCGCGATGGCCGATGCAGCGGCCGCCGAGCGCTTGCTCGCGGCCAATCGCGAATCATTGAAAGCCGCGCTGGCCTTGTATCAGACCGGCAAGGCGACCGCGCTGGACGTGCTGTCGGCGCAAAGCGACGTGGTCCGCGCCGAGGGTGCGCTCGCGCAGGCGCGCTCGGCGTATGCGATCGCGCGCGCGCGCGCCATGCGCCTCACCGGCGCAACCGAAGTCAGGCAACTCGAGCACTCGCCATGAAGACAAGAACTGTGCGCTGGACGTTCGGCGTTCTCGTGTCGCTGATCGCGACGGGGTTGCTGGCGTATCGGCTGCTGTTGCATGCCGTGCCGATCGACACGGCGAGCGTGCGCAACGCAACGGTCAGCCTGCGCATCACCGGTCCGGCAACCGTGCAGGCACGCATTCCGGTCACGTTGAGTGCGCGCACCACCTCCACGGTGACCGACATCCACGTCGACCAGGGCGATGCCGTGAAACGTGGCCAGGAATTGGTACGTCTGGACGATCGCGATCTGCACGCCAAACGCTCCGCGGCGGCTCAAGCCACCGAGACGGTCCGTCGCAACATCGCCGCAGCCGAGGCGAACATCGCCAAGGCCCAGTCCGATCTGGAGCTCGCCCGCGGCAACTATCAGCGCGACCACGAGGTATTCAAGGCGGGCTACGTGTCGGCCGCCGCGATGGACGCCGCGCAAGCCGGCATGCGCGCCGCCGAAGCCGGACTCGCGAATGCCAAGGCAACGCTCGCCGCGCGTCAGTCGGAAGCCTTGTCGATCGGTCAGGAGAGCCGATACGCCGACGCGTTGCTCTCGTATACCCGCATCTACGCGCCGCTCGATGGCATCGTGGTGCAACGGCTCATGGAAGTGGGCGCAACAGCGGTACCCGGCAGCCCGATCCTGAAGATCGTCGATCCACGCTCGGTGTGGGTCGCGGCACGGATCGACGAGTCGCTCGTGGGCCGGCTCGAGGTCGGCATGCCCGCGAGCATCCGCCTGCGGACCGGCGAGTCCCTGTCGGGCAAGGTCGCACGGATCGCTCAGCAATCGGACGCCGCGACGCGCGAATTGCAGGTCGAGATTGCGTTCGACTCGCCACCGAAGCGATTCGCGATCGAACAGGAGGCACAGGTATCGATCGTCGCAGGCAACGAATCGGGGCTCGCGGTTCCCGCCTCCGCCATCGTCCATCGCGACGAAAAATCGGGCGTGCTGATGGTGCGCGACGGTCGCGTGCACTTTCAACCGGTGCAGCTCGGTCTGGCCGACGGCGCGCAGGTGCTCATCAAGAACGGACTGGCTGCCGGCGATCAGGTTGCCGCCGATCCGGCTGCGGTCAAGGCGGGCACGCGGGTCGTCGCACGCGTGGCACTGCAGAACTGACGCGATGGACCTGGCCGCCAAAGACATCCGCCGCCATGTCGGCAAGTTCGTCGCCACGATCGTCGGCGTGGGGCTGCTGCTCACGATCGTGCTCGTCATGAACGGGATCTACCAGGGCAACATCGCCGACGGTGTCTGGCTGATCGACAATACCGCTACCGATCTGTGGGTCGTCGAGCGCGGACGCGGCGGACCGTTCAACGAGTCCTCGCGCATTCCCGGCGATTCCTACAAGAGCATCGCCGCGACACCCGGCGTCGAGCGCGCGAGCCCGTTCATCGTCTATGCGGCGCAACGCGAGATCGGTGGAGCAAACCAGCAATTCACCATCATCGGCTACGACGTGATGGGCGGGCTGGGTGGCCCCGGCCGCATCGTTCGCGGCCGCCGCATCGAAGCGCCGCACTACGAGATGGTGGCCGACGAGCGCCTCGGCGTGCGCCTGCACGATGCCATCGCGCTCGGCTCGCGCACCTACAAGGTCGTCGGCATCACGCGCGCGGCGGTCGACTCGGGCGGCAATCCGCTGGTCTATCTTTCGTTACCCGACGCGCAGGAAGTCTTGTATCTGCAAGATAACGAAGCCATGCGCGCCGCGCGCATCGCCAACCAGCGGCGCCTGGAGCGCACCGGCCTCACGCCCGATCAGGCGGCGAAGCTGCTGCCCGCGCTCGCCGGCTCCACCGACACGATCAACGCGGTGCTGGTGAAGCTCATCCCCGGCACGAGCCCGCAGCAGGTGCGCCAGCACATCCAGGACTGGTTGTATCTGAACGTCTACACCACCGACGAGGAGCGCGACCTGATGCTCGAAGGGCGTCTCAAGCGCATGTCGGCGGTCCTCGGGCTGTTTCGATCGCTGCTGGTGGTGGTCTCGATCGTCATCATCGCGCTCATCATCTACGTTCTCACCATCGAGAAGATCAAATCGATCGCCACGCTGAAACTCATCGGCGCGCCCAACTGGGTGATCGTGCGCATGATTCTCGAGCAGTCGCTGGTGCTGACGATCCTCGCGTTCGTGTTCGCCTACGGCATGGTGCAGGTGATCAAGGAGCGTTTTCCGCGGACACTCGTCTTCCTGCCCGAGGAGACGACGCTCACCTTCGGCGTGATGCTGGTGGGCGGATTGATCGCGAGCCTGATGGCGATCTGGCACGCGCTGCGAACGCCGCCTTCGCTCGCGCTCGGAGGCTAGCGATGGCTGCTGCCGTGGAAGTCGCTGCCCTGTCGAAAATTTTCGGCAGCGGCGATCTCGCCGTGCACGCGCTCACCGATATCAACTTCAGCGTGCAAGAGGGCGAGCTCGCGGCCTTGCTCGGTCCGAGCGGCTCGGGCAAGAGCACGCTCCTGCTTTGCATCAGCCTGATCCTGGAGCCGACGCAAGGGCGTATCGCCATCAACGGCAAGGCGATCTACGACAACGGCTGGACCGGTCTGGACGTGCGGCGCTTTCGCCGCGAGAACATCGGCTTCATCTTCCAGGCGCACAACCTCATTCCGTTCCTCACCGCGCAGGACAACATCGCGCTGTCGATGCAATTGAACGGCGTGAGCACGCGCGAGTCGATGCGGCGAACCGGCGAGCTGCTGCGCTACCTGGAGATCGCGCATCGTGGCGACTCGTTCCCGGCGAGTCTTTCCGGCGGCGAGCAGCAGCGCGTGGCAATCGGCCGGGCACTTGCGAACGAACCGCGCCTGATCCTCGCCGACGAACCCACCGCGGCCCTCGACACCGACCGCGGCGGCAAGGTGATGGCCCTGCTCAAACGCATCGCCCGCGAACGCCGGTCGGCGGTCATCACCGTCACGCACGACAAACGCATGATCCAAGGGTTCGACACCGTCTATCAGTTGAACGATGGCCGGCTGGCGCTGGCGCCAACTGCGGAAGCGGCGGCAGTCTGAGTGCGCATCGGCTGTCTCGCGCTGCCGCGGCACTGACGCAAGTCGCAATCACTCCGATCTGAGGCGAATCGACGGAGTGTCGCGTGCGACGCTTGCGAGTGCGTCGGCGAACCACGCCACCCAGCGCCGCTACCTCCGGCACCGCTGTTAGCATCCGTCGCCGTGAACGATTGCCCGGAAGCGCGTGCGGTGCCATGAACACTCCCGACTGGTGGTCCCTGTCGACGGCGCAGGTCGTCATCGAATTCGTCGCGACGCTCGCGTTCGCCCTCTCGGGGGTGCTCGCGGCTGCACGGGCGCGCCTGGACGCAGTGGGTGTCTGCGTCGTTGCCGGCGTGACCGCGTTCGGTGGCGGCACAGTACGCGACCTGCTGCTCGACCGGCGGCCGTTCTTCTGGGTGGAACACTCGCACCAGGTGTGGGCCGTGTTCCTGCTGTGTCTGGGGGCGATGACCTTCCTGCGCGCGCGCCACTTCCACCCGACCGAGCGCGCGACGCAGTGGCCCGACGCACTCGGGCTGGGCCTGTTCTCAGCGAGCGGCACCCAGCTCGCTCTCGCCGCCGGGATGCCTGCGCTGCTCGCGGTGTTGATGGGCGTGATCACCGCCATCTTCGGCGGCGTGCTGCGCGACGTCGTGTGCAACGAGGTGCCCGCGGCGTTCAGCGACCACCGGCCCTATGCGATCTGCAGCTTCGCCGGCGGCTGGGCCATGATCGGGCTGCATGCGTTCGGCGCACCCGCGTGGGCCGAGCTGGTTGCAGCGACGGCGGTGGCGATTACATTGCGTATGCTTGCGCTCTGGCTCGACTGGCGCTTGCCGGTGTGGAAAACGGGCGATTGAG
>CADEDU010000085.1:26384-32849 GCA_902826155.1 uncultured beta proteobacterium
ACCGCCAAATGACTACTTCCACGCTCCCCGTTCTCGTTGCCGGCGGCGGCATCGGCGGCCTGGCTGCGGCGCTCGCCCTGGTGCGCCGCGGATTCACGGTGAAAGTGCTCGAGCAGGCGCCCGAGATCGGCGAGATCGGCGCGGGCATCCAGCTCGGACCCAACGCGTTCTCCGCGTTCGATGCGCTCGGCGTGGGCGAGAAGGCGCGCGGCCGGGCCGTCTACACCGAATGCATCGTGATGCACGACGCGATCGACGAGTATCAGATCGGCAGGATCCCCACCGGTGAAGCGTTCCGGGCCCGCTTCGGCAACCCGTACGCGGTGATCCATCGCGTCGACGTGCACCTGTCGCTGTTCGAGGGTGCGCAAGAGACCGGTCGCGTCGAGTTCCTCACCTCCACGCGCGTCGAGCGCGTCGAGCAGGACGGTGCCGGAGTTACCGCGTTCGACCAACATGGCCGCGCGCACCGCGGCATCGCGCTGGTCGGCGCCGACGGCGTGAAGTCGATCGTGCGCGAGCAGTACGTCGGCGATCCGGCGCGCGTCACCGGACACGTGGTCTACCGCGCCGTCGTCGACAAGAAGGACTTCCCGGTCGATCTGCAATGGAACGCCGCCAGTCTGTGGGCCGGTCCGAACTGCCACCTGGTGCATTACCCGCTGCGCGGTGGCGAGCAATACAACGTGGTCGTCACCTTCCACTCGCGCGAGCAGGAAGAGTGGGGCGTACGCGACGGCAGCAAGGAGGAGGTGCAGAGTTACTTCGCGGGCATCTGCCCCAGGGCACGCCAGCTGATCGAGCTGCCCAAGAGCTGGCGGCGCTGGGCCACCGCCGATCGCGAGCCGATCGGCCAGTGGAGCTACGGCCGCGCAACGCTGCTGGGTGATGCCGCCCATCCCACCACTCAGTACATGGCGCAGGGCGCCTGCATGGCGATGGAAGACGCGGTCACGCTCGGCGAGGCGCTGCGCGTGCACGACAACGACTGGACCAAGGCGCTCGATCTGTATCAGCGATCGCGCGTCGCGCGCACCGCGCGCATCGTGCTCTCGTCACGTGAGATGGGGCGCCTGTACCACGCCCAGGGCGTCGAGCGCCTGGTGCGCAACGATCTGTGGCGCGGCCGCACGCCCGAGCGCTTCTACGACGCAATGGAGTGGCTCTACAGCTGGAAGGTCGCAAACTGCCTGGCGACTTGAGCGCGACGGTTCAGCCGCCCTTGCGATCACGCAGCTGAGCGTCGATCAGCGTTCGTAGCAGGTCCAACGACGCCGGCACCGCGCGCCGGGCCAGCGTCACCAGCCCCAGGCGAGCGGTAGCCGCCAGCGGCGGCGTCATGCGCAACTCCGCCAGTTGCGGCGCGCTCGCCCGAATTGCCAGCAGCACCGCGTCGCTCGATTCCGTCACCTCCACGAGGCTCGCGATCTCGTCGCAGCGCATGCTCACAGCGTGGTCGGGATGTGCCTGCGGGCCATAGCGCTGCACCAGCACGCGCGCCACCTCATCGGACAGAGGATTGCTCGCCAGCGGGTACTTGCGCACTTCATCGAATCGCACTGATCGCTTGCGCGCGAGCGGATGGCCGCGCCGCACCATGAACGCGCCGCGCATCTCGCGCACGTGCTCGACGTGCAGGTCGGTCGCCGGGGCGAGCGAACGAACATCGACCACCAGCGCATCCAGCGTGCGAGCGCGAAGCCGCTGCACCAGCATTTCAGTCGTGCCCCGCGCCACTTCCACGCGCCACTGCGCTCGCCGCACCGCCACTTCGCGCAGCAGCGGCGTCATCAGCATTACGCCCGGCCCCGAGCCCATGCCCACGCGGATCGTACCGGCCTCGCCTCGTGCGGTGGCGCGCGCCCGCGACTGCAGCGCTTGCGCATCGAGCACCAGCTCGCGGGCGCGATCGAGCAGGTCGCGGCCCATCGGCGTGAGCTCTACCCGTCGGCCGATCCGGTCGACCAGCAGCTGCCCCAGCTCAGCTTCCAGTGCCTTGATGCTGCGCGAAAGCGCCGGTTGCGTAAGGTGCACCGCCTGCGATGCCTTGCTGAACGAACCGCCATCGGCCAGCGCGATCAGATGCCGAAGCTGCACGAGCGTCATCCGAGGAGCCTTCTCATGTATGCAGACAGCTCATGCTAATGCATAAAACAATGCATTGGACTTTGCGATGGGTGAGCCATACATTGCCCAGGACGCGCCACAGGCGTGCCGCCGCGCCAAAGGCGGCCACCACGCCGTAGGCGTGCGGCCCATCCACCTAGAGATCGATGGCAACAGGAGACACCCCATGACCATTCGCATTTCCCGCAGAATCCTCCGCGCGGCCGTGGCTGCCGCGGTATCGCTCAGCGCATCCGTCGCGCTGGCGCAGAACTTTCCATCCAAGCACGTCACGCTGCTCGTACCCTACCCCGCCGGCGGCCTCTCGGACGTGATCGCGCGCCTGGTTGCGCGTCCGCTCAAGGACACCGTCGGGCAGGCGGTGATCGTCGACAACCTGGGCGGCGCAAACGGGTCAATCGCGGCGCAGCGGGTGCTGGGCCAGCCCGCCGACGGACATCTGGTCTATCAGGGTTCGCCCAACGAGCTGATCCTCGCCCCGCTCGCGATGCAGGCGGTGAAGTACAAGTCGGAGGACTGGCGCATGGTGCAGATCATCGGCAGTTTCCCGATGGCGGTGATCGCCCGGAAGGGCCTCGCCGCCGATTCGATCGACGAGCTCGTCGCACTGGCGAAGAAGGCTTCCGCTGAAGGCAAGCCGCTCACCTTCGGCAGCGTGGGCATCGGCTCGTTCTATCACGTGATCGGCGAGCACTTCGCACAGACCATCGGCGCCAACATGACGCACGTGCCGTACAAAGGCGGTGCGCCGATGCTGCAGGACATGGCGGCCAATCTCGTCGACGTATCGTTCTTCGTCGTCGACTCGCGGCTGCCGGGCGACGTCGCCCAGGGGCGGCTC
Organism: uncultured beta proteobacterium; assembly: GCA_902826155.1. The sequence continues at coordinate 29,353 of CADEDU010000085.1, forward strand.
AAGGTGCTCGCCACGATGGCCGCGCCGGGCAAGCCCGAAGCCGCGTTCCTCAAGCAGTACCCGAGCATCAACGAAAGCAAGGCGGTCAGTGACTTCGCCTTCAACACCTGGACCGGCTATTTCGTGCGCAAGAACACGCCTGAGCCGGTAGTCACCTCGTTGAACAAGTCGCTGGCCAACGCGATGGGCGATGCCGAGGTGAGGAAGAAGCTCGAGGACCTGGGCGGGCGCGTGCCGCCGATGATGTCGGTTGCCGATGCGCAGGCCGAGTACGAGAAGCAGACCGCGCGCTTTCGTTCGATCGCCAAGTCGATCAAGCTCGAGGCGCAGTAGCACCGGCGCTGCAAGCTGAAGCGCAAACCCTTCATCCACGGGGAGACACCATGTCGGCACTGCTGCGCGCGATGCACGATACGGCCGACACGTTCATCGGCATCCGTCGCGACATCCACCGCCATCCGGAGCTGGGGTTCCAGGAACATCGGACGGCGGCACTGGTCGCCGAGCAGCTGGCCGGTTGGGGCTACGAAGTCACGCGCGGCGTCGGTGGTACCGGTGTCGTCGGACGTCTCAAACGGGGGAAAAGCACGCGGCGATTGGGCCTGCGCGCCGACATGGACGCCCTGCCGATCGCAGAAGAAAGCGGCGCGGCGTGGACCAGCACCCACGCAGGGGTGATGCACGCCTGCGGCCACGACGGGCATACCGCGATGTTGCTGGCGGCCGCGCGGCACCTCGCCCTCCACGGACGGTTCGAGGGCACGCTGCACCTGATCTTCCAGCCTGCCGAGGAAGGCGGTGGCGGCGCACTCAAGATGATGGAAGACGGTCTGTTCGAGCGCTTCCCGTGCGATGCGATCTTCGCGATGCACAACATGCCCGGCATCCCGCAAGGCCGACTGGTGTTGCGCGAGGGCCCGATGATGGCCTCTTCGGACTACGCCACGATCACGCTCGTCGGTACCGGTGGCCATGGCGCAATGCCGCACCGCGCCGCCGATCCGGTGGTCGCCGCAGCCAGCGTGATCATGGCGCTGCAGACGGTGGTGTCGCGCAACGTCGATCCGCAACAGGTGGCCGTCGTCACCGTGGGCGCGGTGCATGCCGGCCAGGCCAACAATGTCATTCCGGCTAGCGCCCGGCTCGAACTCAGCGTGCGCGCGCTCGACCGCGACGTTCGCACATTGCTCGAACAGCGCATCCGCGCGCTCGTGGCCGCGCAGGCGGAAAGTTTCGCGGTGCAGGCGCAGGTGGAATGGCGCCGCGGCTACAGCGTGCTGGTCAATTCCCCTAACGAGACCGCCTTCGCACGCGAGGTGGCGTTGTCGTTGCTCGGAACCGAGCGCGTCACGCTGCAAGGCGCCCAACTCACCGGCAGCGAAGACTTCGCCTTCATGCTCGAGCGCGTGCCGGGCAGCTATCTGCTGATCGGCAACGGCGACGGCAGCGACGGCTACGCCTGCGGCGCGTGCATGGTGCACAACCCGCGCTACGACTTTCACGACGGCAACATCGCCGTCGGCGCTGCCTATTGGGCACTCCTCACCGAACGGTTCCTGCAACCGCAGCGGGTCGCAGCCGCAATAGAGACCGTCTGATCGCCGGCGCACGCGCCGGAACTTCGGAAATCCTTGGAGAGCGACGATGAAGGTGGTTGTCCTCGGTGCAGGATTGCTCGGCGTGACCTCCGCCTACTATCTGCGTCAGCTCGGGCACGACGTGGTGGTGATCGATCGGCAAGCAAGCCCGGCCGCCGAGACCAGCTTCGCCAACGGCGGCCAGATCTCCGTGAGTCATGCCGAGCCGTGGGCCAATCCCAGCGCGCCGCTCAAGGTCCTGAAGTGGCTGGGACAGGAAGACGCGCCGCTGCTGTTCCGCCTGCGTTCGGACGTGCGGCAGTGGCTGTGGGGACTGGCCTTCATGCGCGAGTGCACCCCCGCGCGCACCCGTCGCAACATCGAACAGATCGTCCGGCTCGGCACCTATAGCCGCGACACGCTGCAGCAGTTGCGACAGGAGCGCGGGATCGAGTACGACCAGCGCACGCAAGGCATCCTGCACTTCTATACGAGCCGCAAGGAGTTCGACGGCGCCGAAGCGCCGGCCGCACAGATGCGCGAACTCGGCTGTGACCGCCGCGTGATCTCGGCCGACGAGGCCGTGAAGATCGAACCGGCGCTGGCGCATATTCGTCCACAGCTCGCGGGTGCCACCTACACCGCCGAAGACGAATCCGGCGATGCCAATCGTTTCGCGCGCGAACTGGTCGCACGCTGCCGCGATGACGGCGTGCACTTCCTGATGAGCCACACCGTGACCGCGTTGCGCGAAGCCGGCGGCGCGATCGACCATGTCGAGGCCACCGACAGCGAGGGACGGTTCCAGCACATTCGCGGCGATGCGTACGTGCTGGCGATGGGCAGCCTGTCGCCGCTGTATGCCGCACCGCTCGGGATCAAGCTGCCGATCTATCCGGCCAAAGGCTATTCGGTGACCATGCCGGTGAAGGACGCGAGCAAGGCGCACCAGGTGTCGCTCACCGACGACGAGTTCAAGCTCGTGTTCTCGCGCCTGGGCGACCGCCTGCGCATCGCCGGCACGGCCGAGCTCAACGGCTACGACCGCGACCTGAACCGCGTCCGCTGCGAAGCGATCGTCCGACGCGTCGAGGCGCTGTTTCCCGGCGCCGGCGATGCGACGCAGGCGCAGTTCTGGACCGGGCTGCGACCGGCAACACCGAGCAACGTTCCGATCATCGGCCGCTCGAAGCTGCCCAACCTGTTTTTCAACACGGGCCACGGCACGCTCGGCTGGACGCACAGCTGCGGCTCGGGCAAGAGCATCGCGCGCATCGTGAGCGGCATGAAAGCGGAAGTGGACTTCGACTTCGTCGGCTGAGCGCTTGCCTGGCTGGCGCGCCGCGATGGCTCGACAACTTGGATTCAACCGATCGTCAAGGCTCGCTTTGCGCGGCGCGTCGCGACCCCTTGCGGTTGCGCTTCAAGAAGCCGTGGATCGCTGAAACGGTGCGCCCGAGCTGATCGGTGTGGAGCCAATGGCTCGCATGGTCGAGCACCACGAGCTCGGCCGAAGGAATGCGCCGGGCCAGCAGCACGCCGTTCTGGGGCGGAATCAGCTGGTCTTCCTTGCCGTGCAACACCAGCGCCCGGCACTGCAGTTCCGGCAGCCGCGGATACGACGTCCAGCCGAGCAAGCCGTAGAGCTGCGCCTGATAGCCGCGCCGCGTCGGATGATTCGCCAGGCGCACCAGGTGATCTTCCTCGATCAGTTCCTCCGAGGTGCGGCGCGCGTAGGTATATGGCGCCATGGAGCGCAGCCCTTCCTCGGGCGACATGTCGACCTTTGTAAACAGCAGGCGCCACACCTTGTGCTCGGCGAGGATGGCGTAACTGCCGCCGCAGTTGGTTGCCGCGAGGATCAGTGAGCGAACGCGCTGCGGATAATCGAGCGCGAACTGCTGCGCGATCATTCCGCCC
>CADEDU010000086.1 GCA_902826155.1 uncultured beta proteobacterium
CGGACCGGCGGCATGCCTGTTCGACTGGGAACTGGCCACGCTGGGCGTGCCGCAGCACGATCTCGCTGAGCTGCTGTGCTTCGCGCTGCCGGCAAATGCCGATGCCGCGTGGGTCGAGGCGATGATCGCGCGGCATCGCGAGCGCTTGCTCACGAACTTGAAGACGCATTTGCCCTCACCGGCAGCCTGGCGCCGTGGCGTCACGCTCTGCCTCAATCACCTGTTCATCGACCGCCTGCCGATGTATCTGCTGATCCACAAGCTCAAGCCGTTGCCGTATCTGCCACGCGTGCTGCACAACTGGCAGCGCCTGAATCGCTGGCTGCAACCATGAACGAGCACGTGATCATTGCCGGCGCCGGTCCGGTCGGACTGGTTGCCGCCTGCGTACTGGCCGAGGCGGGCATTCGAGTTACGGTGTGCGAAGCCGAAGACCAGCTGCCCGAGAATCTGCGCGCCTCCACCTTCCACCCCGCCACGCTCGACCTGCTCGAGCAGTTCGGTGCGAGCGCGCGGCTGATCGAGATGGGTCTGATCGCGCGGACGCTGCAGTATCGCGATCGCGACGGCTGGTTCGTCGAGTTCGATTTCGCTTCGATCGCCGATCACACGCGCCACCCGTTCCGCGTGCAGTGCGAGCAGTACAAGCTCAACTTCGTGCTGGCCGAACGCTTGCGGCGTTACCCGCATGCCTCATTGCGCTTCGGCGCGCGTCTCACCGGAGTGGAGCAGTCCGCCGAGGGCGTGGTTGCAGACATCGCGACCGCATCGGGGACAGAGCGCGTGGCCGGGACCTATCTCATCGGCGCCGACGGCGGACGCAGCGTGGTGCGCGAGGCCATCGGCGTGAAGCTCGAAGGTTTCACCTGGCCGGAGCGGTTTCTGGTGGTGTCCACGCCGTTCGATTTCACGGCGCACTTCGAACGCCTCGCACCGGTGAGCTACTTCGCCGATCCGGAGGAATGGTTCTTTCTGCTGCGCGTGCCCGGCCCGCTGTGGCGGGTGATGTTTCCGACCCGCGCCGAGGAAAGCGACGCGTCGATCATGGCGCCCGACAATGTTCAACGGCGCATGCAGCGGGTGCTGGCGCACGGCGAACCGTATCCGATCGGGCACCAGACGCTCTACGCGGTCCATCAGCGGGTAGCCGATCGCTATCGGGTCGGGCGCGTGTTCCTGGCCGGCGATGCGGCGCATCTGAACAATCCATTGGGCGGCATGGGCATGAACGGCGGCATTCACGACGCGTTCAGTCTCGCCGGAAAGATGGCGCACGTGCTGCGCGGCGAGGCCGGCGTTTCGCTGCTCGATCGCTACGAGCCGGAGCGCCGGCCGGTCGCGCTCGACTACGTCGATCGCATCAGCACGCAGAACAAGCGCAATCTCGAAGCGCGCGACCCCGACGAGCGCGCGCGCTTCCGGCGCGAGATGGAACAGACCGCCGCTGATCCGCAGCAGGCGAAAGCGTACCTGCTGCGCATTGCGATGATCGCCAGCCTGCAGCCGCAGGCCGACCAGAACTAGCCGTAGTACTTCTGCACCCGTTCGACCTCGTTCTTCGAGCCGAGCACGACGCCGGTGCGCTGATGCAGCGCCTTCGGTTGCAGATCGAGAATGCGCGTGCCGCCGTCGGTAGCCGCGCCGCCTGCCTGTTCGATCACGAACGCCATCGGATTGGCTTCGTACATCAGCCGCAGCCGCCCGTCCTTGTGCTTGGCGTCGCGCGGATACATGAAGATGCCGCCGCGGGTGATGATGCGATACACATCCGCCACCATCGAGGCGACCCAGCGCATGTTGAAGTCTTTGCCGCGCGCGCCGGTCTTGCCGGCCAGACACTCGTCGATGTAGCGCTTGACCGGTGCGTCCCAATTGCGTGCGTTCGACGCGTTGATCGCGAATTCGGCGGTGTCTTCCTGGATGCGGATCTCCGGCTGCGTCAGCACGAATGAACCGACTTCGCGATCGAGCGTGAAGCCCACGGTACCGTTGCCCACGGTCAGCACCAGCACCGTCTGCGGTCCGTACACCGCGAAGCCCGCCGCGACCTGATTGCGTCCGGGTTGCAGGAACGCCGCCTCGTCGGGTTGCATGCCGTCAGGGCAGCGCAGCACCGAGAAGATGGTGCCGATCGACACGTTCACGTCGATGTTGGAGGAGCCATCGAGCGGATCGATCAGCAGCAGATACCCGCCGCGCGGGTATTTGTCGGGCATGACGTAGGGCCGCTCCATTTCCTCCGACACCATCGCCGCGAGGTGGCCACCCCATTCGTTGGCTTCGACCAGAATCTCGTTGGAGATCACGTCGAGCTTTTTCTGCGCCTCGCCCTGCACGTTGTCGGTACCGGCGCCGCCCAGCACGTCGGCGAGCGCGCCTTTGCCCACCGCATGCGAGATCGCCTTGCAGGCGCGGGCGACGACCTCGATCAGCAGCCGCAACTCCGGCGTGACCGCGTCATGGGCACGCTGTTGTTCGACCAGATATTGGGTGAGGGTGACGCGTCGCATAGGATCTCCCGGATACTGCTGCAGCTCGAATCGTGAGCGGAAGCGACCGGAAATTATCACGCAGGGCAAGCCGATGGCGATGAAATCGCGCGGACGATGAGAACAGCACCATGGGCACGGGCCGCAGGATCGCGCCCGGCGCAGCAGGGCCATCGGGCCTCGCCGGTGCGCTCAGTGCGGATGATGCGCACGAAGTGAGTCAACGGTCGCGAATGGCCATGAGCGGGCTTGACCGCCACGCCGACGCGGCTTAGAACGAATAAGCACCCTGCCCCGTCCCTGGTCATGAACGATCGCGCCGCGCACGCCGTCGACGTCCGCATTTCACTGCAACGCCTGCTCACTCCGGAGTCGGTGGCGGTGCTGGGCGCCTCCGAAAGCACCGAGAAGTGGGGCGGCCGCATTCTCAAATACCTGGTCGATCATGGCTACCAGGGGCGCATCGTTCCGATCCGGCCGCGCGCGGGGGTGGTGCAGGGGTTGGTCGCCTATGCTTCGATCAAGGACGCGCCCGCGACGATCGACGTGGCGATCCTCGCCATACCGGCCACCAGCACCGTCGACGCGGTGCGCGAATGCGCCGAAGCCGGTGTGGGCGCGTGCATCATCATCGCGTCGCAGTTCGCCGAGGCCGGGCGCGAAGGTGAATTGCGTCAGGAAGCGATGACGCAGATCGCGCGCAGCTACGGCATGCGGCTGCTCGGGCCGAACTGCCTCGGCCTGGTCAACCCGCACGCGCGCCTTGCGCTGTCGGCATCGCTTGCACTCGGACACATGCTGCGCCTGCCGGCCGGCGCGATCGGTCTGGCCAGCCAGTCCGGCGCGCTGATGGGTTCGCTGATCGCGCAGGCGTACGAACTCGGGGCAGGATTTTCCGCGTGCGTGTCGGTGGGCAATCAGTGCGACCTGGAGCTGTGCGATTTCTTCGAGCACTTCATCGACGATCCGGGCACGCAAGTCATCTGCCTTTACGTCGAAGGGTTGTTGCGGCCGGAGCGTTTCGCCGTGGCAGCACAACGCGCCCGCGCGCGCGGCAAGCCGGTGCTGCTCACCAAGGCCGGGCGCTCGACCATCGGTGAACGCGCCGTCGCCTCGCACACCGCCAGCACGACCGGGGCCCACGATGTCATGCGCGCCGTATGCGACACGTACGGTGTGGTGCTGGTCGATGATGCATTCGATCTGCTGTGGCTGGCCGAAGCGATCGTACGCATGGGGCGACCCGGTGGAGACGGCGTCGCGCTGCTTTCCGGTTCGGGTGGCGCTGCCGCGCTGCTGGCCGATGCGCTGACGGAGAACGGGCTGCGGCTGGCCAAGCTTGCACCGGCCACGCGGCGGCGGCTCGAGCCGCTGCTGCCCGAAGGACGCCGCGAGTTGCCGATCGATCTGGGCGTGCTGCATGAAAGCCGTGATACCGACTACGGCGACTCGGTGAGCAACACCCTTGCCGCGGTGATGGATGATCCCGATGCGGCAGTCGGGCTGTATCTGATGACCACGCAACCGAACATGGAGCAGGCGGCCCGCGCCGTGGCCCGCGCGCAGAAGGCCGTCGGCAAACCGATCCTGTTCGTCAACGCGGCGGGCGGAGCAGGCAGCCGTGCGCGCGCCGCGCTCGCCGAATCGCGGCTGCTCAGTTTCGATCAGCCCGCCAGCGCGATGCGGATCCTCAAGCTGCTGCTGGCTTCGCGCGCCGAGCCGCTGCGTTCCCCGCCGGTCGCGGTGATTCCGATCCATCTGGATGACGTACTCAACAAACTGCCGCGCGGCACGCTCACCGATTTCGAGACCAAGCAGCTGCTGCAACAGGCAGGCATCGCCGTGGCGCGCGAGCGCCTGGCCCGGTCACGCACGGTGGCTGCGGCAGCGGCGCGTGAGCTGGGATTTCCGGTCGCATTGAAGATTCAGGCGCGCGGCCTGCTGCACAAGAGCGACGTGGCCGGCGTGCGACTGAATCTGTCGACGCTCGACGACGTGGTGGCCGCCTACACCGATCTCACCCGGCGCGGCAGCGAACTGCGCGGCGCGCAATTCGAAGGCTGCCTGGTGCAGGAGATGGTCCAGGCCGACTACGAGCTAGTGCTCGCCACGCGCTGGGACGCGCAGTTCGGCACCGTCGTGATGGTCGGCATCGGCGGCACGCTGGTGGAGTTGGTCTCCGATGTACTGGTGGCGCTCGCACCAATCGACCCGGCCCAGGCGGAGAAGCTGCTTCGCAATCTGCGTCTGGCCTCGCTGTTGCAGGGCTATCGCGGCCGTGCCCCGCTCGATTTCGCAGCGGTGTCGCGCGTGATTGCCGACGTGAGCCAGTTCGCCGCGAACCTCGGTCCGCGACTGGCGGAGCTGGAGATCAACCCGTTATTCGCCGTCGATGAGCGCGTGATCGTCGGCGATGCGCACGCACGGCTGCGCAGCGACTGGGAGATTCCGCTCACTACGCCAGACTTCGGTGCGTCGTAGCGATCCTACCCGGGGCTATGTGGACTCAACGCGGGACTCAACGCGCGACTCAACACGCAACTCAGCGCGCGATGAAGTAACCCAGCACGGCCAACACGATCAAGCCCAGCACGACCCATAGTGCAACCGGCTGAGCGCCTGCCGCAGGCGGCGCGACGGGGTCCGACGCGTGCGCGGCGGTGATGTCGTCGTCGTCAGTGGCCGCGCCGCCGGAAGATTGTTCGGGCAGCATGCGTGTCAGCGCGCCGATGCCGATGGCAGTGACCAGCTCCCGATCGAGCGCCACGCGCAGCGGCTCACGTTGCGCATCGAGCAGTTGCACGACGCCGTGCTCGTCGAGCCGGCCACGCTGAACCTCACGATTGAGGAGCGCGCAGGTGAGCGGGGCCAATACCGCACCGAGCCAGGTCGCCGAGGAGCTGCGAATGCCGCTCGCCGAGGCCAAAGCCGGGGCGACGGCCGCCGCGCGATTGCCGAACAGGAACCCGAGCAGTCCTGGCCCCATCGTGGTGAGTCGCTCCAGGGCGCCGGTATCCTCGGTGAGCAGCGACGCCGGCCGCTCGAGAACCAACGGATCGGCCGGCACGCTCGCCGCCGATTTCACCAGCACGCCGACGTTGTCCGGTGAACCGCGCTGCAGCATCGTGCCGAGCAGGACGGGGACCATGCCGTTGACCGCAGCGCGCAGTTGCGGCTCGGGTTCGCCCAATCGGTTGGCCACCTGCGCGACGAAGTCGGTGTTCAGCGCGTCGCGGAACGTGTCCAGCAGGTTGGCAGCCACCACACCCCCATCGTTCGCCATTGTTCGATCTTGTCGCTATGGTCGTTCGTGTCCCTGATGCCGCTCGCATCGATACGAGTCGATGCGAGTCGATCGATCGTGCCGCGGTTTTGGGGCTGTTGTTCGATCGCAGCGACGGATGCGAATGTTACGCCTAAAATCCGCGCCGATTCTGCCCCATTCACCCGGTTCATCCCACACGCAGTGCTCGAACGCTGACGCCCTCATGGCCCAATCACCTACTGTTTTCGCCGACCTCAATCCGTTGCCCCGCCTGTTGATGGGCCCCGGCCCGATCAACGCCGATCCGCGCGTGCTGCGCGCGATGTCGGCCCAGTTACTCGGCCAGTTCGATCCGCAGTTCCGCGCCTACATGCGCGAGACCATGGTGCTGTACCGGCAGGTGTTCGAAACGAAGAACGAATGGACGCTGGTGATCGACGGCACCGCGCGTGCCGCCATCGAGGCGCTGCTCGCTTCGATCGTCGAACCCGGCGATCGAGTGCTGGTCGCCAGCTTCGGGCGCTTCGGCCAGTTGCTGACCGAGATCGCGCGACGCGCCGGCGCCGATGTACGTGTGATCGAAAGCGAATGGGGAACGGTGTTCACCCCCGAGCGCATCGAAGCAGCGATCAAGGAGCACGGCCCGAAACTGCTGGCGGTGTGCCAGGCCGACACCTCGACGACGATGCTGCAGCCGCTTGCCGAGATCGGCAAGATCTGCCGGCGACATGGCGTGCTGCTGCAGGTGGATGCCACTGCTTCGTTCGGCGGTACGCCGCTGCCGGTCGACGCATGGCAGATCGACGTCGTGACCGCGGGTCTGCAGAAGTGCCTCGGCGGTCCATCGGGTTCGGCGCCGGTCACCCTGTCGGACGCAGTGAGCGAGCGCATCTATCGCCGTCGCCACATCGAGGAAGGGTTGCGCCCCGGCGACTACGTGCCCGGCACCGGCCGCATCATCGGCTCGAACTACTTCGACATGGCGATGGTGATGGACTACTGGAGCGAGAAAGGCCTCAACCATCACACCGAGGCGACGACCATGCTCTACGGGGCACGCGAGTGCGCCCGCGTCGTGCTGCAGGAGGGGCTGGCGCAGTGTCATGCGCGGCACCTGCTCGCCGGTCAGGCGATGATGGCGGGACTGAAGGCGATGGGTCTGACGATCTTCGGCGATCAGCAGAACAAGATGCCCAACATCGTCGGCGTCTACATTCCGCAAGGCGTCAACGGCGAGAAGGCGCGCAACGCGATGTTGAACGACTTCAACATCGAGATCGGCACCTCGTTCGGGCAATTGGCCGGCAAGATCTGGCGCATCGGCACGATGGGGTACAACGCGCGCAAGGACGCAGTTCTGATGACGTTGGGTGCGCTCGAAGCGGTGCTCGCCGCCGAAGGGTTCAAGATGCCGCGCGGCGCCGCGGTGGATGCGGCGCTCGCGATGTATCGAGCGGCCGGCTGATCTTTTCAACCGGCCTGTTTGCTCGACCGGCTTACCTCGCGACCGTCTGACTTTCTCAGCCGGCGGACACAGCGCGGCGTCACGCGCTCCAGGTGACGTCAACGCTCGAGCGCGCGGCGCGATCGAGCAGATCGAGCAGCGGTTTGGCGCGCGTCGACAGCGCGATCGGCGGCTCGGTATCACGATCGTCGCCCGATTTGCTGCTTGGCGCTGCTCTGCCCGCCGGCGCTTCCTCCTGAGCACGCGCCGACAGCCCGCGCTTGAGCGAATCGAGCGCCGCGGGCAGGTCGGCGGCAAGTACCGCGCCGGGCACCCCCCCGCTTTGACCCATCAGCTTGAGCATATTCACCGCGACCTCACCGAACATGGTGATGTCGCCGACTTTGCTGCGAAAGGTCACCAGCATGGCCACTCCGCGGAAGGACTGAACTCGGGGATAGAATCGCGCGCTGATTGTAACGGCAGCGACATGCTGCACCTGCTTCGAGCGGGCGCAGCAGGCCGGTGCGGCGGGTCCACCGCAACGACACCATGCACGCCACCCTCACCTTCCAGGATCTGCGCCCCGGCGAACGCACGATCACGCTTCGCGGACGGCTCGACGCGACCAGCGTCGCTGCGCTGTGGCCGCAGGCGCACGCGGCAGTGGAGCCGGCGCGCGTGGTCAATATCGAAGCCAGCCAGATCGACTACTGCGACGGTGCCGGCCTGGCACTGTTGTTCGACCTGCGACGCAGCAAGCCCGGTGCCGTGCACATCAACGGGCTGCGGCCGGAGTTCAACGGCCTGCTCGAGCAGTTCGAGCCGGCGACGTTTCCAGCCCCTTCGGCGAAGACACTGCCGGCGCGCGCCGGTTTCGTCGCCGAGGTAGGACGCTCGTTCGCGCGTCTCGCCGAAGACTGGAAGCTGCAGATCGCCTTCCTCGGCGAAGCAGGCTCGGCGCTGATCTTCGCGGCGCGCAATCCGCGCAGCGTCCGCTGGAAGGATGCGTTACTGATCGCCGAGCGGGCGGGCGTCGATGCACTGCCGATCGTCGCGCTGATCTCTTTTCTGATGGGCCTGATCATCGCGTTCCAGTCGGCGATTCCGCTACGACAATACGGCGGCGAGATCTACGTCGGCGACCTGGTGGGCCTGTCGATGCTGCGCGAGCTCGGTCCGCTCATGACCGCGATCCTGCTCGCTGGCCGCTCGGGCGCGGCGTTCGCCGCCGAACTGGGCACGATGAAGGTCAACGAGGAGATCAGCGCCCTGACGACCATGGGACTCGATCCGGTGCGCTTCCTGGTGGTCACGCGCGTGCTCGCGGGCCTGGTCGTCACGCCGATCCTGACGGTGTTCGCCGACATGGTCGGACTGATCGGCGGCGCCGTGACGATGTTGACCTTCGAGATTCCCACGCGCACCTACTTCACGCACGTCGGCGGCTTCGCCAACGTCAGCGACTTCCTGAGCGGGCTGGCCAAATCGGTGGTGTTCGGCTTGCTGATCGCCGGCATCGGTTGCCTCAAGGGTCTGCAGACCAGGAGCGGCGCGGCGGCCGTGGGCGATTCCACCACGCGCGCGGTGGTCGCGGCGATCATCATGATCGTGGTGGTGGATGGCCTGTTCGCGCTGATCTACTACATGCTCAACCTCTGAGTCGAGCCGACATGCCAAGTCAAGCGCGCGAACCGATCATCCGAGTGGAGCGGCTCACCGTCGGCTACGGCGAGATGGTGCTGATCAAGGAAGCGAGCTTCGAGGTGGGGCGCGGCGAGATCTTCGTAATCCTCGGCGGATCGGGCTGCGGCAAATCGACGCTGATGAAATCGATGATCGGGCTCACCCCGCCGCTGGCAGGGCGCGTGTTGATCGACGGCGCCGACATCACCCATGCGCACGGCGATGAACGCCACGGCATCCTGCGCAAGTTCGGTGTGATGTATCAGCTCGGCGCGCTGTTCGGCTCGATGACGCTGCTGGAAAACGTTCGCCTGCCGCTGGAGGAATACACCGATCTGCCCGAGGCGGGCATCGATCTGGTGGCGCGCATGAAGCTCAAGCTGGTCGGCCTCGACGCATTCACCGAACACATGCCGGCCGAGCTCTCGGGTGGCATGCAAAAGCGCGCGGCGATCGCGCGGGCGATGGCCCTCGATCCGTCGATCCTGTTTCTCGACGAGCCCTCGGCGGGGCTCGATCCGATCACCTCGAGCGATCTGGATCAGCTGATCCTGTCGCTGTCGCGCAATCTGGGGATGACGTTCGTGGTGGTGACGCATGAGCTGCCGAGCATCTTCGCGATCGCGGACCGCGTGATCATGCTCGACAAGCGGGCCAAAGGTATCATCGCCGAGGGTGATCCCGAGATCTTGCGAGACACCAGCGAGAACCCGCTGGTGCGCCAGTTCTTCAATCGCGAACCTTCCACGGCGAACGCGTAACCCGCCCGCAACAGGCCCGCTCCGACTACAAAAACATCGGGACACCGGAACCTCGGAATTCGGGAACACGGGAACATGGAACAAGGACCGCTCCAGTGAACACGCCGACGAGCCGCTACTTCAAGCTGGGCCTGTTCGTGATTGTCGCGCTGGCGCTGTTCGTCGCGATCGTGCTGATCGTGGGTTCGGGCGGATTCCTGTCGGGCTCCCGCATCCGCATGGAGACGTACTTCAACGAGTCGGTGCAGGGACTCGATATCGGCTCGAAGGTGAAGTATCGCGGCGTGACAGTCGGCGAGGTGAGCGCGATCACCTTCACCCACACGCGCTACGAGCGCGACAAACCGGCCACCGATCGCAAGCAGTTCGTGCTGGTCGAAGCAGGACTCGACCCGCGGTTGATCGGCACCAGCTTCGGCACCAGCGCCGATCGCACGCAGCTGTTCGCCCAGCAGGTGGAACGCGGTCTGCGAGTGCGCCTGAATCCGCAGGGCATCACCGGCACCAGCTATCTCGAGATCGACTTCGTCGACCCGGCCGCGAATCGTCCGCTGGCGATCGACTGGCAGCCCGACCATCTCTATCTGCCTTCGGCGCCGAGCACGGTAAAGCAGTTCGTCGATGCCGCTTCCGATCTGCTCACCGAATTCCGTCGGCTCGACGTGCCCAATCTGGGCCTGGTGTTTCGCGAAACGGTCGCGAGCTTCAATCAGCTCGCCACCACCGCCAATAGCCGCCTGGAGAAATTGCAGGTCGATCAGCTGAGCGCGGATCTTTCGGGCCTGGTGGCCGAGCTGCGCACGACCAACCGCCGGCTCGACCAGGCCATCGCCAAGCTGCCGATCGAGCGGCTGGGCAACGATGTTGCGGCGTTGATCGGCGAATTGCGCGCGTCGAATCAGCAGGTCAATCGTTTCTTCTCGGATGCCGCACTGACCAGACTCCCCGAACAGACGGCGACCATGGTCAACACGACCAACAGCGCGTTCGAGCGGATCCGCAGCTTCGTCGACAACCCCGAGCTGAACCGCTCGATCACGGCTCTGCAGCGTTCGATGGGGCGCCTGGAACGGCTGTTGGTCGGCCGCGAAGGCGACATCGCCTCCACGCTGGAGAACCTGCGGCTGATTTCGGAGAATCTGCGCGACACCACCGAGACGGCGAAGCACTACCCGTCACAACTGCTGCTCGGCGAACCGCCGCAGCCGGTACGGAGCAATCGATGAGAGCCAGCGCGTTTCTGCTCCGTTCGCCACGGGCACTTTCGGAACAGGGCGACGAGCCGCAGCGTCTGAGGACAGGGGCCGCAATCGCCGTCATCACCGTGCTCGCCATGGTTGCAATGGTGGGCGGCTGCTCCTTGTCGCGGCCTGCGCCGGTCAAGCAGTCGTACCTGCTGAACGCCACCCGCGACGGCGCCGCCAAGGTCAAGGCGTTTCCAGGCGCACTCCGCGTCAACCGCTTCACCGTGGCACAGTCCTTCAACGGCCGGGCGATGGTCTATCGCGCTGATGATCAGCGCTTCGAAGTCGATTTCTACAACGAGTTTCTAGCCCTGCCCGCAACCATGATGACCGAGCGGACGACGAGCTGGCTATCGGCTTCGCGACTGTTCGAATCCGTGGTGCCTATGACATCCGGCATGGACACCCGCTATCTGCTCGAAGCCGAGGTGACCGACTTCTATGGCGATTTCCGTCAGGCGAACGCCCCGCGTGCCGTGCTCGCCGCGCGGTTCTATCTCGCGCAGGAAGGATCGGGCCACGTGCTCTACGAGCGCGCGATATCGCGATCGGTGACCATCGACGATCCGAGTGCACCGCAACTCGTCCGTGGATTGGAGCGGGCATTGTCCGAGACATTGGGTGAGCTGGAGGCCGACCTGATGGGTCTGGCGAGCAAGGGGCCAGCCGCCGAAGCCTCCCCGGGCGGCGCATCCCGATAGCCACGCGCGCGCTCGCTATTCGTCGGCAACGGCCGGCCTCGAGCAGTCGCCGAATCGACACGAACCGGAGGCGCGATCCGGCAGACACGCGCTCTTCCGACGAACGGATTGCTTCTGATGGGTGAATGCCCAATCATCGGGGGGTGCGCTCCTCCCCGAGTCGACGCGATTGGGCTATCTTGAGTCACCACTGGCGCGATCCATAGTTCCTCCCGGGAGGGCAGCACACCGGAGGACAATCGCAGGTCTCCCCAGCAATGTTTGTCGACGAGCGATCTCCATGCCCAAGGGCTTAACCCGGAGTTTTTCTACGTTCCTGAGGCCGCTTGCGGGCTCCAAGGCCACGACGGAAAACGACTCCGAAGAGCGTGCGTCAACACCGGAGCCGGCCACGGGGCTTCACACCACGCTCGATCGCGTCGACACCACGCTGGACCGCATGAGTCGTGCGTTGTTCGCAGTCGATACCGTTCCCAAGGCGGTCGCTCTGGCCAAGGCCAGTCAGATGGCGCGCTCCGCGGGCCTGCGAGAAGCCGACGGGCACGGCCGCTCACCGATGGAGACGACGCCCCCGCTCGCGCGATCGATCAATACGCGCGCCGCGGCGCTGGCGCGCGCCGCCGAAGAACTGCGCGAGCTGGAACTGCGCGTGCACGAAGCGAACGCGTTCGCAGCCGATGCGCTCAACGACAACGAAGAATTCGAGCCCGAGCGCATCGATCCGACCGAAGCACACCATTTCCAGGCGACCGAGGCGGACCAGGCGGAATTGCCCACGCCAATCGACGAACCGCCGCTGCTGGTCGATGTGGTCTCGCTCGGGCCGAACGTCATCAGCCTTGAACCACCCGCTCCCAGCAGCGTGGAAGCCTTGGCGCCCACCGCTCCAACTGTGGCGCCTGTTGCGCCAGCCCTCGCTGCTCCAATCATTGCACCCGTCGTTATCGCACCCACCGCTCGAGCAGTCGCGCCTGCCGCTCCGTTAGTGGTTCCGGCTGCGCGATCGGTCGAACCAGCCGCACCGACGACCCGGCACGCGTCAACCGTTCATCCGGTTGCTCGCCTTGCGCCCGTCGTCGAATCGATTCCAGCGCCGGCCTCGCCGGCCGCGACCGTTACGCCCGTAACAAGCCCGATTCCGCCAACGGTCCCTGCAGAGGCGAACCCACAACCGACCATCGCTTCGGAAGCGGTGTCCCCGTCACGCTCGGCCCGCGGTCCGAGCGCGAGCGTGCAGGAAGAGATCTCGCTGGAGGTCGCCGACGACGTCAACTCCGATCAGCTCTGCCAGTTCCTCGGCGTGCTGCCCGAGTTGATGGAGTCGATCCAGCAATCGACAGGCGCGTATACGCATCCACCGCACACGCGCGAAGAAGGTGTGCGAGCCCGCAACGCCCTGCGACAGCTGGAGTTGGCTGCCGACAGCGTGGGTATTCGCGGCATCGTGAGCTTCGCCTCGCATGCGACCAGCCTGCTCGATGCGCTGATCAACACCAGTGCGCCGGTGCCGCAGGAGATGTTCACCACGCTGCGCGACGCGATGAGGTGCCTCAACCACATGAGCGATGTCGTCTGGGGCAATGCGAAGCTCGGCGGCGATGTGGCCGAACAGCTCGAAGCGCTCATCGAAGCCGAACTGCGCGCAATTCTCGATCTGACGCTGCGCGTGGAGGAGCCGAGCTACTCGGCGAGTTTCGAGCGACAGACTCAAGCGGAAGTGCCGTCGTCGACTGGGGTGCAACCGTCGATTCGCGTGGGCACACCATCCGCCCGCAACGCCTAGCGCGCGCGGTCGCTTACGACCGTTCCCCGCAGTAATCACGCATCGCTTGGCCACAGCGCCGGCGGCACGCCCCGCCGCGAATCACGCAACGTTTTCGGTATGCCAACGCTGCATGTTGCGCAGCCCCTTCTGCCGCGCATCCATCGCCAGCCGCTTGGCCTGGCGCTCGCCGTACTTCTGCACCGAGAACAGCTTGTGTTTGTGCACGCCCGGCTCCGGCGACCACGACGCCTCCCAGAACGTGCTCCAGTAGGTGTTGCCGTTCTTCTTGCGCGCCTTGTCGATCCGGCGCACGCCGACGATGCCGCTCTTGTTGCGGCTGGTCTTGGATTTGGCGATCTCCACGCGCGAGTACGGCTTGAGCTTGCGCAGCACATCGTCGCGGAACGCCTGCGCCGCCTTGAGCGCCTTGGCCTTGCCACTCCACTTCAGGTCGCCGAAGAACTTGTGGACCGATTCGCCACGTCGGTGGATCTTCACTTCCCATCCATGCGTGGCGCCTTTGCCTTCTGTTTTTGGAATATCGATGCGCGCGATACAGAATCGCGCCGTAGTCCGCGGCATTTCCGCCCCCTTGCAATGCTTCGCTTCGATTCGCCCGGTCCGCATCACCGCACGGTGGCGAACGCGCTACCTCCGTCCCAACCCGCTTTCATCGCAAAGCAGCGGGTCGGTTCGTCCACGACGAAACGATGGCTCAACTAGAGGGGAATCGACAAGGCCGGACGGTGAAATCTTGTTGTCGCATTGCCATGTCCGATCGAAGGCCTGATATCGGGCCTTGATTTTCACCAGGCGAGGCAATTGTCATGGCCTAGCCCGGTGCATCGACACACCCGAACGAAGCGGCAAGCACCGCCTCGCCCGGGCCGCGGTCCGGCTAATCGTGGAGATAGTCGGTGATGCAGCGCCAGCGCGCTTCCTGGATCTGACACAGCTTGGCGCGGTTGGAACCGAGGTGTTTGGTCTTGGAATAGCGCATCTCGTCGGTGCCGAACATGTCGCGCGACACCGGATGCGTCTCGATCGCGTTCACCAGCGCATCGACTGTCAGGTTGGGGCCGGCCTTCTCGGCAGCGCCGGCAAAGTAACCCGCGATCTGATAGCCGTAGGCCGACAGGATCGTCGGATCTTCCTTGTACTTGTCCTTGTAGCGCTGGAACCAGTCGCGCACGTTCTTCGAAGGATCGTCGGCATACGGATAGTTGATCGTCGCCGCGGAGTAGAACCCGTTCATCGCCGGGCCGCCGAGCTTGTGGATGATGTCGAAATAGCTGGCGGTGGTGCCGATGAACTCGGGATTGAAGCCGAGCTTGCGCGCGGTGCCGATCGTGCCGATCGTCTCGCGGATGATCGTGCCCATCACCACGATCTCGCAGTTGGCGTCCTTGAGCCGCGCCACCTGCGATGAGAACTCGGTCGCGCCGCGCTTGTAGGTGGTGCGCTCGGCGTACTGCATGCCCAGTTCCTTGAGGCCGGCTTCGCCGCCGCGCATCACTTCCAGGCCATAGTCGTCGTCCTGGTAGATCGTGCACACACGTTTGGCACCCTTCTGCTTGATCAGGTACTTCAGGCCCGAGCGCATCTGGTCGAAGTACGTGGCCGAGTACGAGAATTTGAGCTTGTGCAGCGGCTCGCTCATCTCGCGCGCACCGGTGAGCGGAAACAGGTGCGGCACGCCCTTGTCGAACAGCACCGGCATCGCCGCAACGTTGGTAGGCGTGCCGATCGAGCCGATCATCGCGAAGATGCGGTCCTTCTGGATCATCTTCTGCGCGGCGAGCACCGCCTTCTTGGGATCGTAGCCGTGGTCCTCGACCACCAGGCGCAGCTTGCGGCCGTGGATGCCGCCGGCTTCGTTGATCTCGTCGATGCGCATGCGCATGCCATTCACCGCCGGCTTGGACAGCTGCACGATCGGACCGGACAGATCCTGCGCGGTGCCGATCACGATCTCGGTCTTGGTCACGCCCTGCGCCAGCGCGACGCCCGCCGCGAACGCGGCAGCCATCAATCCCGACCCTGCTGCAACGAGCTTGCCCTTCATCGTGGTCTCCTCTTCATTGGAATGCGCCGGCCGCAGGTGCGGCTCGCGGCGGGTACTTTACGGACGAACTACGGTGATTGCAAAACGGCCCGTCGCCAGTTCACTGCGAACCGTCATCGGCGCGTCGGTGCCACCGCTATCAGTACATCGAATCGATCAGCGCCCCGTACTTCTTGTTGACGAAGCTGCGCTTGAGCTTCATCGTCGGCGTGAGTTCCTCGTCCTCGGCGGTGAGCTTCTGCTCGATCAGACGGAACTTGCGTACGTTTTCCACGCGTGCGAACTGCTTGTTCACCCGGTCCACCTCGCCTTGGATGAGCGCGACGATCTCAGGGCGCTGGCACAGGCTGGCGTAGTTGGTGAACGGGATGGCGCGCTCCTGCGCGTACTGCTCGACGTTCTCATGGTCGATCATGATCAGCGCGGTGAGAAACGCACGCCTGTCGCCGATCACCACCGCATCGGTGATGTATGGCGAGAACTTGAGCTGGTTCTCGATCTCAGAGGGCGTGATGTTCTTGCCGCCCGCGGTGACGATGATGTCCTTCATGCGGTCGGTGATGTAGAAAAAACCGTCCGCGTCGCGGCGCCCGACATCGCCGGTGTGCAGCCAGCCATCGCGCAGCGTCTCGGCGGTTTTCTCCGGCTGGTTGAGATAGCCCATGAACACGCCGGGCCCACGCACTATCAATTCGCCTTCCGACGACACCGCCACTTCGCTCGGAGCCATGCGTGGGCCGATCGAGCCGGGCTTCACCTTGCCGATGACGTTCCCGGTCACCGCGCCGCAACTTTCGGTCTGGCCCCACACCTCCATCATGTCCAAGCCGAGCGCCATGTACCAGCGCACCAGGTCGGGGGAGATCGGCGCGGCGCCGGTGATCAACACGCGCGCGCGGTGGATGCCGATCGTGCGCCGCACGTTGTCGAGTGCGACCCAGCGCGCTGCGCGAAACGCCAGGCGCAGCCACAACGGCAATGATTCGCCGCGCTCGATCCGACCCGCCCGGTTGTGGCCGATGTCGATCGCAGTCTTGTAAGCCCATTGCTGCAGCGGCGTCGATTCGCCAATCCGGATCAGCACACCCGAGTAGAACTTCTCCCACACGCGCGGCACCGCGGTGAACACCGTCGGGGCGATCTCGCGCACGTTTTCCGGAACCGTGTCGGGGTTCTCGACGAAGTTCAGCACCGCGCCGGTGGCGATCGAGTGGTACTCGCCACCCACGCGCTCGGCGATGTGGCACAGCGGCAGGAAGCACATGCGCTCGTCGAGCTCGGATTGCGCAAAGCTCGCCTGATACGCCGCAACCGTGGCGACGATGTTGGCATGCGAGATCATGGCGCCCTTGGGTCGGCCGGTGGTGCCGGAGGTGTAGACGAGGATCGCGAGATCATCGGGCCGGCGCAGCGCGATGCGCCGTTCCCACTCTTGCGGGTGAGCCCGTTCGTATGCCCGACCGGCATCACGCAGTTGCTCCAGGCTCATCACCTGCGGATCGGCCAATTCGTGCAGCCCTTCCATGTCGAATACGACGATCCGGCGCAAGTCCGGTAACCGGACACGCACCTCGAGCACCTTGTCGAGCTGCTCCTCGTCTTCGACGAACACGAATGCCGAAGCCGAGTCGCCCAGCAGATACTCGACCTGCGTCGCCGCATCGGTGGGATAAATGCCGTTGACGACACCCGCGGCGCCCAGCGCACCCAGATCGGCGTAGATCCACTCGCGATTGGTGTTGGACAGGATCGACACCACCTCGCCCGGCGAGTAACCCAGGGCGGCAAGCCCCATGCCGATCTCGCGCGCAATCACACCCAGCTCCGCCCACGTCTGGGCACGCCAGATCCCCAGCTCCTTCTGTCGCAAAATGGGTCGCGACGCGCGCGTGCGCACGCCATGCCAGAACAGCTTCGATACGGTGTCGAGCACCGGCGCGCCGGAGGCAGGCTCGTCGCGTTGCATCGGGTTTGTCACCGCTTCATCTCCACTGCTTCTTGCGCTTCCAGCGCCGCGCACCGCGCACCCCTGCTGACTTGACCCCGAGGTAGAACTCGCGGATGTCTTCCTTTTCGATCAGATTTGCGCAGGTGTCGGCCATGACGATGCGCCCGACTTCGAGAACGTAGCCGTAGTGGGCGATGCCCAGCGCCATCTTGGCGTTCTGCTCGACCAGCAGGATGGTGGTGCCGCGCTCGCGGTTGATGCGGCCGATGATGTTGAAGATCTCCTTGGTGAGCTTGGGCGACAGACCCAGGCTCGGCTCGTCCATGAGCATGATGCGCGGCCGTGCGAGCAGCGCGCGACTGATCGCCAGCATCTGCTGCTCGCCGCCGGAGAGCTGTCCGGCCTCCTGCCTGGCGCGCGCGCGCAGCACCGGAAAATAGGCGAACACCTGCTCGATCTCCTGCGCCACCTGACCGTAGTCGGTGCGGGTGTACGCGCCCATTTTCAGATTGTCTTCGACGCTCAGCAGCGGGAATACCTCGCGACCTTCGGGCACATGCACCACGCCCTGGCGCACGATCCGGTCGGGCGAGAGGCGCTGGATCTCGCTGCCGCTCAGCTTGATCTGCCCCTTGAGTGGCTCGACGATGCCCGAGATGGTCTTGAGAATCGTCGATTTGCCCGCACCGTTGGCGCCCAGCACCGCGACGATCTGTCCTTCGGGTACCGCCAGACTCACGCCGCGCAGCGCCTGCACCGGCCCATAGTTCGACTCGACGTTGAGCAATTCGAGCAGCGGCGTCGCCGGCGCCTGATGCGGGGCGGCCGCTGGCGTTGCGCTGGACGCTTGTGCGGTGCTCATACGTCGTCTGCGCCGAGGTAAGCCTCGATCACCGCCGGATGCGACTGCACCTCCGCGGCCGTGCCCAGGGCGAGCATCTGACCTTGATTGAGCGCCAGCACGCGATCGGACACGCGCGACACCAGGTTCATGTCGTGCTCGACCATGAGCACGGTGATGCCCAGATCCTTCTTGATGTCTTCGATCCAGAATGCCATGTCATCGGTCTCTTCCGGATTCAGACCCGAAGACGGCTCATCCAGCAGCAGCAGCTTGGGCTGCGTGCAAAGCGCACGCCCAAGCTCGACCACTTTGCGCGCACCGTAGGGCAATCCGGCCACCATGGAATCGCGGAAGTGCTGCAGATCAAGCAGATCGATCACCCGCTCCGCCGCTTCGCGGTGCTCCAGTTCGGCGCGGCGCGTCGCCTTGGTGAAGAGCAACTCCTGAAAGAACCCGGTGCGTCGATGCACGTGCCGGCCGATGAGCAGGTTCTGCAGCACCGTCGCGTGCTCGAACAATTCGATGTTCTGGAACGTACGCGCAATGCCATGCTGCGCCACCTCGTGCGGACCCATGCCGGTGAGATCGCGGCCTTCGAACACGATGCGCCCGGAGCTGGGCGGATAGATCAGGCTGATCAGATTGAAGATCGTCGTCTTGCCCGCGCCGTTGGGACCGATGATGGTGAACACCTCGCCCTTGCGTACGTCGAAGCTCACGTTGTTGACCGCGACGATGCCACCGAAGCGGATGCCGAGTTTCTCGGCCCTGAAGAACGGCGCGTCGGCGCCATCGGCCATCGCCGCTGCGGTGATGCTGCCCGGCGCCGCGGCGCTCGCTGGTGTCAGGTTCGCGCTCACTTCGTCCGCTCCGATTTCATGAACGCGCGCTGCCGCCGGAACATGCCGCGGCGATAGAACGGAAACAGCGTGAAGTAGGTGCGGATCTTGAGCCAGCGGCCGTGCAGCCCCATCGGTTCGAACAGGATGAAGCCGATGATCACCAGGCCGAATACCAGCGACTGCAGCCCCGCCGTCGGAGTGGCCCCTTCGGGCAGATAGTCCTTGGCCAGCGCGATCATCTGCGGCAGCAGGATCACGATCGCGGCCCCGAACACCGCCCCGTGCAAACCACCGACTCCGCCCAGGATGATGATCGTTATCAGCTCGATCGAGACGATCAGTCCGAACTGATCGGGCGTGATGAACGAGAGCTTGTGCGCATAGAGCGCTCCGCCCAGGCCGGTGAGTGCCGCCGAAATCGCGAAGGAAAGCGCCTTGTAGCGCGCCAGATGGATGCCCATGCTGGCCGCGGAGATCTCCGAATCGCGAATCGCGACGAACGCGCGGCCGGTGGGCGAACGCATCAGATTGAGCACGCCGAGCGCGGACAGCACGACGGTGATCAAGCACACGTAATAGAACGCGTTGTCGCTGCCGTCGAAGCTGTAATCGAACAGGCGCATCGACTTCACGTGTTTGCCGGCACCGCCGCCGGTGACTGCCTCCCACCGCGTGAGGATTTCCTCGACGATGATGCCGAAGGCGAGCGTGGCAATCGCGAGATAGATGCCGCGCAGGCGCAGCGCCGGCAGACCGACGATTACGCCGACACCCGCCGAGATCAGCGCCGCGGCCGGCAGCGAGATCAGGAACGACACGCCGTGCGACTGCAGCAGCGCTTCGGTGTAGGCCCCCACGCCCAGAAATGCCGCGTGACCGAGCGAGACCTGGCCGGTGTAACCGGTGAGCACCATCAGACCGAGGCCGACGAGCGTGTAGATCAGCACGAACACGATCTGCGAGAGCAGGTACTCCGACAGCAGCCATGGCGCGAGCAACGCGAGCACGCCCAGCAGCCCGTACCAGAACACCTGCCCGCCGTGCTGGAACAGCCGGACGTCTTGCTCGTAGCTGGTCTTGAACAGGAATCGCATCGTGCGTTGGCCTGTGTTCCTCTAGACCTTCTTCAGCTGCCGTTCGCCGAACAGGCCCGAGGGCTTGATCATGAGCACCAGCAGCACGACGATGTACGCGGCCGTGTCCTTGAAGCCCTCGGGCAGATAGAACCCCGCGAGTGCCTCGACCACGCCGATGATGAGCCCGCCGACGATCGCGCCCGGCACGCTGCCGAAACCGCCGAGCACCGCCGCCGGGAACGCCTTCAGCCCAATGAAACCCATGTTGGCATGCACGAAAGTCATCGGTGCAAGCAGGATCCCCGCGAACGCCGACACCGCCGCCGACAGTCCCCAGATGAGCATGTTGATACGCGGCACTGGAATGCCCATGTAGTACGCCGCAAGCTGATTCTGTGAGGTGGCCTGCATGGCGATGCCGATGCGGGTGAAGCGGAAGTACGTGTACAGCACAACACACAGGGCGATAGTCATGCCGATCACCGCGAGGCTCTGCGTCGGCAGCACCAACTGGCCGAGCTTGATCACGTGGTCGGCGAACGGGGTTGGTAGCGAATAGGTCTCAGTGCCCCAGCCCGGGACCATGGTGACCACGCCGCGCATCACGTAGCCCATGCCGATCGTGACCATCACCACCGTGAACGCAGGATGGCCGAGCACGGGCCGCAACACCAAGCGTTCGGCCAGCATGCCCAACACGGCCATGACCGCGATCGCGAACACGATCGACACCCAGTAGGGCCAGCCGAAGATGGCGGCGCCGGTGAGCGCGAGGAATGCGCCCAGCATCATCAGTTCGCCCTGCGCGAAGTTCACCGTCTCGGTGGCCTTGTAGATCAGCACGAAGCCGAGCGCGACCAACGCATAGACGCAACCCTGCGCCACCCCGGAGATCAGGAGCTGTGCGAGCTGGACGATCTGATCCAACATCCTCCTCCTTGGCTGGCGCTGGTACTGGCGCTCTTCCGGGTGGAATTGCGCACAGCCACCGCGTGAGTCGCGGTGACCATGTCTGCTTCGCCCCGGCCCGACGCTTCCCGCCGCGGCGTGGATCCGCGGACGCTGAACGCCGTTCTGCGTTGTGGTGCCGTGTTGTGGTGCTGTGATGCGCGTGCGTACTACCGGGTGTGGCCTAACACCCTTGCTCACGATGCCGGACGCGCGCGGCAATCAGCGAGTAGACCGCATCGACCATCGGCATGGCAACACCGGCCTTGCGCCCCAGTTCGAGCACCGCGCCGACGATCGCGTCGATCTCCAGGGGGCGGCCGCGTTCGAGATCCTGATGCATCGAGACCTTGGTTCGCCCCATGGTGCGGGCCAGCGCCAGGCGCTGGTCGATCGACATCGCGATCGTCTGACCGTAGGCGGAGGCCACCGCCATCGCTTCCTGCATCTGAGTGCGGATCATGCGGATCAACCCCGGATTGGCGTTGATCTCGTCCATGCGCACCAGGCTGAGCGCGGCAACCGGGTTGTACGAGAGATTGCCGATCAGCTTCATCCAGATGTCGTTGCGGATGTTGGGCGAGATCGCGGCCTCGAGTCCGCCGGCAGTGATGGCCTGCGCAAGCGCCTGCACGCGCGGCGTGGTGCTGCCATCGAGTTCACCCAGGTAGTGCATGCGCCCGCCAGAATGCAGCACCACGCCGGGCTCGATCACCTCGCCGCCCGAATGCACCACGCAGCCGACGAGATGGCGCGGGTCGACGGCCTTGACCATCGCGCCATCGCGATCGAGGCATTCGATGCGCGTGCCTTCGAGCGGGCCACCATGGCGCTGGAAGTACCACCATGGCAAGCCGTTGATGGCCGTCACCACCGGCGTGTCCTCGCCCAGGATCGGGCGCAACCGCGGCAGCATCGGCGCGATCGAATGCGCCTTGAGCGCGATGATCACCGCGTCCTGCACACCGAGTTCACCCGGCTGATCGGTGGCGCGGAGTTCGTAGCGGCGCTCGCCCCGATCGAGCCAGCGCACGGTGAGGCCGGACCTGCGCAACGCATCGAGATGCGCGCCGCGCGCGACCAGGCTCACCTCATGGCCTGCCTCGGCACACGCCCCGCCTAACAGCCCGCCGATCGCCCCCGCGCCGACTACGACGATCTTCATCGCGTTCGCCGTGGCAGAGGTTGCCTCGTGATCGGCTCCCGCATCAGCCCGGGTTTCATGCCGCCTGTTTCGCCGCGGCCATGCGCCGCGCGTTCTTCTCGGCCGTCCAGGCAGTCAACTCGTCGTGCGCGCTCGCGCGCTTCTTTGCGACATAGTCTGCCAGCGGCATCTCGTAGGTCAGCTCCAGGCGCACCCCGTTCGGATCGAAGAAGTAGATCGAGTGCACAAAGTGATGATCGGTCGGGCCGATGACCTCGACGCCCGCTGCATTGAGCCTCGCCTTGGCCTGCGCCAGTTCGTCGAGCGAGCCGACCTTGAAGGCGATGTGATTGACCCACTTCGCGGTGTTGGGCGAGGGCACCGAAGACTGATCGTCACCCAGATCGAAGAACGCGATGCACGAGCCGTCAGTCATCTGGAAGAACAGATGCACGTACGGGAAGTACTCGCCGGTGCTCGGCACATTGTCGGCGCGGATCACGTGCACCAGCGGCAGTCCGAGGATGTCCTCGTAGAAATGCCGCGTTTCCTCGGCGTCGCGGCAGCGGTACGCGTAGTGATGCAGGCCGTGTACCGGGACGGCAGCGGGTTGGGTACGGGAAGCGGCGGCAACGGTCATGGAGGTCTCCTCGTTTCGCGACGGCCAGGCAAGCAGCCGAGCGTACTCGACGGGCGCGGTGAAATCCACGATTCGCCGGAGCGCGGCCTCCACCGAAACGCGTGCCGCGAGTGAGCTTCCGCGCGAGTGAACTTTCCCGCGTGGGGGCTTCCGGTGTTCATCGCTATCCGTATCTGTAGCCTGCGGGTGCCGACGATCTGAATCGGCCGACTTTGCCACGCACGCTTCGGATTGAACCCGCGCTCGTCCAGCGCCGATTCAGTTCGGCAGGCAAGCAAACACCTCGTTGCTCACCTCGCCACCCCCGGATCGCTCCGTGCGCCGCGAAAGAAACCGCGAAGGGAGCCGCGAAAGGGGTGGCGGAAGGGCCTTCGTCCATGGCCTTCCCGCGCACCCCCGGATGGGTCTGCGGTGGGGCGACCGACGGTCAAAACGAGGGGATTCCCCGCCATTTGCGACCTGGTGGAGGGCGCAGGTCCGGGAAATCGAGCCGAACGTGAGGGAAATTCGACATTGCAGGCACACTTCGTGAACACTGCTTTCGAGATCAATACAAAAAACCACCCGTAACGTCTAGAATTTCCTACAAGACTGTCACACTTCCCTCGGTGACGCGACCACCCTCGTGACGCGTACGAATTCCCTTTCCGGTGCCCTGGCGCCCGGTGCCTTGATCGTTGCCCTGAGCCTCGCGGTCGCGGCGGTATTCACGCACGTGCCGTGGTTTTCGTTCGCGCTGGGCTGGCTGAGCGATTTCACCTCGCAGATCACCACCGGCCGGGCCGACTGGAACAACGTCGTCGTCATCGACCTGAATCCGGAACGCACACGGGCCGGCCGCGATACGACACGCGCCGACGCGCCGATTCCGCGCGACACGTTCGCGGTCGTCAACCGGTACTTGGCACGCATCGGGGTCCGGGCGATCGTGTACGACGTGAGCCTGATCGAGCCCGATCGCAACGACTCGACGTTGAGCAGCACGTTCGATTCGAGCGTCGTACTAGCCGGCGCCGGTTTGCCCAGCTATCCGAGCGCGGCCGAACGCCGTCGCCGCGACGTACAGTCCGTCGGGATCGCGGTCAACACCCAGGGCGCCGAGTTGCCGCAGCTCTACCAGTGGAGCGACTTCCAGTTGCCCAGTGCGACGCTGACGCGCAACGGCCGTTCGGTGGTCGGCATCGTCAACACGATGCCCGACGACGATGGCGTCACCCGGCACATCCCCCTGCTGCACACCGCGCAGGGCGTGCTGCTGCCCTCGATGCCGTTCGCAGCACTGATGGCGAGCGAGCGTCTGCGCGCCCAGGTGCACGCATCCCCTGGCCGGGTGGGTCTGGGCATCCGCTCCTGGAGCACCAACGAATCCGGCGCGGTGCATCCACGCTTTCCGCGCAACGTCGATGAGATCCCGAGCTTCACGTTCGAGCGCCTGGCCGCACTTGCCGCCGGCGGCCCCGCCGATCAGGTGCTCGAAGACGCGCTGCGCAATCGCGCGGTGTTCATCGGGAGCACCCATCCGAGCCAGACCGGGCTGATCGCCACGCCGGCGGGTAAGATCTCCAGCGTGCAGTTGAGCGCGATGAGCTATGCCCAGCTCACCAGCGGCAAGGTCTTCCGGCCCTCGGCATTCGTCCTCAACCTTTCGCTGATCGCGATCGCCCTGATCCCGGCGCTGCTGCTGGCCGGGCGGACCGAGTTGCCCACGCGCACGGCCGGCTGGGCGGCGGTGCTCACCGCCACACTGCTTCCGGCAGGCGTAGGCCTGATGACCGCGGCGCTCGGCTCGCCAGTGCAGTGGACCTTCGCCGCCCTCTCCGGCCTGGTGGGCATCGCGATCGCGTTGTCGTACTCGTATTTCCTCACCGTGGAAGACCGCCGCCGGCGCTCCTACGAAAACATGGCGATGGAGGAATCCACCCGGCTCAAGACCGAGTTCCTCAATCACCTGACCCATGAGCTGCGCACCCCGCTTACCGCGATCATGGGCTTCAACAAGGTCAACCAGTTCACCGACGAGTTGGGCAAGCAGCAGCGGATCGCCAACAGCGCCATCATCGCGCGCAATTGCGACCACCTGCTCACCCTCATCAACAACAACCTCGACCTGGCCAAACTGGAAGCCGGTCAGCTCTCGATCTCGCGCCAGCCCGAGGACCCCGAACCGGTGTTCCGCGACGTCATCGCGACGATGAAAGGGCTCTCGGCCGACAAGCCGATCGATCTGCGCTACATGCGTCGCACCGCCCTGCCCGATGCGCTGATGCTCGACGTGTTCCGCCTGCGCCAGGTGCTGATCAATCTGCTGGGCAACGCTGTCAAATTCACCGGACGCGGATCGGTCGATCTGGTGGTCGCCTGGCACGTCGCGGTGCTCGAGATCGAAGTGCGCGACACCGGACCGGGCATCGCACCCGAGGCGCTCGACCGCATCTGGCAGCCGTTCAAACAGGCCGACCTCACCATCGGCCGTCGTTTCGGCGGCACCGGCCTGGGCCTGGCCATCGCGCGCCGCCTGGTCGAGTTGATGGGCGGAGAGATCACGGTCGAATCGCAAGTGGGTGTCGGCACGACCTTTCGCGTCCGCCTGCCCAGCGAAGCGGCGCCGCGTCGCACGTCGGCCGAATCGGTGGCCCCTGCCGTCGCCAGCCGCAGCCGATTGAGCGGGCGCATCCTGCTTGCCGACGACAACGAAGATCTGCGTAATCTCGTGACCTTGCTGTTGCGCAATCTCGGGCTGCAGGTCAAGGGCGTCGAGAACGGTCTGGCAGCCGTGGAAGTGGCCGTGACCGAGGAGTTCGACGTCGTGCTGATGGACATGGAAATGCCGGTGATGAACGGCTACGAGGCCGTGCACGTGCTGCGCGCACGCGGCTACACCGACACGATCTTCGGCCTCACCGCCCACCAGGAAGGCATCGAAGTGTCGCGTGCGATTCTCGCCGGATGCGATGCCGTGCTCACCAAACCCGTTTCGCTCGACAGTCTGAAGCAGGCCCTGACGCCGGTACTGGAGCGTCGCGCCGCCGCGCGCGCCAACGCCACGTTGCGCAAGGCGCACTCCTGATGCGCCCCGCCCGACGACCGCGCCCCTCATTGGAACAATGAACGCCATGGATACCGACACCAACACCGCGATCGTGGTTCGCGTCGAGGGCGAGCTGCGTGAACTGGTTCCCCGGTTCCTTGCCAACTGCGCCCGCGATGTGGAGATTCTGGCCCGGGCCGCTGCGCAATCTGACCTCGACACCGCACGTAAGATTGGTCACAGTCTCAAGGGTGTCGGCGGGGGTTACGGCTTCGACGAGATCACGCGATTGGGCGCATCGATCGAAACCGCCGCCAAAGCGGGGGATGCCGGCGCCGCACATGCTGCGGTCGAGGAACTCCGGTCCTATTTGAAAGCGGTCTACGTGGAGTACGTATGAGAGTCGCAATTCTGGAAGACGATCCAGCCCAGATCGATTTGGTTACGCTCTGGCTCAATAACTCTGGATTTCATTGCCACGTGTTCACGTACGGCAAGGAACTCACCCGCGCACTGGCGCGCGAGAGCTTCGACATCTTCCTGCTCGACTGGGAACTGCCCGACATCTCCGGCGCTGAAGTGCTCCAGTGGATCCGCCAGAACGTGCGCGACACCACGCCGGTGATCTTCACCACCGCGCGCGACCGCGAGGAAGACATCGCCGCGATGCTCAAGGCCGGCGCAGACGACTACCTGGTCAAGCCGCTGCGCAAGATGGAACTGCTCGCGCGCATGCACGCGGTGATGCGCCGCAGCCGCAACGAGAAGCCCGCCGACGACGTGTTCGAGATCGGCGAGTTCCGCGTCAACGTCGAGTCGCGCACCGTGCATCGCCACGGCCAGCAGGTCGAGCTGACGCAGAAGGACTTCGATCTGGCGGTATTCCTGTTCCGCAATCTGGGTCGGCTGCTCTCGCGGGGCCACATCCTGGAGAACGTCTGGGGTCGCAGCCCGAACCTGAACACCCGCACCGTCGACACCCACGTGAGCCGGCTGCGCTCCAAGCTCGGTCTGGTGCCCGATAACGGCTGGCGCCTGGTTGCGATCTACCAGCATGGCTATCGCCTGGAGCAGATCCAGCGCGAGGAGCAGGCCGAGTCGATGTCGACCGCGGCAACGCCGTCGTAATCACACTCAGACCTGCCATCGACGGCGGCCCGCGGGCCGCCGTTTTGTTTTGCGGGATGCGGCCGGACCAATCCTCGCAACCGGCGTCGCGCATGCAGCGATCGCGCACGCCCGTCCCGTAGAATGCCCGCGACTCCTCTCCTGGCTTTCACCTTCCGATTTGCCTGCCGATACGCTGGTCGCCGATACGCCGGTCACCAATACGCCGGTCACCGAAGCGCTCGCCCCTGACGCGCTCGTCGAGTGCGTCGGCCTCACCAAGACCTACCGTGGATCATCCAGCCGCGCGCTGGACGGACTGAGCCTCAAGGTTCCGCGCGGCAGTTTCTTCGGGCTGCTGGGGCCGAATGGCGCGGGCAAGACCACGTTGATCGCGATCGTGTGCGGCCTGGTCGCGCCGGACGCGGGCAAGATCGTGTCCGGGCAGCCGATCGGCTTGGTACCGCAGGAGCTTGCGTTCTATCCCACGCTCACGGTCGAGGAGAACCTCGCGTACTTCGCGGCGATGCATCGCCTGGATCGAACCCGTCGCGCCGAGCGGATCGAATATTCGATTGCCATCGGCCGGCTGGAGGCGGTGCGGAAGCAACGCGCCGGCACGTTATCGGGCGGGCTGAAGCGGCGACTCAATCTGGCGATCGGCGTACTGGCCGCGCCGGCGCTCTTGGTGCTGGACGAACCGACCGTGGGTGTCGACGCGCAATCACGCCGGCATCTTCATGAGTCGCTGCGACGGCTCAATGCCGCGGGCACCACAGTGATCTACACCTCGCACTATCTCGACGAGGTCCAGCATCTGTGCGATCGGCTCGCCGTGATCGACCACGGCCGGCTCATTGCGCAGGGGCCGACCCGCTCGTTGCTGCGTCAGAACGTCGTGACGCTGCGCGCGCGCGAGGTTGTCGACGCAGCCGTGATGCAGGCGCTGCAAGCCCTGCCCGCCGTCACCGCGGTGCGCCAGGACGCCGATCTGATCGCACTGATCACCGAGGAGCGTGAGCGGACGTTGAGCGCAGCACTCGAGGTAATGAAGTCATTGGGTGTCGCGGTGCAGGAGGCGGGCTTCGGTGCGCAGAGTCTCGAGGCACTGTTCTTCCAGTTGACCGGCACCCATTTGCGTAGTGAAGAACAAGACGAGGTTCGAGACCAAGCGCGCAACGAGCGCGACGAACCCACCGCGGCCCGATGAGCGTGCTCGCGGCCAGTATCGGCAAGGAAGCACGCGTGCTGTTGCGCGACCGCGAGGGGTTGGCGATTCTGTTTCTGATGCCGCTGGTGTTCGTGGTGATCATGTCACTCGCGCTGCAGGATTTCTTCCGGCCGGGCGACGCTGCGCGGTTCAGCTTCGTGGTGCTCGACTATCATCGATCGATCGACACAGGTCCGGCCACCGCGAACCTCGGTGGGCGAATCGCCGCGGGCCTCCGAGATATTCCCGGGCTGCGCGTCAAGCACGTTACAGCGGACGCCTCTGCGGACACCGAGCCACGCGACGCAACGTCGATCGTGAAGGCCGTGCAGCGCGGTGAAGTGCAGTTCGCGCTCATCATCCCCGCCGATGCGAACGATCGACTTGGTGCGGCACTGCGTGAGCGCGATCCACGCCGTCGGTTCTTGCCGCAACCCGAAGCGCCCGCCGACGCAGCCGATCGCAAAGATGCCAGTACGCGCGTCGAACTGGCGTTGATGGCCGACCCGGGGCTGCGCGCCGATCAGCGTGCCTTGGTACACACTGCCCTGGAACGCGTGCTGCTCGGCGTGGAGGTCGAACAGACTGTGCGCCTGTTTTCCGGCTCCACAGCGTCCGGTCCCACGGCGGGTGGCGACTCGATGCGCGGCGTGCTGCATTTGCGCGAAGCTTCCAGCGACAGCGCGACGATGCCGAGCTCGACGCAGCAGAACGTGCCGGCCTACTCGCTGCTCGCGATCTTCATGCTCGTGGTGCCGTTGTCGACGACGTTCATCAAGGAGCGAGACCAGGGCACCTTGCTCAGATTGCGCACCTTGCCGGTGCCTGCGACGACGCTGATCGCGGCCAAGGTCGTTCCCTACTTCGTCGTGAACCTTGTGCAGATGGCGTTCTGTCTGGCGATAGGACGCTGGCTGATCCCGGTATTCGGCGGCGAAGCACTGACGTTGACCGGCGCCATGCTTGGGCCGGTCGCGCTGCTCTCTTGCGCAGCGAGTCTGGCCGCCATCGGCTTCGCGCTGCTGATTGCGATGGTCGCACGCACGCCGGAGCAGGCGACGGCGTTCGGCGCAGCCGCGGTGCTTCTGATGGCCGCGATTGGCGGCATCATGGTCCCGAAGCTGCTCATGCCCGAGATGTTGCAGCGCGCGGCGCTCGCCTCGCCGATGGGCTGGGCGCTCGACGGATTCATCGCCATTTTCCTGCGCAACGCCGGGCTCGCCGATGTGCTGCTGACGGCAGGCGCACTGCTCCTGTTTGCACTCGCGTGCCTCGGCTTGGCCCTGCGTCGTTTCGGTGCCATGATGCGGGCCGCTTGACCACCCACTCGTCATGACCACGCGCCCCGATATTCCCACCGACGATGCCGCGCTCAAGCTGGAGATCAAGCGCATCATCGTCACCGCCTGCGAACGCGAGACTCCGCCGGACACCATCGGCGATGACGACACGCTCATCGGTGAAGGTTCCGACCACGCCCTCGACTCGCTCGACGCCTTGCAGGTCGCCGTGGCGATCGGCAAACGCTTCGGTGTACGCATTCAAGACAGCAAACACGCCCGGCGCGTGATGCGTTCGGTCAACACGCTGGCCGAGTTCATCCGTCAAGGGCGCTAGCGCTCGCTCCTTTCCCGGTACACCGCAGTCCAAGCCCGCATTTCAAGCCCGCAGTCCGAGCCGATTCGTGGGAACGCAGCCATCCATCGGCATCATCGCCAGTACCACGCTCTCGGTTTTCGGCCGAGGCGCCGGCGGCGTTGTCGCCGCGATGCGTGCGGGCGATGCACCGCGTCGCGCCGCGAGTGACATCGGTTTTCCAACCGAACCCACGCCCCAGGTCAGCCGCTTTCCGGAAACCTTCCCCGCGGGCGATCGTGGCGCCGAGCAGGCGCTGCTGCAGACCGTGCAAGGCGTGCTCGAACCGGCGACCGATCGTTCCTCATGGTGGCGGCGCGAAGACTGCGGTCTGATCGTCGGTAGCGGCGGATTCCTGTACGCGTCGGGGGCGGAGCTCTATGGACGCGCGCTTGGCACGGTGTCCAACGACACGCCGTTTCAAGTGCGTGGTCCGGCCTGGGGCAGCGAGCGCATCGTTGAATCATTCGGCTTGCGTGGACCGTGCGTGACCCTCTCGACCGGCTGCTCATCGAGCGCGAACGCAATGCTGTGCGCGACCGAAATGCTGGTGCGTGGCGAACTGCGGCGCGCGCTGGTAGTGGGTGCCGAAGGACTGAGCGCAGTGACTCTGAGTGGATTCGACGGATTGATGCTGCTCGATCCACACGGCTGCCGCCCGTTCGATCGCGATCGCGCCGGCCTGCAGATCGGCGAGGGCATCGCGGCACTGGTGCTTGCCGCGGACGATTCCGTGCGAGTCCGGCTGCTCGGCGGCGCCAGCCTGTGCGACACCCACCACCTCACCAGTGCAACACCGGAAGGCACCGAGATGCTGGCGGTGATGCGCGAGGCGCTCGCGGTATCAGGTGTCGCCGCGGAAGCGATCGTCGCGGTCAAAGCGCACGCCACCGGTAGTCGCGACAGCGATGCAGCCGAAGCCGCGGCGCTGCGTGCGCTGTTCGGCACTCGATTGCCGCCGATCACCGCACTCAAGCACTATCTCGGCCACACGTTGGGCGCTTGCGGCGCGCTCGAGACTGCGGCGTTCAGCGCGTGCTTGGCCGAAGGCTTCATTCCGCACGCGGCGGGGTTTACGACGATCGATCCCGAACTCGGCATCGAACCACTGCGCGCCGCCTTGCCTGCCCGCCCCGGCGCCTACCTACTCAACTTCTTCGGCTTTGGCGGCAACTACACCTCGCTGGTGCTGGCGCTGCGCTGAACGATGAACGCCTCACGCATCTACATCCACGCCTGCGGCGGAATCGGCCCGGACGGACGCATCTGGCAGGGCGACCCAGTCAGCGCGTTGCAGCCGGCCGATGCCGCACCGATCGCACTCAAACCACTCTTGAAAGCGCGCGCCATTGCCGTTCCTCGCGTGGCCTCGCGCTTTGCCGAACTCGCTTCGCTGGGCGCGCACGCGTGCCTGCAACGGCTGCCCGCACCGCTCGATGCCGCAACGCGGCTCTACCTGGCAAGTGGGCTGGGAGACGTGGCACGTACCGACGCGCTCTACTACCAGGTCATGCCACCGCGCAGCGAAGTCGCCTCCCCGGCTCATTTCGCCACTTCGGGCAACAACATGGCGGGATTCTTCGTGGCGCAATACGCGGGGCTGCGCGCGCGCAATCTGACGGTCTGCGCCGACGCACTGTCGTTGGAGCAGGCGCTGCTGCGCGCATGCAGCGATCTGCGTCATCTCGCAGCGCCGTGCGCTTTCGTCGGCAGCGTGGATGAAACGACCGTGCCGCGCGAATTCTATGTGCGGCGGTTCGCGTTACGTGAGCACGAGCACATCGGCGAGGCGAGCAGCTGGTTCGTGCTTGGCACCG
>CADEDU010000087.1:0-4089 GCA_902826155.1 uncultured beta proteobacterium
ACTGGCGGTGCCGCGAGATCAGTGTCGCGCGGCGGGCCATTCTATGCGATGCGAGTGACAGGTCGGCCTGATGCGTAGCATCGCGAGGCATGGACTTGTTCGCAGTGCCTTCACGACTCCCTGCGCGTGTTCCGATCGTCGATTGGCGAATCGCGAATCGCGAATCGCGAAGCGAGTTGCGCCGTGCGCTACGCTCGATTAGCGTGCGCCGTCGCGCGTGTTGTGCGTTCATCGTTCGCGCGATCGAACCTCGCTGCGAATGTCCACGCCACGCGCCCCTGCCGAAGTGTCGAGCCTGCACGTCCGTCTGGGCGCGATGTATTTCGCGTACTTCGCCTATGTCGGGGCGTACGCGCCGTATCTGAGCCTGTATTTCCAGTCGATCGGGCAGTCGGCGCAGGCGATCGGGCTGTTGCTCGGCGCGATGCAGTGTGTGCGCATCTTCGCACCGAATTTCTGGGCGCGGCTGGCTGATCGCACCGGGCAGCGCGTTCGGCTGCTGCAGTTCGCGATCGCGTTGTCGATCGTGACGTTCGCCGGTCTGTTCTTCACGCAAAGCTTCGCCGGACTCGCGCTGGTGCTCATCGTGCACGCGTTCTGCTCCGGCGGGGTCAATCCGCTGGTGGAGACGATCACGCTGTCGAGCCTGCGCGAGCACATGGCGCGCTACGGACCGATCCGCCTGTGGGGTTCGGTCGGGTTCATCGCCGCGGTCATGGGCACCGGCTGGCAGCTCGACTACTTTGCGCCCGCGAGCGTGCTGGCCACGACGACAGGCCTGCTGCTGCTCGCCGGCTGTGCGGCGTGGACGCTGCCGGCTGCGGGAGCTACGGTGAGCGCAACGCCGGTGTCGATCGGCGCGATCGTGCGCAAGCCTGAAGTGATCGCGCTGCTCGCCTCGTGCTTGCTGATGACGGTCGCACACGGACCACTCTACAGCTTCTACACGATCTTCCTCGCTGATCATGGTTACAGCAAAGCGACCATCGGGCTGCTGTGGTCGCTCGGTGTGCTCGCGGAGATCGTCGTGTTCCTTACGATGCCGCGCTGGATGGGGCCGCGCGCTACCGAGGTGGTGTTCGCGGCAACGTTCGCGATCGCGGCCCTGCGCTTCGTGCTCGTGGGCTGGTTTCCAGAAAGCCTGTCGGTGCAACTGTTCGCGCAGGTACTGCACGGCGCGACGTTCGGTGCGCATCACGTGTGTGCAATGGCTTTGCTCGGTCGGTGGTTCGGCGAGGCGACGCGGGCGCGCGGTCAGGCGCTGTACTCGAGCATCTCGTTCGGCGCGGGGGGAATGTCAGGAGCGATCGGCAGCGGCTGGCTGTGGTCGGCGATCGGCCCGGCATGGACGTTCAGCGTCGCTTCGGCTTTCGCGCTAGGCGGATTGATCGTCGTGGTTGCCGGCTTGCCCGGTGCGAGAGGACGCGGGACAATTCGCGCATAGCAACTGGAGTTGAGTGCAAGCACACTGATTGCAAACGGTTGCATGTGATCGATCCGACTCGCGATGTCGGGTTTCGTTGTCGGAATACAAGGGGGAATCATGACCGAACGCAACAAGCTGAAGGAATGGTCCGCGGCGTGGCTCGGTGTGGGCGTTGTCAGCGCACTGATCCTTGCGGCATGCCAGAGCGTGCAGACCACGCAAGGTGGCGTGGTCGGTGTGGAGCGCAAGCAAACCATGTCGTCGATGATTTCGTCGCGCGAGATGGAGCAGGGTGCCTCACAGGCGTATACGCAGATGCTTTCGCAAGCCCGCGCCAAGAACGCGCTCGACGTCAATCCGGAGCAGACGCGTCGCATTCAGGCGATCGCCAATCGCATCACTCCGCACACCGGTGTGTTTCGGCCCGATGCGCCGAAGTGGGCCTGGGAGGTGCACGTGCTGAACTCGCCCGAGATCAATGCGTGGTGCATGCCCGGGGGCAAGATCGCCTTCTACACCGGCATTCTCGAGAAACTTCAGCTCACCGACGACGAGGCGGCGGCGATCATGGGCCACGAGATCGCCCATGCGCTGCGCGAGCACGGCCGGGAGCGCGCCTCGCAGCAGGTCAATCAGCAGATCGGCATCTCCGTCCTCGGCGCGGTGCTCGGCGTCGGCGAACTCGGTCAGGGGCTGGCCAACCAGGTCGCCACGCTCACGCTCGCGCTGCCCAACTCGCGCGAGCAGGAGACCGAGTCCGATCGCATCGGCGTCGAACTGGCTGCGCGCGCCGGCTACGACCCGCGCGCTGCCGTCACCCTGTGGCAGAAGATGGCGGCAGGCACGACCGGAGCGCCGCCGCAATGGCTCTCCACGCATCCGGCCGCCGAGACGCGCATCGCCGATCTGCGCGTGTACGCCGAGAAGGTCATGCCGCTCTACCAGCAGGCCCGCGCGCGCCGATGATCGCGGGCGTGAATCGGGAACCATTGCGTCTATAATCAAAGACTTCCCGATTCACTGACTCACCGGGCGCGCGCTTGGACGCGCCGCGCACCCGCCGGGTCATTGCAACTTCCGGGTGCTTGTTGCTACGCGGCAATCCAATCTGATCGGATGGAATGCCGCGTTGCTCTGTTTTCATTCCCGAACAAACTGGGATCACTCGCTCCATGCAGCTCAAAACTCTGTACGACAAGCTTTGGGATGACCACGCGGTGCACGCCGAGGAAGACGGCACCACGCTGCTCTATATCGATCGGCATCTGGTGCACGAGGTGACGAGCCCGCAGGCGTTCGAGGGGTTGAAGCTGGCACGACGGGGCATCTGGCGGCTCGACGCGAATCTCGCGGTGGTCGACCACAACGTGCCCACCACCGACCGCTCGCGCGGGATCGACGATCCGGTGTCGCGGCTGCAGGTGGAAACGCTCGACAAGAACTGCGCCGAGTCGGGCATGACCTACTTCACGATCGACGATCCGCGCCAAGGCATCGTGCACGTCATCGGGCCGGAGCAGGGCGCAACGCTGCCGGGCATGACCGTCGTGTGCGGCGATTCACACACCAGCACGCATGGCGCGTTCGCCTGCCTGGCATTCGGCATCGGCACCTCCGAAGTCGAGCACGCACTGGCCACCCAGACGCTGGTGGCGAAGAAGTCGCGCAACATGCTGGTGCAGGTCGAGGGTGCGCTGCCGGCCGGCGTCACGGGCAAGGACGTGATCCTGGCGTTGATCGGCAAGATCGGTACTGCCGGCGGCACGGGCTACGCGATCGAGTTCGCCGGCTCGACCATCCGCGCGCTGTCGATGGAAGCGCGCATGACCGTGTGCAACATGGCGATCGAGGCAGGCGCGCGCGCCGGCATCATCGCGGTCGACGACACCACCATCAACTATTTGCGTGGCCGGGCGTTCGCGCCCAAGGCCGATCTGTGGGATCGCGCCGTCGCGCAATGGCGCACGCTGCGCAGCGATCCGGGCGCGAAGTTCGATCGCATCGTGGAGCTGAATGCGAGCGCGCTCAAACCGCAGGTCACCTGGGGCACTTCGCCCGAAATGGTCGTGGGCGTCGACGAGCGTGTGCCCGATCCGGACAAAGAAAAAGATGCGATCCGGCGCGAAGGCATGGAGCGCGCGCTCAAGTACATGGCACTCGAGCCCAACACCCCGATCCAGAACATCCGCGTCGACAAGGTCTTCATCGGCTCGTGCACCAACTCGCGGATCGAGGATTTCCGCGCGGCCGCAGCGGTGTTGCGCGGCAAGCGCATCGCCTCGAACATCAAGCTCGCCCTCGCGGTGCCCGGATCGGGGCTGGTGAAACAGCAGGCCGAGCGCGAGGGGCTCGATCGCATCTTTCGCGACGCCGGGTTCGAGTGGCGCGAGCCGGGCTGTTCGATGTGCCTGGGCATGAACGCCGACAAGCTCGAATCGGGCGAGCGTTCGGCCTCGACGTCGAACCGCAATTTCGAAGGCCGCCAGGGCGCGGGCTCGCGCACGCATCTGGTCAGCCCGGCGATGGCGGCAGCGGCGGCCGTGGCTGGCCACTTCGTCGATATCCGTACGTTTCGCTAACGGGGACGCACATGGAAAAGTTCACCGTACATACCGGCCTGGTGTGCCCGATGGATCGGGCCAACGTCGACACCGACGCGATCA
>CADEDU010000087.1:4189-12690 GCA_902826155.1 uncultured beta proteobacterium
CATACCGGCCTGGTGTGCCCGATGGATCGGGCCAACGTCGACACCGACGCGATCATCCCGAAGCAGTTCCTGAAATCGATCAAGCGCTCCGGCTTCGGGCCCAACCTGTTCGATGCATGGCGGTATCTCGATATCGGCGAGCCTGATCGCGACAACACCAACCGCCCGCTCAATCCGGACTTCGTGCTGAACCAGCCGCGCTACAAGGGCGCCTCGATCATGCTGGCGCGCAAGAACTTCGGTTGCGGATCGAGCCGCGAGCATGCGCCATGGGCGTTGGCCGACTACGGTTTTCGCGCGGTCATCGCACCGTCATTCGGCGAGATCTTCTTCAACAACTCGTTCAAGAACGGCTTCCTGCCGATCGTGCTGTCCGATCTGGAGGTCGATCATCTGTTCCATGCGGTCGCGGCGTTCCCCGGCTACAAGCTCACGATCGATCTGTCGGCGCAGACCGTCAATCTTCCCGACGGCAATGTCTACAAATTCGAGATCGACAACTTCCGCAAGTACTGTCTGCTCAACGGACTGGACGAGATCGGCCTCACGCTGCGACACGCCGACACCATCCGTTCGTTCGAGGAGAAGCGGCGTACGCAGCAGCCGTGGTTCTTCGGGCTGGGCAGCTGAGCGAGGCATCCATGAAAGTAGCGGTATTGGCAGGCGACGGAATCGGGCCGGAGATCATTCGCGAGGCGCTCAAAGTGCTCAAGGCGCTGGGCCGCGATGGCCTGCGCCTGGAGATGGAAGAGGCGCCAGTCGGCGGTGCCGGGTACGACGCGGCGGGTGATCCGCTGCCGGAAGCCACGCTCAAGCTGGCTCGGCAGTCCGATGCGATCCTGTTCGGCTCGGTCGGCGGCTGGCAGTACGACAAGCTGCCGCGCGCGAAGCGTCCGGAGCAGGCGATCCTGGGTTTGCGCAAGCAGCTGAGCCTGTTCGCCAACCTGCGGCCGGCGATGGTGTTCCCGGAGTTGGCCGGTGCTTCCACACTGCGGCCGGAAGTCGTGGCCGGCATGGACATCATGATCCTGCGCGAGCTGACCGGCGACATCTACTTCGGTGAACCGCGCGGTGTCCGCACGCTGCCCAGCGGCGAGCGCGAAGGCTTCAACACCATGCGCTACAGCGAATCGGAGGTCCGGCGCATCGTGCGCGCCGGCTTCGGCATCGCATTGAAGCGCGGCAAGAAGCTGTGCTCGGTCGACAAGATGAACGTGCTGGAGACCAGTGAGCTGTGGCGCGAAGTTGCGATCGACGTGGCCAAGGAATTTCCGCAGGTCGAGCTGTCGCACATGTACGTGGACAACGCCGCGATGCAGCTGGTGCGCAATCCCAAGCAGTTCGATGTGATCGTCACCGGGAACATGTTCGGCGACATCCTGTCCGACGAAGCATCGATGCTCACCGGCTCGATCGGCATGCTGCCGTCGGCCTCGCTCGACGCCAACAACAAGGGCCTGTACGAGCCGATTCACGGCTCGGCGCCCGATATCGCAGGCAAGGGCGTGGCCAATCCGCTGGCAACGATTCTCTCGGCCGCGATGATGTTGCGCTATACGTTCAATCAGGACGCTGCTGCCGATCGGATCGAGGGCGCTGTGAAGAAGGTGCTGGCGCAGGGATTGCGCACGGCCGACATCGCCGAACCGGGCAAGGGTACGGTCGGCACAGTGCAGATGGGCGATGCCGTGGTGGCAGCGCTGTAGGACGAATTCCGAATTCCAGTTGGTTCTTCGTTAGAGTTTTTCTTTCTGTCGAGGCGTGCGATGTTGCGAGTCGGTTTTGTCGGTTGGCGTGGAATGGTCGGATCGGTGCTCATGCAGCGGATGCGCGAGGAGCGCGATTTCGATTTCATCGACCCGGTGTTCTTCACCACCTCGAACGTCGGCGGTAAAGGTCCCGCGATCGGCAAGGACGTGCCCGCACTGCTCGATGCCAACGACATCGATGCGCTGCGACGCTGCGACGTGGTGATCACCTGCCAGGGCGGGGACTACACCAACGAGATCCATCCGAGGATCCGGGCCGCCGGCTGGAACGGCTACTGGATCGATGCGGCTTCGGCGCTGCGCATGAAGAAGGACGCGGTCATCATCCTCGATCCCGTGAATCTGCAGGTGATCAAGGACGCTTTCGCGCGGGGCACGCGCGATTTCATCGGCGGCAATTGCACGGTGAGCCTGATGCTGATGGGGTTGCACGGACTGTTCAAAGCCGGGGTGGTCGAGTGGCTCACTGCGATGACCTACCAGGCCGCATCCGGTGCGGGTGCGCAGCACATGCGCGAATTGCTCGCGCAGATGGGCGCAGCCCACGCCGCCAGCAGCGCGCTGCTGGCCGATCCGGCTTCGGCGATTCTCGATGTCGACCGTCGCGTGACCGAGACGCTGCGAAGCGAATCCTTGCCGCGCGAGCAGTTCGGCGTGCCGCTGGCAGGCAGTCTGATTCCGTGGATCGACAAGGACCTGGGCAACGGCCAGAGCCGCGAGGAGTGGAAAGCCGAGGCTGAGGGCAACAAGATCCTCGGGCGCGAGGCGCAGCCGATCCCGATGGACGGGCTGTGCGTGCGAATCGGTGCCATGCGCTGCCACAGCCAGGCGGTGACGCTTAAACTCACTCGTGATCTGCCGATCGACGAGATCCACGAGATCCTGGCCCAAGGAAACCAATGGGTGAAAGTGGTGCCAAACCGCCGGGACGACTCGATCGCCGCACTCAACCCCGCCGTCGTGAGTGGAACGTTGACGGTCCCTGTGGGAAGAGTCAGAAAATTGTCGATGGGGGCGGAATTTGTCTCCGCTTTCACAGTTGGCGACCAGTTACTATGGGGGGCTGCGGAACCTTTGCGACGCATGTTGCGGATCGTCCTTGACGGAACGCGCGCGCGCACCTCTCCGAAGTCCGCGCGCGCTGCAGCCTGATCCGCGTGTGCGTTTCCGGCTCGTTGTCCGGCAGGTGGCCTGCTGGCTCGTGCGGTCGTGTCCCTGGTATCGCCGGCAGCGTGTCATGGTGATACTTGGGATTAGCTTGCCACTGTAAGGTATTGATGTTATGTTGCTTAACCTTCCCTTGCGTGCGTAGGGGCAAATCGTGGGTAAAAAACTAAATCAAGCGCTCTTGGTTGGTCTTCTGGCTGCTGCGCCGCTAGCCGTCGTTAATGCAGCCGGATTGGGCCGACTGGATCCGGGTTCGCTGTCCCGGCTGGGTCAACCACTTCGCGCGGAAGTCGAAGTCGTCAACATTCAGCGCGGTGAGCTCGAATCGATGACGGCGAAGCTGGCTTCGCCCGAGGCCTATAAACAGGCGAACATCGAGTACTCGCCGGCGTTGCAGAACATCCGCTTTGCCATCGAGCGTCGTCCGAATGGACGTGCGGTGATCGTCATGACCACGCCGACGCCTGTGAACGACCCGTTCATGGACGTCCTGGTGGAGTTGTCGTGGGCCAACGGCCGGTTGATCCGCGAGTACACGTTCCTGCTCGATCCGGCCGAATTCAAGCCGCCGACGACTGCCGCGCAGGTTGAGCCGCCTAAAGCGGCAGCCCCGCGTCCGGCGGAGACGCCGCGTGCGGCTGCGCCAGCTCCGGCGCCTGTTCCCGCCCCGGCACCGGCACCGGTCGAAACGCCAGCTCCAGCTGCTGCCGCCGCGCCGGCACCTACTCCGGCGCCCGCACCAGCCCCCGCTGCCGCGGTGCGTCCCGCACCCGCCGGTGGCGCCACGCACCGCGTTGCGCCTGGCGACACGCTCGCCGGAATCGCACAGCGTTACGCGCAACCGGGTGTGACGCTGCAGCAGATGCTTGCGGCGCTCTATCAGGCCAACCAGGATGCCTTCGTTGGCCGCAACATGAACCGGCTGCGCGCCGGTCGTGTGCTCACGATTCCGGATAGCGTCGCGGCGCAATCCGTGCCCGCGCCTGAAGCCAATAACGTCGTCATCGCGCACACGCAGGAGTGGAACGCGTATCGCGCACAGGTGGCGGCGGCGGTTGCCGGAGCCCCGGCGCGTCAAGCCGCGGGACAAGCGGCGGGCGGACGGATTACCGCGCGCGTCAACGAGCCTCCGGCGCCCGGACAAGACCGCCTGCAGATCGCCCAGGGTGGTGGCCCCACCGCGGGCGACGATACGGCTGCGCGTGAACGTGCGTTGAAAGACGCGCAATCGCGCGTTGCAGCCCTCGAGAAAAACGTCAAAGACCTCGAACGACTGCTTGAGCTGAAGAATCAGGAACTGGCGCGCGTCCAGACTGCCGCCAGCAAGGCTGCC
This sequence comes from uncultured beta proteobacterium, assembly GCA_902826155.1. The sequence goes on from CADEDU010000087.1 coordinate 8,459, forward strand.
AAGGCTGCACCTGCCCCGAAGGCCGAACCGCCCAAACCCGAACCGGCACCGAAAGTCGAGCCGGTGGCGAAGGCGGAGCCAGCGCCGAAAGTCGAGGCGCCGAAGGTTGAAGTAGCCAAGGTGGAGCCGCCGAAAGTCGAACCACCCAAGGTCGAGCCGCCAAAGGTTGAGGCACCGAAGATCGAGCCACCCAAGGTGGAGGCTCCGAAAATCGAGGCGCCGAAAGTCGAAGCACCCAAGCCCGAACCGGTGCAGCCACCGGCTCCCGTGGCCGTTGCGCCGAAACCTGCTCCCGCCCCGGCGCCCGCGCCCGCGGCTGAGACCGGAATCCTCGACGACATTTCGAGCTTCATCGGTGACAACCTGCTCTACGTCGGTGGCGGTGCCGCCGGCCTGCTGGCCCTGGCTGGCGGTCTGGTTGCGATGCGTCGACGCAAGCAGGCACAGCTGCAGGACAGCCTGATCGCTTCCACGCCATCCGATGCGAGTTCGGTGTTCGGCTCCACGGGCGGTCGCAGCGTCGATACCGGCAACTCGATGCAGACCGACTTCAGCCAGGCCGGGATCGGTGCGATCGATACCGACGAGGTCGATCCGGTGGCCGAGGCCGATGTGTACATGGCTTACGGTCGCGATGCGCAGGCCGAGGAGATCCTCAAGGAAGCCCTGCAGAAAGATCCGAACCGCCACGCGGTGCGAGTGAAGCTGCTGGAGATCTATGCCGCGCGCAAAGACGTGAAGGCATTCGAAACCACGGCCAACGAACTGCAGGTCGCAACCGGCGGCCAGGGTCCGGAGTGGGACAAAGCCGCGGCAATGGGCGCGCAGATCGATCCGACCAATCCGCTGTACGCGATGCACCAGGGCCCGTCCTCGGTGACCGGAGCGTTTGCGGGGGGCGCGATTGCCACGGCGGGCGCGGTGGCGGCAGCGGGTGCGGCTGACGTTTCCGATGCGATCGGCGACCTCTCGGCTCCGCCTGCCCTCGATCTCAGCTTGGAAGCCACCGGCCGGATTTCGAGCAATCCGCCGGAGATCGCGCTGGATACGGGTGCGCCCTCGAAGCTCCCCGACGTCGGCTTCGACCTGAATCTGGGCGAAACGACCGCCACTGGCGAGGCGCCCAAGATGTCCTCGCCGCAGGATTTCGCGATCGATCTCGAGATCACCGGAACCTCCGGGAAGGTCCCGATGCCCAGCTCGAACGTGATCGAGTTCGACCTCGGCACTGCACAGGCGCCGGGCACCAAGCCCAGCGTCGATCTGGGTGGCATCAGTCTCGACCTGGGCACGCCTTCGGTACCTGCGGACAACGCGGGCGATGCGCATTGGCAGGAGGTAGCTACCAAGCTTGATCTGGCGAAGGCCTACCACGAGATGGGTGACCGTGAAGGCGCCAAGGAGCTGTTGGGCGAGGTGCTGAAGGAAGGCGACGGCGCGCAACAGCAACAGGCGCGCAAGATGCTCGATACCATCGGCTGATCGCGTCGCTGCAGGCGATTCGCCGCCTCATCCGGACGCCCGAGCGGCTTAGCGCTCGGGCGTTCTGCTTTCTGCCGCGCGACAATCGCTCATGCGCTTCGCAATCGGGGTCTCCTACGACGGCAGTTCTTTCGACGGCTGGCAATCGCAGCCCTCGGGCCGCGCGGTGCAGGATCATCTGGAGCGGGCGCTTGCGCAGATCGCCGGAGCGGACGTGCGCGTCGCAGGCGCCGGCCGGACCGACGCAGGCGTGCATGCCGTCGGTCAAGTGGCGCACTTCGACACATTGGCGGTGCGACCGGATACGGCGTGGGTGCGAGGCACGAACAGCAATCTGCCCAGCGGAATCTCGGTCACCTGGGTGCAACCGGTCGACGAGCGATTCCATGCGCGATTCGCCGCACGATCGCGCACCTACCACTATCTGCTGCGCGTGAGTGCGGTGCGGCCGGCCTTGTTTGCGCAGCAACTGGGCTGGTTTCATCTGCCGCTCGAACTGCGGCGCATGCAGGAGGCGGCGGCCATGCTCGTCGGCAGCCATGACTTCACGAGCTTTCGCGCCGCGGGTTGTCAGGCGAAAACGCCGGTGCGGCTCATGCACGAGGCGCGCGTGATCCAATCCGGCGAGACGTTCGTCATGCGCTTTCGGGCCGATGCATTTCTGCACCACATGGTGCGCAACATCGTCGGCGCTCTGGTGATGATCGGCAAGGGCGGCGAACCGGTGAGCTGGATGGGCGAACTGCTTCAGGCCAAAGACCGCAGGCTCGGGGCGCCGACATTCGCCCCTGACGGGCTTTATCTGAGTGAAGTTGAGTACGATCCGGACTGGGCGCTACCACCTGCGCCTGTGCCGCTGCCGGGTTTTCCATGGCTTTGAGAACGCGCATCAAGATCTGCGGAATCACCTCGCTTGAGGACGCACTGGCCGCAACCGAGGCCGGTGCCGATGCGCTCGGCTTCGTGTTCTATCCGCCCAGTCCCCGCTACGTGACGCCCGAACGCGCCGCGAGCATTTGCGCATCGCTGCCGCCGTTCATCGCGCGCGTGGCGGTGTTCGCCAATCCGACGCAGGAGCAGGTCGAGCAGGTGCTGCGCGCAGGCGGCATCGACACGCTGCAGTTTCACGGCGACGAGTCGCGCGCGTTCTGCGAGGGTTTCGCGCGTGCGTACCTCAAGACCGCGCGGGTGAGGCCGGAACTCGATTTGTTAAACTATCTGCACCCATATGCGAACGCGACGGGCTGGTTGCTCGACACCTATCGCGAAGATCTGTTCGGCGGCATCGGTGCCGCGTTCGACTGGAGCCTGATTCCCGCCAAGCTCGAGCGCCCCGTCATTCTGTCCGGAGGCCTGGAGCCCGAGAACGTCGCCGCGGCGATCGCGCGACTCAGGCCGTGGGGGGTGGATGTATCGAGCGGAGTCGAACTGGAGCGCGACGGCAAACTCTTGAAGGGTCGCAAAGACCCGCACAAGATCGCGCGCTTCATTGCAGAGGTGCGCGATGCGGATCGTTGAGCAGCAACCCAATTACGGCCTTCCCGATCAACGCGGGCATTTCGGTGAGTACGGCGGCATCTACGTCTCCGAGACGCTGATGCACGCGCTCGACGAGCTACGCCAGGCCTACGAGCGCTACAGTCAGGATCCCGAATTCATCGCCGAGTACAACGACGAGCTCAAGCATTTCGTCGGCCGGCCCAGTCCGATCTATCACGCCAAGCGCTGGTCGGAAGTGCTCGGTGGTGCGCAGATCTACCTCAAGCGCGAAGATCTGAACCACACCGGGGCGCACAAGATCAACAACACCATCGGCCAGGCGCTGCTCGCCCGCCGCATGGGCAAGCCGCGTGTCATCGCCGAAACCGGTGCCGGCCAGCACGGCGTGGCGGCCGCGACGGTGGCCGCGCGCTACGGCATGGAATGCATCGTGTACATGGGTTCCGAAGACGTGAAGCGCCAGTCGGCGAACGTCTATCGCATGAAGCTGCTGGGCGCCACGGTCGTGCCGGTCGAGTCGGGTTCGAAAACGCTCAAGGATGCACTCAACGAGGCGATGCGCGACTGGGTCACCAACGTCGCCAACACCTTCTACATCATCGGCACGGTGGCCGGACCGCATCCCTATCCGATGATGGTGCGTGATTTTCAGGCGGTGATCGGCAATGAATGCATCGTGCAGATGAAGGAAGAGCGAGGCCGGCAGCCCGATGCGGTGATCGCCTGCGTGGGCGGCGGCTCGAACGCGATGGGAATCTTCTATCCCTACATCAGCCATGGCGCGGTGCGGTTGATCGGCGTCGAGGCCGCCGGATCGGGGATAGCAAGCGGCAAACACGCGGCGTCGCTCTGCGCCGGCCGACCCGGCGTGCTCCACGGCAATCGCACTTACCTGCTGCAGGACGAAAGCGGGCAGATCATCGATACCCACTCGATCTCGGCCGGCCTGGACTATCCCGGTGTCGGTCCGGAACATGCGTGGCTCAAGGACAAGGGGCGCGCCGAGTACGTGGCGATCGACGACGACGAGGCGCTCAAGGCATTTCACACCTGCTGCCGGCTCGAGGGGATCATCCCCGCGCTCGAATCGAGCCACGCGCTCGCCTACGCCGCGAAGATCGCACCCACGATGTCGCGCGACAAGATCCTGCTGGTGAACCTCTCCGGACGCGGCGACAAGGATATGCACACCGTGGCCGAGCGTTCCGGCATCAAGTTCTGATCGAGGCCGCGCGCGTTGTCAGTTCCTA
>CADEDU010000087.1:12790-30787 GCA_902826155.1 uncultured beta proteobacterium
GCCGAGCGTTCCGGCATCAAGTTCTGATCGAGGCCGCGCGCGTTGTCAGTTCCTACCATGCCCGCCATCGCGGCAACCGCGATCCAAGGCGACACGTCTAGCGCGATCCAGGACGACGCGATCGCCCTGTACAACGAAGATGCGCTCGCGGGTGCGGCGCGCCTGGCAGACGAATCGGTCGACCTGCTCCTGGCCGATCCACCGTACGGGCTGGGCAAAGACTACGGTAACGACTCCGACGATCTGCGCGGCGAGGAGTATCTCGCCTGGACGCGAAGCTGGGTGGAGCGCTATCTGCCCAAGCTCAAGCCCACCGGCAGCCTTTACATCTTTCTCACCTGGCAGCACAGCCCCGAGGTGTTCAGCTACCTGAAGACGCAGCTCCTGATGATCAACGAGATCATCTGGGACAGGCGAGTGCCCAGCATGGGCGGGACCACGCGCAAGTACTCTTCGGTGCACGACAACATCGGGTTTTTCGCCAAGCGGCGTGACTACTATTTCGATCTGGACAGCGTGCGCGTGCCTTACGACGCGCAGACCAAGAAGGCGCGCTCGCGCTCGATCTTCGTGGGCCACAAGTGGCTGGAGCTCGGCTACAACCCCAAGGATCTGTGGAGCATCTCGCGCGTGCATCGGCAGGATCCCGAGCGCGCCGATCATCCCACGCAGAAGCCGCTGGAATTGGTCGAGCGCATCGTCCTCGCGAGCTGTCCGCCCGGCGGGCTCGTGGTCGATCCGTTTCTTGGCAGCGGCACCACGGCCGTGGCGGCGCAGCGCACGCAGCGACGCTGTGTCGGATTCGAATTGAATCCCGATTACTTTGCCGTTGCCCGGCAGCGAGTCGATGCGCAGCGCGCCGCACCGAAGCAGCAGGCGCTGGCGCTAGAGCGCGCGAACCACGAGGTGTCGCAGCATGTCGCGAATTAGCAGCACGTTTGCAGCGTTGCAGCGCGCCGGTCGCAAGGCGCTGGTCCCGTATATCACCGCGGGCGACCCCGATCCGTCGGTCACCGTGGCGATCATGCACGGCATGGTGGAGGCGGGCGCCGACATCGTCGAGCTTGGCGTGCCGTTCTCCGATCCGATGGCCGACGGTCCGGTGATTCAACGCGCGGGGGAACGGGCGCTTGCCAAAGGTGTCACGCTCACTCGCGTCTTGCAGATGGTGCGAGAGTTCCGCGGCACCAACCAGACCACACCGATCGTGTTGATGGGTTACGCCAATCCGATCGAGGCGCTCGGGCGCGCGCACTTCGTGCGCGAGGCGGCGCAGGCCGGCGTCGATGGCGTGATCGTGGTCGACCTTCCCCCTGAGGAGGGCGCGCAGTTCGCCGCGCAAATCAAAGCGGCGGGCATGGATCTCATCTTCCTGCTCGCGCCGACCACGACGCCGACGCGCATGGACGAGATCGTCAAGCTCGGCAGCGGCTATCTGTACTACGTATCACTCACCGGGGTGACCGGCGCGGCGCATCTGGACACTGCCGGTGTCGTGGCCCAGCTCGCAATCGTGCGCAAGCACACGTCGCTGCCGATCGGTGTGGGCTTCGGCATACGCGACGGCGCAACGGCACGGGCGATCAGCGAAGTCGCCGATGCGGTGATCATCGGCAGCCGGCTCATCCAGGAGATCGAGTCGGCCACGACGGCAACTGCCGCCGAGCGCGTGGGAGCGTTCCTGCGCGGCGTGCGCCAGGCGATGGACCGTCGGCCGTAGGCATGGGCAAGCGGAGGATGCAATGAGCTGGCTTCAGAAACTGCTGCCGCCGAAGATCAAGCGCTCGGCAACCGCGGGCCGCAAGGCCATGCCCGAGGGCCTGTGGAGCAAATGTCCGAGCTGCTCGGCCGTGCTCTACAGCACCGATCTGGAAAAGAACGTCAACGTCTGTCCGAAGTGCGGCCATCACGAGCGCATCGGCGGGCGCGCGCGGCTCGATGCATTTCTCGATCCGGAGGGGCGGTTCGAGATCGGCGCTGAGGTCAAGCCGGTCGACACGCTCAAGTTCAAGGACACCAAGCGCTACCCCGATCGACTGGAGGCGGCGAGGAAACAGACCTCCGAGGACGATGCGCTCGTGGTCATGCAGGGCAGCGTCAAGACCGTAGCCATCGTTGCCGCAGCATTCGAGTTCGAGTTCATGGGCGGTTCGATGGGCTCGGTGGTCGGTGAGCGTTTCGTGCGCGGTGTGCTTGCGAGCCTCGATCAGCGACTGCCGTTCGTGTGCTTCACCGCGACCGGCGGCGCACGGATGCAGGAAGGCCTGCTCTCCTTGATGCAGATGGCCAAGACCACCGCGGCGATCGCGCAGTTGGCCGAGCGGCGGCTGCCGTTCATCTCGGTGCTCACCGATCCGACGATGGGTGGCGTGTCGGCGAGCTTCGCGATGCTGGGCGATGTGGTCATCGCCGAACCCAAGGCATTGGTCGGGTTCGCGGGCCCGCGCGTAATCGAGCAGACCGTGCGCGAGAAGCTGCCGGAAAACTTTCAGCGCGCCGAGTTCCTGCTCGAAAAGGGCGCGATCGACATGATCGTCGACCGACGTCAGCTGCGCGACCGCATCGCCGGTCTGCTCACGCTGCTCGCGCGCGAGCCGGCGCCGCTGTAGCCGGTGTTGCCCGGCAGCGCGCGCCACCGTTTGAAGCTGCCGCAAACCCGGCTGGCTCTTGGACGCGCGGCGCGTCCTCCGGTCGAACCGATCCGATGACGAGTCATCCCGCGACGCTTGACGCGTGGTTGGAGCGGCTCGAACGCCAGCATCCGGTGACGATCGATCTGGGCCTCGATCGTGTCGGCCAAGTACGCGATCGCCTCGCCCTCGGACCGATGGGTATGGTGTTCATCGTCGGCGGCACCAACGGCAAAGGTTCGACCTGCGCGATGCTCGAAGCAATGCTGCGCGCCGCTGGGTATCGCGTCGGTCTCTATACCTCTCCACACCTGCTGCGTTACAACGAACGGGTGCGGATCGACGGGCGCGAAGTGTCCGATGAGCAACTGGTCGACGCGTTCGAGGCAGTCGAGGCGGCGCTTGGCGACGTGTCGCTCACCTACTTCGAGATGGGGACGCTCGCCGCGGCGTGGCTGTTTGCTGCTGCGAAACTCGATGCGACCGTGCTCGAAGTCGGCCTGGGCGGACGGCTCGATGCGGTGAATCTGTTCGACGCCGATTGCGCGATCATCACCAGCGTCGATCTCGATCACATGAATTTTCTGGGCGACACGCGCGACAAGATCGGCTGGGAGAAGGCGCACATTTATCGCGGCGGCCGACCCGCGATCTGCGCCGATGCCGATCCGCCGCAGACATTGATCGATCACGCCACCGACGTCGGGGCGGACCTGCGGCGGCTCGGCCGCGATTTCGGCGCCGAACCGCAGCAGGCGCAATGGACTTACTGGGCGCGCGAGGGGCGCCGGTTGTCGCTTGCATATCCGGCGCTGCGGGGCGCAATGCAGTTGCGCAACGCGGCCGCGGCGATCGTGGCGCTCGACAGCGTCAAGGATCGGCTGGCGGTCAACGTCGGCGCGATCCGCACCGGACTGGCGAGCGTCGAGATACCAGGCCGCTTTCAGGTGCTTCCCGGTCGACCGGTCGTCGTGCTCGATGTCGGTCACAACCCGCAGGCCGCGCGCGTGCTCGCCGAGAACCTCGCGCATATGGGCGGCATGGCCGAGGACGGCATGGTCGAGGACGGACAGGCGCACAAGCGCGGGCGGACTCTTGCGGTCTGCGCCATGCTGCGCGACAAGGATATCGGGGCGGTGTGCCGCGAGCTTCGATCGGAAGTCGATGCGTGGTTCGTGGCCGGGCTTCCCGGTGCGCGTGGCACCACCGCTGCGGAGATGGAGCGTGCGGTTGCCGCCGCCAGTCCTTGGGCGCCGGTCAAGGCGTTCGATGACATCGTCGCCGCATTCCGAGCGGCACGAGAGACCGCAGGGCAGGGTGATAGAATCGTCGTCTTCGGATCGTTCCTCACGGTAGCTGCGATCCTCGCCGAGTTGCAGTCGCATCGCAGTTCCGAGCCGACGCCATGATGCGAATCAGCGTGGAGCCCGATCGATAGCAGACACGATAGTCGGACGACAGCTTCGATGGCCGAAAGCGAAGAGGTATTGGATCTGCGGCGCCGTGCCAGGCGGCGGCTGATCGGGGCAACGGCGTTGGTGCTGTTCCTGGTGGTCGTGCCGCCCTGGCTCATGGATCTCGAGCCGCGTCCGGTTTCCTCCAATCTGGTTGTCGACATCCCGGGCAAAGACGCCCCCAAGATCGATCCGCGCGCGATTCCGGTTCCGCCACTCAAGGTCGAGCCCGAGCCGTCGAAACCTGGAGCCGGGGAGGTCCCGGCCAAACCGTCCGCTGCTGCGACTGACCCCAAGCCCAAGCCCGCGCCCGCTGCGCCGGCCGAAGCTGCAAAATCGCCCGAGCCGAGTCCGAAGCCCGCCGCAACCGACGCAACAAAGGCCGCCAAGCCGGCGGAGGTTTCCGTTCCCAAGCCAGCGCCCGCACCAGCGAAACCCGGCGGCGATGGTGAGCGCGCCGCAGCGATTCTGAAAAACGAAGTGTTCTTCTTTCAACTCGGCGCCTTCAACAATCGCGACAACGCCAAGGCGGTGCAGCAGAAGGCGGTCCAGGTGGGCGTCAAGGCGTCGACCGAGACGGCCGAAGCAAAGGGCGTCGAGCAGACCCGCGTGGTCGCCGGGCCGTTCGGCACCCGCGAAGCGGCAGAGAAGGCGCGCACCCGGTTGAAGGAAGCGGGCATCGAGCCCGGTCCGGTCCGGTCGCGCTGATCACCCTCAAGGACGACACACGGTTCATGGCACTCACCTGGTTCGATTGGACGGTCATCGCTGTGGTCGGCTTCAGCGCGTTGCTCGGGTTGTGGCACGGCTTCATCCGCGAGGTGCTCGCACTGCTCGGGTGGGTCGCGGCGGCGGTATGCGCGGTGCTGTTCGGTGCCGATGTCGCCGGCTGGTTGCCTTCCTGGGTGCCCGGTCCGGGGCTCAAGCTCATCGTCGCGGTGATTGTGGTGTTTCTCGGCGTGCGCATCGCCATCGGCATCGCCGCGATGATGCTCATGCGTCTGGCGCGCGCGGCCGGCATCGGCATGGGCGATCGACTCATCGGCGGCCTGTTCGGCGTGGCGCGTGGCATCGTCGTGCTCGTCATCGCGGTACTGGTGGCAGGACTCACACCATTGCCGCAGGATCCGGGCTGGCGTGAGGCGACGTTCGCGCGGCCGCTGGTGACGCTCGCACTGGCCGCGAAGCCCTATCTGCCGGCCGAACTCGCCGAGCGCGTACGCCTCGACGAACGCGCCGCCGAGCGCAGCTAACTCAGGACAGGAATCCAACCATGTGTGGCGTGATCGGCATCGTCGCTAAAGGGCTCGCCAATCAGTTGCTGTACGACGGGCTGCTGATGCTTCAGCACCGTGGTCAGGACGCTGCGGGCATCGTCACCAGCTCGGGTTCGCGCTTTCATATGTACAAGGGCGCGGGCCTGGTACGCGACGTGTTCCGCACGCGCAACATGCGCTCGCTGCCCGGCTCGATGGGCATCGGCCATTGCCGCTATCCCACCGCCGGATCGGCGTTCGACACGGCCGAGGCGCAGCCGTTCTACGTCAACTCGCCCTTCGGCATCGTGCTCGGCCACAACGGCAATCTCACCAACTGGGAACAGCTGCGCGACGAGATGTTCCGCGCCGATCTGCGGCACATCAACACCAACTCCGATTCCGAAGTGCTGCTGAACGTGTTCGCGCACGAACTGGAGATCGCCGCGAACGGCCACCAGCTCGATCCCGATGGGGTGTTCCGCGCCATCCAGAACGTGCATCGGCGCTGCCGCGGCGCCTACGCCGTGGTCGCGATGATTGCCGGCTGCGGCCTGGTGGCGTTTCGCGATCCGCATGGCATACGGCCGTTGATCCTGGGCAGCAACGACACGCCCGAGGGGCGCGAGTACGCCGTCGCCTCGGAAAGCGTGGCGTTACGCGGTATCGGCTATCAGATCGAGCGCGATATCGACGCAGGCGAAGCGGTGCTGATCGAGCCCGACGGCAGCGTGCATTTCCGCCAGTGCGCAGCGCAAGCCGAGCTCAATCCGTGCATCTTCGAGTATGTGTATCTGGCCCGTCCGGACTCGGTGCTCGACGGCGTGTCGGTGTACGAGGCGCGCATGCGCATGGGCGAACAGCTCGCCCGTCGCATCAGGGAGAAGCACGCCGAGTTGCAGATCGACGTCGTGATCCCGGTGCCCGACACCAGCCGGCCGAGCGCGCTCGAGTTGGCCAACCAGCTCGGCGTGCCGTTTCGCGAAGGCTTCATCAAGAACCGCTACATCGGCCGCACGTTCATCATGCCGGGGCAGACGGTGCGAAAGCGCTCGGTACGCCAGAAACTGAACGCGATCGACATGGAGTTCAAGGATCGCAACGTGTTGATCGTCGACGACTCGATCGTGCGCGGCACCACCAGCCGCGAGATCGTGATGATGGCGCGCGAAGCCGGCGCCAAGCGCGTGTACTTCGCCTCCGCTGCACCGCCGGTGCGCTATCCCAATGTGTACGGCATCGACATGCCCACCCGCCAGGAGTTGATCGCGACGGGAAGAACGGAGGACGAGGTGGCCACCGAGATCGGTGCCGACGTCGTCATCTATCAGGACCTCGATGCACTGCGCGGGGCGGTGCGGGCGGCCAACCGTACCCTGCGCGAATTCGAGACCTCGTGCTTCGACGGCTGCTACATCACCGGCGATGTGACCAAGCAGTATCTCGCCGACATCGAGCACCTGCGCGACGCCTCGCGCGGCGAGCAGACCGACGACGAGTACGAGACCAACGCGGTCTGAGCGCCGCTGTCGGGTCGGCGCGTCGCGTGCACGCCGACGGCTGAGGTCCATCCGGAGCCACGGCGCAACCCCTCAGCCAGGCGTTGCATCGGGTGGTTTGACAGAACAATGCTTCGTCGGTAACGTCGGGCTTGCGCCGATTTGATCGACAGATTGCGGGCGCGTTACAAGTGCGGCTAAAGAGTTGAGTGGTTGGCGCCTTGCGGCGCGCGGAGTTCGTAGAACTCGAACAACAACTCACGAATCTCTGCAGCCCGCTCACGTAGTCGTAGCGAGTGGCGTCGCGTTCTCGCAAGCGCTGCGCCCGCACAGTCCCGCAAATCCTGTTCGTGCGACACCGGGCCTTCGGGGTGCTGGTCGTCACGCGTCGATCGATCGCGCAGTTCGAATCGATACGAGCGAAAGCATGGACCTGGAAACATTAGCGGTACGCGCCGGACAGGTGCGCAGTCAATTCAACGAGCATGCCGAGGCGCTGTTCCTCACCTCGAGCTTCGTGTTCGAGAGCGCGGCCCAGGCGGCGGCGCGTTTCTCCGGCACCGAAGCGGGCAACGTCTATTCGCGCTTCACCAATCCGACCGTCTCGATGTTCCAGGAGCGGCTGGCCGCGCTGGAGGGCGGGCAGGCGTGCATTGCCACGGCATCGGGCATGTCGGCGATCCTTGCGGTCGCGATGGCAACGCTCAAAGCCGGCGATCACGTCGTATGCGCAGCCGGCGTGTTCGGGGCGACGGTGCAGCTGTTCGCCAACATCCTGAGCAAGTTCGGCGTGACGACCACGTTCGTCGCCGGAACCGCCAGCGAGGCCTGGCGCGCAGCGATCGGCGGCAATACGAAGCTCCTGTTCGTGGAGACGCCGGCCAATCCCACCACCGAGATCTACGACATCGCCGCGCTCGCCGAACTCGCGCATCGGGCAGGCGCGCGGCTGGTGGTGGACAACTGTTTCTGTTCGCCCGCGCTGCAGCGGCCACTGTCGATGGGGGCCGACGTCGTCGTGCATTCGGCCACGAAATACCTCGACGGACAGGGACGGGTGCTGGGTGGCGCGGTGGTCGCCGATCGTCAACTCATCGAGGAGGCATTGCTGCCGTTCGTGCGCACGGCCGGTCCGAGCCTGTCGCCGTTCAACGCCTGGGTGCTGCTCAAGGGCATCGAGACGTTGGGGATCCGCATGGAGGCGCAATCTTCGCGTGCACTGGCACTGGCGCAATGGCTGGAGCAGCATCCGCGGGTCGAGCGCGTCTACTACCCTGGGTTGGCCTCGCATCCGCAGCACGCGCTGGCGATGCGCCAGCAACGCTCGGGCGGGGCGATCGTCTCGTTCGACGTGAAGGGTGCGCGCGAAGCCGCATGGCGCGTGATCGACGCCACTCGCGTGATCTCGATCACCGCGAATCTGGGCGATACCAAGACGACGATCACCCACCCGGCCAGCACGACCCATGGACGGATCTCGGCGCAGGCACGCGCGGCCGCCGGCATCGGTGAAGGGCTGCTGCGCGTGGCGGTGGGGCTGGAATCCGTGGAAGACTTGAAGACCGATCTCGCCCGCGGACTCGACGCCTGAGCGTCTTGATCGCAGGCGCGTCACGGCGCGCAGGTGGAGCGGACGCGGGCTTCAGTTGATCGCGACCGACTCCAGCCGATCCGGCGTTGCCCGCAGAAAACTTCCCGCTTCTGCCCAATCGGCAAGGACCCAGCGCTCGCAGATGAGGCCGCCGACTTCATGCCGATGCGTGGCCGGCCGATGGGTATGGCCGTGGATCATTCGCCGGGCACCGCTTTGCGCGAACCGCTCGCGCACCGCGTCCTCGTTGACATCCATGATCTGCATCGACTTGACGCTCTTGGCGCGTTCGCTCCTCGCGCGCGCATAGCGGGCAATGGCACGTCGCACTGCCAGAGGCAACGCGAGCAGCGAGCGGCGGCTCCAACTCGAACGGATACGGCGCCGATATGCCTGATAAGGCGCGTCGTCGGTGCACAGATCGTCGCCATGGGTGAGCACGGTACGCGTGCCCCACAGGTCGATCACCGTGGGATCGTCGAGCAGCGTAAAGCTGCCGCGCGCGGCGGCGCGTGATCCGAGCAGGAAGTCGCGGTTTCCCGGCATGAAGTAGACCGGCGTTCCCGCGCTCGCAAGTACGCTGGTCGCAGCGAACACCTGCTCGATGAGCGGAGCGGTGTCGTCATCGCCGATCCACGCGTCGAACAAGTCGCCCAGGATGTACAGCGCCGCGGCGCTGCGTGCATGCGCATCGCGCAGAAAGCGAAGCAGCAGATCGGTCGCCGCGGGCCGCGCCGCGCTCAGATGCAGGTCGGAGATGAACAGGACCGGCTTCAAGCGCGACGGCCGGCTGGGGGTCTAAACGACCTCGGCGCGCTCGATCATCACATCGGACTGCGGCACGTCATCGTGAAAGCCGCGCTTGGCGGTGGGCATCCCCTTGATCTTGTCGACGACCTCGGTGCCTTCGACCACCTTGCCGAACACGCAATATCCCCAACCCTGCGGCGTCTGCGACTTGTGATCGAGAAACGCGTTGTTGGCGACATTGATGAAGAACTGGCTGGTCGCCGAATGCGGTTCGCCGGTGCGCGCCATCGCGACCGTGTAGGTCTCGTTCTTCAGTCCGTTGTTGGCTTCGTTCTGGATCGACGCTGCAGTGGGCTTCTGTTTCATGGTGGGGTCGAAACCGCCGCCCTGGATCATGAACCCGTCGATCACCCGATGGAACAGCGTCTGGTTGTAGTGCCCGTTATTCACGTAGTGCAGGAAGTTCTTCGCGCTGATCGGTGCCGCGGTTTCGTTGAGTTCGATGCCGATCACGCCGAAGTTCGTATGCAGTCTGACCATGATGTGCCTTTCGCAGTCCGTTCGATTTGCGTTACTTCGTGATGACGCGAGCTTTCTCGATGATGATCGGTTCGCGCGGGACGTTCTGATGACCACCGGCGTTGCCCGTGGCCACCTTGGTGATCTTCTCGACCACATCCATGCCGGTGACGACCTTGCCGAACACCGCGTAGCCGAAGCCCTGCGGCGAAGGTTCGCGGAAATTGAGGAAGTCGTTGTTCTTCACGTTGATGAAGAACTGTGCGCTCGCCGAATGAGGGTTGGGTGTGCGGGCCATCGCAACCGTGCCGACGTCGTTCTTCAGGCCGTTGCCCGCCTCGTTCTCGATCGTTGCGCGCGTGGGCTTCTGGTTCATGTCCTTGTCGAAGCCCCCGCCCTGGATCATGAAGCCGTCGATCACCCGGTGGAAGATCGTGCCGTTGTAGTGGCCGTCCTTCACATACTGCACGAAGTTGGCGACGGACTTGGGTGCTTTCTTGTCATCCAGTTCGAGCACGATGACGCCGCGATTGGTGGCCAGTTCGACACGGGTGTTCTGCGCCAGGGTGGGCGCCGCGATCAACAGGGCGGCAAGGAAAGCGAGGATTCTCACTGAGTGACTCCGGTGGTGGGTGGAGAGGGCGTGACCGCGGCGGCGGGCGCGCCGGGGTTCGAGGGAGTGGCTTGGCCGGAGCCGGTCGCAGGCTTCGCGCCTTGGGCGAGTTCGCGTGCCAGCGTCAGCTTCGTGCGCAGAACGCGTCCACCCGCGCCGCCGGCGATCGCGCGCTCGTACGAGCGCTGGGCCAGGCGCACGTAGATGTCGCCCAGATTCTCGTGCGCGATCGCATCGTTGGGGTTGGCGAGTAGGGCGCTTTGCAGTGCATCGCGGGCCTTGTCGTAGTCACCGCGTGCGGCGTAGAGCACGGCGAGATTGTTGTGCGGCTCGGGCAATTCGGGCTGCTCCATCGCCAGTTCGTTGAACGCCACGATGGCGGCGTCGGGCTGGCGCTGTTCGATCAGGATCAGCCCGCGCAGGAAACGCGCACGCGAATCCTTGGGCTCCTTCTTCAGGAACTGTTCGATGCGCTGGCGTGCATCGGCGTATTCGCCTCGTCGATAGGCCCGATCGGCCTCCTGGACTTCGGCCGGCACAACGACCGGGGACTTGCCTGTCGCCGAGGCGGGTTGTGCCGCGATCGGGCGCGCGCCGATCGCGCAGAACAGCAGGGTCGAGCAGAACGCCAGGACGAGGGGGGTGCGAAAACCCATTTGCTATACTGCGCCGCCGCTTGAATGGGCCGCGTGAAGTCTGGCAAGCGCGCGATTCTAGCAACAAACATCCCGGCTTCCCTCACCGTCAGGCGGTGCCAAGGCGAAGCCCTCTCGGTTCGGCCCATCGTGCCCCGATGAAGATCTACAACACGCTCACCCGCTCCAAAGAGTCGCTGCAGCCGATCGAAGCCGGCCACGTGCGCTTGTACGTGTGCGGCATGACGGTCTACGACTACTGTCACCTGGGCCACGCGCGCGTGATGGTGGTGTTCGACATGGTGCAGCGCTGGCTGCGCTCGAGCGGGGTCCGCGTGACGTATGTGCGCAACATCACCGATATCGACGACAAGATCATCAGGCGCGCGGTCGAGAACGGCGAGACCATCTCGCAGCTGACCGACCGGTTCATCCGCTTCATGGACGAAGACGCCGCCGCGCTCGGCGTGCAAAAACCCGACCACGAGCCGCGTGCGACGCAGTACGTTCCGCAGATGCTCGGCCTCATCGGCGTGCTCGAGAACAAGGGCCTGGCCTATCAGGCAGCCGACGGCGACGTGAACTATGCGGTCCGCAAGTTCAGCGGCTACGGCAAGCTCTCCGGCAAATCGCTCGACGAACTGCGCGCCGGCGAGCGCGTCGAGGTCGACCAGGACAAGCGCGATCCGCTCGATTTCGTGCTGTGGAAACGCGCCAAGGAGAACGAGCCGTCCTGGCCGTCGAAGTACGGCGCCGGCCGGCCGGGTTGGCACATCGAGTGCTCGGCGATGAGCTCGGCGTTGCTGGGTGAGCATTTCGACATCCACGGCGGCGGGGCCGACCTGCAGTTCCCGCACCACGAGAACGAGATCGCACAGTCCGAGGGCGCAAGCGGCCGCACGTTCGTGAACCTGTGGATGCACAACGGCTTCGTTCGCGTCGACGACGAGAAGATGTCGAAGTCGCTCGGCAACTTCTTCACCATCCGTGAAGTGCTGGCGCGCTATCACCCCGAGGTGGTGCGGTTCTTCATCCTGCGCGCGCACTACCGCAGCCCGCTCAATTACTCCGATCACCATCTGGACGAGGCGCGCAGCGCCTTGACGCGCCTTTACACCGCACTCAAGAACGCGCCGCCGCAGGGCACGGCCATCGCGCAGGGCACGGCCATCGATTGGACCGATCCGTTCGCGGCGCGATTCAAGGCCGCGATGGACGATGACTTCAACACCGCCGATGCGATGGCGGTGCTGTTCGATCTTGCGGCGCAGGCCAATCGTTCCGGGTCGGGGCAGCACGCCGGATTGCTGCGTGCACTTGGCGGCACGTTGGGCCTGTTGCAAGGCGATCCGGTCGCATTCCTGCAAGGTCAGCTCGGATCGAGCCAGGCGACAGGCGACGTGCCCGCCGGCCTCGACCAGAGCGTCGAGGCGTACATCGACGAGCGCAATCAGGCACGCAAGGCGAGGAACTTCAAGCGCGCCGATGAGATCCGCAAGCTGCTGCTCGATGCAGGGATCGTGCTCGAGGACGGCGCGGGCGGCACGACCTGGCGCCGCGCTTGAGCGGCGCGAGGCCTACGGCGCTTTTCTGAACACCGCCGCGCCCTGCAGCACCGTGCTTTCGGCGGTGGCGTTGACCGGCTGGGCACGATAGACCAAGCCCGCTTGCGCGGCGGCCGCACCCGAGAAGAACCCGTTGAACTGACCGGTGCAACCGCCAGGGCAGATCGTGGCCGGCGCATTGCCAGTCACTTGCACCGTACCGAACTGCCCGCTGAACTGCGCATTGCCGGTGTCGATCTGCGTGGTCCATTGCGACGGATTCGTCGCGCCGCCGGGCGTGTTCATCTGCACGTTGAAGTTGGGGAACGCGGCGTTGAGACTGAGCCCGACGCGTCCCGTCGTGAAGTCCACCCCCATGCTCGCGGTCAACGATCCGCTCGGCACGTTGGTGCCTGCGAAGGTCGGTGCAGTCGCGCTCGACAGCGTGTACGCGGTATAGCCGATCGTGCCGGCGTTGGTGGTGGGCAGTGAGGTGCTCGCCGCGCCGGCAATGTAGTGCAGGCCTTCGTTGGGACCGAAACGCAGCAATCGAGTCGTGCCGTTCTGCGTGAGCTCGACGTTGTTCGTCCAGCGTCCCCATTCGAGAGTGCCGTCGGTGCCACCCTCGATGCGCGAACCCGCCGGGCTCGCGTTCGACAGCGCGACGCTACCCATCCGATTGACGGCCCCACCGCTCGCGCCGATCTCGCTGCCTTGAGCGCTCGCGATGCCTTGAGCGCTTGCGCTGCCGCTGGTGACTGCAAGCGCATTGCCTTGCTGTTCGACCAGGCCATAGGCGTACAGCGCTCGGGTCTGCGCCCCAGGCTGGCCGCTGCCGTTGGAGCCGGATCCGGTTTCCTGGGTCACGTTCGTCGCCGGTGAGCCTCCGACCACCAGCGCTACGCCCGGTGACGCGCTGCTCGAGCGCGCGGGCAGCGATCCGGTGAATGGGATCGTGGTCGAGGTGCCGGTCAGATCTGCCGTGGTCGCGCTCGCCGGTCGGGTGAGCGTCGTCGTGCTGCTGGGCGTGGGTGGCGCCTCTGAGGTGATGCGTGGCGGTTGCGTGCGATCAGTCGTGACGATCGCGCTCGATCCGGCGCTTACTTCGATCGTGCCCAGCGTGTTGCTCAGCACCCACACCCCGCTGGTTCCGAACAGACGCGTCGCGCCTTGGTTGTCCACGCTGATCACGCCGCCGGTCCCGCGCAGTCCGATGGTGGCGGTGGGTGTGGAGATCTGAAAACGCGCGCGATGGATGCGGCCGATGAGACCGCTCACCATGCGGATGGTGCCCTTCACCAGCGAGTAGAAGCCTGCTTCGTTGCCGTCAGTCGCACCGTCGAAGCGATAGTCGACGATATGGAATTCGGTATCGGGCAGCAGCGAGACGAACGCGCCGTCGGCGAAACGCAGTTGCACGCGACCTTGATTGGTGAGAATCCGCTCGCCGCTAAAGAGCAGGTTGCCCTTCTCGATCATGCGCGAGGTGCTGTCGGCGCCCTGCACGATCACAGTGCCGACGACGAATTCGACGATGGCGGCGGGCGGTTGGGACCCCGAGGGGGCGGTGTTCGCGTGGACCTGCGCGACGAGCAGAGCCAAGCTCGCGACCAACCAGCGCAGAACGTGTCCGAACCCACGCGCGCGGGCAGACAGACGCAAAGACATGACGGCATTGACCTCGACGACTGGAGGCTTTTAAGGCTACGCCGCCTGAGACAATGTTGCAATAATCGTTTTGGACGGTTCAGGCGGCGGGCGACTTGAGCAGCCTAATCGCTTGAAAGCGGCCCGCCCTCAGAAATCGCGACGAACCGCGACCGAGCCAACCGTCCGCTTGTACGCGTTCAAACCGATGTTCGAGCGATTCTCGGTGTGGGTGAGCTGCGGAGTCACCGACCAGCCCGGCGCGATCGTGTAGGTCACGCCCAGGCGCCAGTCCGTCTGGTTGTCGCGCCGCTCAGTGCCAAACAGCGGATCGGCACCGTTGTAGCGCCGCTGCTCGTGGCTGCCACCGAAGAACAGTGTCGTGGAGGGGAGCAACGCGAACTGGCCGCCCAGCCGCAAGCCGAGCGGCTTGTGGCCCAGATGCGGGAATCGGCCTTCGCGCGCGATTTCATTGCCGCCGTATACGCTGCCGAACAGCACCATGTTGCGCAGCGCCGGAAAGGCATGGGCGTACGCCGCGCCGAAGATGTGCCGGTCGGCATCGCGAACCGGCTGGCCCGGATACGACAGGCGCGCCTGCTGAGCGAAGGCGGTGACCTGATTGATCTCGCTCAGGTTGATCTGCCACTGCGCCAGTGCGCCTACCGAATCGCGAAAGCGGTCGTCGTCGAGACGGAAGGTCTGCGACTGGCCGGCCAGCGAGAACGCGTGCTGGCCCAGCACGTAGCGCGTGCCGAGCGAGGCATCGATGGTGGAGGTGTCGAACTGATCGGCGCGACGGTTGGTCCGCTGCGATCCGGAGGCCGCACCGATCACCGACCAGGCCTGGGTGAGCTCGTGCGAGAGCGTCACGCCGCCGCCGACGGCGAAGTACTTGTCCTTGCGACGCACCGACGAGGAGTTCAGCGTCACGTCGAGCACCGCACCGCTCGCCAGAGGAATCGCGACCTGGGTGAGGGACGTGGCGCTGTTGACGTTCGTGTCGTAGCCGATGCTTGCCTCGAGGTAACCCGCCAATCGCGTGCGGGCCGGCTCGAGGGCCGACAGATACTTGTCGATGGTCGTGCGGGCTTCGGCGGGCACCGAGGTCTGCTCGCGAACGGTGCGGAATTCGCGTTGGGCATTGCCGCGCTCGCCAAGCGCAAAGTACGCCCGCGCGATCTCGGCGCGCGCAACGTGGAAGTCCGGTTGCACTGCGAGTACGCGTTCGAGGGCGAACACGGCACGTTGCGGATCGCCGGCGTCGATCGCGGCCACGCCCAGCAGATAGTCGAAATCGACTTCGCCCGCCCGTTTGGACTCATGGGGGCTGAGCAACTCGAGGGCGCCCTTGGCGTCTTTGGCGCCGAGCAGGCGGCGGGCATCGTCCAGCAACTGGTCGGACCAGGCCGGACCGGTCATTGCTGCCGCGAGCAGTCCGGCGAGAAGCGGCCGAACCAGGCGCAGACGACGTGAGCAGGGCAGGGGCATGTGGGTCTTCTATCTAAATCAGTCACTTATTGTTTTTCCTGTGACTGAGACGGAAGACTAATTGAAGATTCTGTAACTCCGCTAGTGCTATTTCCTCGGCCCGCCCGACCCACCTTGGGGCGCCGTGACCTCCTCCACGGCTCGCGCCGCGCGCGACTACGAGGCGAAGAAATCCTTCACCCGGTCCATCCAGGTCTTGGCGCGGGGGTTGTGGCGCTCTGCGTGAGTGCGCGTGATGGCGTCGAACTCGCGCAGCAGGTCGCGCTGTTTTTCGTTGAGATTGATCGGCGTCTCCAGCACCACGTGGCACAGCAGATCGCCCGGATGGGCCGAACGCAACCCCTTGATGCCCTTGCCGCGCAACCGGAAGGTGCGGCCGGTCTGAGTCTCGGAGGGGATCTTGATCTTCGCCGAACCATCGAGGGTCGGAATCTCGATCTCACCGCCGAGTGCTGCGGTCGCGAAGCTCACCGGCATCTCGCAGTGCAGATCGTCGCGATCACGCTGGAACACCGGGTGCTCCTTGATCGAAATCTGCACGTAGAGATCGCCGGTCGGTCCGCCGTTCACGCCGGCCTCGCCACCACCGGAGTGACGGATGCGATCGCCGTCGTCGATGCCGGCGGGGATCTTCACCGAGAGGGTCTTCTGCGACTTCACGCGCCCGGCTCCGTGGCAGGTGCCGCACGGATCGGTGATCACCTTGCCCGCACCACGACAGTTCGGACAGGTCTGCTGCAGCGAGAAGAAACCCTGTGATACGCGCACTTGGCCCGCGCCGTTGCAGGTCGAGCATGTCTTGGCTTGCGTGCCGGGCTTGGCGCCGCTGCCATGGCAGGTTCCGCACTCTTCGGCAGTCGGGATTCGAATCTTGGTTTCGGTGCCGCGCGCGGCTTCCTCGAGGGTGATCTCGAGGTTGTAGCGCAGGTCGGCCCCGCGAAATACGTTCGAGCGACCGCCGCGCTGCGCGCCGAAGATCTCCCCGAAGATGTCGCCGAACGCTTCGGCGAAGCCGCCGCTGAATCCTGGCCCGCCCGCGGCGGCCTGCGGATCGACACCGGCGTGACCGAAGCGATCGTAGGCCGCGCGCTTGTTCTCGTCGGAGAGGATTTCGTAGGCTTCCTTGCCCTCCTTGAATTTCTCTTCGGAGGCCTTGTCGTCCGGATTGCGGTCAGGGTGGAACTTCATCGCGAGCTTGCGATAGGCCTTCTTGATCGCGTCGTCGTCCGCGTCGCGATTGAGCCCCAGCACTTCGTAGTAGTCGCGTTTAGTCGCCATCTTCGGTCAGGATCCCACTCACGCAAACGGCCGAGTTGAGCGTCGCTGTTTCATCCCGACGCTCGAACTCGGCCAGTTAGGACGTCATGCGCGACGCCCATCCTCAGCCCATCAGCACGGCCTCACCCGCGCATGACGTTCTAACCCTTCTTGTCTTTGACTTCCGTGAACTCAGCATCCACGACATTGGCATCGTCGGCCTTCTTGCCCGCGCTGCGCGCGCCCGCCTCGGCCTGCTCGGCTCCCGGCTGTTGCGCCTGCTGCGCCTGCGCATCGGCATACATCTTCTCGCCCAGTTTCTGCGAAGCCTGTGCGAGCGCCTGCGACTTGGCCTCGATCGTTGCTTTGTCGTCGGACTTCACCGCCTCTTCGGCTTCCTTCAACGCCGCCTCGATGTTCGACTTCTCGCCCGCATCGATCTTGTCGCCGTGTTCGGTGAGCGACTTCTTCACCGAATGCACCAGTGCGTCGAGCTGATTGCGCGCGGTGACCAGTTCGAGCAGTTTCTTGTCTTCGGCGGCATTGGCCTCGGCGTCTTTCACCATGCGTTGGATCTCATCCTCGGACAAGCCCGAGTTGGCCTTGATGGTGATCTTGTTTTCCTTGTTGGTCGCCTTGTCCTTGGCCGACACGTGCAGGATGCCGTTGGCGTCGATGTCGAACGTGACCTCGATCTGCGGCATGCCGCGCGGCGAGGGCGGGATCCCTTCGAGATTGAACTGACCGAGGCTCTTGTTGCCTCCGGCCACGTCGCGCTCGCCCTGCAGCACGTGGATCGTCACTGCGGTCTGCCCGTCTTCGGCCGTTGAGAACACCTGATTCGCCTTGGTGGGGATCGTGGTGTTCTTCTTGATGAGCTTGGTCATCACGCCACCAAGCGTCTCGATGCCCAGCGACAGCGGGGTGACATCGAGCAGCAGCACGTCTTTCACGTCGCCTTTGAGCACGCCGCCCTGGATGCCGGCGCCGATCGCCACCGCCTCGTCCGGATTGACGTCCTTGCGCGGTTCCTTGCCGAAGAACTCGCGCACCTTCTCCTGCACCTTGGGCATGCGGGTCATGCCGCCGACCAGGATGACGTCGTCGATCT
>CADEDU010000088.1:0-5479 GCA_902826155.1 uncultured beta proteobacterium
AGCTTGCCGCTGTTGATGAAGCTGATCGCCGCGGAAAGATTGGGGGGGGCCATCGCCGTCTGCCCGGCCCCCAGATCGGTCAGTGCCGGGCCCTCGCCCTTGTAGGGCACGTGCTGCATGTCGATGCGCGCCGCGTACAGAAAATTTTCCGCGGCCAGATGCGTCTGGCTGCCCACGCCGGCGTGGCCGAAATTCATGCCGCGCGGCTCGCGTTGTGCCGCGGCGATCAGATCCTTGAGGTTGCGATGCGGCGAACCGGCGGGCACCACGATCACCTGCGGGCCGCGCACGACGTTGGTGATCGGCACGAAATCGCGATCCGGATTGAACGCGATGTTCGGATACACGTGTTCGTTAGCCGTGACGACCGAACCCGAGGTGAAGAACAACGTGTAGCCGTCGGGCGCCGCCTTGGCCATCTCGGCCGCCGCGATGTTGCCGGCCGCGCCGCCGCGATTCTCGATGATGACCGTCTGCCCCCACAGTTCGCCGAGTTTATGGCCGAGCATGCGCGCGGCGATGTCGGTGGCCCCGCCCGGCGCGAACGGCACCAGGAACTTGACCGGTTTGACCGGATAGGTCTGCGCGACCGCCACGGATGTCGCGGCAGTGGCGGCGGCGATTACGCCCAGTAACGAGACCCAACGAACTCGTGTCATCAGAGGCTCCTCCTCACAAGGACCTTCGCATCGGCGCCTCACGCGCGACCGCGGCGAAGTCTACGCCCCGCTTACGCTCGGCTGGATCGCGCGCCGCGAGAACGTGGGCGCCGCCACCCGCTGCACCATCACGTTCACACAAGCCGGCTTGCCCGACTGGATCGCACGATCGAGCGCTGCCGGCAGATCAGCTGCGCGCGTGACGAGTTCGCCGTGTCCACCGAGTGCCGTCACGACCTGGTCGTAACGCGTGGCGAGCATCTCGCAACCGATCGCGCGCTCGGCGCCATACACGCGCAATTGGATCTGATGCTCGGCGTTCCAGCACGAGTCGTTGCCGACGATCGCCACGAACGGCGCCTTGCAGCGCACGGCCGTCTCGTATTCGGCCATGTGATAGCCGAACGAGCCATCGCCGATGGTGAGCACCACCGGAGAACGCGGTTGCGCGACCGCCGCCGCGATCGCGAACGCCACCCCACCGCCAATCGCACCGCCCGGGCCATTGGTCATGCGCATCGCCGCGCGCTCGCCCACGCACGCCTGCGACCATTGACTGCATTCGCCACCGTCGGACACGTAAATCGGCGCGGGCAGTCGATCGATCAATCCGCGCACTGCCTGACCGACATGCAGTCCGTGGATGGCACCGTCGTGCGAGGCGATCGATCCCCACTCTTGCGGACGGAACGCCTGCGCCGCCGCGACCTCATCGGCCCACGCGCCGCTCACCGGTTTGCCCGCGGACCAAGCCGTGATCAGCGCGTGCGCCGCCGGCATAGCATCGGCGAGCGTTGCGAACACAATGCGCGAGGCGTCGCCGATCGCCACACGCGCGCGATCCAGTGCGGCAGCGTCCGGATCGATTTGAATGAAGCGGCAGGTCGCATCGAACAGCGGCGCCTGACCGAAGCGCACGGTGAAGTCGAGCTTCTTGCCCAGCATGAGCACCAGATCGGCCTGCGCCAGCACTTCGGCAATGGCACCGAGCGTAGGGTCGGCCACGCCGCGCGGACTTTCCATGTAGAGCACCGGCACGCCCGACACCTGCGCCAGCTTCTCGCGCAGCGCGCGTGCATCGCCGTTGCCCATCATCGGGCCGGTGAGCACCAGCGGGCGCCTGGCCTTGCGCAGTTGCGCCACGATCGACTCGGCGATCTCGGCGGACAGAGCGTTGGGCACAGAGCGGCACGCATCACGGCCTGCGATGAAGCGCTCGCCGTCATCGACCAGCGCCTCCATGATGTCGGTGGGAATGCTCACGTGCACCGGCCCGGGCCGGCCGGATTTGGCGATGCGCATTGCCCGCGCGATGTCGGCGCCCAGTCCGTGCGAGGTTTGCGCGGTCCATGACGCTTTGGTGGCGGGCGCGGCCATCTCGGCCTGGCGCAGTTCCTGAAAAGCATCGAAGCCGAGCTGGCCGAGCGGGGCGTGGCCCGAGAGCATCACCACGGGCGACTCGGCGCCCAGCGCGGTGACCAACGGCCCCACCGCGTTCGCGTGGCCCGGCCCGCCCGTGAACAAACACACACCGGGCTCGCCGGTCAGGCGCCCCCACGCGTCAGCCATGTGCGTAGCAGCGCCTTCATGGCGCACATGGACGATGTCGAGCTTCGCCTCGATCGTGGCATCGAAGATCGGCATGATGTGATTACCCGACAGCGAGAACACTTTGCGGGTGCCGGCAGCAGCCAGCGAGCGCGCCAGGATGTCGGCGCCGCGGAGGGAATGGGTCACGGATCGGATCTCTGTGGTGGCTGGTCGCGACGAGCGGTACGTCAAGTCTACAACCCGTGCCAGGGGCATCCACGCATCCCCTGTGCGTGTGTCAACGATGTCGCACCACGTGGCACGTGCCGCAGAAATCGGAACGGGACTTGCGACCGCCCGCCGTGATCCCTTCTGAGACCGCGCGCTTCCTCGCCATGCCCTGCCCGATCGATCGAAATCGCAATTCGTTTGCGGGCGCAAGTTGCCAACCGTTGTGCCAACTTGTGCGCAAACCAATGCGCCAGCCCTCACGCGTGCGGCCGCCTCGGCGTGAAGGCATGCGCGGCTTCACCTGGTTGGAGATGCTGATCGCCACCGCGGTGCTCGGCGTCCTGATGGCCATCGCAGTGCCCATGTACGCCGACTATCGCGAGCGGGCGCGCATCGCCAAGGCGGTGAGCGAAATCGGTGATCTGCAGTCACGCATCATCGACTACCAGCGCGAGAACCGGCAGTTGCCCCCCGACCTGGCCACCGTCGGCGCAGGCGGCCTGCTGGATCCATGGGGCAATTCGTACGTGTATCTCGACTACGCCCAAAAGGGCGTGAAGCCGCGCAAGGACAAGTGGCTAAAGCCTCTCAACACCGATTTCGATCTGTTCAGCGTCGGCAAGGATGGCGATTTCAAGGAAAACATGAACGCCAAGGAAAGTGCCGACGACGTGGTGCGCGCCTGGGACGGGCGCTTCATCGGGCTGGGCAAGGATTTCGATCCCTGACCCCGCCGGAGCATGACTCGTGACCCAGCCCTCCGGTGGCCTGAGTACTCGCGTCGGGCGACGCGTGCTGGCCATGTTCGTCGCCAGCGCGCTGCTGCCGGTGGCGATCTCGATCGGGGTGTTCTACGGCTGGATCAAGACCGCGCTGGTCGAATCGCGCGAGGCACAACTCGCACAGGCCGTGCAGACCTACACCTCGTCGCTGCTCGAACGACTCATGACGGCCGAGGCTTCGCTGCACGACATCGAACAGCTCGGCAATGAGGCGTCGAACAACCGCTGGTTTCGCACCCTCGCATTGATCCAAGGCAGCACGCCCGCTCGGATGCTGTTCGGAGCTGCATCGAGTCTGCCGTCCCTCGACCATGCACCCGACGCCATCGCGCATCTCGACGCGGGCCGCGCAACGATCGCCGTCCACGCCGATAACGCCGGTCTCCTCAGCGTGTGGATGCTGCGTCGAGCGCGCAACGGCAGTGACACGCTTGCAGCCGAAGTGAGGGCCGAGTCGCTGTGGGGCGACGCGGACGATCTGCCGTCGCTGACGAGCGCTTGCGTGTTCGACAACAGTCGGCGCCCGCTCTACTGCTCGGCGCCCGATGACATGCACCGCATCGCGGAGATCCATCCCAAGGTCGGGCACTCCCCGTTCGGCCGCGGCATGTGGAGCGACGGCGAAGTGCGCTTTCGCACCAGCTACCGCGAGGTGTTCCTGCCGAGTCACTTCCGCGCGCCATCGTGGCTGGTGGTGGTGAGCCAACCCGAATCGCGCGCGCTCGCGACCGCGGAAACCGTCGGTCGCATTTTCGTTCCGGCAATCGCGCTCGGCCTGCTGATCGCGCTGTTCCTGGGCTCTGCGCACGTGCGGCGGACACTTGGTCCGCTCGCGGCGCTCAGGTCGGCGACCCGGCGGCTGGCTGCGCGCGAGTTCGACGCGCGCGTGCAGCCCGCAGGCAACGACGAATTCACCGAACTGGGCCACGCGTTCAACGACATGTCGGCGCAGCTTGGCCACCAGTTCGACGCGATGCGCGCGCTGGCCGAGATCGACGGCGTGATCCTGTCGAAACTCAGCATCGAACGCATCGCGGAGCACGTGGTGCAGCGCATCGCCGAACTGGTGCCGGCGGATCGCTGCCAGCTGATGATTGCCGAGTCGGCGCGCGCGAGACGGTTCGCGCTCTATGCGAGCGGCATCGATGCCGCGGGCGCGGCGGCGACGGTCGTACTCGATGCGCCGCTGATCGAGCGCCTGCTCGAGAACCGCGACGGCGTGCGCGAGTCGGGTCGGCAGTGCCAGATCCACACCTCGGCCGGCGCGCCGCTGCTGGCCCCGGAATCGGTCGCGTTCGTGCTGCCGGTGGTGATCGACGAAGCGCTCGCGGCGTTGATCGTGGTGACCCATCCCGAGGGCGCCGCGCCGAACGCGGATCACATCGAGCTGCTCAGGCGCCTCGGCGACCGCATCGCCGTGGCGATCGAAGCAGCGCGGCGCGACGCCGAACTGCAGCGCAACGCGAACTTCGACTCGCTCACGCAGCTGCCCAACCGGCGTCTGTTCATGACCGAATTGCAGCGTGAGATCGCGCGCGCGCAACACGAGAACATGCAGTTTGCAATGCTGTTCGTGGATCTCGACGGCTTCTCCAGTATCAACGACACCTTCGGACACGCGGTCGGCGACGAGTTGCTGGTGCAAGCGGCGCAACGACTGCGTGCCGGCGTGCGCAAGTGGGACATGGTGGCGCGGCTCGGCGGCGACGAGTTCGTCGCCACGCTGCTCGAGCTGCCCGATGCACGTCAGGCGGCGCGGATCGCCGAGCATTGCGTGGACGCCTTGAGCAAGCCGTTCGAGTTGTCGACCGGCATCGCGTTCGTGAGCGCGAGCATCGGGATCGCCATGTTCCCGGCCGACGGCGCGAACGCCGACACGCTGCTGCAGCACGCCGACATGGCGATGTATCGCGCCAAGGCGAACGGCCGCGCCGGATACGCCTTCTTCGAAGCGGACATGGATCGCGAAGCGCAAGGCCGCATGACGATGAATGTGGATCTGCGTCGCGCCATCGAACGCCGCGAGTTCGTGCTGCATTACCAGCCGCAACTCGACGTGCGCACCCAGCGCCTCGGTGTCGAAGCCCTGATCTGCTGGAACCATCCCACGCGCGGCCTGCTCAAGCCGAGCGAATTCATCGGTATCGCGGAGGAAACCGGGCTGATCGAAGCGATCGGGCAATGGATCATCGAACGCGCGAGCCGCCAGTTCGTGGCCTGGCGCAGGCAGGGTCTGCTGCTCGAGCACATTTCGGTCAACGTCTCGCCGCGCCAGTT
>CADEDU010000088.1:5579-19893 GCA_902826155.1 uncultured beta proteobacterium
AAATTGAATCAATTTGTAAAGGTCGGTCCGGCCTGGTCAACCCACTCGCATAATCGACGTCATACGTTGCGTCGACGAGCGTGTGGAGTGGCAATGAAGATCCAAGGGCGGGTTCGAGTTTGGTTCCGATGGTTGCTGGTGTCGGCGGGCCTGGCCGGCCTGAGCGCCTTCGCGCCGGTTCCTGCCGAGGCGCACGGACCGTCTTATCGCGGCGCGGTGCACAGCCGACCAGCCTTCTCGCCGGTTCGCCACGGCGGACATTGGCGCCCGCGTGTCGGCGTCTATATCGGCGCACCGGTCATTGCGGCGCCGATCTGGTACCACGGCTATTACGGCCCCTCGTATTACTACAGCCCGCCGCCGGCCTATTACTCGACCCCGCAGTACGAATACATCGAGCGCGACGCGCCGGCGGCGCAACCGCAGCAGACCTGGTGGTACTACTGCAACGAGGCCCAGGCCTACTACCCCTATGTCAAGGAGTGCGCGGGCGGATGGCAGCGCGTGGCGCCGCAACCCCCGGCGCAGCGGTAGCGAGATCGAAATGAACGCCAAACGTCTCGCTCTGGTGGTGCTTCTCATCGGCGTGCTGGCCGGCTGCGCAACGGCGCCTCCCGGCCCGAGCCTCTCTGCGCGCCCGGGCAGCGGCAAATCGATGGAAGCGTTTCGCAGCGACGACGCGGGGTGCCGTCAGATCGCCGAAGATCAGGTCAGCGGTGTATCGCCGGGCCAAGCGGCCGCCGACAGCGCAGCACGCAGCGCGGTGCTGGGCACGGCGATCGGCGCCGGAGCCGGCGCGCTGATCGGCGGATCGCGCGCGGCGGGCGTCGGCGCAGGCGTTGGTCTGCTGATGGGCGGGCTGATCGGTTCGGACGCCGCTTACGCCTCCGGCGCAGCGTTCCAGCGCCGCTACGACGCGACCTACCGGCAATGCATGTACGACCGCGGCCACAAGATTCCGGTTGATCGACGCGCCGGATGGGTCGATCGGCGCAGCTATAACCCGCCCCCGCCGCCACCACGTCCGTCCTACGGGCCGCCGGCGGACGCTTCGGCCTATCCGCCACCGCCGGACACGCCACCGCCGCCAGCCGTTGCACGCTGAGACGGGTTCTGCCCGAGAGGGTGCGAGTTACGGGTAGGCGAGACCCCTAGCTCGGACATTCCCTAGAATGCGCGCTTCGCTTGCCGATCAGCGAGGCCGCCATGAACGCCCCCCGGGATACACGCCCACTCGCCAACGCCGACAATGCGCAAGCGCACGCTGCCGAGTATGTGCGCACGCGCACCGACAAGTACTTCACCAAGACGCGTCAGGTGGTGGAGAAATTTGGCGACATGACGGTGACCTACGGCGTTTTCATGCGCCGGCGCGTGCTGTGCGCGGTGCAGCCCGCCGTCGACTTCCT
This sequence comes from uncultured beta proteobacterium, assembly GCA_902826155.1. The sequence continues at coordinate 6,989 of CADEDU010000088.1, forward strand.
GCTGCGGTACTACCCGAGCGCAGCCACGCCGCTGCGCATCAATCGGCTGTACGAGGAAGGCGGCTCGGTGCCCGATCAGAAGCCGTTGTTCACCTACTCCGGATCGTTCGCCGCGCTGAGCGAGCTCGAGACGCTGATCCTGCAGCGCGTCGGCTTTCCCTGCGTGTCGGCCTACAACGCCTACAAGATGGCGATGAATCTGCCGAAAGCGGCGTTCATCGACATGCACGCGCGTCACGCTGCCGGTGACGAGATGACGCAACTTGCCGCGTACGGTGCGTCGGTCGGCAGTCGCATGGCGAAACTGCACGGCGCGGTCGGGTTCGTGGGCACCTCGCAGGATCTGAACGCGCACTTCTACGGCCAGCAATACGGCATCGGCACCATGCCGCACTCGCTGATCGGCTACGCCGGCTCGACGCTGCGGGTAGCGCAGATGTACACCGAGACGCATCCGCAGGAAAACCTCACGGTGCTGGTCGACTTCTACGCGCGCGAATACAGCGATGCGCTGGAGGTATGCAAGTGGTGGTTCGGCGAGTACCTGCCCAAGCAGGCCAACGCGGCGCGCACGCTGTCGTTTCGCATCGACACGCACGGTGACCGGTTCGCCGAAGGGCTGAGCTATGAGCGCTCGGTCGAGATCCTGTGCAACTGGCTGCACGTGGTGAACGAATACGAGGCGGTGCGCACGGTGATGGGCGAGGAAGCCTTCGATGCCGACACGCTCAACGTGGTGAAGGATCGCGTGCGCCGCGTGCTGTTCGGCACCGGTGTTTCGGCGGCGGCGGTGATCCACATGCGCCAGCGGCTCGATGCTGCCGGGTTCAGCGCGGCGAAAATCGTCGGCTCCTCGGGCTTCAATCTGTTCAAGTGCAAGATGTTCGGCAACGCGCGCGTGCCGGTGGACGCGATCGGCACCGGTTCGTTCATTCCGGAGTCGTACGGCGAGACGTTCGCGACCGCCGATATTTTCTTGTACGACGGCAAGTCGGGCATCAAAATCGGCCGCGAGAAGATTTTCCAGGGGCTTGCGCCTTGAACGGTGACGGCCTGAAGTGATGAAGAGTGAACGGGGAGCGCAGATGTTGTTGCCGACGACTTTGGTTGGAAGTTATCCGCAGCCCGAGTGGCTGATCGATCGCAAAAAGCTCGCCGGTCGCTTTCCGCCGCGCGTTCGTGCGACAGAGCTGTGGCGCGTCCCGGAGCCGTTCCTGGCCGAAGCGCAGGACGACGCCACGATCATGGCGATCAAGGCGCAGGAAGAAGTCGGGCTGGACATCCTCACCGACGGCGAGATCCGGCGCGAGAGCTATTCCAATCGCTTCGCCACCGCGCTCGAGGGCGTCGACATCGACAACCCGGGCAGCGCGCTCGATCGGAGTGGGCATCCCAATCCGGTGCCGCGGGTCGTGGGCAAGATCCGCCGCAAGCATGCGGTGGAAGTCGAAGACCTGAAATTCCTGAAGCGCCACACCACGCGGCAGGTGAAGATCACCGTGCCCGGCCCGTTCACGATGTCGCAACAGGCGCAGATCGACTACTACGACAAGAGCCGTGAAGCCGCCGCGATGGACTACGCGGTAGCGGTGAACGAAGAGATTCGAGACTTGTTCGCCGCCGGGGCCGACATCGTTCAGGTGGACGAGCCCTACATGCAGGCGCGGCCGAACGAAGCGCGCCAATACGGCTTGAAAGCGCTCAACCGCGCGCTCGATGGTGTCGCCGGCACCACGGCGGTGCATATCTGCTTTGGCTACGCGGCGATCATCCACGAGCGGCCCTCCGGATATTCGTTCCTGGGTGAATTGGCCGGCTGCGCTTGCCATCAAGTCTCGATCGAGACGGCGCAGTCCAACCTCGATTGCGCAGTGCTCGCGCAGTTGCCGCAGAAGAAAATCATTCTCGGGGTGATCAATCTCGAGGACCTGAGGATCGAAACGCCCGCGGAAGTCGCCGCACGCATCCGTCGGGCGTTGCCTTACGCGAAGGCCGAAAACCTCATCATCGCCCCGGATTGCGGCATGAAGTACCTGCCGCGCGAGGTGGCGCAGGCGAAGCTCGCAGCGATGGTCGAGGGCACGCGCATCGTGAGAGCAGAGCTCAAATAGCGATACGACGCCACACGCGCCGACGCACGTGGTGAACCAGCCGTTCGGCTGATCCTTCGTCGGCGTCGCCGTTGCTATCCTTGGTTCAACAAGGAGAGCTGCAAATGGCCGACCAACGCTTCTCGTCTCTATCGCACTGGGGTGCGTTCACCGCGATCGTGCGCAACGGGCGCCTCGCCGAATGCGAACCGTTCGAACATGACCCGCATCCCTCACCGATGCTGCGGTCGATCCCCGACATGGTGTATTCGCCATTGCGGATCTCGCGACCGGCGGTGCGCGAAAGCTGGCTGAAAAAGCGCGAATGGAGCGACCGCACCGCGCGCGGCACCGAGCGTTTCATCGAAGTCTCGTGGGACCACGCGCTCGACCTCGCGGCCGACGCACTCGAGCGCACACGCACCCGCTTCGGTGGCGAGTCGATCTTCGGCGGATCCTACGGCTGGTCATCGGCTGGACGCGTCCACCACGCGCGCACGCTGGCGCGCCGATTCCTGTTCGCCGGCGGCGGATGCATCGACCAGGCCGGCAACTACAGCTGGGGCGCGGCGCAGTTCTTTCTGCCGCATGTCATCGGCACTTACGACCCCGTCGCCGGCAAAGTCACGCACTGGTCGAGCGTGGTGCAGAACACCAAACTGTTCGTAGCGTTCGGCGGTCTGGCGCTGAAGAACGGGCAGGTCTCTTCCGGCGGCACCGGTGAACACACGATGGAAACGTGGCTGCGCGCCGCGCGCTCCAATCAGTGCGAGTTCGTGGTGATCAGCCCGACCCGCGCCGATTGCCCGGCGTTCCTGAATGCGCAGTGGATTCCGATCCGCCCCAACACCGATACCGCGTTGATGCTCGCGCTGGCTTGCGTGATGGCCACCGAGGGCAATCACGATCGCGAATTCCTCAGCACGTACTGTGCGGGCTGGGAGAAGTTCGAGTCGTATCTGCTCGGCCGCAGCGACGGCGTGCCGAAGACGCCGCAATGGGCATCGTCGATCACCGGCGTGCCGGCAGACGTCATCGAAATGCTCGCGCGTCGACTCACCCGCCAGCGCACGATGCTCTCGGCGGCGTGGTCACTGCAGCGCGCGCATCACGGCGAACAGCCGTACTGGTCGCTGATCACCCTGGCGGCCATGATCGGCCAGATCGGTCTGCCCGGCGGCGGCTTCGGCTTCGGTCATGGCTCGATGCACGGCGTGGGCAATCCGCGCCCCGAAGTGCCCGCGCCCGAAATGCCGATGGGGCAGAACCCGCTGCGTCGCGCGATCCCGGTGGCGCGCATGGCCGACATGCTGCTCAGCCCGAATCAGCCGTTCGACTTCAACGGCCGCCGCGAGGAGTTTCCCGACATCCAACTGGTGTACTGGGCCGGCGGCAATCCGTTCCACCATCATCAGGATCTGAATCGGCTGCGGCGCGCATGGCGCAAACCCGAGACGATCATCGTGCACGATGCGTGGTGGACCGCCACCGCACGCCGTGCCGACATCGTGTTTCCGGCCACGACCACGCTCGAGCGCAGCGACGTCGGCGGATCGGGCCGCGATCGCTTCATCATCGCCATGCAGCAGGCGATTCCACCGGTGGCCGGTGCGCGCAACGACTTCGAGATCTTTCGCGAACTCGCCGGGCGGCTGGGCTACGAGCAGAAGTTCACCGAAGGCCGCACCGACATCGAATGGATCCGGCTGCTCTACAACCGCGCGCGCGGCGCGAACATCGAGGCCGGTGTCGAGTTGCCGGAGTTCGATGCGTTCTGGCGCGCCGGGTACGCCGAGCAGCCGCGCCCGTCCAAACCGTACGTGCTGTTCGGCGAGTTCCGGGCCAATCCGGTGACGCACCGGCTCAACACGCCCTCGGGCCGCATCGAGCTGTTCTCCGAGACGATCGAGCGCTTCGCCTACGCCGACTGTCCGCCGCATGCGACGTGGATGCCGCCGCGCGAGTGGCTGGGCGCGCCGGAAGCCGCGCGGCATCCGCTGCACCTGGTATCGGTGCAGCCGGCCGATCGACTGCACGCTCAGCTCGATCCGGGTGTGGTGGCGCGCGAGCACAAGGTAGCCGGACGCGAGCGAATCAAGATCCATCCCGACGATGCCGCAAGCCGCGCGATCGAAGCCGGCGACGTGGTGCGCGTGTTCAATGAACGCGGCGCGTGTCTGGCCGGCGTCGTGATCGACCGCGACGTGCTGCCTGGCGTGGTGGTGATGGCGACGGGCGCGTGGTACGACCCGGCATCGAACGACGAGCTCGCGCTCGATCGGCACGGCAACCCGAACGTGCTCGCGTTCGATCAGGGCACGTCAAAGCTGACGCAGGGTCCGAGCGCGCTGTCGGTGCTGGTGGAAATCGAGAAGTGGCAGGGCGAGGCCCCGCCGATGCGCGCGTGGGAGGCGCCCGAGGTGCAACTCGGCGCCATCAAACGATTGACGGCGGTGTAGAGAAAGTTCAGGCCGCCCGCGCCAGCCCCGGGCCTACCTTGAAGCCGTATTTCTGATCCAGCCCCAGGTCGCGAACGATGCGCACGCCCTTGGCGAGCGCTTCGCCTTCGAGGTTCTTGAGCGGCCGGCGCAGATCGCCCGCGGGCAGGCCCACCGCCTTCATCAGCGACTTGAGCGCCACCGGATTGATGTGCGAATAGACGTAATGCCATAGCGGCAGGATCTTGAGATACGTCTCCTTGAAATCCACCGCTTCCTTGTAGCTCTTCCACGGCGTGGACACGGTCGCGATCTCGGCTGGGGCGATGTTGCCCGTCATGTTCGCGGTGCCGTGGCCGCCGAGCGACATGGTCGGCAGCACCAGGCCCAGGTTCGGCGAATCGCAGCACATGATCGCCACGTCGGGTTTCGCCGCGATCAACTGCGCAACCTGGCCGACGCGCGTGGTCGATTCCTTGTGCACCACGTAGTTCGGATGTTTGAAGATGCGCAGCAGGTGGTCCCAGTGCAGATCGGACTTCACCCGCGGCGGATTGTTGTAGATGCCCAGCGGCAGCTCGACCGCATCGGCCACCTCGGTGAAGAAATCGACCAGATCTTCTTCAGGTGCGCAGATGTACGAGGGCGCGGCGAGGATCGCGCCGTCGGCGCCGTTGTCCTTCGCGAACTTCAGGCTGGCGATCGTCGAGTCGGTGTTGTTGCCGGTGCAACCGTAGAAGAAGTGCATGCCGGCCGGCTTCATCTTCGCCGTCTCGACGATGATCGCCTTCTTCTCTTCGGGCGCGAGCATCGAGGACTCACCGGTCGAGCCCATGAACAGGATCGCGCGCGTGCCATGCGTGCGCTGGAATTCGATCAACGCGCGAAACGCCTCGAAATCGACCGAGCCGTCGCGATTGAACGGGGTGATCGAGGCGACGAACGATCCTTCGAGCTTGAGCTTGGCCATGACGGGCTCCTGGAAGCGGCGCGCCGGCGGGAGATCGACAGGTCGGCCCGCGCCGCGAAGTGAGGTCAATCAACGATGCGTCGATTCTATCGGCCGGCCGATCGGGCTGTCCATGCGAGCAGACCGCAGGGCGGAACTGGCGCACCGCCCCGCTTCAATGCCCGGGAAACTCCAGGAGCGCAAAGACCCGGTGCCCGAGCTGCTCCAGCCGCGCCCGGCCGCCCAGGTCGACCAGCTCGATCACGAATGCGCACTCGACGATACGTGCACCGGTGTCGGTGATGAGTTGCGCCGCGGCCTCGGCGGTGCCGCCGGTGGCAATGAGATCGTCGACCAGCAGCACCGGCTCGCCCTGCGCGAGCGCGTCGACGTGCATCTCGACGTGATCGGAGCCGTATTCGAGCTGGTAGCTGCGACTCAAGGTTTTCGCCGGCAGCTTGCCCAGCTTGCGGATCGGCACGAACCCGACCTGCAGCGCCTGTGCCAGCGCCGCGCCGATGATGAAGCCGCGCGATTCGATCCCCACCACCTTGCTGATGCCGCCCACGCCGTAGCGTGCGGTCAGTTGCTCGATCGTGGCGTGAAAGCCGCGCCCGTCCTTGAGCAGCGTGGTGATGTCGCGAAACAGGATCCCCGGCTTGGGGTGATCGGGGATCGAGCGGATGAGCGACTTGATATCCACTCCCCTCACCCCAGCATCTTGCGCAGCCGCTCGAACCCCGCGGCCATGTCGGCGATGAGATCGTCGGGATGCTCCAGCCCGGCGTGCACGCGGAACACCGGCCCCGGCGGATTCCACTTCGTCACGGTGCGGCTCTTGGCGACGTCGGTGGGTAGCACCAGACTTTCATAGCCGCCCCACGACGAGCCGATCCCATACAACTCCAGGCCGTCGATCAGGGCATCGCACGCGGCCTGGGTGACGCCGGCCTTCAACATCACGCCGAACAGACCGCTCGCACCGGTGAAGTCGCGCTTCCAGATCGCGTGACCCGCGTCATGCGGCATGGCCGGATGCAGCACGCGCTCGACCTCGGGCTGACGCTGGATCCACTCGGCGAGCTTGAGGCCGTGTTCCCAGTGATGCGGCAGACGCATCGCCATCGTGCGCAGCCCGCGCATGGCGAGGTAGATGTCATCGGGCGAGGCCGAGAAGCCCACCTGCGCATGCGTCTCGCGCAGCTTCTGCCACGCCTCCTTGGTGGTGGTGATGGTGCCCATCATCACGTCCGAATGCCCGACGATGTACTTGGTGGCCGCCTGCACCGAGATGTCGACGCCATGATCGAACGCGCGGAAGTAGAGCGGCGTGGCCCAGGTGTTGTCCATCGCCACCAGTACGCCGCGCTTGTGCGCTGCTGCCGCGATCGCCGGGATGTCCTGCATCTCGAACGTATGCGAGCCCGGTGCTTCGGTGTAGACCAGTTTCGTGTTCGGCCGGATCAACGCGTCGATTCCGGCACCGATCAGCGGATCGTAGTAGGTGGTCTCGACGCCGAAACGGGCGAGGAAGCGATTAGCGAAATTGCGGGTCGGCGAATACACCGTGTCGGTAATCAGCACGTGATCGCCCGCGCCCACGTACGACATGATCGCCGCGGTGCACGCTGACAGCCCGCACGGATAGATCAGCGTGCGATACCCGCCTTCGAGTTCGGCGACTGCCTCCTCGAATGCACGCGTGGTGGGCGTGCCATGACGGCCGTAGTAGATGCCGGCCTCATCGCGCCCGCGCCGCGCCACCTTCTCGTGCAGATCGCCCACGGTGGGAGACAGGACCGTCGAGGCGCGATACACGGGCGGATTGACGACGCCGGACCATTGATCGGAATGGCGCGCGGTGTGAATGAGACGGGTCTGGTCGCGCAGTTTGCGCATTGCACTGGGCTCCGAAAGATGCGTGACGGCTATTCTCGCAGGATCGCGGCGCGCGAACGCCGCTTGCAGCTCACTGCGCCGATCCGCGCTTGGTTCGGTGCAGTTCGCGCCAGTGCCCCGGTTGCTTGCGCCAGGGGCGTCCCGCGGTAAATCCACCATCGACCACTAGTGTGTGGCCGGTCACGTAGCTCGCCGCATCGCTCGCAAGCCAGGCTACGGCGTGCGCGATCTCCTCGGGCTGGCCCATGCGATCGATCGCCTGATCGTCGGCGTGCAGCGGACGGATCCTCGCCATGCGCGTGGTCCAGCGCTCATCGGTGACGCCGGTATGGATCGGCGTCTCGATGTTGCCTGGTGCCACGGCGTTGACCCGAATGCCGGACTCGGCGAGCTCGAGCGCAACCGATTGCGTGAGCGCGATCACCGCCGCCTTGCAGGCGCTGTAGACGTGCGGGCCGGCGCCGCCGGTGATCCCGGCAATGCTCGCGATGTTGACGATCGCACCGCTCCGTTGCGGCTGCATCACCTGCGCCGCCAGCTGCGTCCCGATAAACACGCTGCGCTGCACGACCGCGCAGGTGTAGTCGTATTCCTCCATCGGAACTTGGGCGATCGGTCCGAGCACACCCGAGATCGCCGCGTTGTTGACCAGACAGTCCAGGCGACCGAAGCGCGCGACAACTGCCTGCACCGCAGCGGCGAAGTCGCTTTCGTGGCGCACATCGAGCGGCACGAACAATGCGCCCGCGCCGATCGCGTTTGCGAGCGCCCGGCCCTTGTCGAGCTGAACGTCGCCGAAGCCGACCCGGTAGCCGGCCTGCGCGAAACGGCGCACACACGCCGCGCCGATGCCGCTCGCACCGCCGGTGATGAAGCACACTGGTTGCTCAGCCATCGCCATCTCCATCGGGGCAAAGCGCGCAGGCTACACCGGCCGCGGATCGGGCCCGCAATGTCGCGTACCATTTGATTCAGGCTCGCAATCGAACGGCAGGAGATGAGTCATGCACGTCGGAATGGCCGCGGTCTTCCAGAATCCTCGCAAGGCGCGCAGCGACCGCGAGGTCTACGAGAACGAGCTGCGGCTGGTCGATCTGGCCGAGCCGCTGGGCTTTGAGTCGGTGTGGAGCGTCGAGCACCACTTCACCGACTACACGATGTGCCCTGACGTCCTGCAATTCCTCACCTACGTGGCCGCGCGCACCCGCAACGTGCAAGTCGGTTCGATGGTGGTGGTGCTGCCCTGGCACGATCCGATGCGCGTGGCCGAAGAGGTGTCGATGCTCGACAACCTGTCGGGCGGCCGGCTGATCCTCGGGCTCGGCCGCGGCGCTGGCAAGGTGGAGTTCGATGGCTTTCGCCTGCCGATGAGCGAGTCCCGCCAGCGATTCACCGAATCCGCCGAGATGCTGCTTGCAGGTCTCGAAAACGGCTACTGCGAATACGACGGCACCTTCATCAAACAGCCGCGCGCGCCGATCCGTCCGGCGCCGTTCAAGACCTTTCGCGGCCGCACCTACGCCGCCGCGGTGTCGCCCGAGTCGGCACCGGTGATGGCGCGGCTCGGCGTAGGCATGCTGATCATTCCGCAAAAACCGTGGAAGGAAGTAGCCAAGGAGCTCGACGAATATCGCGCGCTCTATCGCCAGGTCAATCATGCCGAGGCCCCGCCGCCGATCGCCGCGGGCTGGACGTTCTGCGACCCGAACGCCGATCGCGCCTACGAGATGGCGCGCCGCTACATCGGCGGCTATTTCGAGTCGGTGCTCGAGCACTACCAGTTCGCGGGTGACCATCTGGGTAAGACCAAGGGCTACGAGTACTACGGCAAGATGGCCGACAAGATCCACCAGTACGGCGCCGATTCGGTCACCGAGTTCTTCATGAACCTGCAGGTGTGGGGCACGCCCGAGCAATGCTACGAACGCGTGCTCGACATCCGCCGGCGCATCGGCAACAACCACTACATCGGCGTGTTCAGCTACGCCGGCATGCCGTACGACGAAGCCGAGCGCAACCAGCGCCTGTTCGCCCGCGAGGTGATGCCGCAGTTGCAGAAGCTGGAGGACGTGAAGGCGCAGGCGGCGTAGGGCCGTACGGTGCGCTTGACAATTTTCGTAACGCGTTACGAAAATAGCGCATGGTGACTGCCGTCAAATCGACCCGACGCCCGGGCCGACCCAGGTCGACCCGGCCGAAAACAGCGGCCGAACGTATGCGCAGCTATCGAGCGAAGAAGAAAATGGCGGGCTTGAAGCCGCACCTAACCTGGGTTCCGGCAATTGCGGCAACCTACTCGCCGCACCGATTGCTTGATGCTCGCAGTCTTGCGATGCACTGCGTGATCGCAGAACGCCTGCGTCGCGAACCCGGCCGGGTCGTGGCGAAGGCGCGCGAAAATCTGGCGCGCTGGCGCGCTCGTGCCGGCACCGACGCGCCGGGCTACATCGAGGAGTGGGCGCACATCCTCTCGCAACCGTGGGCGCACATCGCAGGCGTTATGACTGATACGGGCGAAGATGGGATGCGGCTGCGTCAATCCTCCCCCTTCGCTGGCGTGCTGACGCCGACGGAGCGGCGCGCCATCTACGATGCCTTTCGCGCGTGAAACGAAGCGAGTTGGAGCATCTGATTCGGGCGGCCGGGGCCATCGCCGACGATGACGAAATCGTCGTCATCGGTAGTCAATCGGTGCTGGGTCAGTTTCCGGACGCACCGAAAACATTGCGGGCTTCGATGGAAGCCGACGTCTATCCCCGCAACAAACCGGATCTCGCCGGGCTGATCGACGGCGCGATCGGCGAGGGATCGAGTTTCCACGAGTTGTATGGCTACTACGCTCAAGGCGTTGGTCCGAAAACCGCCACATTGCCCCCGGATTGGCAAGCGCGGTTGATAGTGGTGCGCAACGACAACACGCGCGGCATCGCTGGTCTATGTCTGGAGGTGCACGATCTCGCGATCTCGAAGTACGTTGCCGGACGCGCCAAGGATCTCCAATTCACGCGTGAGCTCGCACGCAATAGGCTCACGCGCCAACGAACGCTGCTTGAGCGAGTGGCGGCCACGAAGCTCGTGGCGGCGCTCCAAAAAGTGGTTGTGGGTCGCATTCGGCGCGATTTCGACAAACCGCATCGCGCGCCGAGGCGATAGATCCAGTCGTGTCTCCACAGACACCGCGTCGTGTTTCGAAATCGCGCGAGCGAAGATCCCAACCGTGCTGAAAGCTCTTCTGCTCGTGCTGTGCGCAGCACCGCCGCTGGTGGCGGCAATGTTCCTGCCGAGCTACCTGCCGCAGATCCAGGAGGAACTGGACTGGCGCAGCCACAAGGATCCCTACGAATTCCTGCAGCGCTGGCCCTGGGGCGCGCGCCACTGGCAAGCCATGGCCGAACTCGATGCAGTCCAGCGTCGCGAGGGGTTCATCGCGCGGCTGACTACGCCCTCGCCCTACGGACCGCGCTACCTGCGCGGCAATCAGTTCTGGAGCGCGCAGTGGGGTCCGGACGGCACGCAGGTTCTCACCGGCAGCGCTACAACCGCCATTCGCTGGAACGCCAGCACCGGCAGCATCGTCGCCATACATGGCGCGGAACGTCGTCGCGACGTCGAGGATGCCTACACGTGGGGATACGGCTTCCCGGACACCGCCTGGTACGACGGTGGACGCGCGGTGGTTGCCATGACCCCGGGGCCCCATTCGCTGTGGTTCTTCTCGTCGGCACCGCACCCGCCGGTGTTGCTCGAGGGCGAGGGCTACGAGGCCCTCACCGCCCGCGACGGGCGCATCGCTCTGATCAAGTACTTTGAACACGGCATGATCATGACGGCCGACGGCCGATCCACAGCGCGGCTGCCGCATGAGGATGTCAGCACCATCGCGCTAACGCCTGACGACGGCGCGATCACCGCCTCGCGCAGCCGGGTGCAGTGGTGGCGCAACGCCCAGCCGGTCACCGGTGTAACCATTCGCGCCACCTACAACCCGGTGGGTTTCTCCGCCGACGCGCGCTGGGCGCTGGTGCTGACGCAACGTTCGGTCGAGTTGTGGTCGACCGACACCGGCCGGAAGCTCGAACTGCCGCATGAGGGCGAACCCACCGCTGTCTGCGCGGCAGCGGACGTCGTGGCCACCGGCACGCAAGAAGGTCAGGTTCATCTTTGGCGCGCAAGCGATGGCGCGCTGATACGCAGCATTCGCGCCAGTACCGCTCGCATCGATCTGCTGGATTGCGCGCCCGGAAGGCTACTGACGCTCTCCTACAACCGCACCGACGCGCGCCTCTGGCATCTGGAGGGCCGGCCGCGACAAGGTCCGATGCAGGAAGCGTGGCCGGAACCGCACCTGCACTGGGCAGTGAAAGCGGGCGCGGACATCGACCTGCCCGGCAGCGCGCCGGCCCTGGTGCGATGGCTCGACGCCGGAGCCGTCAACGGACTCAACCCGTACGCCGCCGGCGGACTGCTGGCGCTTCTCGGGGCTGCCTGGTGGCTGGCGCGAGCGGCAAGGCGCCCGAAAAATTCCAGCACCCGCATGAGGAGGTAGAGCCGATCCGACCTCCGCAGCCGCCCTTCGATTCGATAGGCCGGAATGTGCCGATGCCTTGCTGTCGGCGGCTCGGCGCGCTACTCCGGCTCCACCCCGGCTGCCGCCATCGTCTTGCGCCACACCTCGATCTGCTCTTTGGTGAAGCGCCCCAAGTCCTCGGGCGTCGAAGGCTGGAACTCGAACGCGATCTTGTTGAACTGCTCGCGCACCTCGGGGCGCTGGGCCATCTGCGCGAGCTCGCGGCTCAGCCGATCGACGATGTCTTTCGGCGTTTTCGCGGGCGCATACATCGCCGCCCACGAGAGCACGTTGAAGTCCTTCAGCCCCGCCTCGACGATCGTCGGCGTGTCGGGCAGATACGACGGGCGGGTTTTCAGGCTGGTGGCGATCGCGCGCAGCTTGCCCTCGCGCACATGACCCCCGGCGATGGTCCAGGTGACGAACATCACCTGGATCTGGCCACCGAGCATGTCGATCATCGCCTGCGGCTCGCCCTTGTACGGCACGTGCGTCATCTTCACCCCGCCCAGCCACTGCAACTGCAGCATCGACATGATCCCGGTGGTGTTTCCAGTTGCGTAGTTGAGCTTGCCGGGATTGGCCTTGGCGTAGGCGAGCAGTTCCTGCAGCGTCTTTGCCGGCACGCTCGGATGCGTGACCAGCAGAAACGAGTAGTACCCGATCACCGAGATCGGCGCGAAATCGGCGATCGCGTCGTAGGGCGGCTTCTTCTTCATCGTCGGGATCGCCGCCATCGGGCTCACCGTTGCCATGAGCAGCGTGTAGCCGTCAGCCGGCGCGCGCACCACCTCACTGGCGGCGATGGCGCCGTCGGCGCCGGCCTTGTTCTCGACCACAAACGGCTGACCGAGCGCCTGCGCGAACTGCGGTGCCACGATGCGCGCGATCGCGTCGGTGGCAGACCCGGCCGGGAACGGCACCACGATCTTCACCGCGCGCTGCGGGTATTGCGCGAATGC
>CADEDU010000088.1:19993-29856 GCA_902826155.1 uncultured beta proteobacterium
TCGCCGCCCATCGTCATGCGCAACGTGTCGAGCTTCATCCGCTGCACCGAGATCACGCCGGGAACCTTCGCGATCAGGGGAATGTGTTCGGTGTCGTACACCTCGTTGAAGATCGCTTCCTTGTCGGCGTCGATATCCATTGCGGCGATGAACAGGTACTTTCCTTTGACGGGCATGACTGCCTCCTTGTTGACTGCGGTGGGGAAACGGCTCGTAGAGCAGCGAGCTGCGGACTCGGGCGATCCCGCGAAGGTTCCATCGGGCATGCCGTCGTATCATAGCCCGGCCCATCGCGAATCTTCTCTCATGGACATCACCCTCGGCCCCATCGATCACGTCGGCTTCGGCGTACGCGAGCTTGGCGCAGCGGCGCATCGCCTGCGCCAGCTCGGCTTCACACTCACGCCGTTTGCCGAGCACACCAAGCGCGCGCCCGACGGACGCCTGCAGCCGGCAGGCAGCGGCCAGCACTCGGTGATGTTCGAGCGCGACTACATCGAGATCCTCGGCATCACCGATCCGAACGCGCAGCACATCCTCGCGCCGCGCATCGCGCGCCATGTCGGCATGCATCACCTGCTGTTCAACGTCGAGAGCGCCGAGCTGGCGAGCATCAAGCTGCGCGCGCGCGGCGTGGCCGCCGAAGACGCCAAGGAGTGGGAGCGCCCGGTCACGCACGGCAACCTCACGCGCACCGCGCGCTTCAGCTACTTCGCCGTGCCGCCCGAAACAACGCCCGAGGGACTGGTCGGATTCGTCCAGCACTTCACGCCCGATGTGATCCGGCCGGCACGCTGCATGGAACACGGCAACGGCGCCATCGGCTTGGCCGGCGTGGTGATCTGCGCCAACGACACCGCGGCCGTGGTGCGACGCTACGAGCGTTATCTGGAGCAGCCCGCGATCCGCGCCGGCGACGGATTCGTGCTCAGCGTGGCCAAGGACCAGGAGCTGTGCATCGTCAGCCCGGCCACGTTGACCAGCATGTTCGGCGAGCTCGACCAGCCCTCCAGCCAGTACATCGCCGCGTGCGTGGTGCGCGTGCGCAACCTCGATCATGCCCGCGAGGTGGTGAGCAGCGCAGGCGTGATCCCGCGCGAATGGGCCGAGGGGTTCTGGGTCGAGGGCGGCCGGGCGGTGGGCGGGGTCATCGCGTTCGCCGGATAGTGCCGCGCGGGCAGCGCCGCGCCGCAACAAGGGGGAAGCATGAACGACGCCGAAGAACCGGGCCTGTATCACTACTCGCCGTACAACGACCGGCCGCGGATCACCTGGCCCAACGGCGCGCGCATCGCCTTCTGGGTTGCACCGAACGTCGAGTTCTACGAACTGGACCCGCCACGGCACCGCGTGCGTCCGTCGTGGTGGCGGCCGCATCCGGATCTGGTGAACTACTCGATCCGCGACTACGGCAATCGCGTCGGCTTCTGGCGGATGATCGAGATGCTCGATGCGCTCGAGATCAAAGCGAGCATCTCGCTGAACGTGGCGATCTTCGAGCACTTTCCCGAGATCGGCAAAGCCATGGTCGATCGCGGCTACGAGATCTTCTCGCACGGGCTGTTCAACACCCGCTACATGTACGACATGACCGAGGAGCAGGAGCTCGCGTTCATCGAGCTGGTCAAGGCGCAGGTGAAGAAGCACGCCAATCAGGAGCTGGCCGGATGGTTGTCTCCTGCGTTGTCGAACACACCGCAGACGATGAATCTGCTGGCCAAGGCCGGCATCAAGTACACGCTCGATCTGATGATCGACGATCAGCCCCAGCCGGTGCTCGTCAACGAGGGGCGCCTGATTAGCGTGCCCTATTCGCTCGAAGTCAACGACTGGACCTCGCTGCACATTGCCGGCGCGCCGCCGCGCGAGTACACCCGCATCATCAAGGCGCAATTCGACCGGCTCTACCAGGAGGGCGCGCGCTCGGGCACGGTGATGTGTCTGCCGCTGCATCCGTGGATGATCGGCTATCCGCATCGCGTCGAGCCGCTCTACGAGGCGATCGACTACATCATGAGCCACGACAAGGTCTGGCATTGCACCGGCCGCGAGATCGCCGATTGGTTCTACGCGCATCACTACGACGCGTTCCTTGCGCAGCAAGCGCGCGCGGCCTCCGGGCTCTAGGGAGACAACAACATGGCCGTCGACCCCAGCTACCTGCGGGACCCGTACGCCAAGCCCGGCTACGACCACGATCGCTACCCGTTCAGCAACGTGTTCCAGCGCAAGCCGGTGCAGTGGCCCAATGGCGCGCGCGTGGCGCTGTGGATCATGCCGCGCGTGGAGTTCTTCCCGATCAACATGCAGCCCAAGCCGTTCGTTCCCGTCGGCGGCATGGAGCGCCCGTGGCCCGACTACTGGAACTACACGCTGCGCGACTACGGCAATCGCGTCGGCATTTTTCGCATCTACGAGGCGCTGGCCAGCCGCGAATTGAAAGCATCGGTCGCGATCAACTCACGCGCCGCCGAGCGCATGCCCGCGATCGTCCGCGATGCGGTCAAGCACAACTGGGAGATCGTCGCGCACGGCATCGACATGGGCAAGCTGCACTATCACGGCCAGCCCGTCGAGGAAGAAGAGGCGCAGATCAAGGCGTGCCTCGAATCGCTGCGCAAGCTGTCGGGGCAGCCGGTCAACGGCTGGTTGTCACCGGCGCAGCATCAATCGTTCAACACGCCTGATCTGTTGGCCAGGCACGGCGTGCGCTATCAGTGTGACTGGGGCAATGACGAGCTGCCCTATCGTATGCGCACCGCGACCGGCGAACTGTACGCATTGCCCACCGCGCTCGAGATCGCTGACCTGCGCCTGCTTCACACCTACAAACACCGCACCGACGAATACACCGAAGAGCTGATCGATCACTTCAAGCTGCTGTATCGGGAGGCTGACAAGCACGGCGGAAGGATCATGTCGATCACGCTCACTCCGTGGTGGATCGGCCAGCCGCATCGGATCGGCGCGCTGGAGGCGGCGCTCGATCGTATCCTCGACCATGCCGGAGTGTGGAGTGCGACGGGGGCGGAGATTGTGCAGGCGTGGAGAGCGCAGCAATAAGCGTGGTTCGACACCGCGATTCAGGCAAAGGAAACCATGCCCGCCCCCATCACCCGCCTGCTCGCCGAATTCATCGGCAGCGCGCCCACGCTGAAACTCCCCGACGGTGCGGTGGAGGTGATCCGCACCGGATTCACCGACACCGTCGCGTGCCTGCTCGCCGGCCGCAACGAATCGGTCGTGACCGCGCTCAACCGCTTCACGCTCGAACGCGGCGGCAAGCCCGAAGCGACGCTCATGCTGGGCGACAAGCGCGCGCCCGCTGCCGAAGCGGCACTGGTCAACGCCACCGCTGCGCACGCGCTCGATCTCGACGACTACGCGTACTCGAACCATCCAAGCGCGGTGATGGTGCCGGCGATCCTCGCGGCGGCCGAGTCGGTCGGCGCCGATGGCCAGCGCATGGCACTCGCCTATGCGGTGGGCTACGAGGTGTGGGGCGACCTCATGCTGCGCGAGCCCGATCACATCTACACCAAGAGCTGGCATCCGACCGGTGTACTCGGTCCGCTCGGGGCCACCGCCGCAGCGAGCGTGGTGCTCGGCTTGAACGCGCGCGAAGCCAGCCACGCACTCGCGCTCGCCTGCTCGTTCGCCGGCGGAGTGATGGAGAACTTCGGCACGATGTCCAAGCCGATCCACGCCGGGCGCGCGGCACAGTCGGGCGTGCTCGCCGCGCAGATGGCCAAGGCCGGCCTGGAAGCCAGCCCCACCGCGCTCGAAGGTGCACGTGGACTGATGTGGGCGATCTCACCCCACGGCAAGATCGATCGAGACACCGCGCCGCAGCTCGGTCGCACGTGGCGCCTGCCCGCGTTGCGCCTGAACATCAAGAAGTACGCCACAGTAGGTGCCTCGCAACGCTCGATCGATTCGATCCTCGCCTACCTCAAGACCACGAAGATCGACCCGAAACGCGTGGTGAAGATCGAGCCGCTGATCGGGCACAAACACTACGCGGTGATGCCGTTCCACAACGCGCAGACCGCGCTGGAGGCGAAGTTCAGCCTGCAATTCACCAGCGCGTGCGCGGTGGCGTTCGGCAAGGTGGGGCTAGCGCAACTACAGGACGCAGTCGTGCAAAGCGCGGAGATTCGCCGCCTGATGCAATGCGTGCTGCCCAACATCACCGAAGAGTTCGATCCCACGTATCCGAACGCAGCGCCGTACGACGAAGTGCGGATCACCATGGACGACGGCACCGTACACGTCACGCCGCGAGTGAAGCGCGCGACCGGTCACGCCGACGTGCCGCTCAGTCGCGAGGAGTTGTGGGAGAAGTTCATCGATTGCGCGCAGTTCGGCGGCGTCACCGAGGCCAAAGCGCGCGCGCTATTCGATCGCATGCAAGCCATCGACAAAGTTCGTTCGGTGGCCGAGATCCCGACCCTAACCTAACGAAACCATGAACCTGAACGAACTTACGGCTTCAGCCGCTGCCACGGCCATCGCCAAAGGCAAGCTCACCAGCGAAGCGCTCGTGCGCGCCTGCCTCGATCGCATCGCCGCACGCGACGGCGCAGTGAAGGCATGGGTGTATGTCGACCGCGACCATGCGCTGCGCCAGGCGCGCGAGCTGGACAAATCGCCGCGACGCGGCCCCCTGCACGGCGTGCCGGTGGCGATAAAAGACATGATCGACACGCGCGACATGCCCACGCAGCACAACTCGCCGATCTACACCGGCCATCGTCCGAATCAGGATGCGGCGTGCGTGGCAGTCCTGCGTGCGGCCGGCGCGGTGATCCTCGGCAAGACCGACACGCACGAGTTCGCCGCCGGCGGACGGCTGCCCGGCACGCGCAATCCGCACCACCTCGAACACACGCCCGGTGGGTCGTCCAGCGGGTCGGCCGCGGCGGTTGCCGATTGCATGGTGCCATTGTCGCTGGGTACGCAGACCGGCGGTTCGACGTTGCGCCCCGCATCGTTCTGCGGCATCTACGCGATCAAGCCCACGCACGGCACGCTCAACCGCGAAGGCGCCAAGATCTACTCCAACACGCTCGACACCATCGGCTGGTTCGGACGCAGCGTTGCCGACCTCGGCCTGCTCGCCGACGTGTTCAACATCGATCGCAAACGCTGGACCGCGCGCCGCAGTGTGCAGGGCATGAAGATCGGTCTGTGCCGCACGCCATATTGGAGCGAAGCCAAACCCGAATCGAAGCGTGCGGTGGAACGCGCCGCCGCGCTCCTCGCCAAAGCAGGCGCGCGCGTGAGCATCGTGCGGCTGCCCGCGGCCTTCAACAAGATGAACGCGATGCAGGCGCTGATCATGCGCGGCGAAGGGCGCGCGGCGTTTCTGCCGGAATATCGCGCGCATTTCGAGCTGCTGCACCAGGAATTCCGCGATCGCGTCGAAGACCGCGACCGCATCACGCCACAGAAGCTCGCCGATGCGCTCGACTACGCCGCACGCCTGCGTCCGGAGATCGATGCGATCGCGCGCAAGTACGACGCACTGCTCAGCCCGAGCGCGATCGGCGAGGCGCCTAAAAGCCTCACCACCACCGGCGATCCGATGTTCCAGCGCATGTGGACCGCGCTGCACGTGCCGACCATCAACATCCCGAACGCGAAAGGTCCGGCCGGCTTGCCGATCGGCGTGAGCCTGATCGGACCGCGCTACTCCGACGCAGCGCTGCTGGGTGTGGCCGATGCGGTCGCGAAGGTGATCTGCGCGGAGGCGTAAGCCACGCAGCTACGAGACGATCGGCGTCGCAACGTCGAAGCACTTGCGTCAGATCAAGCGCGAGGAGCGCGCCAGATTAGCCCGCTTGCTTAACCCGCCTGCCGCACCCACACCACGCGGATCGTGTGCGGCTCGCCGTCGATGAGCATCGGGCCTGAGAGCACCAGCTGCGCTCCGGCACCCTCCCCTTCGAGGGTCGCGTGGCGCAGATTGCGAGCGCCGACGAAGCCCGGAATGGACGACATCTCGATGACGTGCGTGACCGTGCCGCGCGCCTCGTCCACCTCGTAGTCGCCGTAGTAGGCAAGGAAGCTGTCGGCCGCGCGCGTCATCATTTGCACCGACACCTTGCGGTCGCGCGAATACTCGAGCACGCCGATCGCGCCTGGCCCCATCGGCAGTTGCGTCACGCCCTGCGCATTGCTGGCCTCATAGGCGGCGAGGCGCCAGCGTCCGGGGAGGCGGTCAGCGAGCATGGAGTCCGCTCATGGTGGGCGTGCGCATCCCTACTTCCAGTATTCCGGCTTGGAGAAGCCCTTCGCCTTCGCATCGGTCTCGACGAACTTCCTGTACTCGGCCGACTTGTACGCCGCGACCAGATCGTTGAGCCACGCTTTGCCGTCGCTGGTTTTCTTGGCGACGACGATGATGCGGAACTGTGGCGCCGGGTCTTCCAGCGCGAGCGCATCGGTGAGCAGCATGCCGGCGGCAAGCACGTGATTGCCAAGTGCGAGGCCCGCGTCGACATCGGCCAGAGACCGCGGAATCTGCGGCGCATCGAGCGGCGTGAGCTTCAACTTCTTCGGATTCTGCACGACGCTCTTCTCGGTGGCTTTGCCGGCCGGTGTGTTCGGATCGAGCTTGATCAGATTGAGCGACTGCAGAAAGACCAGCGATCGCGCCAAGCTCGTGGGCTCGTTCGAGAGCGAAATCGACGAGCCGTCCTTGATCTCGGCGAGGGTCTTGAACTTCTTCGAGTACAGCCCGAGCGGCGCGCTAGGAATCTGCAGCACCTCGAACAGATCGCCCTTGGTCTGCTGATTGAACGATTCGAGGAACGCGCGGTTCTGGAACACATTGGCTTCGAGCGAGCCGTCCATCACTGCGGTGTTGGGCTGCATGATGTTGGAGAACTCGGTCGCCTGGATCTTGTACCCCTGTTTCTCCAGCACCGGCTGCACGCCGCGCTTGAACTGGTCGGCGTACGGCCCGGGAAAAAAACCGATGCGGATACGCTTGTCGTCCTGCGCGATGGCCGACGTGTTCAGTGCCACCGCAGCGAATACCGCAGCGATGATCGTGCTGATGCCCTTCATGAACTGCCTCCTTTGATCCATTGCGATCGCTGCCCTCATCCTAGCCTTCCCGGCGTCCTATCGCTTGTCCACCGCCCGCGCGGCCCAGCTGCCCGCCCACTGCACGAGCTGCACCAGAACGACCATGATGATCACGCACCACACCATCACGCCGGTCTCGAATCGATAGTAGCCGTAGCGGATCGCCAGATCGCCGATGCCGCCCGCCCCGACCGCGCCCGCCACTGCCGACAACGCGAGAAAGCTCACCGCAGTCACCGTGAGGCTCGAGATCAGTGCCGGCATCGCCTCCGACAGCAGCACCTTCATCACGATCTGCCGCGTGCTCGCTCCGGCCGCGAGCGCCGCATCGATCACGCCTCGCGGCACATCGATCAGGCTCTGCTCCACCAGTCGCGCGAAGAACGGAATCGCCGCCACCGATAACGCCACCGTGGCCGCGCGCGGGCCGATCGAAGTGCCGACGATCAGCCGCGTCACCGGAATCAGCACCACCAGCAAGATGATGAACGGGAACGAACGCACCACGTTCACCACATAGCCCACCACCGCGTTGAGCACGCGATGCTCGCGCAGCCCGCCGGGCGCGGTGAGATGCAGCACGATGCCCAGCGGCATGCCGACCACGACCGCCATGATCATGGTGATGCCGACCATGAAAATCGTGTCGAACACCGCCTGCTGCAGTTGCGGACCGTACTCGCTGAGCGTGGCGAACATCAGCCGGCCTCCGCGGGCAGCTCGGTGGCGTCGGTCCAGCCCTTGGCGGTCTCGAAGAAGAAGCGCGCGAGCGCCCCTTGCGGCGCGGGGTTGGCCATGTCGAGCCATTCGACGATGCGACCGTGCTCCATCACCGCGCAACGTCGGCACAGGAACTGCGCAACGTTGATGTCGTGCGTGACGATAACGATCGTCATGCCGCGCTCGCGATTGAGCTTCTTCAGGAACTTCAGGATCGACAGCGACGTGTGCGGATCGAGCGCCGATGTGGCCTCGTCGCACAGCAGCAGCTTGGGGTCGTTGACCAGCGCGCGGGCGATTGCGACGCGCTGTTTCTGTCCGCCCGAGAGCTGCGCGGGATAGCTCGCCGCCTTGGCTTCCAGGCCAACCACGCGCAAGGCTTCGAGCGCGCGTTTCTCGTGCTCGGCACGTGGCACGCCGGCCACTTCGAGCGCGAACGCAACGTTGTCGAGCGCGGTGCGATGGCTGAGCAGATTGAACTGCTGGAAGATCATGCCGATGCTGCGTCGCGCGGCACGCAGCTCGGGCGCCGACAACGACGACAACCCGCGCCCGTCGACCATCACGCTGCCCGCGCTCGGCCGCTCGAGCAGATTGATCAGTCGCAGCAGCGTCGACTTGCCCGCGCCGGAGAAGCCGAGCTCGGCGACGATCTCGCCCGCTTCGATGCGCAGATCGGTCGCCAGCACCGCATCGACGCGTCCGTCGCGCGAAACGAACGACTTCGCGACGCCGCGCAGCTCGATCAAGCCGGGTCCTGCAATGTGATGCCGAAGCGCTTCGCCAGCGCGCTCTTGAGCTCGTCGTAGCGATGACCGATGCGCACCGTGGAGAAATCGCGGAAGTCGATGATGGTGGACGACAGGCCGAGCGGCGTGGCGTAGCGCGACAGACCGTAGTCGAACGCGATGTCGACCGCGCTCAGTACTTCGGGCTCCACCTCGTCGAGCCGGTACTTGCTCCCCTGCAGCGAGCGGTTGGACGACGAGCCGAACACCGGCAGGTTGCGCGCGACCGATTGCCTGGCCAGTTCGACCAGCCAATGCCCGCCGTTGATCACCATGTCCATCGTGCCGTTCTTCGACGAGCTCTGGATCACGAACGGGTCGACGCCCGCCAAAAACGGATGGTCGCGGCGAAACGGCGCCACGATCGAGAACGGCAGGCCCTCCTCGTCGGCGAGCACCCGCGCCACCTCATGCGCACGCGCGTCGACGTCGTGCAGCAGCTGCGAGATCCGCCAGCTCCCGAACAGGCCGCACGGCTTGTCGTACGAGCGATTCTTGGCGGTGAAGATGCGACGGATCGCGTCGGGCTTGTTGGCGACGATCGCGTAGGTGAGATCGAGCGGGATGATGGCGATGCCGCCGGCGGCGATCACATCGAGCGCGCGCGATACGTCGCGTTCGAGCTGCGGCGGCGGAACGAGGTCGGCGGTGTTGGCGACCCCGCCTTGGACGATGGTGGGCACGCGCGAGGACCAGCAGGGAGGATCAAGCGCGCGAGTGTAGCTTTCTTCTTCTGCCTGCTCGATGGCCTGGTTTCAGGTAGCAACCGTAAAAGCGCTGGTCCTTCGATGGACTCAGGACGAACGGAAAACGGTTCGTGGTGAGCCTGTCGAGATCCGTTCGTGGTGAGCCTGTCGACGTCCGTTCGTGGTGAGCTTGTCGAACCATGTTTTCCAATGATTGGGCGCCCTTCGACAAGCTCAGGGCGAACGGATTGGGTCGAAACCGTTCGTGGTGAGCTTGTCGAGATCCGTTCGTGGTGAGCTTGTCGAACCACGCACAAAAAGAAAACCCCGACGAACAAGTCCGCCGGGGTTTGTAATGCTGTGGTAGTACTACGCCTTGCGTTTGTTCTTTGCTTTGGACGTGCGCGTACGGAACGCGAAGTAGAGCGCCACACCCACCGAGATCAGCAGCAAGAGCGAGCTCGGCTCGGGGATGGTACGGAAGAACAGATTGCCCAGGATCTGATGCGCCGCCGTCGTCGGATGCACGCGATCGAAGAACAGATACGCCGACCGGTGGCTTTGTAGCGCCGCG
>CADEDU010000089.1:0-26453 GCA_902826155.1 uncultured beta proteobacterium
CGCGACGGCCAGCTCGTCGACGTCAATCGGCAGCTTTTGCGGCCCCATGAACGCCACGTACGGCGGACAGCCGAGCACGATCGCGCACGGCATGGTCTTGTCGCCGCGCTGCTGGTGCTTGAGATAGTGCTGATAGCCGCCCGCCCCGCCGACGCGCGTGGCCATGCGCACCACCAGCCGATCGGGCGCCTTGAGCGCGGCGCGATAGGTGCCCATGTTCTGCACACCGCTCACCGGATCGCGCGTGATCACATTGGTGGCGGTGAGCGTGGGTGCGCTGTCGAAGCCGGGCGTGGAGATCGGGATCGGCAGCCGGTCCAGACCATTGCCCTCCCCTTGCAGCGCGGCGCCTTCGAGGATCACTTCCTGGCAAAGCGCCTGCATCAACACGCGTGGCGCCAGCGGATGGGCGATCGCGCGATCCCACTTGTCTTGAATGCGCTCGACCGGCGCGCCCATGCCGACGCTGTAGATCGCACGATTGGCAGCGATCGCACCGACCACGACCGGCATGTCGTAGCGGCGGCCCTTGGCGTTGACGATGTTCGTGAACAGAAATGCCTTGCGCTCGGCCTCCGCCATGCCGCCGACGAACTGCCAGCGCACCAGCGGATGCAGCTCGGCGTCTTTATCGATCGGTCGATCGATGGTAAGCAGCAGCCCCTTGTCTTTGAGGGCCTGGAGATGTTCGTGCAGGTCGGCGTAGGCGCGCTGCGCCGGGGAATCGGCGTTCATCGGCGGCCGATTACTTCAGCGCGGCCGTCATCTGTGCGACCCACGCCGGATCAGCACCAGGCATCGTCGCCAGCTCCGCGGCCGCCTGCGCCTGACGCTGCAACACACTGCCGATCACGCCGGGCTGTTCACCCGCGGCGGGCTGACAGCAGGCTTCCATGCGAATGCCGTTGGGATCGTAGAAGTACACCGAACGCAGCCCCGGCAGGATGTCGATCGGCCCGTCGAAGGCGACCTTGTTGGTCTTGAGTCGACCGATCAGCACTTCGAGCTGCGACGGCGTCACGGTGAACGCGCAGTGCTGCATGCCGCCGATCGCGTCGCGCTTGGAGACAGGCTCGGCGCCCTTCGGAATCTCGAAGAACGCGAGCAGCGAATCATTACCCATGTCGAAGAAGTAATGGCGGACCTCTTCATAAGGCGGGTTGCCGCGATTGCCGGGCCCGACGCCCACGCCCGGTGGCACCTTCATCGCGTGCACCAGCGGCATGCCGACCACGCGCACGAAGAAATCGGTGGTCATCTTCATGTCTTCGGTGGTGAGCGCGAGATGGTGAATGCCGCGCGTACTGGTCTTGCCGGCGTAGAGATTGCTGTGCTGAGGACTGCTGTGCTGAGTGGGCGTTGTCGCGTGCGTATCCATCGATCACTCCTTGCGTGCTGCCTCGGTTCGCGGTGCCGGCAGGTGCGGGTTCCAGTCCGGCGCAATTATCGACCGCGCCATGCATTTGCGGTAGCCTGATTCGCATTCGCTTGTCAGAGGAGGAGACGATGTCGGCATCAACCAATGCGGCGGCAGGGTTCGCTTTGTCGCTCGATCGCAGCGATCTGCCCGTGCGCGCCGATCTGCTCGAGGCGCATCGCGTCGCCTGGATGCGCATCGCCAGTCCGGGTACCTGGCTTACCGCCGAGCGGCGCCTCGCGGTCGCAGCCGAAATTCGCGTGGCTCGCGATCAGTGCGCGTTCTGCGGCGAGATCAAGGCCGCGCTTTCACCCACCGCTGCCCGCGGCTCGCACACCACCACCGGCAAGCTCACCGCGCCGGAGATCGAACTGATCCACCGGCTGGTGTCCGACCCAGGACGGCTGAGCGAGCAGTGGGCGCAAAGCGTGCTCGACAGCGGCCTCACCGATGGCGAATACGTCGAGATCGCCGGCATCGTCGCGATGGTGATGATGCTCGACACCTTCACCATGGGTCTGGGTCTGTCTGATCAGCCGCTGCCCGCACCGATCGCCGGTGAACCGACCCGTTATCGTCCGCCCGGGGCGCGCAAGCAAGCCGCTTGGCTGCCGATCGTCGAACCCGAAGACGTGGTGCAAAGCGACGGGCCGATGTATCCGAGCCCGAAGGCGGGCTACATCTATCGCGGCCTTTCGATGGTGCCGCAATCGATGCGCGACTACTGGGTCATGGCCAACTGCCACTACCTGCCCGGGCAGCACGTCTACCAGTTCGACCATTCGATCCGCGCCATCAGCCGACCGCAGACCGAGGTGATCGCCGCGCGCGTCTCGGCGCTGCATCAGTGCGCCTATTGAACGACCGCGCACTCGTACATGCTCCGTGAGAGCAGCAAAATCAGCAACGAAGCGGTCGATCTGAAAGATGTGTCGAACGGCTTGAGCGCGGGCACCGCAATTGCGCATGCCCCGATCCTGATCGAGTTCGCCGAGGCGGTCGTCGCACGCGATCTCGCACGGATCGCGGCTGCACGTGAGGCCGTGCGCAAAGCGATGGGCGATGCGCCGTTCGTCGATGCCGCCGCGGTGGCCGCGGCGTTTCACGGCTTCGTCCGAATCGCCGATTCGATCGGCATCCCGTACAAGACCGCGGCGGCGGGTGAGGATGTGCCTGATGTGCGGGAGGCGGCGGGGGTCAACAACTTCTTCCGACTTCAGAACGAGAGCCGGCCGCTCGCCTGAAGTGGCGAACCCCCTCAGAACCCTCGGCCCCTAACTCAACGGCCCCAGGAACACCTCCCCGCGGAACGTGTCGCTTTGCATCGGCACGCTTCGCGGCCAGTTGCCGTTGTCGATCTTCGGGCGTGCGCTGGCCGGGCGCGGCTTGCCGTCCCAGCCGATCTGCTCCATGTAGTAGTACAGCTGGATCGCGTGGCCGTCGGGGTCGATGGCGAAAGCGGTGTAGTCGACACCGGGAAAGAGCTCCGGCGGCAGGTGTTTGATCTGCACCTTGTTCTCGCGCAGAAACGCGATCGCGTCGCACAGTTGGCGATAGTCGCCCAGTTGCAGGCCGAACGAGAACAGCGTGGTGCGCGCATCGAGGCCGAGCTCTGCGCGCAGTGCCATCGGATACAGCGCGAGCGAGTGGTGCTCGGTGTTGGCGCGCAGGAACACCGCGCGGTGCCCGTTCCACACCACCTCCTCGGTCACCGTCAGGCCCAGATCATCACGATAGAACGCCAGCGCGCGTTCCACATCGCGCACGAACAGGCGCACCGGTCCGATCTTGCTGACCTTGAACGGCCGCGCGATCAGCACGCCGCCTACGTCGTACTGCTCCTCACCGGTTTCGGTGGCGCGCACACCGGTGTTGAAATCGATGCCTTCCTTCAACGCGGTCCGCACCTCCTCGTACTCTGATTTGTGCGGCAGCGCCGGCGGCTCGGTGTAGGCCACCTTGTACATCGAGCGCGGCTTCGACAACCCGTCCCAGCCGATCTGCTCGATGCCGTAGTACAGCTCGTTGGTGTGGCCGTCGGGGTCGGGCGGATAGAAGTGCCAGTTCGAGCCGGGCAGATCGCGCCCGGCGCGGCGGATCGGCTTGCCCTGCTTCTTGAACCACTCGTGGCCGTCAGCCACCTCGCGCAGACTTCCCACCTGCCAGGTGATCTGATTGACCGTGTTCTGTACCCGCTCCGGATCGTTGGCCGCGCCGGTCATTGCATCGAGATAGCGCTTCGGAAAAAACACGAACGAGTGGTGATCGGTGCCGTGCCGGGTGAAGTAGCCCACGCTGGTGCCGACCTTGGCGGCCTGCTCAACCGGCAGGCGTCCGGCGAAATCGAGCGGATCGGACACGCGAAACCCGAGCAACCGGCAGTAGAAATCTTTGCTGGCCTCGGGATCGATCACGTTCACGCCGAAGTGCCCCAGCCGCCGGATGCGAAACGGCCGCGCGAGCCGGATGCCACCCACCTCGAACTCGTCTTGTCGCTGCTCGTTGCCGTCCATGCCTCGCTCCTTCGATCGCCGTGCGTTCACGTAGTAGCGTGAATCATAGCGCCGCGCGAACCGGGAAAGCCTTCCCTTGAAAACCTTCCGCTAGACTCGCCCGGCTCACCTCCCTTCACCCTTCGCCCGCCCCTTCACCCGCCCCTTCACCTCACCCGACCGCCATGAGCACTGCCACCCGCTTTCTTCCGCCCCGCATCGATTTCGCCCGCTTCGCGCCCAAGCACTTCAGCTGGTCGGTGCAAGGCAAGGTCGCGACCATTACCCTCAACCGCCCCGAGCGCAAGAACCCGCTCACGATGGAGTCGTACGCCGAATTGCGCGACACATTTCGCGATCTGACCTACGCCGAAGGCATCAAGAGCGTGGTCATCACCGGCGCGGGCGGCAATTTCTGCTCCGGCGGCGACGTACACGAGATCATCGGGCCGCTGGTGGAGATGCAGAAGGCCGACGACATGGCCGGGCTCCTCGCATTCACGCGCATGACTGGCGACGTGGTGAAGGCGATGCGGGCCTGTCCACAGCCGATCATCGCCGCGGTCGACGGCATCTGCGCCGGCGCGGGTGCCATCCTGGCGATGGCCTCCGACCTGCGCTACGGCACCGCCTCGAGCAAAGTGCTGTTTCTGTTCGTGCGCGTCGGGCTGGCCGGTGCCGACATGGGCGCGTGCAACATGCTGCCGCGGATCATTGGCGCCGGCCGCGCAGCCGAGCTGCTCTACACCGGCCGGGCGATGGGTGGCGAAGAAGCCGAGCGCTGGGGCTTCTACAACAAGCTGTGCGATCCGGCCAACGTGCAGGCCGACGCGCAGGCGCTCGCCAAATCACTGGCCGACGGCCCCACCTTCGCGCACGCAATGACCAAACGCTGCATCCATCAGGAGTGGAGCATGGGCATTGACGACGCCATCGAAGCCGAAGCGCAGGCGCAGGCGATCTGCATGCAGACCGCCGACTACGACCGGGCGTATCGCGCGTTCGTGGCGAAGCAGCAACCGAAGTTCGAGGGGAATTAGTCGAACAGCCGCGCGTCAATCATGCTGCCGCAGCGCGTGCGCCGCCACGATCGCGGCGGCGAAGACCACCAGCGCACCCGCCTGATGCAGAACACCGAGCGCGACCGGCACGCCGGTCAGCACAGTGATCACGCCGAGCGCGAACTGGCCGATCAGCGCCAGCAGCAGCAGATTCACCCACGCTCGCGCGCGGTCGAGATTGTGCGACTTGCGCACGCGCAGCCATAGCCAGCCGATCGCGATGATCAGCACGTAGGCGAGCAGCCGGTGGTTGAACTGCACCATGGCCATGTTGTAGATGAAATTGCGCGTCCACGGTTCGAGCGACAGGATCTCAGGCGGGATCACGTGGCCGTTCATCAGCGGAAACGTGTTGTACGCCGAGCCCGCGCGCAGACCGGCCACGAGCGCGCCTAACAGCACCATCAGGAAGACGAGCAGCACGGTCCAGTTCGCGTGACTCGCAAGCCGGCGCTCGCCCGAAGTCAATCCGCCGATCGCGTGGCGCGCGCGCAGGCCGAGCGCGATCCAAAGCATGGCCGCGAAGATGATGAACGCGAGCCCCAGGTGAATGGCCAGGCGCGCCGGATGCACCTTCGGGTCGTCGATCAGCCCGCTTTGCACCATCAGCCAGCCGGCCACGCCCTGCATGCCGCCGAGCACGAACACGCCGGCGAGCTTCCAGGCGAGCGCGCCATCGACCTGGCGGCGCACGATGAACCACAGGAACGGAATCAGGTACACCAGCCCCACCAGGCGCCCGAGCAACCGGTGGAGGTATTCCCACCAGAAGATGCCCTTGAACGCCTCGAGCGACATGCCTTTGTTGACCTGCTGATACTCGGGCGTCTGGCGGTACTTGTCGAACATCGCCTGCCACTCGGCCTCGTTGAGCGGCGGCAGCACGCCGATGACGGGCTGCCATTCGACGATCGACAGGCCCGAGCGCGTAAGGCGCGTCACACCGCCTATGACGACCATCAACGCGACCATCGCGCAGCACACCAGCAGCCAGCGCGCCACGATCTTCCTGTCGCGATCGCGTTCCCCGATCCAAGCGTCCGTCACCAGCCCGAGTCTCCGGTTGCACCCCGGGTCCGGACGATACACGAGCCTCCCACGTCGCGGGAAATGCGCCGCTGCGCGGCACGAGCGGGCAAAATAGGCGTGATCGCACACAACCCGCAGGCGATCGACGACTGCCCACTCATGACGCTCACCGACCTCCGCACCCACGTGCTCAACGTGTCACCGAAGACCAACTGGGTATTCGTGACCGCGCACGATCGCGATGGCAATGTCGGTTTGGGTGAAGCGTCGCTGAACGGCATGGAGCCGATCGTGCGCGAGGCCGTGCGCATGCAGGCGCAAGCGTTGATCGGCATGGACGTGAGCACCGCGCGCGATGCGATCGAAGTGCTGCCGCGCGGACCGGGCGGGCTGGCCTGGAGCGCCGCCACCAGCGCGATCGAACAGGCGATCACCGACCTCATCGCCCGTGCGCGCGAACTGCCGCTGAATTGCGTTCTGGGTGAGCTGCGCCGCGAACAGATTCCGGTCTACGCGAACATCAATCGCGCCACGGCCGATCGCAGCCCGCTGGGGTGTGCCGACAGCGCGCGCGCCGCCGTTCAGCAAGGCTTCCGTGCAGTGAAGATCGCGCCGTTCGACAACGTGATGCCGCGCACCTGCGGCAGCGATGCCGGCCGCAGCGCGGTTGCCCTGGGCGTGCAACGCGTACAAGCCATCTGCGAAGCGGTCGGCAAAAATGTGAGCGTGATGGTCGATTGCCACTGGCGCTTCGATGCCGCCACCGCGACGCGTGTGCTGATCGAGCTGGCCGAGCTTGGCGTGACCTGGTTCGAATGTCCGGTGTCGGAGCAACCGGGCTGGTGGCCGGTGCTCAAGCGCTTGCGGCGGCTGGCGAACGATCGCGGCGTGCGCGTGGCCGGCGCCGAAACGCAGGTGGGCGTCGCATCGTTCCGGCCGCTGCTCGACGAAGGCCTGTTCGACGTGGTCATGCCCGACGTGAAGTACGTAGGTGGCTATCGCGAGATGCTGCGCGTGGCGCAGCTCGCGCGTCAGTGCAACACGGCGTTCTCGCCGCACAATCCGAGCGGGCCGGTATGCAATTTCGCCAGCCTGCACGTGGCCGCCGTTGCGCCGGCGGTGGATCAGCTCGAGTACCAGCTCGGCGAGAGCGTGCTGTTCTTCGACGTGGTGCACGGACAGGGGCCGCGGCTGACCGACGGCGCGTTCACCGTGCCGATGGAGCCCGGCCTGGGGCTGACGCTCGACATGGACGTCATGGCCGCGCATCCGTACGCGCCGGTGCCGATCGCTCCTGATCCGCGGCTGGGCTGAGGCCGGCTGCTCGAACGATGAACGCCGGCCCGAACACCTCCCATCGCGATGCGCTACATCGACGTCTTCAACGGTGACGCCGACGGGCTGTGCGCGTTGCGCCAGCTGCGCCTTGCAGAACCGGTCGAATCGACGCTGATCACCGGCATCAAGCGCGACACTCGATTGCTGGCACGCGTGTCGGGTGCACCCGACGTCGAGCTCACCGTGCTCGACATCTCGCTCGACCGTAATCGCGACGATCTGCTGCGCGTACTCACTGAAGGCGCGCAGGTGCGCTACTTCGATCATCACTACGCCGGTGCGATTCCAGCGCATCCGCACCTGGCTGCGCACATCGACACCGGGGCATCAATCTGCACCAGCATGCTGGTCGACCGGCACCTCAATGGTCGGTTCCGCCGCTGGGCGATCACCGCGGCGTTCGGCGATAACCTGGGCGACACCGCGCGGCAGCTCGCGGCATCGATCGGTTTGGATGCGTCCACCACCGATCGCATGCAGGCGCTCGGCGAAGCGCTCAACTACGGCGCGTACGGCGAGTCGCTCGACGATCTGCTCATCCATCCCGATGCGCTCTATCGGCGGTTGGCTCAGCACGACGATCCGCTCGCGTTCGACTCGGACGATCCGATCGCCGCGAGCCTGCGTGAGATGCGCGCGCAGGACATGGCGTCGGCCTTGACCGTGACCCCGTTCGACGCGCGCCCGGCCAGCGTGATCATCGTGCTGCCCGACTCGCGCTCGAGCCGCCGCGTCATCGGCAGTCTCGCGCATCACCTGGCTGCGCACGACCCGTCCCGCGCCCATGCGGTGCTCTGCCCGAGTACCGATGGGTTAGCCTTCATCGTCAGCGTACGTGCATCACAACCCACGACCCGGCATGACGCCGATGCGCTATGCCGGCAATTCCCGGGCGGCGGAGGAAGAGTCGCAGCCGCGGGCATCGACCGGCTGCCAAAGGCGATGCTCGATCGATTCGCGCAGGCGTTTCGAACCTGGGCGCAATGAAAAGCGCGGCCACGATGGAGGAAGTAACACCGTGAAGTTCGGATTGTTCGGAGGTGCGCGCGTGGGCGACAACGCTGCCGGTGCCGGCACCGACAGCGCGCGCGACTATGTCGACTACATCGAGTACGTGTGCGAAGCCGAAGCGCTCGGCTTCCACAGCGTGTTCATGGTCGAGCATCATTTCACCGGATTCAATCAGGTGTCGGCCTCGCTCAATCTGCTGGCGTACCTCGCCGCGAAGACCACACGCATGCGTCTGGGCACCGCGGTCACCGTTCTGCCCTGGCACAACCCGGTGCTGCTCGCCGAGCAGGCCGCCACGGTCGACGTGCTCTCCGGCGGACGGCTCGATTTCGGTGTTGGGCGCGGCTACCGATACAGCGAATTTCGCGGCTTCTGCGTGCCGCTGGAGGAAGCGCAGGAGCGGTACGAGGAATCGCTGGAGGTGATCCGCAAGGCGTGGACCTCACCCGGGCGGTTCTCGCATCACGGCAAGCGCTGGCACTACGACGACGTGGTGGTCGAGCCGCGTCCGACGCAACGCCCGCATCCGCCGCTATGGATCGGTGCCGGCACCGCACCGGTGCTCGAACTGGCAGGCACGATCGGGCTGAACCTGCTGCTCGATCAGCTCGCCACGCCCGAGGTGATCGGCGAGCGCGTGGCGATCTACCGCAATGCGGTGCAGGCGGCCGGCCGCACATTCGATCCGATGTCGATCGGCGTGACGCGCAGCCTGTGCCTGGCGACCAACGCAGCAGAGCGCGAACGGCAGATCCAGGCACGCGGGACGTTTCTGGAGCACGTGCGCTTGCTTACCGTCAATCCGCACGCGACCTGGAGTTCGCTCGCCGTGCCGGCCTCCCCCGAGGCGGCGCGCGTCGCCACCGAGGAATGCGCCCTGCTCGGACCGCCCGATGAAATCGTGCGCCGACTCCAGCATCTGCAAGCGCTAGGCGTCGAGTACGTGCTGCTGATGGATTTCGGCTTGTCGCGCGATTCGCTGCGCCTGTTCGCGCGCGAAGTCATGCCGGCGTTCGCCGCTTGAGTCGCGGCCAACCGCTCACGGCCCTTCGACCTTGATGCCTTTCTTGCGCAGCAGGTCGACCACGCTGTCCGGTCCGACCAGATGACCGGCGCCGACGACGATCAGATGCGTGCGCCCGGTGGCAAGCATCTTCTCGATCTGCGGTAGCCAGCGCACGTGCCGGTCGCGAAACAGTCGCTGACGAAGCTGCGGCAAGGATTCGAGGCTGAAATGGATCAACCGATTCAGCTTTGCCGTATCACCGCTGCGGTAGGCGGCCAGCATGTCGTCGAGGATCTTCGGGGTTTCGTGGATCTGCCGTAGCGTCGCGGCAAGGAACTGCGTGTCTTCCTCCTTCGACAACGCGCCGAAGAGGCCCAGCTGGGAGCCAGCACTTTCCAAGCCGAGCATCTCCTTCTTGTTCTCCCGCGCCCAGGCCTCGACTTGCAACTCGACACCGTCGCGCGGATCGAACCCTTGCTGGGCGACGAACTGCATGCTGAGAGTGAGCGCGGCCAGCCATGGGCGCATCGGTGCAAGGTTAGCCGCCGGCAGGTCCAACTCGCTGGCCACCGTGCGCAGATCGTTGCGCAACGCCTCGGGCAGGCCGGCGAACAGGTTCTGACCTTTGGGCTGCAATCCCGAGCGCGTGATCTCGATCTCGACGCCCTGCGGCGTCATTTCGCTCAGCAAGACTTCCAGCGCGATGACTTCGGCCTCCTCGAGCGCCTGTTCGAGCGCGGGCGTCAGCCATTTCACCTCCGCGGGCAGCATGTGAAACGAGCCGAACAGATACACGTTCGACTTCGCGCCGGCGATCTTCCACAACGCCGGCCGATCCGTCTGCGCGCGAGCATCGCCCGTAACGGCGGCGCCACAAAGCAGCGCGAACGCCGCGCCCGCGACGCCACATGCACGCCACGCGCGCAGCATCAGATTGAGAATGTGCAAGACAGTGTCCTTCGCATCGTGAGTGAGCCGGTTCGACACGTCCGGGACGAACAAGTGCCGTAGCAGATGTTGAATAGCACGCTCGTTTGCATCAGGCTGACATCGAGCCGATGCCGGTCACGGTCGCAGCATGCGCACGAACCACGGCACGATCACCTCGCGGAAGATACGGCCGTCTGGCCAGTCTTTGCCGCGGCCGATGTGCCCGCCTTGCGGATTGACCCACGCCTCCTTCGGCGAGCCCGAGCGCAGTTCCATGTAGAGGTCGTCGATCGGCACCTGCGTGTCGCGCTCACCGTTCACCAGCAGCATCGGTGCGGTGGGTTTGCCAACGAAGCCGCCGTCCTTGAGCGACATGCGCGGACCATAGGCGAGAAACTCCTCCAGCGTCGAGGCGCCGTACACGCCGGCACGCGCTGGAAACAGATCGAACAGGTACTCACGCGTGCCCAGGGCCTTGAGTTGCCACTCGCGCTGGAAGTACCCGTGCGCCGGGCCGGCCCAGTTCACCACCGCGCGCAGGCGCGTCGGCTCGACGTAGGCGATGCGCGAGGCCCAGTGTCCGCCCCAGGAAACTCCCTGGAAGCCGATGCGCTTGCCGTCGATGTCGCCACGCGTGAGCAGATGGTCGATGACACGCGAGTACATGCGCTCGGCGCCAACGTCGATCTTGATCGGCGCATCGCCCGTGCCGGGCATATCGAGAGCGAGATACGCGAGCCCCGCGGGCAGATATCCCGGTCCGTACTGCTCGACCACGAATTCCTTGTAGCCATCGAGGCCGCCCACCGATATCACCACCGCAGCGGGCTTCTTTGCGTTCGCTGGAAACTGCAGGTAGCCGACGATTTCCTTACCCTCGAACGGCACGCGCACGACTTCGATCGGCGGGTCGATCAATTTCGCGTACGCCTGGAATGCCTGCGTGGCGCGCTCGTGGGCGCGTTTCTTCTCCGGCACGTTCTGAGTGGGCCACGCACCGAAGCTGAAGTAGCGCCAGGCCGCCAAGTAGGCTTCGCGCGCATGCGCGCGATCGCCCGCTTCTTTGGCGCGACCCTCGTTCCAGTAGCGCTCGCCGGTCGCGCTCCAGGCACGCGCCCATTCCGCGCGGTCGAGCGAGCCGATGCTGTCGACGATGGCGCGCACGTCTTCGACCTTGTAGCCATGCAGCGGATAGGCCTGCCGGTTGACGCGATCGAGTACGGCCTCCTTGAGTTCGGGCCAGGTGCGGCCCGGTGCGATCTGCGCTGAAACATGGGTAGCTGCGATCAGGCAGGCAGCCGTCAACAACAATCGAACACGCATGACAATCTCCAGCAGGTGAGCGCTTGGGTAGGAAACCGAGGGTTTGCCGCCTGATTGAATCTCGATCTATTTGAACAATGCGCGCAGATCGGGCGTCTTGCGCGAGAACCCCGTGGCCCGCTCGAACGCCGCGCCGATGCGAAGAACCGTGCGCTCGCCGAACGGCTTGCCGATGAACTGCACGCCGACGGGCAGGCCCTGGGGCGAGAATCCGGCAGGCACCGACAGGCCGCAGGCAGTGAGGTAATTGCCGGCGCGCGTGAACCCCGACGGCGCAATGGCCTCATCGACCTCGTTCAGCGCGATCGCCGGCGTTGCCGCACCAGGCATCAGCAGCGCGTCGCTGTCTTCCATCCAATCGACGAACTGCGCCGAAGACCGGCGCTGATGCTCGCGCGCGAGCACGTAGTCGGCTGCGGTCACGCTCTTGCCGGCGAGCATGCGCTGGCGCACGAATTTGCCGATCGCCTGCGACTCGTCTTCGATGTAGGCGCGATGCACGGCATATCCTTCGGCGGCGATCAACTGGCCGTTGCGCACTACCAGCTCCGCCATGTCGAAGGGAAACATGCGTTCCTCGACGCTCACGCCGAGTTCACGCAGCGCTCGGGCCGCCTCTCGCGTGGCCTGCACCACCGAAGGATCGACACCGGGCGGGTACTGCGACTCGGGCAGCATGGCCACGCGCATGCCGCGCACGTTCGGCGCTTGCAGGTCTGGCATGCGGAAGGCCGGTGCGGCAAGCGTGCCCGGATCGCGTGGATCGGGGCCGGCCAGCGCCTGGGTGAGCAATGCCGCATCGGCGACCGTGCGCGTCATCGGCCCGATGGTGTCGAGCGTGCTCGACAGCGGGAAGCAGCCATGCAGGCTGATCAATCCGAACGTGGTCTTCAACCCGACGATGCCGTTGAACGCGGCGGGGATGCGCACCGAGCCGCCCGTGTCTGAGCCGATGGCCGCAGGCGCCAGTCCGGCCGCGACCGCGACGCCCGATCCGCTGCTCGATCCGCCGGGCACGCGATGAGTGGCGAGATCCCACGGATTCCACGGCGCGCCGCACAGCGGATTGGTGCCCCAGCCACCGAACGCGAATTCGACCATGTGTGTCTTGCCCAGCAGCACCATGCCCGCGCTCACCAGACGCTCGACGATGCTCGCCGTGACGGTGGCCTTGCGCGTGGCCCAGGCTTTGGAGCCGACCTGTCCGACCTTGCCGCTGATGTCGCACAGATCCTTGAGCGCGATCGGCAGGCCGTGCAACGGGCTCAGCACCAAGCCCGCCGCGCGCTGGCGATCGGCCGACTCGGCGGCCGCTATCGCTTCGTCGCGATACACGTCGACGTAAGCGTGCAGTTTGCCGTTACCGCGCTCGATGCGCGCCAGATACGCCTGCACGAGTTCGCGCGAGGAGAAGTCTTTGCGCGCCAGACCCGCACCCAGTTCTTCGAGACTGCGATACGCCAGTTCGTCGTTCATGTCGTCACGCCCTTGTCGCTCATGCTTATTAATCCTCACGTCCGCGTTGTCGCCAGCCCTTGCAACCGTGCCGGTGCCGCACGCGAGCCCGAGCCGCGTTGCGGCCACTTCGCCAGGGCGAATCCCTGCTGGTAGCCTGCGTTGACGATCACCGTGAATTTCCAGATCGCGCCGCCTAACACGGCCGTCAACCCGCCCGCCGCGAGCAGTGCGCCGCGAATCTCCGGAATCAGCAGCGCCAGTCCGAAGAAGACGACCGGCATGACGTGCGCAATGCCGTGCACGATCGGCGTCGCCTCGTCGATCACTTTGCGCGACAGCGGGACAACGCCGTCTACCTTGGCGCTCGATCGGTACGCCTGCCACAGCCAGGCGTTGAGCGCGACCAACCCCAGTCCGACCACGCTCAGCGAAGCGCCGGCGGGGAGCATGCCCGCGCCCATCGCACCGAGCGCGAGCAGCAACCCGAATCCTTCGAGCAGACCGGTGGCGATGATCATCCAGGGGACGAGCGGCACGCGCCACGCGGGAATGCCGCGCGCCATGTGCAGGATCTTCGCCTGACAGATCAGGAACGCGAGCGCGGCCAACGCGGTGATCGCGTAGGCGAGCCAATGGCGTGTGATCAGGCTCGCCAGCACCGCCGGATAGAACAGCAGCACCACGTACAGCTCGCGCGACATCCACGAAGTGTGCGGACGCGATACCGCGCGCCAGAAGCGCAGCTTGCGGCCGATCTTGAGGAACACGAAGAACAGACCGATCGCCATCAACACCCCGGCCACGACGAACACCCGCGGCAGTGCGTCGGCGTTGATCCACCCCAACAGCGCGAATACGGTCGCCATTACCGCAAGACCGGAACTCGTGCCGCCGAAGCACCAGTTCATCGCCGCGCGCCAATCCCAGAATGTCTGCAACGACCCGACCAGCGGGTTGACCGGATCGGAGAGCCGCTCCTCGTCGGCGTCCTCGGCGGCGGGGTCACGGCCGGGCACGGCCGGCGTGCTGTACAGGTACTTGATCTGCGGATCAGTGCCGAGCTGCGCGTGCATCTGAAAGCTCTCACGTTCGCGCAGCAGTTGAGCGACGTGGCTGGTCGGGTCGCGGAAATCACCGAACTGGATTGCCTGCGAGATGCACGACGAGGCACACGCGGGCGTCACCGACGGATCGACGCCGGGCTTGAGGCCTTTTTGCTTGGCCCCGTCGATGCGATCGACGCAGAAGGTGCACTTCTGCGCCACGCCGAGGCGCTCATCGTGCGCCACGTGCGCTTCCTGCCGTGTCGCCTGGCCGTAGTACCAGCGCTCCTCGTGCACGATGGTCCGCGCCTGATACGGACACGACACCGCGCAGTACGCGCAGCCGATGCACACGTCGTAATCCATCGTCACCAGACCATCGTCGCGCTGCTTCGTTGCCCCGGTGGGACAGACCGGCACGCACGGCGGCTCGGCACAGTGCTGGCAGCCCGTGACCAGAAACAGGCGCTCGACATTCGGAAACTCGCCGGTCTCGACGTCGATCACCTTGCGCCATTGCACGCCAGGCACGGTGTCGTTCGCATGCTTACAAGCGATCGTGCAGGTCTGACAGCCGACGCACCGGTTCACGTCGATCGTCATGCCCCAGCGCGGCGTGTGGGCGGACGTGCCTGCGGCTGCGGATGTCGCACTCATGCTGCGCGATCCTGCGCGCGGGCCTCGCGATACACCCGCACGCGCATGATGTCCGACCCGCTGCCGGTGGAATCGGTCAGCGACAGCGACAGATCGGTCACCGAGTTCAGGCTCGGCAGGTGCAGATCCTTCGCGTACGGGGTCTTCCAGTGATCGAACTGGCCGATCATCAGCACCGTGTCGGGTCGGATTCCCGCGCGCAGCACGGCGTTTCCGCGCGTGATGCCCGACACCGATTCGATCGCCACCGGATCACCCTCGGCAATGCCCAGCTTCTTCGCCGTGACGCGATTGATGATCACGCCCTTGTGGCCGGCGATGTTGTTGGCCACCTCGTTGATGAGCGGGATGCCGACATTCGCCCCCCACGAGTACTGCATGCTGCGCGCGGTGAGCGCCCAAAGCGGGTAGTCGTCGGGTTGCTTGCCGCGCTCTTTGACGTAGTCGGTCCAGATGTCGGGAAACGGCATGTACTCGGGCATGAACTCGTATTCTTTCAACTGCGTGTCCCACCACTCGATGCCGGTCTCGTGCAGGCGATGCGCCAGTTCGCGTCCGTGACGCACCAGCCGTTCCTGGTACGGCAGCTCGAAGCGCAGGTTCTGCCGCACCATCGAGGGCCACAGATACCAGTCGAGCTGCGAGAACGGCGCGAGCATGTAGCCGTTCTCCTTGAACCACGCCAGATCGTGCACTTGCTTGCCGTCGGACAGGTCGTGGCTCGCGGCTTTGGCGACCGCATCCCAGATCGCATCGACGCTGTGCTCCCTGGCAGGATCGAGCGCGTAGTCGAAGCTCTTGCCGCGCAGCCCCATTCCCGCCGCACCGCGATTGATGGCGTTGTTGTAGGCCTCGAGGATGCCCGCGCGCTTGGCGAGCTCGGTGGCGATCTGCGTCATGTCCATCGTGTCGACGACCTTCTCGGCCACCGCCTGACGCACCGCCCAGCCCTCGTGCTTCCAGAACTGCTGGACGAACTTGGTGCTGCCGATGCGGATCAGCTGCGTGCTCTCCAGGTCCGTGGCATCGGGCAGGAGGATGTCGGCGAAGTGATTGGTCTCGTCGTCGGTGTAGGAGAACGCGACGATGAACGGGAACTCGGCCAGCCGATTGGCGATCTCCGGCGCATTCCACGAGGAGATCGCCGGATTGGTGCGATAGCAGAACCACACGTCGGGGTTGGTCTGCTTTGGCCAGTGATCAGGCTGCTCTTTCTGGAACAGCCACGGCAGATGCGCCGGCCCCAATGCCGGTGACCACGGCGAGTTCGACACCAGCGGCACCAGCGTCTTGTACGCGTTGCGGATATGCGGCTTGGCTGCCCAGCCCTCGCGCGTCGTCGAATTGAACTCGTACTTCATGAAACCGTCGGGACCGGGCACGCACGAACCGGTACGGCTGAACGCCGGACGCACCAGCTTCACCGCCGTGCCGAGCGTGCCGCCAGGCACTTCGAGTGCACCCACCAGCACCGCGAGCAGCGTGCGTGCCCAACAGGCGTGATAGCCGCCCCAGCCGTTGTTGACGCTCTTGCCCAGCATCACCGCAACCGGGCGAAACGGCAGCGTCACGCCTTCGATCTCGATCGTCTGACCGATGCACGCATGCGCGACGTACTCGTCGGCGACCTTGCGCACCGTTGCCGCGGGCACATCGCACTCGCCTTGCGCCCATTCGGGCGTGTAGTGGCGCACGTGCTCGATCAACAACTCGAACGATGGCTTGGCCGCGACGCGATCGTGCCGGATCAGCTCGCCATCGGGCCCCTGCTCCACGCCGCGCACTTCGTACGTGCCCACCAGCGCGGCATCGCCGATCGGTGCGTCGAACGGTTTCGCTGAGCCACTCGATGCATCCCAGATCAACGGCTTCATGCTGTCGGGATCGCGCACGAACCAGCCGTTGGGGCCGACGAGATACGGCGAGTTCGACCGCTCCTTGAGATAGGACACGTCGCAGGTCTCGCGCCAGTCGCGCTCGACGATCATCCGATGAATCAGCGCGAACAGGAACGCCGCATCGGTCTTGGGCTTGATCGGCACCCACTCTGCCGACAGCGCGCCGGTGATCGACAGATGCGGCTCGACCTGCACGCGCTTCAAGCCGCGCACACGCGCATCGGCCTCGCGCCAGATGCCCACCACGCCGGCCGAGGCCTCGACGTTGTTGCCGCAGTTGATCACGTAGTTCACGTACGGCGTGTCGGGCGAGACGATGAACGCGCGATGCCACAGCTCGCCGTACAGATGCTCGGAGTGGTAGCACTTGACGCCCTGCCCGGCGCCGTAGCCCTGGTCGAGCGGGCCCCACGCCGCCATGAACGCCGGAAACGTACCCATGTACTGCACCGGTGTGCCGCCACCGCCGGTCGACATTGCCAGGCGCGGAAAGCCCGATTCGTCGGTGAGCCCGCTGGCGCGGATCGAGCGCAATTTCTCGCCGACGATGTCGAGCGCTTCGTCCCAGCTGATCGGCACGAATCCGGGGTCTTCGTTGCGCCCCTTCTTCGGATTGGTGCGCTTCATCGGCTGTTTGATGCGGTTGGGGTTGTAGGTTTTCTGGATCAACCCGTACGCCTTCACGCACACGCGCCCACCACCCGGATGCTCGCCGCGAATGTCGTAGTTGCTCTCGACGCGCAATGCCACGCCGTCTTCGACTTCGACCTTCAGCAGATCGGGGCCGGCCACACACTGGTAGCAGTAGACAGGGAGTTTCTTGCTGGCCATAGGCTGATTTTTCGCAGAGGCAGTACGGGAGGCGCGGTGCGGTCGTCGGCGTCGTCGCGCAGTGCGCTGTCGGTTGCGGGAGCGTGATCGATGATAGCGCACGCCCTGCTGCGGATCGCTGCATTGCGGGGAGCGCCCCGAGCCGCAGGTGATCAGGCATCCGTGCTGCGTCGTCGCCAGCGACTGCGACACCGGGGGCGCGCATACGCGTTCAGCTGTTTCTCGGCTCTGCACTGCGGAGTAGAGTTCGCGTGCTGTCCGTTCGCGACAGTCCCCACAAAGAAAATGAGGAGACTCCCTGATGCCTCGATTCACGCTCAAGGTGAACGGCAAGGCGCGCGCCTTCGATGCCGACGCCGACACCCCGCTGCTCTACGTCCTGCGCGACAACCTCGGTTTGCACGGCCCCAAGTTCGGCTGCGGACTGGGCCAGTGCGGCGCCTGCACCGTGCACGTCAACGGCGAAGCGGTGCGTTCGTGCATGCTGCCGGTCAATACCGTCAAGGGCGATGTCACCACACTCGAAGGCCTGGGCAGCGTGGCCAAACCGAGCCGGCTGCAGCAGGCATTCATCACCGAGCAGGCGGCGCAATGCGGATACTGCGTCAACGGCATGATCATGACCTCTGCCGCGCTGCTCGCGAAGAACCGCAACCCGAGCGAAGCCGACATTCGCGGCGCGCTGGCAGGCAATCTGTGCCGCTGCGGTACCCATCAACGCATCGTCGCTGCAGTCAAGCGCGCGGCCACGGCCTGAGACGGAGGCGACCATGCAAAGAAACTCGGCATCTCCGATCGATCGCCGCGCCTTCCTCAAGGCAAGTGGCGCTCTCACCATCGGCTTCTCCATATTCGGCACGGGTGCGGCCAGTGCCACCTCCGCGCTGCGTCCGCCGAAGTCAGTCGCCAAGGACGCGGTGGACTCCTGGCTCACCATCTCGGCCGACAATCGCGTGACCATCTTCTCGGGCAAGGTCGATCTGGGCACCGGCGCGCGGACCGCGCTGGCCCAGCTGGCCGCCGAGGAACTGGACGTTTCCTTCGACAGCGTCGAGATGGTCATGGGCGATACCGCGACCACGCCCGACCAGTGGCTCACGGCCGCCAACCTCACCATCTTCCAAGGCGGTTCCGAACTGCGCCGCGCTGCCGCCAGCGCCCGCCGCGCACTGGTGGAACGCGCCGCGAAGCGCTTGGACGCGCCGACCAGCGAGCTGATCGTCGAGGACGGTGTGGTGCGCGTGAAGACCAACCCCACGCGCGCTGTCCGCTACAGCGAGCTGTTGGGGAATGGCCTGGAGGTCAAGGTCGATCCGAAAATCGAGCTGAAGAAGGCACCGCAATACAAGGTGATCGGCAAGTCGATCCCGCGGGTGGACATCCCGGCGAAGATCACCGGTGAGTTCACCTACGTGCACGACGTGCGTGTGCCCGGCATGCTGCACGCCCGCGTGGTGCGGCCCGACGATCTCGGCGCCAAGCTGCTGTCGTTCGACGACGCCGGCGCGCGCAAGGTGGGCGGCTTCGTGCAGACCGTGCGCAAAGGCGATTTCATCGCGGTCGTCGCGCGCTCGGAATGGGGCGCGGTCAAGGCGGCGCGCGCGTTGAAGGTGAACTGGGGCGTCGGCGTCGGGCTGCCTGAGCAGGCGCGCGTATTCGAGCACTGGCGCCAGCGCCCGATCGCCAAGGAGGAAGTTACCCAAACCGCCGGCGATGCCACCGCCGCACTGCAGGTCGCCGTCAAGCGTGTCAAGGCGTCCTACGATTTCGCGGTGCAGACCCACGCCACCATCGGCCCGTCATGCGCGGTTGCCGACTTCAAGGACGGCAAGCTCACGGTGTGGACCTCCTCGCAGGCGACTCACTCGATGGTGCACGAGCTGTCGGTGATCACCGGTCTGCCGCAATCGGCGATCCGCCTGACGTTCCTCGAAGGCGCCGGTTGCTACGGACGCAATGGCACCGAAGATGCGGCCGCCGACGCCGCCGTGATCGCGCAGCAGATCGGCAAGCCGGTGCGGGTGCAATGGATGCGCGATGACGAGACCGCGCGATCGCCGAAGAGCCCGCCGCGCACGATGGATCTGGAAGCGGGCCTCGATGCGCAAGGCAACGTCGTGGCGTGGTCGGGAGATTTCTACATCGCGCTCAATCACATCGCCGCCTTCAAGCCGCTCGACTTTCCGTTGCTCTCGGCCACCGAGACCGGCATTCCGCGCCCGGGCAACTGGGTGGGGTTCCTGTTCCAGAACTCGGGGCAGCCTTACCAGTTCCCCAACGTCAAGGTGAACACGCGCCATGTCGCCGAGGCGTTTTTCCGCTCGTCGCACCTGCGTAGTCCGGGTCGGATCGAGAACAGCTTCGCCAACGAGGCGTTCATGGACGAGTTGGCCGCTGCGGCGAATGCCGATCCGGTGGAGTTCCGATTGCGCTACCTGAAGGATCAGCGCGCGATCGACATCATCCAGGCGGTGGCGAAACTGGCGAACTGGCAAACGCGCCCCGGCCCGAATCCGCAAGCCGGCAGCGGTGACGTGCTCAAAGGCCGTGGCATCGCGTATCTGCGCTACAACAACGCGATCACCTACGTGGGCGCGGTCGCCGAAGTCGAGGTGACCAAATCAACCGGCGCGATCAAGGTCACGCGCATCTGTCTGAGCCACGACTGCGGCGAGATGGTCAATCCCGACGGCGTGGCCAATCAGGTCGAAGGCGGCGTGCTGCAAACGGTGAGTCGCACATTGCTGGAGACGGTGAACTGGGATCGCTCGAAAGTGCTGAGCGTCGACTGGGCCACCTATCCGATCGCGCGCTTCCCCGACATGCCCAAGGTGGAGATCGCCTTGATCGATCGACCGGGAACCGTCGCATGGGGTGCGGGCGAACCCACGGCATGCGCCATTCCCGGCGCGATAGCGAACGCGGTGTTCGATG
The DNA here is from genome assembly GCA_902826155.1 of uncultured beta proteobacterium. Next base: position 20,429 of record CADEDU010000089.1, read on the forward strand.
CCACCGGCGTGCGACTGCGCTCGGTACCGTTCACACCTGGGAAGGTGAAGGCCGCAATGGCTGCAGGACCGGTCCGCGCCTGATCGGCCCTCGGGCATGACCTTGGAGGAAGAATGACCCGGAGCGGTGCGGAACCGCTCCGGGTGCAGGCGGCGGAGTACCATCTTGGTCCTCATCATCTGTCTGCGTCGCACCCGTAGCTCAGCTGGATAGAGTACGTGGCTTCGAACCACGGGGTCGGGAGTTCGAGTCTCTCCGGGTGCGCCAAAGCTTCAAGTTGCAAGGAAGGCCGTCGCTTGCGAACGCGACGGCCTTTTATTTTCTGTGACACGCGAGCCGCATGCATCGTGCACGGCCAGGCGACGGCGTCTTGTACACCGCGCAACCCGGTCGCACGAGCCTGAAACATCTGTCAATTCTGCGCCTGACGGATTGTTATGACTTGTAGTGCTCTCGTCGCATCGAGTGTCGCTCGATACGCTGCGACGCTTCATCGATGCGGAGCACGCACATGGTTAATCGCCGGGCCAGCCGGAAACCCTCGTCCTCGAGCTTTTGGCTCTACTCGCGCTGGGTAGTGCTCAACGCCGTAGTGGGGGCGGGCGCGATCGGCATCCCTGTGCTCGCCGCTTGGGCGTTCGCCACCCGAATCACCGGAACTGCGCCGCTTCCGAACAGTGCGTTGATCGGCGTGGGCATCGTCGCAGCGATCATCGGCACCGTGCTGTGCGGCATCTTCGTCGGCTCAGCGCAATGGTGGCTGGTCCGCCATCGCATCACGGGACTGCCGCTCGGCAAATGGAATGCGGCGTTGACCGCCGGTGTCGCAATCGCCTGGATCGGGCTGGTCGCGGCAATCGAGTTCCTGCAATTCACATCTGTCACGCCATGGCGCATCACCAACGGCGTACCACCGCCAGCGTTGTGGGTGCTGTGCACCGGATTGCTCATCGGCATCACGACCGCCTTGCCGCAAGCGCTGCTATTGCGCCAGTACGTCGACCAGGCGTTGTGGTGGCTCTACGGTAACGCGCTCGGCTGGGTATTCGCGGTGATGACGCTACTGGCCGTGTTTCCCCTCATCCCGGTAAAGGGGACCAAACAGATCGTCGGCGCGATCGCCGCCGGATCGTTCGTCCTCGCGCTCATCGTCGCCGCGGTCAACGGGCTGTTCCTCGCCATCATGCTCAGCGTCGTGCGAAACACCGGCCTGCGGCCCAGTGACCACGACATGTACGTGCGCAAACCACGCAAGCGCCGTGCTTCGACAGGCGCCGGTCGTTCGGGCCAGCGCAAGTCTGAGTTGGTGCCTGCAGTCGCGCGGCCAACTCCGCCCCGCGGGGCGCCGAACCCGTCGGCACCGTCGCTTTCGGTCTCCGCTTCGGTGCTGACCGCTCAGGCCGCGACTGCCCAGGGCGGAGCAAACGACGCCGTCATCAAACCGGCCCTCGCCGCATCGGCGGCTGTGGCGCCGCTCAAACTCGCACCGCAAAAAAGCATTTCAGCGACCGCGCCGGTCCAATCCATCGGTAAACGCACGCGTGCGTCGACAATGATCGAATTGGCGGGGCTGCGCCTGACGCAATCGGGCGGGCGATCGGCCTCCGGGGGTGCGTGACGTCGCGCGTTACGCGAAAACTTCCCGGCTTTGGAACCTTCTCGCGACGCTCTTCCAGTGACGCGGCAGGCCGTCAGGCTTGCTTTGCCAGCGCGCCGAGCGCTTTGACGAAACACTCCATCGGCGCGCTGGTCACGCCAGCGCCGATCTGACCCACGCCCGGCGCCTTGTGCGCAATGCCGGTGTTCACCACCGGCAGGATGCCCGTGTCCACCACCTTGCGCACGTCGATCGCTGCAGGTGTTCCTGCGAAGTTCAAGGCAGGCAGCGTGAACGCGTTGTTGCGACCGAGCGTGATGTGCGTCATGCGTAGCGTGTTCTCCACCGCTTGCGCGGGCGTTCCGCCGACGAACTGCACGATCGCCGGCGCCGCAGCCATCGCGAATCCGCCGATGCCCGCTGTTTCGGTGATCGCGCTGTCGCCGATATCGCCGGCCGCATCGGCCTTGCTGTAGCCCGAGAAGAACAAGCCCTCGACCGGTTTCGCCGGGCCGGTGAACCAGCGATCGCCCAAGCCGCTCACGCGGATGCCGAACTCCACGCCGTTGCGCGCCATCACCGTGACCATGCTCGAGTGCGGCACGTCGCGCGCGGCATCGAGCATCGCCTTGCACGCCGCCATGCTGATGTTGATGAAGAAGTGGTCGTTGCCGTTGACGAACTCGAACACCTGCGCCGCTTCTTCGCCCGGCACGCCGGCGCGCATCAACCCCGGGGCCAGACGCTTGATGAGCAGACTGGACGCGGCGACATTGCGGTTGTGGATCTCGTCGCCCATATGCAGCGCGCGCGCCATCAGCGGCTTGAGTTCGATCGGCCCGGTCTGCGCCAACGCTTTCGCCATCGCGGGATAGAGCGTGTTGCGCATCCAGCGCAGGCGCTCGATGACCTCGGCGCTGTGGGCGCCCATGCGCAGCACCTTGCCCAGACCTTCGTTGAAGTTGCTGAACGTGCGATTGCCGTGCTCTGCGTTGCGCACGATCCATACCGGCATTGACGGACTGATGATGCCCGCCATTGGGCCGACCGCATCGTGATGATGGCAAGGTTCGAACGCGACCTCCCCGCTCGCTGCGAGCGACTTCGCCTCCTCCAACGAGCCAGCCCAACCTTCGAGCAGGATCGCCCCGAGAATGCCGCCCTGCATCGGCCCGCACATGCGCGACCAATCGATCGGCGGACCCGAGTGCAGGATCATCCGATCACGCATGCCCGGAAGCGTGTCGCGCGCAATGCCCACACCTTCCAGCACCGGCATCGCTGCCAGATAACGACTGAACGCCTGCGCGTTGGCCGCGTCGATGCGCGCATCGCCCGACAGCCGGGCCAGCGCGCGTGCCGTCTCGGGGTCACCGCCGGGCGGACGCCAGTCGACGTGTTCGACACTGGCTCCAGCGGCGGCGACCGGCCCGGCGAATGCCGCCAACCCGACGTTCACTACACGAAGCGGTTCGTCGAACAACGTGCTAGAGGGTGCATCCGCCCTGCGCGCGGCGCGCTTCGCCGACGCCTTTGCCGTCGCTCGACTCATGACTTGCGCCTCATCGTATTCGATCGGCTCGTGCCGCCCCGCGCCAACCGTGCCGCGAGCGCGACGGCTTGCGCATTGCTCGGAGCGAGGATGACGCCGGCCGCGCGCAACGCATCGCGCTGTCGAGCCAGGCCCTGCGGGTCGCGATCGGTCCCGCACAAGAAACCGACGAAGGCAATCGCCCGCCGGCCACGTCGCGCTTGTACCTGCGCAGCTTGAATCGCCGGCAGCATCGCAGCCGCCGGATCCGCATGCGCGCCGAAGCCGAGCACCACGTCGAGGAGGATGACCGCCACCGAAGGATCGCTCGCCTCGTGCACGAGGCGCTCGTTGCGCAGGCGATGGTCGATCATCGGATGCGGCCGGCCGCGCGTGAATACATCGTCGCCGAGATCGACGAGCGTGTGGTCGCGGCTCTTCCACGCATCGGCAAGCACCGCCTCTTTTCGGACAGGCGCGTTCGACCATACCGGAGCGTCGCCCTCGCCGACCGCACGATCGAGCAGCATCGACGCCTCGTAGCAGAAGGTTCCGCCACTGAACAGCCCGCGAATGAAGCGTTGCGCGGGCTTGAGCGTGACGCTCGCGCGGATCACGCTCGGACGCACCGTCTGTGGCACGCGTTCACCGTTCGCCAGCGCCACGGCCATGTGCGCAGCCAGCTCGAGGGTGTCGGCGCGATGCAAATTCCTGCCAGGCATTTTGTCGGGCGACGCGCCGATGAAGCACACCACGACCGGCTTGCGCACTTTTGCGGCGGCCGTGAGCACCGCTTTCGCGACATCGGGATGCGGCGGTTTGGCGACCAGCACGATGATGCGCGTGCCGCGATCGGCGGCAAGCAGACGCAAGGCCGCAAGCATCGTGCGAGCACCGACGTGCTGAGACAGATCGCGACCGCCGGTGCCGATGGCGTGCGATACACCCGCGCCAAGCTGATCGATCAAGGTCGTCACTTGCTGCAACCCGGTGCCCGATGCACCGATGCAACCGATCGTGCCACGCCGCACGGCGTTGGCGAAACCGAGCGGCACGCCGTCGATGATCGCGGTGCCGCAGTCCGGCCCCATCAGCAGCAATCCGCGTTGATCCGCCTTGACCTTGAGGGCGACCTCATCGTCGACGCTGACGTTGTCGCTGAACAGCATTACGTTCAGTCCGGCGTCCAACGCCTTGTGCGCCTCGGCAGCGGCGTACTCGCCCGGCACGGCAACGAGCGCGAGGTTCGACTCGGGCAGCGACTGCCGCGCCATGCCGATCGAGCGTGGCACCATCTGCTCTGCACGGCCTGCACTCGCCGCTTGCGGCGCGGCTTGTAGCGCACGCTCGATCTGGTCGAGCACGCCGTTCGCCACTTCGGGCGACCGGGCGCGCACCAGCGCTAGCATGTCGCTCGGGCGCGACTCGACCGGCTGCTCGAGCAGCCCCGCCTCGCGCAGCAGATCGAGGTTGGCCGGCGTGGCCATCACCACCGAAACCTGTTCGACGCCCTTGCTTTCAGCCAGCCGTGCCGACAGTTGCATCAGCGCGACCGAGTCGCGATAGGTGTTGGCGATGATGCGGGTAACGGTAGACATGCGTGGTCCGCGCGACTGCACAACCGGAGAATGCTTCGGCGTTCGGCTGTGGCTACTCGCCCACGTCGACGATCGCGATCACCGGACCGCCGCCGTGCGGCCCCTGATGCATCGCATCGACCGACACGAACACGCACGGATCACCGATCGCGGTCGCGGCCACCGCACCCACCGCCGCCTTGGCATGTCGATGATGATGCACGTCGGAATCGTCCAGCATGATCTGACGGCGTCCACGCAGCTTGGCGCGGTGATCGGCCTCGCACTTGATGAAGCAGTTCACCAGCCGTCCCTTGAGATCCTCGGCGCGCGCGCGATCGGGCAGATCGAGCCCGGCGTTGCGAATGGCGGCGAAGATCCCGTCGATATCGAGCGCGTCTTGCATCACGCCGTGGCCGATGCGATAGCGGCCTCCTGCGCCGGCCTTGTTCCCCAGCAGCACGATCTGCCCCTGATCGAGTTCGACGCCCGAAGAACACGACGCCACCGACGAGTAGATGTCGAGGTCCTTGCAGATCTGATCGGCGCGCGGCATCTTGATCTCGCCCAGAGCCACGCCGATACCCAGTGCCGTGGTGCCGTTGGAGACGCCCATCGAGTCGTGCACTTCGCAAGCGACATCGTGACCACGGCTTTTCGCGGCGCGTACCGCGTCGATCGTGAGCAACGGCGTCTTGGTCTGCACGTAGTGCACGTCTTTCGGATCGGTGATGCCGGCGTCTTTCATCGCGCGGCGCACGCCTTCGGCGACTTTCTCCACCATCGCCGGGCGGCCGATGTCCTCTGGCAGGATCACATCGCTCATCGCCGTGCCGATCACCAGACGAGCCTTGTCGGCCGGGCCGGACTTGTCATTGCGCGCGAACACGGTCGCATGCGGCGTGATCACGCCGTCGCAGCCGCCCGACCACGCCATCGGGATCTTGGCGATCTCGGCCTCCGAGCGCTTGCCGTGTTTCATCAGCACGCGCCGAAAACCCTGGTCCGCGAGAATGCGGGTGTAGTCGTTGACGCCGCCGTTGCCCTCGGTCTTGCCGATGACGCCGATCACCTGGTCGGCGCTGAATTGGCCCTTGGTGATGCACTCGGCCAGCCCGGATGCGTCCTGCACGCTCTTGATCTCGATCTTGGCAACTTCGATGGCCATGCGGTCCTCTTGATGAAAAATGGTGGTAGCCGTGAATCGCCGCAGCTTAGCCGTGCCGTGGATGGGGTGCAACCACACCGCAATTCCGATACGCCCGCACCTTTGTCTCAGGCGCGCCGTCGCAACGTACACGGGCAGATGCAAGAGCCAAC
>CADEDU010000089.1:26463-29712 GCA_902826155.1 uncultured beta proteobacterium
ACGGTTCGCGCATCGATTCCAAGCCGTTCCGTACCAACGCGCTCCATCAACGAATCAGGAGGCCCGCTCATGCCGGTCGCAAACATCCGTGGCGTCAACATCACTTATCAGATCATCGGCGAGAGCGGACCGTGGATGGCGCTGATCACCGGCGGGCGCCGCGCGCACAACGAATTCATCCCGCTCGCGCAGAAGATCGCCGCGCACGGTTTCCGGGTCGTGCTGCACGACCGGCGCAACACCGGCGCATCGGACGTCATCATCGACGGCGACGAGAGCGAAGAGGCGATCTGGACCGACGATCTGCACGTGCTGCTCAAGCAACTCGGTGCGCTGCCGTGCTTCGTGGGCGGCTCCTCGTCGGGTGCACGCACCTCGATCCTGTTTTATCTGCGCCATCGCGAAGCGGTGCGCGGCTTGTGCCTGATGCGTGTGACCGGCGGTGCCTTCGCTGCGAAACGGCTACCCGATATGTACTACGGCAACTTCATCAAGGCCGCGCAGGAAGGCGGCATGGCCGCAGTGTGCGCCACCGAACAGTATCGCGAGCGCACCGCGGCCAATCCGGCGAACAAGGATCGGCTCATGAAGATGGACCCGGCGCACTACATCAAGGTCATGTCGCACTGGCGTGACCTGTTCGTAGCCGGGGCGAATCTGCCGGTGATGGGCGTCACCGAGCAGGAGCTGGGTTCGATCAAGGTGCCGGCGGTCATCGTTCCCGGCAATGACAACACCCACGCTTCCACCAGTGGCCTCACTGCTCATCGCATGATTCCGGGCAGCCAGCTCCATCAGCTGCCGATCACCGATCAGGACGTGGCGCTGATCCCGATCGAGGAATGGTCGTACCTGGAACCGGAAATCGCCCAGGTGTTCGCCACCTTCATGAAGAAGGCGGCTGCGTAGCCGGCGTCGGCAAAGCACAGCGCGCTGCCTGAATCGCCTGCCACACCCGAAACGGCGTGGCCGGCATCTCGATCTCGGTCACACCGAGCGACCGCAGCGCATCGACGATCGCGCTGACCACCGCAGCCAGCGCGGGCGTGGTGCCGCCTTCACCGCCCGCCTTGATCCCGAACGGATTGGTCGGCGAGAGCACCTCGACGATCTCGGTCTGAAAACCGGGCAGATCGTCGGCACGCGGCACGCAGTAATCCTGCAGCGACCCGGTCAGCACCTGCCCCGAGGCCGGATCGACGAAGCACCACTCCGAAAGCGCCTGGCCTACACCCTGCGCGATGCCGCCGTGGGTCTGGCCATGCACGATCATCGGATTGACGCAGCGGCCCACATCATCCACCGCGGCATAGCGGGTGAGGGTCACCGCGCCGGTTTCCGGATCGACCTCGCACTCGCACACCGCGCAGCCGTTGGGGAACACCGGGTCGTGCATCTCGTTGTCGGCCGCCACGCCGAACGGCGCCTGCAACTCGCGCGGCAAGAACCGCCCCTGCACCAAGGCACCGAGCCCGAGCAGATCGAACGTACGCTCACTGCCGCGCACCCGAAACCGGCCATCGGCGAATTCCACTCCGACCACGGTCGTCTCTTCGATGTGCGCGACAACTTTCCTGCCCCGCTCGATCAACTCGCGCGCGCCGATGCTGATCACCGTTGCCGCATGGCGTAGCGACCGTCCCGAATGCGAGCCGCCGCCGACACTCACCACGTCGGTGTCGCCCATGACGATGTCGATGCTGTCGATCGGAGCACCGAGCAACTGCGCGGTCACCTGCGCGAAGCTGGTTTCGTGTCCCTGCCCACTCGGCTGAGTGCCGATCACCACGCGCAGCCGTCCTGCGGGCGTCACTTCGAGTTCAGCACGCTCGCGTGGCGTACCGATCGACGATTCGACGTAGTTGGCAAGCCCTCGGCCGAGAAGCCGGCTGCGAATCGCCGCCTCGCGTGCACGGACATCGAACCCGTCCCAGTCGGCGATGCGCATGGCCAGATCCATGTTCGACTCGTACGTACCGCTGTCGTAGCGCATTCCGACGGCATTGCGATACGGCATCGCGCCGGCTGGCACGAGGTTGCGACGACGCAATTCGATCCGATCGATGCCCAGCTGCACGGCGGCTTTGTCGATCACTCGTTCGATCGCAAAGGTCACCTCCGGTCGCCCTGAGCTGCGGTACGCCTGCGTCGGCATGGTGTTGGTGAACACCGCGCGGCTGCGCAGACTGGCAATTGGAATGTCGTACGACCCGGTGATCAGCCCGGACCCTTTGCTGAGTGGTGACAACGACACGCAGCGCGCGCCGACGTTGCTGACATTGTCCGCTCGCAGCGCGAGAAACCTGCCGTCGTCGCGCAGCGCCAGCGCCACGCGCGTGTGCAGATCGCGCCCCTGGTAATCGCTGGTGAACGACTCCGAGCGGGCGGCCGTGTACTTCACCGGCACGCCGAACTTGCGCGCCGCCCACAGCACCAGCCCGAACTCCGCGTACACGCGATTGCGCGCGCCGAAATTGCCGCCGACATCGAGCGACAGCACGCGCAGCCGATCGGGCTCGATACCCAGCACCGTGGCCAGCTCACGTTTGTGCCGCACGGCGCCGCCGCTGCCCGCATAAAGCGTGTAGCGGCCAGCCACAGCATCGTATGCGCCGAGGCAAGCGCGCGGCTCCATCGTCACTGCCGTCACGCGGCTCACGTGATAGTCCAGCTCGACCACGTGATCGGCCTGGGCGAACGCGCGCGCCGTGCCCTGCGAGTCGCCGAATCGCGTGTCGACCAGTACGTTGTCGGCGACCTCTGGCCACAGCGCCGGCGCGCCGGGTTGCATCGCGCTCAGCGCATCGACCACCCATGCGAGGGGCGCGTAGTCGACCTGCACGCGCTCGGCCGCGTCGAAGGCCTGCTGCGGCGTGCGGGCGATCACCACGGCCACCGCTTCGCCGACGTGACGCACCAGATCGGCAGCCAACAGCGCGTGCGGACCGCTGAACACCGCCGCATCGCCCGGCCCGTGCAGCTTCATGTCGTCGCGCGTCGACGGAAGGGGAGTGTGCGGAATCGGCCGCAGGCCGTCGGCGATGCAATCGGCGCCGGTAAGCACGCCGATGACACCCGGAGCTTGCGAGGCCGATTGCGCGTCTATCGCAACGATGCGCGCATGCGGGTGGGGAGAACGAACGATCGCGGCATGCGCCTGGCCATCGAATCGAAAATCGTCGGTGAACCGTCCTTGTCCGAGCAGCAGACGGTGATCTTCCTTGCGCTGCAGCGGCTGCCCCACGGCAT
>CADEDU010000090.1:0-6362 GCA_902826155.1 uncultured beta proteobacterium
CGGCCAACAACGCGGGCGCGCAGACATCGTTCATTCCGCTGCTCACGCTGGGCATTCCGTCGAACCCGGTCATGGCGCTGATGATCGGCGCGATGATGATTCAAGGCATCGCGCCCGGCCCGCAGGTGATGACGGAGAGGCCGCAATTGTTCTGGGGCATGATCGCCTCGATGTGGGTCGGCAATTTGATGCTGGTTGTGCTGAACCTGCCGCTCATCGGCATGTGGGTGAAGCTTCTTTCGGTGGACTACCGGCTGCTCTACCCGGCGATTCTGCTGTTCTGCTGTATCGGCGTGTTCAGTATCAATAATGCCGAGTTCGACATCCTCATGACCGTGGCGTTCGGCATCTTCGGCTACGCATGCGTGAAGCTGGAATGCGAACCGGCGCCGCTGATCCTGGGCTTCATTCTCGGGCCGATGATGGAAGAGAACTTGCGACGAGCAATGCTGCTCTCGCGCGGCGATCCGACGGTCTTCGCGACCCGCCCGATCTCGGCGGTGCTGCTCGGCATCGCGCTGTTCCTGCTGCTCATCATGATGGCGCCGGCGGTGAAGAGCAAACGCGAAGAGGCGTTCCAGGAAGGCTAGTCGCGCCTTTGCTCGCGAAAAGGCCCCGGGCTCGGGGCCTTTTTTCTTTCTGGCGCTCCATCCGCGCTCCCGCTAGGCTCGCCCTATACGCCGCACCCTTAACCATTCATCCCTTACTCCCATGCACTACGACTGGTCACCGATCATCGATCGCAAACCACTGCGCTGGCCCAACGGCAAGCGCCTCGCGCTGATCATCACGATGAATTGCGAGTACTGGGATCTGCTCAAGGAATCGGGCGAGATGTACTACGCCGGCGGGCCGCCGATGATGCCCGACCCGTTGCCCGGCAACATCGCCGACTTTCCGAACTTCACCTGGCGCGAATACGGCCAGCGCGTGGGCGTGTGGCGCCTGTTCCGCGTGTTCGAGCAGGCTGGCGTGCCGCTGTCGGTCACCATCAACGCCAAGACCGCGCTCGAGCGGCGCGAGATCGTCGACTACGTCAATCGCAAGGGCTGGGAGATCGTCGCGCACAACTACGAGCAGGGCGAATTGCTGCACCGGCACGCGCTCGACGAAGCCAAGGAACGCGCGGTGATCGAGCGCACGCTCGACGTGTATCGGCAGGTCGTGGGGCGGCACGCGAAAGGGTGGCTGTCATCGAGCCTGCGCGGCACGCCACGCACGCCGGACATCCTTGCCGAGAAGGGTCTGATCTTCTACTGCGACTACATGAACGACGATCAGCCGTACCTGATCCACACGCCGGGCGGACCGATCGTCAACGTGCCGTACTCGATCGAGATCAACGACTTCACGTTCTTTCATCGGCGCGCGATGAGCACCTGGGATGCCACGCGCATGTTGATCGACAATTTCGACGAGCTGTACGCCGAGAGCGCCGACACCTGCAAGCTGATGAACATCGGCCTGCATCCGCACGTGTCGGGCCATCCGCATCGCATGCGGTGCTTTCGCGAGTTCCTGGCGCACGCGACCAAGTTCTCCGATGTGTGGTGGACCACGCGCGAGGAGATCGCCGCCTGGTACCTCACCAATCACGCGTCGCACATCCCGCCCAAGCCTGCGCCGCGATGATGTCTCGCCCGCCTGCGGGCGCGTTCATTGCCCGCAATCGCTGCTAGACTTTCCCCACACCTTGTCCGAGTGGCTGTAAACGGAGGATCGACCGATGAACGACCTCGACATCTACAAGCACCAGAATTTCGGCAATCGCATCGGCGCGGGCCGCAAGGCGGCGTTGCTGATCGTCGATTTCACCGTGGGGTTCAACGATCCGGCGCTGTTCGGCGGCGGCAACATCGATGCAGCGGTCAAGAAGACCGTCGGGCTGTTGGCGTTCTTTCGCGAACAGAAGCTCCCCGTCGCCTATACGCGCGTGGTCTATGCCGACGACGGTTCCGATGCCGGTGTGTTCGCGATGAAGGCGCCGCGCCTGCTCATGCTCACCGAGTCGCATCCGGCCGGACAGGTGGTGCCGGAACTGGCGCCACGCGACGGCGAGCTGATGGTGCGCAAGACGCAGGCCTCGGCATTCTTCGGCACCGGCTTGGCGCCATGGCTGGTTCAACGGCGGGTCGATACCGTCGTGGTAACCGGTTGCACCACGTCGGGCTGCGTGCGGGCCACCGTCGTCGATGCGCTGAGCAACAACTTCCGGCCGATGGTGCCGCGCGACTGCGTCGGCGATCGTGCCATCGGACCGCACGACGCGAATCTGTTCGACATGGCGCAGAAGTACGCCGACGTCATGACGCGCGACGAATTGATGGCTGAGCTGCGCAGCAAGCAGGCCGTGCCGGCCTGAGCGCCGCGGCAAGCGCGAGGGTTTCATCACCGTGGCGCGCTGAGTTTGTGTCGCCTGACGATGCATCGGTCAGGCGCATCCAGGATCGATCAGACAAGGGAGAACGGACCATGGCAGTCGGTGGGGCAGTGGGTGGGGCCGGCATAGGCGCGGCGGCGAAGGCGAAAACACGCGACTCGCTGGGTTCGCGCATGAAGTTCGGCGTGATCGCACCGTCGACCAACACTTCGGTGCAGCCGGAGTTCGAGGCGTTCAAGCCGTGGGGCGTGACCAACCACTTCTCGCGCTGCATCATCCCCGACACCAAGGTGGTCGATGACAAGACCTTCATGGTGATGCTCAACAACATCCGCGCTGCGGTGCCGCCGGCGATCGAAGCGGTGATGACCTGTCATCCCGACCACGTCGTGATGGGCATGTCGGCCGAAACCTTCTGGGACGGACTCTCCGGACAGCGCGCGTTGCAGAAGCGCCTGTCGAAGATCACCGGCTCGGAGATCACGATGGGTTCCGACGCCTGCCGCGCCGCGATCAAGGCCTACAGCCCGAAGATCAAGCGACTGGGCATCATCACTCCGTACATGCCGGTGGGCGACAAGCAGGTCTATCGGTTCTTCACCGATGTCGGGTTCGAGGTGGTCAATCTGCTCGGCCTGAAGTGCCAGAGCCCGGTGCTGATCGCGCACGTGACGAAGCAGCGGTTGCGCGATGCGATCCTGGAAGTGAACAAGGGCAAGGTCGACGCGATCGTGCAGGTGGGCACCAATCTGGCGATGGCCGAAGTCGCGGCGATGGCCGAGTTCTGGCTCGACAAGCCCGTCGTCGCGATCAATACCGCCACGTACTGGTACGCGCTGCGGCAAAACGGCATCAAGGACCAGGTTCGCGGCTGGGGCGCGCTGCTCGCCGAACACTGAGCAGTCCGCAGCCCATGAGCATGCACGTTCTCATCGCCGGCGCCGGGCCGGTGGGTCTCACGGCGGCGCTGGTGCTTGGTCGCGCGGGCATTCGCGTAACCGTGTTCGAGCGCGGCGCCGATTTCGCCGAAGACCTGCGTGCCTCGACCTGGCATCCACCCACGCTCGACATGATGGCCGAGCTGGGTCTGATCACCGACATCCTGCGCGCGGGGCTGGTGGCGCGCTACACGCAGCATCGCGACCGCAAGACCGGCGCGATTGCCGAGTTCGACATGGAGCTGCTGCGGGGCGAGACCGACCATCCATACCGGATCCAGTACGAGCAGTTCAAGTACACGCGTCTGCTCGCTCGGCACCTGGCCGCGTTGCCGCATGTACGAATCGTGTTCGGTGCGAAGGTGCTCGACCTCACGCAGACCGCCGATGCCGTGGCTTTGCGTGTGGAAAGCGGTGAAGGCATCGCGACGCATCGCGGCGATTACGTGATCGGCGCGGATGGCTCGTGGAGCGCCGTGCGCCAGTCGATCGGGATCGACTTCGAGGGATTCACCTTTCCCGAGCGGTTCTATGTCGCCACCACCAACTTCGATTTCGCCGAAGTGCTCGACCGGCTCTGCTTCGTCAATTACATCGCCGACACCGACGAGTGGATGGTGCTGTTGCGCGTGCTGGGGTCGTGGCGCGTACTGTTCCCCACCGGCGAGAGCGAGTCGGACGACGAAGTGATGTCCGATGCCCGCACCCAGCAGCGGTTGCAGGCGGTATGGAAGCGGGCGGAGCCATACGACACCGTGCACCGCACGATCTACAAGGTGCACCAGCGGGTGGCCGCGGGTTATCGGCAGGGGCGGGCGTTTCTCGCTGGCGATGCCGCACACATCAACAATCCGCTGGGTGGCATGGGCATGAACGGCGGGTTGCACGACGCCATCAATCTGGCGCGGAAGCTGGTCGCCATCGAGCGTGGCGAGGCCGATGCGGCCGTGCTCGAACTCTACGAGCGCCAGCGCCGGCCGATCGCGGTCGAATACATCAACGCCAACACCGAGCGCAATCGAAAGCTCATGAGCGAGCGCGATCCGGCGGCCAGAAAGGCATCGCAGGACCAGATCTGCCGGACCGCCGCCGACCCGGTGAGCGCCAAGGCGTTTCTGCTCAAGAGTTCGATGATCGATGCGCTGCGTGCCGCCGAACGGATCGGCAAGTAGCGGGCCGCGTGCCTGTTGGCTCGACAGGCTTCCACAAGATAAGGAGATAGAGGATGGGACTGCGTGAACTGACCGGTCGCGCTTCAGTGCTGGCCGTGCTGGTTGGCATCGCGCCGATCGCGGCAGCGCAGGTGGTGGGCCTGGGCACGACCCAGGTCGGGGCCACCAACCAGCTCTCGGTGGGCATCGCCAAGGTCGTGTCCGACAAGGGCGGCGTACAGATGCGAACGCAGCCGATGGCCGGCGCGGCGCAGTACGCCCCGCTCGTCAACAACGGCGAGATCGAGTTCGGCGTCGCCAACGTGGTCGAGGCGATCTATCTGCGCGAAGGCAAGGTGATCACCGAGGGCCGGCCGAATCCGGAGTTGCGTGCGGTGGCGCGGCTGGTGCCCTGGTTCAACGGCCTGGTCGTGAAGAACGACAGCCCGATCAAGACGCTGAAGGATCTCAAGGGGCAGCCGGTACCGGCCGGATTCACCGGCAACCCGCTGGGTCGGGTGTTGATCGCCGGCTATCTCGCCAACGCAGGCATGAGCTTCGACGATGTGAAGCAGGTGCCGGTGCCCGCTTTTCCGCGCATGTTCGACGCGTTCAAGCAGCAGCAGACCGTCACCAGCATCGCCACCATCGGCGCGGCCCAGTTCAAGGAGTGGGAGGTGGCGCTGGGTGGCGTGCGTTATCTGCCGTTCGACGACTCGCCCGCAGCGGTGGCGGCACTCAACAAGTTCATCCCGCAGAGTCAGGTGGTCGAAGTGAAGCCCGGTCCGGGGATGTCCGGCGTGCCGGTGCCCACCAAAATCCTGGTGTACGACTACGTGCTGTTCGTCGGCAGCAAGGTAGCCGACGACGTGGTCGGCAAGGTCGTGGCCGCATTGCACGCGAATTCGGCTGAGCTCAAGGCGTCGAGCCCGCTATGGCGCGAATTCGATCCGGCACTGATGAGCAAGGACCTGGGTCTGGCTTGGCATCCGGGCGCGGTGAAGTTCTATCAATCGAAGGGGATCGCGCCGGCGAAGTAGCAGATCAGCGGAGGAGTTGCTCGTGTCGATACAACGCGCGTTGCGCCACTGGTGTTACGGGTCGGTCGTACTGTCGATGGCATGCGGTGGCGCGCATGCGCAGGTCGTCGGACTGGGCACGACTCAGACCGGCGCGACCTATCAACTCGCGGTGGGTATCGCAAAGGTGGTGTCGGACAAGGCCGGCGGCGTGCAGATGCGCACTCAGCCGATGGCCGGCGCCGCGCAATACGCGCCGCTGGTCAACAACGGCGAGATCGAGTTCGGCATCTCCAACATCGTCGAGCTGCACTATCTCGTTGCGGGAAAAGCGATTACCGAGGGGCGCGAACACAAGAGTCTGCGCATGGCGGCGCGCCTGGTGCCTTGGTACAACGGCCTGGTGGTCAAGCGCGACAGCCCCTACAAAAGTGTGCGCGACCTCAAGGGCGCGTCGGTGCCGTACGGCTTCACCGGCAATCCGCTCGGGCGGGTGATGATCGATGCGTTCCTCGCCAACGGTGGGCTGACCGTTGCCGACGTGAAGCCCTATCCGGTGCCGGCATTCCCGCGCATGTTCGACGCGTTCAAGCAGCAGCAGACGGTGACCTCGATCTCGGTGATCGGCGCGGCGCAGATGCAGGAATGGGAGAGCGCGTTGGGCGGGGTGCGGTTCCTTTCGCTCGACCGATCGCCCGAGGCGATAGCCGCCACGGCCAAGCACGCTCCGCAAAGTACGGTGGCGGAGGTGCAGGCGCAGCCCGGCATGATCGGGGTGGCCGGGCCGACCAATCTCGTGCTGTTCGATTACACGCTCTGGGTGGGCGAGAAGGTGTCCGACGATCTGGTCGCCAAGGTGCTCGACGCGCTCCAC
>CADEDU010000090.1:6462-25874 GCA_902826155.1 uncultured beta proteobacterium
CACACTGGCCCGCGTGAGCACGGTCGGCCACGCGAGCAGGATCGCCCGTGGGCTCGGCACGCTGCTGGGCGCGGCCATTACCATCGCGGCGATCGTTTGGGGCCTCGACCTGCCGCCGCGATTCGGCTGGCTGATCTACACCGAGCAGTTCCTCGCCGCCATGCTGGGCGCGGCGCTGGCCATCGCATATCTGCGTGCGCGCGCCGCCGATCTGCGCGACGCGCCGAATTTCATCTTCGCCCTGTTCGCACTCATCGCGGGCGTGTGGCTGACGCTGCGCTATCCGGTGTTGCAGGCGGACATGATCACCAATCTGTCCGAGGGCTTGACCCTGGCGATCCTGCTGCTGGTGCTGGTGATCGACTGCTGCCGGCGCACCGCCGGGTTTCCGCTGGTACTGGTGTTCGCGTTCTTCTTCGTCTACGCGATGGTGGGCCATCTGTTGCCGGGACTGTTGGAGACGAAGTCGGTGTCGTTGAAGCGGCTGCTGCCGTATCTGACGCTCGACACTTCGAGCATGCTCGGGCCGGCGCTGATCATCGCCTGCACCACCGTGGTGGCATTCATGTTCTTCGGACGACTGCTGCAGGTGTGCGGCGGCGGCGAGTTCTTTACCGACGTTTCGTCGGCGCTGCTCGGGCGCTATCGCGGTGGCACCGGCAAGGTCGAGGTGGTGGCTTCGGCGCTGTTCGGCACGATCTCGGGAAGCGCGGTGGCGAACGTCATGTCCACCGGCATCATCACCATTCCCAACATGAAGCGTGCGGGTTACCTGCCGCACACCGCGGGCGCGGTCGAAGCCGTGTCGTCGACGGGCGGGCAGATCATGCCGCCGGTGATGGGCGCCGCCGCGTTCCTGATGGCCGAAAACCTGCAGATGCGCTACGCCGAGATCGCGCTCGCCGCGCTGGTGCCGGCTGCGCTGTTCTATCTGGCTGTGTTCGTGCAGGTCGATTTCGAGGCGGCCAAGCGCAAGATCGGCGGGATTGATCCGGCGCTGCTGCCCAAGCCGCGTGATGTACTTCGCGCAGGCTGGTATTTCATCATCCCGTTCGCGATGCTGATCTGGTTGATGTTCTCGCGCAACTGGGAAGCCGAACCTGCGGTCCTGGCGGGTGCCGCGGCGATGGTGCCGTTCGCATGGCTATGGGGATACGGCGGCAAGAAGCTGCGGCTGCGCGGCATCTGGGAGGCGATCGTCGAGACCGGGCGTGATGCCGTCGACCTCATCGTGATCTGCGCGGTGGCCGGCATGGTGATCGGCCTGCTCAACATCACCGGCCTTGCGTTGGGGCTGTCGATCTCGCTGGTGCGCGTGGGCGAAGAGAGCCTGCCGCTGCTCCTGGTGTTCGTCGCAATCATTTGCATCGTGCTGGGCATGGGGCTGCCGACCACCGGCGTCTACCTGCTGGTGGCGGTGTTGGCTGCGCCGTCACTGGTGAAGCTTGGCGTTCCGCCGCTCGCCGCGCACATGTTCGTGTTCTTCTTCGGCTGTCTGTCGATGATCACGCCGCCGGTGGCGATGGCTGCGTACGCTGCGGCGCATATCGCGCAGGCCAGCCCGATGAAGGTCGGATGGGCCGCCTGCAAGCTGGGGTGGCCGGCGTTCGCATTGCCGTTCCTGTTCGCGTGGTCGCCGACGCTGCTGCTGCAGGGTGAAGTCACGGCGGTGGTGATGGCCGTGGTGAGCGCCGCGGTGGGAACGTGGCTCGGTTCGGCGGCGATCGCCGGGCAGTTCTTCACCACGCTCTCGCCGTTGCGCCGGTGTCTGTTCGGCGCGGCAGCGGTCGCGTTGCTTCTGCCCGGACATGGTTTTCAGGGCGCCGGCTGGGTCGAGCTGGCTGGCGCTATCCTTGCGGCGCTGCTGATTGCATGGGATTTCTCGCGCCGGTCCGCGGCGCGGCATGCCTGAGTGGAGCCGCAGCCCACATCCGCGCCGTTGCGCGGGTACGCCGACGCATCATCCGAATTGAATCGCCATCGACAAGGAGACCTAATGAGTGCTGCTGCCAACCGAAAACGTCTTGCCGAGCGCATGCGCAAACCCGAACTGATCGTCGCACCCGGTGTGTTCGATGGCATCTCCACGCGTCTTGCCGATCGTGGCGGCTTCGAATGCCTGTACATGACCGGCTATGGCGTCGTCGCCTCCTATCTTGGCCAGCCCGACGCGGGCATCGCGACGTTCACCGACATGGTGAGCCGGGTGTCGATGATCTCGAGCCTTGCGCAGACGCCATTCATCGCCGACGGCGATACCGGCTATGGCGGCCTGCTCAACGTGCAGCAGACGGTGCGCGGCTACGAAGCGGCGGGCGCCTGCGGGATTCAGCTCGAAGACCAGGAGTTCCCAAAGAAATGCGGCCACATGATGGGCCGGCGCGTGATCCCCACGCAGGACATGGTCGCCAAAGTGCGCGTCGCGGTGGAGAGCCGCTCCGATCCCAACTTCCTCATCATCGCGCGCACCGACAGCCGGACCTCGTTGGGGCTGGATGAGGCGCTGCGACGTGGCGAGGCCTATCGCAATGCCGGTGCCGACGTGGTGTTCATCGAATCACCGGAGACGGTCGAGGAGATGCGCAAGATCTGCGACACGTTCAAAGGGGTGCCGACGCTGGCCAACATGGTCGAAGGCGGACGCACGCCGGTGCTCGACGCGGCGACGTTGCAGTCACTCGGCTATCGGATCGCGATCTTTCCGGCGGTAGGATTCCTGTCGATGGCCAAGGCGCTGGAGACGGCGTATGCCGACCTCAAGAAGACCGGCTCGAGCACCAAGCTGTCGGTGCCCGTCTACGACTTCAAGCAGATGAGCGCGCTGCTGGGCTTCGACTGGGTGGCCGAGTTCGACAAGAAGTATCGCGGCATCGAGGAGACGGCCAAGGGGCTGGTGTGAAGATGTTGTGAAGGGTGAAGCGTGCAGGGCGCGCCGGATCGAGGGTCGCCCTCTTGGTGAGGTGAACAAGTGGTGAAGACCGACTACTACCGGCCGTACGGCACGCGCGCCAAGCTTGGGATCATCGTGCCGCCGACCAATACGGTGAACGAGGCGGAGTGGGCGCGCATGTTGCCCGAGGGGGTAACCATGCACGCGATGCGCATGCCGTTGCATGCCGACACCACCTCGCCGGAAGGCAAGCGCAAGCTCCATGACGACATTCGTCATGCGACCGGCGAGTTGGCCAAGGCTCATGTCGATGTCGTCGTCTATGCGTGCACGGCCGGATCGATGGTGCAGCCGCTCGACGCGCTCACCGGCTTCATGACCGGAGTGGCCAAGGTGCCGGCCGTTGCGACCGCCCCGGCGCTCGTTCACGCCGCGCGGGCGTTCGGTCTCGAGCGCGTGGCCGTGGCGACGCCCTACCACGATGCGCTGAACGATCACGAGATGCACTTCCTCGCCGAGAACGGCATCGAAACCGTGTCGATGCGAGGATTGGGCATCGGCGCGGGCGGCGCACACGAGTACATCCGGATTGCGCGCACGCCCAAAGAGGCGGTCTATGCGCACTGCCTCGCCGCCGACGTGCCCACGGCGCAGGGCATGATCATCAGCTGCACCGATTTCGCCACGCTCGAAGCGCTGCCGCGGCTGGAGCGCGAGCTTGGCAAGCCGGTGATCTCCTCGAATCTCGCCACGTTCTGGCTGGCGCTGCGCTCCGCTGGCGTCGCCGACAAGATCGACGGTTTCGGCCGACTGTTGCAGGAGCATTGAGCGCCATGTTGAAAACGATTGCGCTGACCGTTGCCATGGATCGACGCGAGTTCGTCCATGGCCGTGGCTTTGCGCCACGATCGTGCGACACGACTGCCAAGCGCTTGGCCGCCGTGGCTTGCGCGATGGTCGCAGTCGCGCTGATCGCCCCGCAGGCGTCGGCCCAGGCCTATCCGGCCAAGGCGATCCGGATCGTCGTGCCGTTTCCACCGGCGGGCGCAACCGACGTCGTCACACGCGTGCTCGCCGATCGGCTGGGGCAGCGACTGGGGCAGTCTGTCGTGGTCGACAACAAACCCGGTGCCGGGGGCGCGATCGGCTCGGACTTCGTGGCCAAGAGCACCGCCGACGGCTACACACTATTGCTGTCGACCTCCAGCACCCACTCGATCGGTCCGGTGCTCAATCCCAAGACACCGTACAACGTCGAGCGTGATTTCGCGCCGATCGTGCACGTCGCCAACTCCACCAACGTGCTCCTGGTCGGAGCCAACGTGCCGGTCAATTCGGTCAAGGAGTTGGTCGCGCTCGCCAAGGCGCAACGTGGCCGCGTCAACTACGGCTCGAGCGGCGTGGGCACGGTCGTGCACTTGATGGGCGAGATGTTCGCCCGCATGGCGGATATCGAAGTCGTTCACGTTCCGTACAAGGGTACGGCGCTCGCGATGCCTGATCTGATGACCGGGCAGCTCACCTATCTGTTCGATGCGTACGCGGCTGCGGCACCGCACGTGAAGTCGGGCAAGGCCAAAGTCCTGGCCACCACCGGCGGCGCCCGCTCGCCGCATTTGCCCGACGTCCCGACCGTCGCCGAGGCGGGTTTGTCGGACTACACCGCGATCGTCTACTTCGGCATCTTCGCGCCGGCAGGCACTGCGCCGGCGGTCACACGGCTGCTCTCAGCCGAGACTGCCATCGTGCTCAAGCAGCCCGAAGTGATCGAGCGTTTCACCAACCTGGGTCTGGAGCCGGTGGGCGGTGGGCCCGATCAGCTCGGTACGATCGTGCGCAGCGAAACGGCGAAGTGGACCAAGGTGATTCGCGACGCCGGCATCCGGCTGGAGTAGGGCGGCGCCGTTGATCTTGCGCGCGGCCGTCTAGCGCCGGCGTTTGCGTTTCGGTGCGAGCATCGTGCCGCGACAGCGCCTTGCCCCGCACGCGCAGAAGAATCGCCGCCGGTTCGTCGCGTTGTATCCACCGTCGACGACGATGTTGTAGTCGTAGGTCAGCTCTTGCTCGGCTTCGATGTCGCGCCGCGCCTCGATGAACACGCGGCCATCTTCATCCTCGGACGATTCGCAGTTCGGACTGCAGCTGTGATTGATCCAGCGCGCCGAGTTGCCCTGCCGATTCGCGTCGATGACTTTCGCGCCGTCGACGAGAAACAGAAACGTGTGATACGGCTTTGTCTCGTCCAGATCGGGGTATCGATCGTCGGCTTCCTTCTCGCTGATGACTTTGCCCTTGTACTCGATGATGCGTTCACCTTTGCGAATGCTGCGCAATGCGAAGACACCTTTGCCGTGAATCGAAGACTTGCGTACCGCTATGCGTGGTCCGCGCAATTTACGCGTGATTGACATTGAATTCTCTAGAATCGATTTGAGAGTTGAGCGAACAAGCGTGAAGGAGCGGGGCGCGATGGTAGCGAAAAACCTAACCATTCGGGTTGCGACACCTGATGATGCATACGCGATCGCGACCATGTCGCGCGATCTCATCGAATCGGGTCTGCCCTGGACCTGGACGCCCGAGCGCGTGATGCGCAACATCCGCAACCGCAACATCACCACGATCGTCGCGTGCGACGGCGAAGAGATCGTCGGCTTCGCGATCATGTACTTCGGCGACGAGGATGCGCACCTCAACCTCATCGCCATCGAGCCCGCGTATCAGCGATCCGGCCTCGGCGTGCGTTTGATCGAATGGCTCAAGCAGTCGTGCTACATCGCCGGCATCGCGCGCATCGATGCCGAACTGCGCATCACTAATCGCGCCGCGCGTTCGTTCTATCGCAAGTGCGGCTTCCGCGAACGGGCGCTGATGCCGGGGTACTACTCCGGCGTGGAGACCGCGGTGACGATGTCGCTCACGCTGCGTCCCGGACTCTGAAGCGCGCTTCGCGCAGCACCGCCTCGCGCATAAAAAACGCCGCCCGAAGGCGGCGTTTTTATTTTCTGATTCGGTTTCCTGGCGCTGCAGCCGGTTTAGTTTTCTCGATCGGACTCACCAGAACTTCATGCAGTTGCCGACGTACATGACCGGACCGGTCGGTGCGCCGGTGCTGGAGCCGCCTTCGGGTTCGAGACTGATCGCGAGCTTCGGAACGTCGGTCAGCGATTGATCGGCCACGGCAGCGAGCTTGATGGTGCCTTTCTCGGTCAACGGCACCAGCCCGAGCGATTTGGGCGCGTCGCCTTCCTTGGTAGGCAGGCCCCACAGTTCATAGCGTGTTCCGGGTTTGAGCGGGGCGGTCGCCACCGACTTCACCCACAGCTCGTCGGATTTTCGCGCGGCATACGCGACGAACACCAGATTGCCCGAGGCGTCGCCGAGCGTTGCGATGTAGGAGGGCTGCATCTGCCTGGTCAGCCGCGCGAGCTCTTCCTGCACGCGAGGGCCGAGCTCGGCCTGCACGCGCTGCTGGATCTCGCGTTCAATCGATCGGGGCTGGACCAGCACGCTCATTGCCAGCAGTGCGGCGGCGCAGCCCGTCACGATCAAGCCCCAGCCGCGCCAGAACGCGACGCTCTCCCACAGTGAGGGCCGTGCGGCGGCACGCGCACGCGCAGGTGCCGGGGCAGCGGTGTTGATGCGCGATTCGATCGCTTGCCACACCCGCCGGGGCGGTTGCACTGGTTCGACCGCGGCGGCGAGCGGCGTCAATCGTTCTTCCCATTCGATGACCGTGCGACGCAGGGCAGCGTCCTGGCGCATCCACGTCTGGAAGCGCTGCCGGGCGCGACCACGCAGCGTGCCGAGCACGTACTCGGCCGCCAGGCGTTCCTGCAGTTCGGTCTTGCCGCGGTAGTTCATTGCCAAGCGCTCATGCCGTTCCCAAACAGCTCTTCAGCCGCTCGAGGCTGCGGCGCACCCAGGTCTTCACCGTCCCTAACGGATGCTGCAGCCGCTGGGCGAGTTCCGTGTGCGACAGCCCCTCGAAGAACGCGAGGGTGATCACCTCGCGGTGCTTCGCGTCGAGCTGACCAAGGCAACGCGCCAGCGCCGCCGCGTCGCTTGCCTGCAGTACTTGTTCGAGTGGACCGGGGTTCGCGCTCGCGATGCCATCGAAGAAGCTCCCCTCCGAATCGTCGCCAGTATCCACGGCGAGTTCGAGCCTCGGCCGTCGCAACCAGTCCAGGCAGCGGTTGCGTACGATCGAGGTCATCCATGTCAGAGGTGCGGATAATTCGGAGGTGTAGGTCGAGGCGTTGTTCCAAATGCTCAAGTAGCAGTCCTGGAGGACTTCTTCGGCCCAGTCCTCACGCCTCAAGATACGTAACGCGACGCCGAATAGTTTCGAAGATGTGGTGCTGTAGAGCTTCGAAAAGGCGGTTGCGTCACGTTTGGCGCAGGCCAGCAGCAACTTCCGCAGCTCCTCATTGGGGCCGAAGTTCACGCGGGACTCCGGCAGGGAGCGCGGGATGTTGCCTTCCATCGGGACGGATCGCGGGGTCGTCGCCGCCGGTCAGGGCGCGCGGGTCGTCCGGCCCGGTTGCCACAGCACGTCGCCGCACCCGGCGTGACGATTGAGTGTCCGGCCGAGCACGAACAGCAGATCCGACAGACGGTTCAAGTACATGCGGGCGGCGGTGGAGATCGGCTCGGACTCGCCGAGCGCAACGAGGGAACGTTCGGCGCGCCGGCAGACGGTGCGCGCTTGATGCGCGGCCGCCGCCGCGCGCGAGCCGCCGGGCAGGATGAATTCCTTCAGCGGGGGCAGCTCGGCGTTGAAGGCATCGAGCAGCGATTCCAGCTGCACGATGTGGCGGTCTTGCATCGCTGTGCGCCCCGGGATCGACAGCTCACCGCCGAGATCGAACAGATCGTGCTGCACGCCTTCCAAAGCTTCGCGCGCGGGGGCCGGGAGATCTTCCGCGAGCACCAGACCCAGCACGGAATTGAGCTCGTCGATGTCACCGATCGCGCCGATGCGCAGACTGCTTTTTGCCACCCGCGATCCGTCGCCCAGGCCGGTTTCGCCTGCATCGCCAGTGCGGGTGTAGATTTTCGAGAGCCGATGGCCCATATCGCATCGCGCAGCGCAACGGAGGATCGCGGACGACTATAGCACGCGCCTACTCACTGACTTGTTTACTGGCTCTCGCGTCCGCATGTCCGCATATTCGCTTGCGCGCGACGCGTCCTGTGCTTTGATCACGCGCCCGCTCGAATCCGATCAGCGCGGCTGGACGTAGAACGCTTTGCGCGCGCACGACGTCAAGCCCGTGCCGATCGGCATCGGGTGCGTCGAGATTGGCGAGCACCGACCGATCCAGCCCAGCCATCGAAATGTTCATACTGCCCGGCCGAAGTGAACGCATTGCCCGCGCCTTGATGGTCATCGAGGCCGGGGAGCGTCTGGCGCACTCGTGCGCCGAGCGTCAGCTCGGGCTGGCCATCCGGAATCCGCTGGACAGCTCGACGCAGTCATTTCTGCGGGAGCAGGCTCGGCAGGAGAGCCGGCACGCGAGTTACTTCGGCGCCGGCGTCCGTTTGTTCGGCGGTGCGGTAATGCCTACCGACCCCGCCGCGGCGCTCAGGCGCTATGCCGAGCGGCTCGATGCCGACCTGACGCGAGGCGCGCTGATCGCATCGCTGATCGGCATGCAGTGCGTGTTCGAGGCGTTGGGCGAGAGCGTGCTGAATGCGTTCGAGGACTCCTCCTCGCCGAAGGTGAAGCTGTTCGCCGAATTCCGCCGGCGCATCGCGCGCGAAGAAGCCACTCACCATGCGTTCGGCTTGCGTGCCGTGCGCATGCACCTTCGTGCCGCGCCGTGGCAGCGTCCCGATGCGATCGATGCGGCCCGCTCGTACGCGACGTTGGGCGAAGCGATCCTGACGAGCAGCCTGCCGCTGTTTGCCGATCTAGGCGCCGATTGCGATGCGTGTACCGGGCAGTTCCGCGCCATGGTCGGTACCTCGATCGACAAGACCACGCTGGCGGCAGCTTGATCTCGATCGTCATTCCGGCTCTGAACGAGGAACTCGCGCTGCCGGCAACGTTTGCCGCGCTCGCGCAGGCCATGCAGCGGGCCCAGGCCCGGCATACCGATTGCGAAGTGATCCTGGTCGATGGTGGCAGTACCGATCAAACCACTGCGCTGGCCTCGGCGGCGGGGGCGACGGTGATATGCGCACCGCGCGGCCGCGGCGTCCAGATGCGTGCGGGGGCGCAGCATGCACGCGGCGAGTGGCTGCTGTTCCTTCACGCCGACACGCTGTTGTCGATCGACGCCCTGGAGCGGATCGCCATGCTGGGCAAGGACGTGTCGGCCGGCTGCTTCACGCATCGGTTCTCCGGCGAGGACTGGCGCCTGCGCTGGGTGTCGCGCGTCCATAACTATCGCTTCAGCCGGACCGGGGTGATCTACGGCGATCAGGCCATGTTCGTGCGTCGCGATCTATATGAGCGGGTCGGCGGATTCGACGACGTGGCGATGCTGGAGGACGTCGAGTTCAGCCAGCGGCTGCTGCAACACACCCGCCCGGTCATGCTGCCGGTGCAGGTGGTGACCGACTCGCGCAAATTTCTCGCGCATGGCGTGCTCCGCAGCTTCGCGAGATGTGTTGCGATTGTGATATGTTTCCGAGTGGGCTGGTCGATACCGGCGCGCAAGTTCTTCGAGCCGGTGCGCTAAGCAAAACCAACACACGCAGATCTCAGCCGAACCCCAAGGACCCGCCCGCTCATGCACGCCACGCTCCCGCTGCTGCGCACGACTGAATTTCCCGCTTTGTCGCGCGGCAAGCTCGAAACGCTCCAGGTCAACCTGGGCTACAAGTGCAACCAGAGCTGTGTGCACTGTCATGTGAACGCCGGCCCGAATCGCACGGAGATGATGCAGACCGAGACGATCGATCAGGTGCTGGCGCTGGCGCGCGCCGCGTGCGTGAAGTCGATCGATATCACCGGCGGGGCACCTGAGCTCAGTCCCGATTTCCGCCGACTCGTGCGCAGCGCGCGTCAAATGGGTATGCGCGTGATCGACCGCTGCAATCTCACGATCCTGCTCGAGCCGGGCCAGGAAGATCTCGCCGCGTTCCTGGCTGGGGAGCGGGTCGAGATCATCGCCTCGCTGCCGTGCTATCTCGAAGACAACGTCGATCGTCAACGTGGCAAGGGCGTCTATCAAGGCTCGATCGAAGGCCTGCGCCGGCTCAACGCTTTGGGCTACGGCCGAGCGGGCAGCGGCCTGGAGCTGAACCTCGTGTACAACCCGCAGGGGCCGGTGCTTCCCCCGCCGCAGCAGCAACTCGAGCACGACTACCGCCAGCACCTGGGCCAGTCGTTCGGCATCGAGTTCAATCATCTGTATACGCTGGCCAACATGCCGATCCAGCGGTTCGGCAGCATGCTGATCTCCAAAGGGCAGTTCAACGCTTACATGCAGCTGCTGCGCGATGCCCATCGCGACGAGAATCTCGAATCGGTGATGTGCCGTTCCCTGGTCTCGATCGACTGGCAGGGCTACGTGTACGACTGCGATTTCAACCAGATGCTCGATCTGCCGCTGCGGCTGGATGCGCGCTCGCGCAAGCGCGTGCACGTGAAGGATCTGATCGAGCGCGATCTGACCGGCGCCTCGATCGCGATCGCCGATCACTGCTTCGGTTGCACCGCCGGACAGGGATCGAGCTGCGGCGGAGCCCTCGCCGCCTGAGCTGACGCACGAACGCCAGAGCGATCCACGCCAGCCATCGATGAGCGCATCGGCCCAGCAGATCAACCGATCGCTGCCCGGCCAAGGTCTGCCCGACGCTCACGCTGCGCCGGTCGACGCACCCACGCCAGGCCGCTCCTGTCCGATCGCATATCGCTACGCGCCGAGTGTGTTCCGTGGTGCGGCCGATTGGCACTGCGACACGCTGTTCGTCGTCGGCGGTTTGTACGGCAATCCGTTCGCGTTGCAGGCGTTGCTCGATCGAGTCGGGCGCGAACCCGGACCGGTGCAGATCGTGTTCAACGGTGATTTCCACTGGTTCGACATCGATCCGTCGACGTTCGATCGCCTCGATCGTGCCGTGCAATCTCATGGCGCGTTGCGGGGCAATGTCGAGACCGAACTGGCAAGCGCCTCCGATCAGGCGGGTTGCGGATGCGGCTATCCGGAGTGGGTGTCCGATGCCGAGGTGGCCCGCTCCAACACGATCATCGAGCGGTTGCGCGTCACGGCGCAGCGCGATGCGGATCGGCTGTCGCGGTTGGCCGCGCTGCCGATGCATGGCGTCGCGCAGGTGGGCGACGCGCGAATCGGCATCGTCCACGGTGATTGCTGGTCGCTCGCCGGCTGGTCGTTCGCGCAGGAGAAGCTGGATACCGAGGCGCTCGCGATCGCGGCGGCATTTGACGATGCGCGTGTCGACGTATTTGCGTCCAGCCACACCTGTCTGCCGGTGGGTCAGGCGTTTGCCGCCCAATCCGGCGCGGGCCTGCTCATCAACAACGGCGCGGCCGGCATGCCCAATTTCGCCGGGACGGGCTTCGGGCTGGTCAGCCGAATCGCGCTCACTGCCGCGCCCGACGCGCTGTATCGCGCCAGGCATCAGGACGTGTTCATCGAATCGTTACCGATTCGGTACGACCACGAGAGCTGGCTGGAGCAGTTTCGCGCCTGGTGGCCGAGCGGTTCCCCCGCATCCGATTCGTATCTGCGGCGTATAAGCGAGGGGCCGGCCTATCGGCTGGCGCAAGCGGTCCGCAAGGGGTTCGCGCTCGTCACCTGAGACGACGCCCCGCTCGGTGGAAGGGGCCAACCCTTCCGCCGCCCCGAATGAACAATTGACCCCGCATCACCTCGCCAGGTCATGCGAAGGTTGCCGAGGAGGACGTCATGTCGAAGGGCAAGCTGTTGCTGCTGGTCGTACTCGCGATTCTGATCGGCGCATTCTTCTACTTCGATCTGCGCCAGTACCTCACGCTGGAATTCTTCAAGTCGAAGCAGGCCGAACTCGAGGCCTACTACGCCGCCAATCCGCTCAAGACGATCGGCATCTACTTCGTGCTCTACGTGGCGATGGCGGCGTTGTCGCTGCCCGGGGCCGCCTTGACCACACTGGTGGGCGGTGCGTTGTTCGGGTTGGTGGTCGGCGTGCTGGTGGTGTCGTTCGCTTCGTCGATCGGCGCCACGCTCGCGTTCCTGACCAGCCGTTATCTGCTGCGCGATGCGATCCAGTCGCGCTACGGCGAGCGGCTGAAGGCGCTGAACGAAGGCATCGCCAAGGATGGCCCGTTTTACCTGTTCACCATCCGCATGATTCCGGCGATACCGTTTTTCGTCGTGAACCTGGTGATGGGGCTCACGCCGATCAAGACCCGGACGTTCTACTGGGTGAGCCAGCTGGGCATGTTCCTGGGCACGATCGTGTTCGTGAATGCCGGCACGCAGATCGCCCGTATCGAAACGCTCGGCGGCATCCTCTCGCCGCGCATCGTCTTGGCGTTCGTGTTGCTCGCGCTGCTCGGCCTGATCTCCAAACGCGTGGTCGACCTGATCAAGGCGCGCAAGGTCTACGCCAAATGGCGCCATCTCAAGCCGGCTTCGTTCGATCGCAATCTCGTGGTGATCGGCGCGGGCTCGGCCGGCCTGGTCTCGTCGTATATCGCCGCCGCGGTGAAATCCAAGGTCACGCTGATCGAGCGCCACAAGATGGGCGGCGATTGCCTGAACACCGGCTGCGTGCCTTCAAAGGCGCTGATCCGCTCGGCGAAGCTGCTCTCGCACGTGCGCCGCGCCAAGGAACTGGGCATCAAGGGCGCTTCGGCGCAGTTCGATTTCGCCGACGTGATGGATCGGGTCAAGCGGGTCATCGGCCATGTCGAGCCGCACGATTCGGTGGAGCGCTATAGCGGGCTGGGCGTGGACTGCCTGGCGGGGGAGGCGAAGATCACCTCGCCCTGGCACGTCGAAGTGAAAACCGCTGCGGGCGTGAAAACGCTTTCCACCCGCGCGATCGTGGTGGCGACCGGCGCGCGTCCGTTCGTGCCGCCGATTCCCGGCATCGATCAGGTCGGTTGTCTCACCTCCGACTCGGTGTGGGGTCTGCGCGAGCTGCCCAAGCGGATCGTGGTGCTGGGGGGCGGGCCGATCGGTTCGGAGCTGACGCAGTGCTTCGCACGATTCGGTGCGCAGGTGACCCAGGTGGAGATGCTGCCGCGCATCCTGATCCGCGAAGATCCCGAGGTCTCCGAACTGGTCATGAAGCGC
Organism: uncultured beta proteobacterium; assembly: GCA_902826155.1. The sequence goes on from CADEDU010000090.1 coordinate 19,609, forward strand.
TTCCGCGAGGAAGGCGTGAACGTGCTGGTGAACCACAAGGCCAAGGAGTTCCGGATCGAGAACGGCGAGAAGGTGCTGATCGCCGAAACCGACGGGCGTGAGGTACGCATTGCGTTCGATGCGCTGCTGTGCGCGGTGGGTCGCGTTGCCAATACCGCCGGCTTCGGTCTGGAAGAGCTCGGCATCCCGACCACGAAGGCGCGCACGGTCGAGGTCAACGAGTATTTGCAGACCATCTATCCGAACATCACCGCCTGCGGCGATGTGGCCGGGCCGTACCAGTTCACCCACACCGCGGGCCATCAAGCCTACTTCGCCGCCTCGAACGCCCTGTTCGGCTGGCTGTGGCGGCAGAAGGCCGACTATTCGGTCATTCCGTGGGCCACGTTCACCGATCCGGAAGTGGCGCGCGTGGGCCTGAATGAAACCGAGGCGAAGGAGCGCAACATCGCCTACGAGGCGACGGTCTACGGCATCGACGATCTCGACCGCGCGATCGCCGACGAGGAGGCGCACGGCTTCGTGAAGGTGCTGACCGTCCCGGGCAAGGATCGCATCCTCGGGGTCACCATCGTCGGTGAGCACGCGGGCGACCTGATCGCCGAGTTCGTCAGTGCGATGCGTCACGGTCTGGGCCTGAACAAGATCATGAGCACGATCCACATTTACCCGACGCTCGCAGAAGCGAATAAATTCGCCGCCGGCGTGTGGAAGCGCAATCACGCGCCGCAAGGGGTGCTCGCGTGGCTGGAGCGGCTTCACAATTGGCGCCGTGGTGCGAGCACGACGACGCCAATTGCACAACAGGCGCGCGGTTGAGGCGGCCTGGCGAATCCGACCGGCCGCTTTGACCGTATTGGGAGGCGAGGGCGCGTGCGCCATCCCACCATCTCGAATCGAAGGAAAAGTCGATGAATCGCTTGAAGTTCTTGCTGGTCGTGTGGACCCTCGGGGTGCTCGGCCTGATGAGCGTGGCCGGCGCCGCCCGCGCGCAGTTCGACCATAACCACGCCGCTTTCACCGCACTGCTCAAGAAGCACGTCGTGCTGGTCGACGGCGGCAAGGCCTCGAAAGTCCGCTACGGCGAGCTGAAGAACGAACGCGCCCAGCTCAAGGCGTATCTCGACAACCTGAGCAAGGTGGGCGAGGCCGAGTTCAAGGGCTGGTCCAAGCCGCAGCAGCTGGCGTTCCTCATGAACGTGTACAACGCCTGGACCCTCGAGCTGATCCTCACCCGCTACCCCGATCTCAAATCGATCCGCGACTTCGGCTACATCCCGCGCATCAACAGCGTCTGGGACAAGTACACCTTCCCGCTGCTGGGCAAAGACGGCACGCTGAACGGCGTCGAGCACGGCATGATCCGGGCGGCCGGCGTGTACGACGATCCGCGCATCCATTTCGCGGTCAACTGCGCCTCGATCGGCTGTCCGATGCTTCGCGAAGAGGCCTTCGTTGCCGACAGGCTCGACCAGCAGCTCGACGAGCAGGCGATGCGCTTCCTGTCCGATCGCAGCCGCAATCGCGTGAATGCGCAGGGCGAGCTCGAGGTCTCGAAGATCTTCGACTGGTACAAGGGCGACTTCAACAAGGGCCTCAAAGGCATCAAGTCATCGGAAGCCTTCTTCGCCCGGTTCGCCAAGCAGCTCACCGACAATCCAGAACATCAGGCGGCGGTGCGCGACGGCAAGGCGAGCATTCGCTACCTCGACTACGACTGGTCACTGAACGTTGCCAAGTAGCGATCGTCCCCGCGCCCCGCATACCGTACCGACGATGTCCATCGTGATGCCGGTGCTCAACGAGGCGGCCACCATCGAAGCGGCGCTGGACAGCCTGGCCCCGCTTCGCGCGCGCGGGCACGAAATCATCGTCGTCGACGGTGGCAGCAACGACGACACCGTCGCACGCGCACAAGTACGCGCCGACCGAGTCCTCGCATCTAGCAGGGGCCGTGCCGCGCAGTTGCGCGCAGGCGCAGAGCGGGCCCAGGGCGAGGTGTTGCTGTTCCTGCATGCCGATACGCGGCTGCCGTCCCAAGCCGCGGAGGCGATCCGCAAAGCGCTCGACCGACACCAATGGGGGCGGTTCGATGTGCGTATCGAGGGCGATTCGAGCCTGCTTCCAGTGGTCGCGACCTTCATGAACTGGCGCTCACGCCTGAGCGGAATTGCCACCGGCGATCAAGGCATGTTCATGTGGCGTACGGCGCTCGCGCGCATCGGCGGTGTGCCCGATCTGCCGCTGATGGAAGATGTGGCGATGTCCAAGGCGCTCAAACGCATCGGCCCGCCCGCGTGCCTGCGGGATCGCGTGCTCACCTCCGGCCGACGCTGGATGACGCACGGCGTGCTCAAGACGATCGCGCTGATGTGGGCGTTGCGCCTGGCCTATTTCGTCGGCGTGCCCCCTGCGCGGCTTGCCCGCATCTACTACGGCGGTGCAGCGTGACGCGCGTCATCGTCTTCGCCAAGGCGCCGATTCCGGGCTATGCCAAGACGCGCCTGGCGGTGCGCCTCGGCCCCGAAGGCGCCGCGGCGGTGCACGCTCGCATGGTCGAGCGCGCACTGGAGCAGGCGTGTGCGGCTGCGCCGGGTTCGGTCGAGCTGGCCTGCGCTCCGACGATCGATCATCCACTGTTCGAGAGCTTCGCGCGACGTTTCGGGGTGAGTCTCGCCTCGCAGGGAGAGGGCGACCTGGGTGCGCGCATGCATCGGGCGATGGTGCGAGCTCTGGCCGATGCACGCCACGCGATCATCATCGGCACCGACTGCCCAGGGCTGGATGCCAACTATCTGCGCCTCGCCGCCGATGCCCTTGATGCGGGGCACGATGTGGTGCTCGGGCCGGCTGAAGACGGCGGCTACGTGCTCGTGGGAGCCAGCACCCCCGAGCCGCGCCTGTTCGAAGGGATCGCCTGGAGCACGCCGGGCGTGCTGGCGGACACCCGATCGGCGCTGCGCGCATGCAGATTGTCCTGGTTCGAACTATCCTATCTGTGGGACGTGGACCAGCCCGACGATTTCGAACGCCTGCAGCGCGAGTATCCGGCGCTGGTGGGCGAGGTTTGCCATATCCAGCCAGAACAAGCGATCTAGAGGCATGCGGTGAAGACCATTCTGGTCCTCTTTACCAACGAGTGGGACACGAGCGAGCTCGCGGGCGCACGCTACGCCGGCCGCTATCGGTTCATCTACGAAGGTTTCGACCTGTTCAAGTTTCCGGAGAACGCGCGGCTGATGTTCTTCAACGCGCGCCGGTTCATCGAACGCATCATCGCGCGCTATCAGCACGCGGGCCTGGACGGCATCATCTCCACCGACGAGCATTTCGGCGCGATGATCGCGGCGATCCTGGCGCGGCGCCTCGGCCTGCCCGGCCCGGATCCGAAGTCGATCCTGATGGCGCAGCACAAGTACTACTCGCGCGTACGCCAGCGCGAGATCGTTCCAGAGGCCACGCCGGCGTTCACCCATTTTCCGTACCACGTCGATTCGCCCGAAGCGATCGGCATGCCGTTTCCGTTCTACGTGAAGCCGGTCAAGGCGACGTACTCGATCCTCGCGCGGCGGGTCGATTCCTGGCGTGAGCTCAAGGAGCACCTGACCTTCCGGCCGTTCGAGAAGCTGATCCTGGAGAAGCTGATCAAGCCCTTCGACGATCTGGGCGTCGATGAGCGGATGTTCGAGATCGACGCGCATCACCTCATCGCCGAGGAACTGCTCGAAGGCGAGCAGGTGACGGTCGAGGGGCTGGTCCAGAACGGTGAGCTGACGATGCTCGGCGTCGTCGACTCGATCATGTATCCGGGCACCAGCGCGTTCCAGCGCTTCGACTACCCCTCGCAACTCCCGCAGCATGTGCAAGAGCGCATGGAGGCGTTGAGCGCACGCGTGATCAAGGGGTTCGGATTCGACCACGGCCTATTCAACGTCGAGTTGTTCTACAACCCGCGCAACGACTCGATCCATCTGATCGAAGTCAACCCGCGGCTGGCGTACCAGTTCGCCGATCTGCGCGAGAAGGTCGACGGCTTCAATCCGTACGATGCGTTGCTCGATCTGGCCACCGGCGAGCAGCCGCGCGTGGTGTTCGGTCAAGGGCACTATCGCAATGCGGCGAGCTTCGTGCTGCGCAAGTTCGGTCGTGCGCGGCTGCGTCGGGCACCGAGCAAGGCCGAATTGCACGACGTGCGCCGCCGCCACAAGGACGCCCGGCTGATGGTGTACGTGAAGAAGGGCGCCAGTCTCGATCGGGAACTCAAATGGCTGGGCAGTTACCGGTACGCGGTCCTCAACCTCGGTGCGATGGATCACTCCGGCCTGTTCGATCGCTTCCACGCGGTCAATCGCGAGCTGGTATTCGATTTCGCCTGAGCGCGATGCTCGCGCTCCTCGGTGTGGCAGGCGTCGTTCTCGGCCAGGGGTACGCGGAGCCGCGCCGCGCCGCGCCCAACGCAACAACGCCCCATCTTGCAACGCCCCACCTTGCGCCATTCTCGTCACAGCGACCGGGCGCGGCCGTGCCGCAAGCGTGGACGCCCTTGATCTTCCGCAACATCGCCCGTCACACGGTCTATACGCTGGTGGACGATGTTGGAACGACCGTGTTGCGGGCCGATGCGCAGTCGAGCGCCTCGGGTCTGATGCATGCGGTGGATGTCGAAGCCGACGCCGCCGTTGCATTGACGTGGCGATGGCGAACGGACGCGCTGTTGCCCGGCAGCGATCTCGCCAAGGCCGCGACCGACGATAGCCCGCTGCGTCTGCAGGTGTCGTATCGCCTCGATGAATCCAGTCTCACGCTTGCCGATCGCACCCGAATCGCATTGGCGCGCGTCTTCTACGGGATCGATTTGCCGCACTCTGCACTCGTGTACGTGTGGGACCGCGCCGCGCCGGTTGGATCGGTCATCGCCAACCCGACGACCGATCGTGCGCGTGCACTGGTGGTCGAGAGCGGGACGGAACATTTGGGTCGCTGGCGGAGCTACCGCCGCGACCTCCGCGCGGACTATCGCCGTGCATTCGGCACCGAGCCGCCGCGTATCGCATCGATCAGCCTCATGACCGACAGCGACGACACCGGCGCGTCGATCACGGCGTTCTACGGTGACGTGCGGATCGAGCGCGTCGCCCCCACCCACTGATCCGCCTCGGCGCGACGATGCGACGACTTCTCCTGGTGGGTGGCGGTCATAGCCACGTCGAGGTACTGCGCCAGTTCGGGCTGCAGCCGATGGCCGACCTCGAGCTCGTGCTGGTGAGCCCAGACCGGTTCACGCCGTATTCGGGGATGCTGCCGGGCTGGATCGCCGGGCACTACGATTTCGCCGACTGCCACATCGATCTGGACCACGTCTGTGCATTCGCGCGCAGTGCGTTCCACAAGGGCAAGGTGACGGGGCTCGATCTGACCGCTCGCGCGGCAATGTTGAGCGATGGGTCGAATGTCGCGTTCGATGTCGTCTCGATCGACACCGGCTCGACGCCACCGTTGGGCACGGTTGCCGGCATGACCGAGCACGCGGTGCCGGTGAAGCCGGTCGACCGGTTCCTGCAGACGATCGAGGCGCTCACTGACGGCGCGGCGCGGTCGCGCGAGATCGTCGTGATCGGCGCCGGCGCCGCGGGCCTGGAAGTGCTGCTGTCGGTGCAGCACCGCCTGCAGCAGCGCGCGCCGCGAGTGGCGCATCGCTACGCGGTCGTGGCGGCGTCAGCGACCATCCTGCCCAGTCATTCTGAGCGGACGCGGCGCGCGATGGCCCGAGTGCTGGCCGCGCGCAACGTGCGCGTGCAGACGGCGTTCGATGTGCAGGCCGTCGAGCGCGACAAGATCGTCGCCGTCGATGGTCGCGAGGTTGCGGCCGATTTCGTGATCGCCGCGACCGGCGCGGAGCCCGCCGCCTGGCCACGGCAATCGGGCCTCGCCGTCGATCCACGCGGTTTCATCGCGGTCGACGAGCACCTGCAGTCGGTGTCGCATCCTGGCGTGTTCGCCGCGGGCGATGTGGCCAGCGTGACTGATCATTCGTATCCGAAATCGGGGGTGTATGCGGTGCGGCAGGGACCGGTGCTGGCCGGCAATCTGCGCAAGGCACTGCAAGGCGAGCCGCTCGATCGCTACATCCCGCAGCCAGCCTCGCTTGCACTCATCTCCACCGGCAATCGCTACGCGGTGGCCTCAAGGGGTGACTGGTGTATCGCCGGTGCGTGGGTGTGGCGCTGGAAAGATCACATCGACCGCAAGTTCATGCGCAAGTACGG
>CADEDU010000090.1:25974-28425 GCA_902826155.1 uncultured beta proteobacterium
ACTTCATCGCCGCGTACGCCGCGATCACCTCCGGCGTCGCCTGCACCAGTTCGATCAACACGCCTTCGCCGCTGAACGGGAACTGGTCGTTCGACTTCGGGTGGACGAAGCAGATCTCGTGTCCGCCGCCGCCCATGCGAATTCCGCCGGGGGCGAAGCGCACGCCTTGAGCGGTGAGCCACTCCACCGCGACCTTCAGATCGTCTACCCACAGGCCGACGTGGTTGAGCGGGGTCTCGTGCACCGCGGGCTTCTTGCCCGGATCGAGCGGTTGCATCAGGTCGACCTCCACGCGCAGCGGCCCTGCGCCGAGCGTGGCGATGTCTTCGTCGACGTTCTCGCGCTCGCTGCGAAAGGTGTCGACGACCTGCAGGCCGAGCAGATCGACCCAGAACTTGCGCAGGCGCTGCTTGTCGAGGCCGCCGATGGCGATCTGCTGCAGCCCGAGAATGCGAAACGGACGCTCGCTCATTTGAATTCCCTCTACTTGAATTTCAGGATGGCCTGATCGACTGCCAGGCTTTCGCCCGCCTTGGCGAGCACTTCGGCCACCACGCCGTCTTGTTCGGCGCGCAGCACGTTCTCCATCTTCATCGCCTCGATCACCGCGAGCTTGTCGCCCGCTTTCAGTTCCTGGCCGACGGCGACCGACACATCGGTGAGCAGGCCCGGCATCGGCGAGAGCAGGAACTTAGACAGATCGGGCGGCACCTTCTTCGGCATCAGTGCCTGCAGGCGGGCCGCGCGCGGATCGAGCACCAGCGCGTCGACCTGCGCGCCGCTGTTGAACAGGCGCAGCGTGAGGCCGCGATATTCGATCTGCACGCTCACCGGCGTGTCATTGACCGTGCCGACAAACAGCAGCCGACCCGGTTGCCAATGCGTGCGCACGTCGTAGCGGGTGCCGGCGTGCTCGACGCGGTAGCCGCCATCGATCGGTTTGACGGTGACCGGATAGCTGCGCTCGCCGAGCGCCACTACGCACTCGTCATCGGGAACGTACTCGTGCCCCGGCAGCTGCCCTTGAATCGACGCGTTGCGCGCGAGATTGGCGCGATAGGCCGCCGCCGCCACGCACACAAACTGCATCGGATCGGCGTGCGCGACATCCTCGGCGTGGAATCCCTTCGGAAAGTGCTCGGCGATGAAACCGGTATTGAATCGCCCGGCGATGAATTCCGAATGCTGCATCAGCGCCGCCTGGAACGGCACGTTGGAGGCGATGCCGCGGATGACGAACGTGTTGAGAGCTTGTTGCATGCGTCGGATCGCCTCGTCGCGATTAGCGCCATGCGTGATCAGCTTGGCGATCATCGAGTCGTAATGCATCGAGATCTCGCCGCCTTCGAATACGCCCGTATCGACGCGCACTTGACCGGGTGTATCGACCGGTGGCACGAAGCGCGTGAGGCGTCCGGTGGAGGGCAGGAAGCCGCGGAACGGATCCTCGGCGTTGATGCGGCATTCCATCGCCCAGCCTTCGCGTTTGATCTGCTTCTGGGTGAACGGCAGTTTCTCGCCCGCGGCCACGCGAATCATGAGTTCGACCAGATCCAGGCCGGTGATCATCTCGGTGACCGGATGCTCGACCTGCAGCCGCGTGTTCATCTCCAGGAAGTAGAACGAGCGATCCTTGCCGACCACGAACTCCACCGTGCCCGCGCTTTGGTAATTCACGGCCTTGGCCAGCGCGACCGCCTGTTCACCCATCGCCTTGCGCGTCGGCTCATCGAGGAACGGCGAAGGCGCCTCCTCGATCACCTTCTGATGGCGGCGCTGGATCGAGCATTCGCGCTCCCATAGGTAGACGACGTTGCCATGCGCGTCGCCCAGCACCTGGATCTCGATATGGCGCGGCTCCTCGACGAACTTCTCGATGAACACGCGATCATCGCCGAACGCGTTGCGCGCCTCGTTGCGGCACGAAGTGAAGCCTTCACGCGCCTCATTGTCGTTGTAGGCCACGCGCAGGCCCTTGCCACCGCCGCCGGCGCTTGCCTTGATCATCACCGGGTAGCCGACGCGCTTGGCGATGGCGAGCGCTTCGTCTGCCGTCTCGATCGCCTCGTTATGGCCGGGAATGGTGTTGACCCGCGCTTCGGTGGCGAGCTTCTTCGAGGCGATCTTGTCGCCCATCGCCGCGATCGAATGGTGCTTCGGGCCGATGAAGACGATGCCTTCCTCCTCGATGCGGCGGGCGAAGGTCTCGTTCTCCGAGAGAAACCCGTAGCCCGGGTGCACGGCCTGCGCGCCGGTCTGCTTGCACGCGTCGATGATCGCGTCCATGCGCAGGTACGAATCCTTCGATGCAGCGGGGCCGATGAACACCGACTCGTCGGCTAGCTCGACGTGGCGTGCGCTGCGGTCGGCCTCGGAATACACCGCCACGGTGGCGATGCCGAGCTTGCGCGCGGTCTTGATGACGCGGCAGGCGATCTCGCCGCGGTTGGC
>CADEDU010000090.1:28525-29595 GCA_902826155.1 uncultured beta proteobacterium
ATGTTGCCGTGCTTGCGCCACGGATTTTCGAGTTTCTTGTCGCGCAGCATGGCGAGCGACCGGCATACGCGCTTGCGCGTCTCGCGCGGCATGATGACGTCGTCGATGTAGCCGCGATGGCCGGCGATGAACGGGTTTGCGAACTTCCGCCGATAGGCCTCGGTGTGCTCGGCGATCTTCTGGGCATCGCCCAGGTCTTTGCGGAAGATGATCTCGACCGCGCCTTTCGATCCCATCACCGCGATCTCGGCGGTGGGCCAGGCGAAATTCACGTCGCCGCGCAGATGCTTCGATGACATGACGTCGTAGGCGCCGCCGTACGCTTTGCGCGTGATCACCGTCACCTTCGGCACGGTGCACTCCGCGTAGGCATAGAGCAGCTTCGCGCCGTGCTTGATGATGCCGCCGTACTCCTGCGCGGTACCCGGCAGGAAGCCAGGCACATCGACGAAGGTGATGATCGGGATGTTGAAGGCATCGCAGAAGCGCACGAAGCGCGCGCCCTTGATGGCGCTCTTGATATCGAGACACCCGGCCAGTACCAGCGGCTGATTGGCAACGATGCCGACCGTGCTGCCTTCCATGCGCGCGAAGCCGATGACGATGTTCTTCGCGTGATCGGGTTGCAGCTCGAAGAAGTCGCCATCGTCCACGAGTTTGTGGATCAGCTCCTTCATGTCGTAGGGCTTGTTCGGATTGTCCGGGATCAGCGTGTCGAGCGAGGCATCGAGCCGTTCCGCCGGATCGGTGAAGGTGCGCGCGGGCGCCTTGGCGCGGTTGTTGAGCGGCAGGAAGTCGATGAAGCGCCGCAGCATCAGCAGCGCCTCGACGTCGTTCTCGAACGCCAGATCGGCCACGCCCGAGCGCGACGTGTGCGTGACTGCGCCACCGAGTTCCTCAGAGGTGACTTCCTCGTGGGTGACGGTCTTTACCACGTCGGGTCCGGTCACGAACATGTAGGAGCTGTCCTTGACCATGAAGATGAAGTCGGTCATCGCCGGCGAGTACACCGCGCCGCCGGCGCACGGACCCATGATCATCGAGATCTGCGGGATCACGCCCGAGGCCAT
>CADEDU010000091.1 GCA_902826155.1 uncultured beta proteobacterium
TCATCGTGCACGGACGCGCCGACAATCTGGTGCCCGTCAACCACGCCTCGCGCCCGTACTACGCGCTCAACAAACTGGTGGAAGGCAAGCACAGTAACCTCCACTACTACGAGGTCACCAACGCGCAGCACTTCGAGGCGTTCATCAACCCGGCGCTGGTACCGGGCACGTTGTTCCTGGCGGGCTACGACACGCGCTACATCCCGATGCATGTGTACGGCATCGAGGCACACAATCGCATGTATGCGCATCTCACGGCCGGTCAACGATTGCCACCGAGCCAGGTGGTGCGGACCGTACCGCGCGGCGGCATTCCGGGCGCGGCGCCGGCGATCACCCCAGCGAATGTGCCGCCGATCCGCGACAACCCGGCGGCCGCCGATCGCATCGAGTTCAGCGGCCGGACGTTGACCGTTCCCGACTGACGCGGGCGAACGCACCAGGCGTCGCACCGCGCATCCAACTCATTCAGCCACACCCCGATCGCCGCCGCCCGTGCTAGGCCCACTGCTACGTCATCGCGATTTCGCCTGGTACATCAGCGGCAACGCGCTGTCGTGGCTCGCGCTGTGGATGCAGCGGGTGGCGATCGGTTGGCTGTCCTGGGAGCTCACGCACTCGGCGCTGTGGGTGGGTCTCATCGCGATGGCGCAGTTCTCGCCGGTGGTGATTCTCGGGCCGATGTTCGGTGTGCTCGCCGACAAGCTCGAGCCACGCCGCCACGCGATCGCCGTCACCTCGGTGCAGATGGTGCTGGCGATGCTGCTGTGCCTGGTGACCGTGCTGGGCTGGATGCGCATCGAGCTGCTGTTCGTGCTGTGTCTGGCGATCGGCATCACATCCAGCGCGTACCAACCCGTGCGCTTGTCGATGGTCAACGATGTCGTGCCCAAGCACCTGCTGTCGCAGGCGATCGCGTTCAACTCGGTGGTGTTCAACACCACGCGCTTCCTCGGACCGGCGCTCGGCGGCGTGGCGATCGCCTCGTTCGGCGTGGCCTCGACGTTCGGCATCAACTCCTTCGCGTATCTCGCGCTGATCTGGGCGGTGGCCACGGTGAATCTGCGTCCGCGCACCAGCCCACCCAGCCAGGCAAGCCTGCTCGCCGATCTGCGCGCGGGTCTGCGCTACGTGCGCATGCATCCGACCATCCGCAGCTTCATGGTGATCGGGCTGATCATTTCGTTCTTCGTGCGCGGTGTGCTGGAGCTGTTGCCGGTGTTCGCCGACTCGGTGTTCGGTCAGGGCGCGCAGGGGCTGGCGATGCTCAGTTCGAGCACCGGCCTGGGCGCGGTGCTGGCGGGCCTCTCGCTTTCGCGCTTCGCAGAGCCCTCGCGGCTGCCAAGCCTTGCACGGCGAAGCTCCGTAGTCTCAGGCGTCCTGCTCGCGGCGTTCGGCCTCACCAAGCTGTGGCCGCTCGGACTGCTGCTCGTCTTCACGCTCGGAATCGGCACATCGCTATGCATGGTCGGCATGCAGGTGGCGATCCAGTCGGCGGTCGAGGATCAGTTCCGCGGCCGGGTGATGAGTCTGTGGGGCATGATCGCCGCGGGCAGTCCGGCGCTCGGCGGCGCGCTGCTTGGCGCGATCGCGCAGCTTGCGGGCATCGCCGGCGTGACCGTGACGTGCGGACTGATGTGCGCGCTGCTGATCTGGGTTACGCGTCCGCGGGCGCGCGCCACGTAGCGCGGCACTCCTGGTCCGGGAGAACGATCCCCACGCGGTCCGGCACTACTCACTCCACAGAGCCGGCCGTTCGTTCCCCGACCACACCGGGTTGTTGCCCTTGCCGGACTGGTCGGAGATATCCACCGGCGTCGGATTGAGATTCAGATACCAGACATTGGTCTTGCCCGCATCGGTGCCGAGCGGCGTGCCGATCTCGGTGAGGATGTCGGTTACCGAGAGGGAATTGGAGTAGATCTGAATCCCGCGCAACACGCCGTTCATGATCTCGTTCGACGGATTCCATGGCGCATCGCCCCAGATCAGAGCGGGAGATGGCGGCATCGTCTCGCCCCAATTGACCGACTCGGTCGATCGCACCACTTTCGAGGTGTCGGGCAGGTTCCAGTAGAACTCGTGATGCTTGCCGTTGCCGTCGGCCCAGACCCGCAACGCCTGCGTGTACCAGACGTCGTAGACCACGGGTTCCGGGCTGACGTAGTCACCGCCTCCCGTTGCGATCTCCCAGCGGTGCGTGGCCCCGTCGGGTGGCGACGCCGGGTAGGGATGGGCGCCGTAGTAGGTGTTCGGTGAACCGCGATCCCAGTAGAACGAGCCGTTGTTGCCCCAGAAGAACGCGGTGTAGTAGCCGTTCTGCTGCCGCGGCTTGACCCGCCAGATGTAGGTGGCCGGATAGATCGCGAGCGGATTGTTGAACTCGAAGCGGATGGTGTTAGTCGTCGCGGCACTGCCGGGAAAATCCAATCCCATGGTCGAGCCTGCCACCGACACGATCGTGCTCACCGTCGTGGTGCCCGCAGACCCGGTACACGCAAGTGTGTAGGTGGACGACGTGTTCAACGTCGCGGTGACCTCGGTACCCGAGAGCGACTTGCTTCCCATCCATGCGCCCGATGCCATGCAACTGGTCGCGTTGGCCGTCGACCAGTTGAGCGTGGACGTGCCGCCCTTGTCGATCCGTTGCGGCGAGGCGGAGAGCGTCACGGTCGGCAACGGCGGCCGCACGGTGACTACCGTGGACTGCGCGCTCGTTCCACCTGCTCCGGCGCAACTGAGCGAGAACGTGCTGGTTTCGACCAGCGCGCCCGACGGTGCGCTGCCGGAGGTGGGCTTCGCACCACCCCAAGCACCACTCGCGGTACAGCTCGTCGCATTGGTCGAGCTCCACGTCAGGGTGACTCCGCTCCCGGAATCGACGGTCGCAAGCGACGCGCTCAACACGATGGTCGGCGGCGGCGGAAGAACGCTGACGGCAACCGTCTGCGATGCCGAGCCTCCGGCCCCGCTGCACGCAAGCGTAAAGCTGGCGTTGCTCACCAGATTGCCGGTAGATGTCGAGCCGGAGGTCGCGCGAGCGCCCGACCAGCCGCCCGATGCGGTGCACGAAGTCGCGTTCACCGACGACCAGGTCAAGGTGGCGGACGTGCCATTCGCAATCGAAGCAGGCGACACGCTCAGCGAGACGGTCGGGGCCGGAGCAATTGCCACATTGACGGTCCGACTGATCGAACCTCCCGGCCCGGAGCAATCGAGCGTGAATGAGGTGTTCGCCTGGAGTGGGCCGATCGACTGAGTGCCGGTGACGCTCTTGGCTCCGCTCCATCCTCCGGATGCGTTGCAGCTCGTGGCATTGGTCGACGACCAGTTAAGCGTGGTGCTGCCACCAGTTGCGACGCTCGCGGATGAAGCCGTAAGCGACAACGTCGGTGCCGGAACGATCATCACGCTCACCGATTGCGAGGCCGATCCGCCTGGACCGGCGCATGTGATCGAGAACGTGCTATTGGCGCTCACCGGCGCGGAGACCTCGGCCCCCTGCGTCGCCTTGTCGCCTCCCCAAGCGCCGCTTGCCGTGCAGGCCGCGGCATTGGTCGACGTCCAGCTCAACGTGGTGGTCGCCCCCGAGCCCAGCGAAGTCGGTGCGGCGCTCAGGCTCACTGTCGGGGCAGGAACGTTCACGCCAACCGTTACCGACTTCGAGGTCGCCCCACCAGTGCCCGTGCATGTCAGCGTATAGGTCTTCGCCTGCGTGATCGCGGTGAACGTCTGCGACCCGCTGCGCGACTTCGAGCCCGACCAAGCACCCGATGCCGTACAGCGCGACGCGTTGCTCGAGGACCAGCTGAGGGTGGTCGAACCGCCGGCGTTCACCGTCGCGGGATCCGCGCTGATCGAGACCGTTGGCGGCGGCACGACCGTGACCGTGACGTTGCGCGTCGTCTTGCCGGACGAGCCTGTGCACTCGAGCGTGAAGGTCGTTGTGGTGACCAGCGGCACCGTCAGCTCCGAGCCGGCCAGCGGCTTCTCGCCAACCCAGCCACCTCGCGCGTTGCAGGTTGTCGCGCCCAAGGAAGTCCAGGTCAGTGTCGACTGCCCGTTGATCGGGATCGAACTCGGCGAGCGTGACAAGCTCACCGAAGGCGCTGCCCAACTTGCGTGGGCGAACACCAATGCAGCGAGGTTGACGAGATAGCAGAGGCCCCGGATGAGAACGCGGGGAGCGCAGCGGGACGAGGGCACGGGCACCTCCGCTCTGAGTGGCGGAAAAAGTGCGCGATGCTAGCTACGGCGCCGACGCGAAAACGATAGGCCTCTCGGCCGGTTCTGCGACTTTATGACGAAGACGTTGAAGCAATACGTCCGGGAGTGTCAGCGGAGTCGGCAAAGCTCACCAAGCTCTGTGAGGCTTCGCCGACTCAATGCCGGAGACGATCTTCCTGCGCGATCTCTGAGGTGATGTCCAGATACTCTGTCGAATCTTCGGTCTTATGCAAGTCAACAGAGAAGCGGCAGGTGTCACGCACCTGCCGTTCGTACCAACTACTTCGCCAACCCCTCAGCCTTCAGCGCTTCGACCACCTTCGGTCGAGCTTCCATGCGCGCCTCGAACGAGGTGACGTTCGGGAATGCGGAAAGATCGAGCTCGACGCGCCGCGCCCAGCGAATCATGTTGTAGAGATAACCGTCGGCAACCGTGAAGTTCGAGCCCATCAGAAAGTTCTTCCCGGCGAGCTGCTTGTCGACGTAGCTGAAACGCAGCGCGAGTCGGTCACGGAAGATCTTCTTGCCTTCGTCTGGCATCGCCGCGTTGAAGAGCGGCGAGAAGGTCTTGTGCAGCTCGGAGCTGATGAACGTCAGCCACTCCTGCAGGCGATAGCGCTCCATCGTGCCGGCCTTCGGCGCCAGTCCGCTCTCGGGCTTCTGATCGGCGATGTACTGCACGATCACTGCGCCTTCGACGAGCAGCTCGCCGTTATCGAGTTGCAGCGCGGGGATGTAGCCCTTCGGATTGATCGCCAGATAGTCGGCGCCCGACTCGGTCTTCTTGGCCTTGAGGTCGACCTTTTCGATCTGATGGGGAATGCCCGCTTCGCACAGCGCGATGTGCGGCGAGACCGAGCATGCGCCCGGGGCGTAGAACAGCTTCATGAATTGGCTCCTGGTTGAGTGCGAGGTCAAGGAAAGGGCCGCATGGCGGCGAACCGACCTGCGCCGGCACGGATGCGGCAGACCTCGAGCCGTGATTTTGTCACGTCTTGGGCCCAAGGGTCAGGACCGCGGCACCGACTGCTCGCGCGTGGCGAATCGTGGATTCGGTTTCGATGCGTGCAGATTGCTCACGCGCCCTGGAGCATCAATCTGCTACCGCTCCATCCTCGTGGTCACCCGCCGATAACTCCGTACGCGCCCTCGCCCCGCTGTTCTGCCGCGCCCGCATTGGCGCACCCGTGACTTTCGGCCAGGTGCGCATCAGGAGCGCACCATGGCGAAGAACTCTCCCAGCGTCGGACCTCGGCACCCGCAGGTGGTGGTGCTGGTCGGCGCGACCGGCGATCTGTCACGACGCAAGCTGCTGCCGGGCTTGTTCCATCTGACGCGCGCCGGCTTTCTGCCCCATTGCCGCATCATCGGTGTATCGCTCGATGACTTGGACGCGGAACGGTTTCGCCATGTTGCTCGGGGCGCGCTCGACGAATTCTCCTCGCGCAAGCCCTCCCCCGCAGACTGGGAAGCTTTCGCCGCCATTCTCGATTACGTGCCGCTCGGCGCCGGACCATCAGCGCTGAAGGCTGCGGTCGAGCGCGCCGAACAGGTGCTCGGCTCCGACACCCAGCGCCTGCATTATCTGAGCGTACCGCCCGCGGCTGCGTTGTCGGTGGTGCGCTTGCTCGGCGAAGCCGATCTGGTAGCGAACTCACGCATCGTGATGGAGAAGCCGTTCGGCACCGATCTGGAAAGCGCGGTCTCGCTCAACGCCCGACTGCACGAGGTGTTCCGCGAAGAGCAGATCTTCCGGATCGATCATTTCCTGGGCAAGGAACCGGCGCAGAACATCCTCGCGTTCCGATTCGCCAACGGTCTGTTCGAACCGATCTGGAACCGCAACTTCATCGACCATGTGCAGATCGACGTCCCGGAGACGCTCGGGTTAGGCAAGCGCGCCGGCTTCTACGAGCAGACCGGCGCTTATCGCGACATGGTGGTGACGCACCTGTTCCAGATCCTCGCGTTCATGGCGATGGAACCGCCCACGCACCTGGCACCCGAGCCGATCAGCGAGGAGAAGAACAAGGTGTTCCGCAGCATGCTGCCGATCCGTCCGCGCGATGTGGTGCGCGGCCAGTACGGCGGTTATCGATGCGAAGAAGGCGTCGATCCGGAATCGGACACCGAGACCTTCATCGCGCTCAAATGCTCGATCGACAACTGGCGCTGGGCCGGCGTGCCGTTCTATCTGCGAACCGGCAAACGTCTGGCCGAAGGACAACGCATCATCTCGATCGCGTTTCGCGAGCCGCCCAAGAGCATGTTTCCCGCCGATTCAGGCGTGGGCGCGCACGGCCCCGATCATCTGACGTTCGACCTTGCCGACGCATCAAAGATGTCGCTGTCGTTCTACGGCAAGCGCCCCGGGCCGGGCATGAAGCTCAACAAGCTGAGCTTGCAATTCGCGATGCACGACACCGGCATGGCCGATGACGTGCTCGAAGCGTACGAGCGCCTGATCCTCGATGCGATGCGCGGCGATCACACGCTGTTCACGACTGCCGAGGGCATCGAGCGGCTGTGGGAAGTGTCGGTGCCGCTGCTCAACAACCCGCCGCCGGTGCGACCTTACTCGCCCGGCTCGTGGGGGCCGAATGCGATTCACCAGCTCGTCGCGCCGCACGCGTGGCGACTTCCGTTCGAGCGCATGTGGCGCAATCCGAATAAGACGGGTAGCTGAGGGGGGTGTGCACGCGTCTTGTGGATCTGCGGGTGCGTGGAGTAACACGTAAAGCGAGTTCTTTGCACGCACCGGGCTGGCGTTGCCCCGGCGCGGCGCCCACCCGCGCGAGACGAAGACGATGGTCGCCTTGGGCGACTACCCTCGGGTCTGTCAGTTCAAGCGGGGCCGCGAAAACTCGGCCCTCGCGCGCAGAAAACGAAGAGAAGTGGCGCGAAGGCCTCAAACAGTTCGCGGCCTAAAGCCCCGCTTGCTATGAAGGGGGAGGGGCCCTTTCATCCCTCCCGTGCCAGACCCTCGGCATCGCCACACGCTCGCGCGGGTGGGCACCGCCCCGGGGCAACGCTGGAGGTGGCGAGTGTTGGTGAAGAGGGTTCGCCCGCGGATGGTGCGAGCAATTCATCTACTGGTGAATTCACGGGGATAGCAGCCGCCTTTCCTGTCGTGGCAAGACGACAGTCAGCCTCACATAAAGGCCATCGCGACGCCACCCTCACATCTTCTGAGCTACTGCGAGCACCATCGGCGCGGGAATCGCCACGCGTCCGCCAGCTTCATAGGCTCTCGCGGCCTCGGTGATCGCGCTCTCGATACGTTCGCGTTGGTCGGGGGTTTGCATTGAAAGCAGTGGCGACAAACGCGCCGTCGCTCCAACCACTCCCGGAACGACATGTTCCGCAGACGCGAAATCCCAATTCATCGCCAGCTCGGCAGTTCGAACAACCTTTAGGCCGGACTCTTTCAGGGTGCGCTCGCACTCGGCAGATTCGCCGAAACGAAATAGAGGCGGCCCAGGAGGAAGAGGGACGTCGAGTGTTCCGTGCTTCTGTATCGCTCCGAATAACAAGCGCATGAATGGGTTCCGTTCGGGAGGTAGCCAGCACGTGAATGCGTAGTGGCCGCCCGCCACGAGGACACGTTTTGCCTCGCGGATCGCCTGCTCGGGATTGGTGAAGTGAAGCAAACCAAGGCAGCATACGACTGCGTCAAATTGCCCATCATCGAACGGCAACGACTCGGCGTCACCGACATGGAAGACGCCGCCTGGACAGGTCCGTTTCGCTATCTCGATCATCGGCGCAGCGAAATCAATACCGGTGACGGAACAGCCCCGACCCAAAGCTGAAGCGCTCAATCGCCCGGGGCCGCAAGCAATATCGAGAAGCCGAATTCCGACCCTGGCGCCCACTGCGTCAAGCACCCTGTCGTTGACCTGTGAAGTAACACGCGCTGTCTCACCGCTGTAGTTAGCGGCGACATTCGAGTAGCCCGATCGCTCAAATTCGCGAAAGGCGGAATAGTCAGGCCCGGAGGGTTGAGTCATCTCGTGTCCCTTGTTCGGTACTCGGGTTCGTGAGTGGTGCAATAGGTGCCTGCAACCCGTTGTTCGGCATCCTGGCTCGTGGCCCACGGATAGCGCCTTGACAGTTCATCTCCATTGGCCCCCGGCGCTTGTGATGTGGCACGACTACCAAAGCACACACTCGCCCCGTCACTACGACCGAGCATTAATTAGGTCCACGGCCTTCTCGGCGATCATCATCGCTGCTGCGGCCGTATTGCCACTGGGTATCGCGGGGATTACCGAGGCGTCGACAACACGAAGGTTACTCACACCAATGACGCGAAGCGCCGGATCGACCACCGCGAAGTTGTCCGTGCCCATCTTGCAAGTTCCAACTGGATGCCAGATGGTTTCACATTGCTCCCGGACTGCCTTCTCTAGCGCCTCAGTCGTGTCGTCGAAGGCAGGGCCTGGATTGAGTTCGTCCAACATATACCCATTGAACGGGACTGATCGGAATATTCGGCGTCCGATCCTTAGGCCCTCGATCATCACGCGCATGTCGCGCCATTCAGAAAAATACGCAGGTTGAATGCACGGCGCGTCCATCGGATCGCGTGACCTAAGCTCGACTCTCCCGCGACTTCTAGGGCGCGCGACGTTGACGATCAAAGCGCAGTAGGCATGCTTCTCCCCTCCGATCTCCTGGATCAAGTTGATTGGCGCAAAGTGGAATTGCAGCTCAGGTCCAGGGGATTCAGGCATATCCGCGGGGCTGCAGAACAGCCCTGCTTCCGCGACATTGCTATCGATACTAAGAACCGGGACGGAGGCAAGCCGGTAGCGCAGAGCAGATCTTGGATGATCGTGCAGGTTCGAGCCAACGCCGGGCAGATCAACGACCGTAGAAATTCCGAGAGACTGAAGATCCGCGCCAGGTCCGATACCGGACTGAAGAAGCAATTTCGGAGAGTTGATCGCTCCTCCGGAAATCACAATCTCCCGTCTCGCCCGTATACGCTCGCTCCCGCGGTCTCCAAGCAAGCTGACGGCACTCGCGACTTTTTCGTCGAAGATGACCGATCCGACCTCGGCATTGACTTCAACCGTCAGGTTCTTTCGATTCCGAACAGGAGTAAGAAAAGCACTTGCAGCACTGACGCGCCTGTCTTCATGAACGGTACGCTGATAGAGTCCGGCGCCAAACTGGTTTGGGCCGTTGAAGTCAGGGTTAGCGGCGTATCCGAGACTCCTCGCGGCTTCAACGAACGTTCGCGAACTCGGATGGGGCGATTTCGGGTCGGAGACAGCGAGAGGCCCCTCCGCGCCGTGATACATGGAGGAACCGCGGGCGTTGGCTTCCGATCTGCGGAAATATGGAAGGACATCCTCATATCCCCAGCCGACGTTGCCGAGTTCGCGCCAATGATCATAGTCTGCGCGATTACCTCGGATATAGACCATTGCGTTCAGGCAGCTTGTACCGCCAAGCACACGCCCGCGTGGCCAAGGAATTCGACGTCCGTTTAGTCCCTTCTGGGGCTCGGTAACGTACGCCCAATCAAACGGGGTCTGCCACAGTTGACGCCAGATACGCGGGTCGTGGATTCGCTGATCGTCGCCATCTGCCCCTGCTTCAAGAAGCAGGACAGTAGCGTTCGGATCCGCGCTCAGCCGATTCGCAAGTACACAACCAGCAGAACCCGCTCCAACGATGATGTAGTCGAACTCGCGCACCAGCCTTCTCCTCGAGAAATGCACGACGATTCACTATGAATTCTCACAGCTTAGATCGTATCGAGCCACTCAGGCACGTTCTGAACCGGATTTGCTAGAAGCCGAACTCGATGTCGGTCACATGAATATCCGGTACTGATATTAGAAACCAGTTCCTGGATCTATTGGTCCATTGCCGCATGGGAGAGACGGATCGTCACGGACACGCTCGCGGTGGTTCCTCGAAGCCTCGCCCGAGGACTTGAGCCACCCCGCGACAAGTCGTCGCGCCCCTCCCCGCACCACCCGGTCCTGCCGAAGGGGGCCGGCGGGCGCAGCGCCGACTTTGGCCGGGCCGAGGCGCGCAGCGCGGCGAGGGGTCGTCGGCTGCGGTTTTCTCGGAACCTCGCCCTCACGATCTCAGCATCGGCTCACGGAGTCAGCTGCGAGGTCCGAATTCCGCAGCCGCCTCGCCGCGTGAGCACCGCAGGGTAGTCCGCGCGAGCGGACCCCGGCCTTAGGAGGCGATGCGCGCGCCGGCCTCCTTCGGCCCCTTCGACGCACTCAGGGCCATGGCTTTCGACTCATTCAGGACCATGGCTTTCGGCTCACTCAGGCCCGCCTACCAGCAAGGTGGGTACGCCAACGCGCCAGTCGGCGCAACAGCGAAGCTCAGCTCTTTCGCAACGCGCTAGCCGCACGCGCAAGCGCAGTGATGCGCGTCCAGTCGCCTTTGGCCACCGCATCGGCGGGCGTGAGCCATGAGCCACCAACCACTTTGACGTTCGGCAGCGCGAGGTACTGCGGCGCCGATTCGGCGTTCACGCCACCGGTGGGACAGAACACGACATCGGGGAATGGTCCGGCGAGCGCCTTGAGCATCGGAATGCCACCCGCCGCGCCCGCTGGGAAGAACTTCAGGAAGAAATAGCCGTCGGCGTTCGCCTGCATCACTTCGCTCGACGTGGCGACGCCGGGCAACAGCGGCAGATCGATCTCGCGACACGCCCGGCCCACTTCGGATGCGTAGCCGGGGCTCACGCCGAAGCGGCATCCCACGCTTTTGGCAGCGCGTGCGTCATCTGCCGAGCGGATGGTGCCGGCACCGACGATCGCCTCGGGCACAGCCGCTGCGATCGCTTCCATGCACTGCAACGCCACCGGCGTGCGCAGCGTGACCTCGAGTACGCGCACGCCACCCGCGACGAGTGCACGCGCCAACGGCACTGCGTGCGCAACGTCTTCGATCACGATCACCGGAATCACCGGGCCGAACGTTGCCAGTTCAAGCGTGTTCATTTCTGCCTCATGGGAGAAGGACTGATTGGCCGCTACAACCACGTGCACGCGCCCTCTTCGGCGCTCACAACGTTACGGCGCATGCCGGCAAAAAGATCGCGGCCCAATCCACGCGCGTTGCGCTGCGCATCGGCATCGGGCAATTGGGCTGGATCGCGACGCGCCCACTCCGCAGCATCGACCAGCGCATTGAGCGTGCCGGCAACGGCGTCGAGCCGGATCAGATCGCCATCGCGCACCTTCGCGATCGCGCCGCCGGCCAACCCCTCGGGGCTGAGATGGATCGCGGCGGGCACCTTGCCCGAGGCGCCGCTCATGCGGCCATCGGTGAGCAACGCCACCTTGAAGCCCTGGCCTTGCAGCACCGACAGCGACGGCGTGAGCTTGTGCAATTCAGGCATGCCGTTGGCGCGCGGGCCTTGAAAGCGCACCACCGCGACGAAATCGCGCTGGAGTTTGTTGGCTTTGAACGCCGCCAGGAGCTGCTCCTGATTGTCGAACACGATCGCGGGCGCTTCGACGACATGGCGATCCTCAGGGACGGCCGAAACCTTGATCACCGCGCGCCCCAGATTGCCCTGTAGCAGCTTCAGGCCGCCCTCTTCGCTGAACGGCTCGCGCGCGCGCCGCACCACGCTCGGCTCGGCGCTCTCTTCAGGCAATGCGCTCCAGCGCAGTTGCTCGCCGGATTGCTGCGGCAGCTTTGCGTAGTCGCGCAGTCCGCCCGTCACCACGGTCGCGACGTCGCCGTGCATGCAGCCGCTGTCGATCAACTCGCGAATCACGAAACCCGGGCCACCCGCGGCCTGGAACTGATTCACGTCCGCCGAACCGTTTGGATAGACGCGCGCCAGCAGGGGCGTACAGCGCGACAGTTCGGAAAAATCGGTCCAGTCAATGAGGATGCCAGCCGCGCGCGCCACGGCCACCCAGTGGATCAGATGATTGGTGGAACCACCGGTGGCGAGCAACGCCACCATGGCATTCACGATCACGCGCTCATCGACCAGCCGGCCGATCGGCGTGAAGCGCTGCCCCTTCGCGATCGCCAGCACGTTGCGCACCGCCTCACGCGTGAGCGCCTCGCGCAGTGAAGCATGCGGATGCACGAACGCCGCACCCGGCACATGCAGCCCCATCGCCTCGAGCAGCATCTGATTGCTGTTGGCGGTGCCGTAGAACGTGCAAGTGCCGGCGCCGTGATACGCAGCCGACTCCGCCTCCAGCAACTGCGCGCGCGCCACCTTGCCCTGCTCGAACTCTTCGCGCACTTTGGCCTTGGCATTGTTGGAGAGACCGCTCGCCATAGGCCCTGCGGGCACGAACACGCATGGCAGGTGCCCGAAGTGCAGCGCACCGATCAGCAGGCCGGGAACGATCTTGTCGCACACGCCGAGCAGCAACGCTGCATCGAACACATCGTGGGTGAGCGCGATTGCCGTCGACATCGCGATCGTGTCGCGCGAGAACAGACTCAGCTCCATGCCCGGCAAGCCCTGCGTGACGCCATCGCACATCGCGGGCACGCCGCCAGCCACCTGAACCGTCGCGCCGAGTTTGCGCGCCTCGTCGCGGATGATCGCCGGAAAGCCCTCGTACGGCTGATGCGCCGAGAGCATGTCGTTGTAGGCCGTCACCACCGCGAGGTTAGGCGCGCGCTGCGCGACCACGCGCAGTTTGTCGTTGGCGGGCAGCGCCGCAAACGCGTGTGCGACGTTGGCGCAGCCGAAGCGATCGGCCCCACGTGTGCGGGCGACGGCGGCATCGATATCGCGCAAGTACGCCGCACGGGTGGCGGCGCTACGCGCACGGATGCGATCGGTGACGGCGACGACTGCTGGCTTCATGGCGGGCATTCCTGCTCACTCGGACTACCGGTATGCCCGATTGTTCCGCCGCCGCCAAGCGTAGATCTACGGAAGAAGGCGGTTTTGATGCCCCAATTCGTCGTGCGGAGCGCTCAGCGCGTGCGCCCGTGCACAGTCTGGTGTGCCGCACCCCGCACTGCGCTCTCGCGCTGCTGCCTGCCCTCTACCCTTTGAGCATGTCGCGCAAGCTCCGACGCAACACCTTGCCCATGCTGTTGCGCGGCAAGGCATCGACGAAGCGGATCTCCTTCGGCACCTTGTACGCCGACAACCGATCGCGGCAGGCCTTCGTCAATTCGTCGGCCGATACGTTCATGCCGGGCCGCAGTGCCACGAAAGCAGTCACCGCTTCGCCCCAGTACTGATGCGGTGCGCCCGCCACACCGCATTCGGCCACCGCCGGATGGGCCAGCAGAATCTCCTCGACCTCGCGCGGATAGACGTTCTCGCCGCCGCTGATGATCATGTCGTTCTTGCGATCGACCAGGTAGAGGTAGCCCTCCTCGTCGATGCGCGCCATGTCGCCGGTGACGAACCAGTCGCCGCGCGTGGCCTTGGCGGTGGCCTCGGGCAGATTCAGATAGCCCGAGAACAGGTACGGTGAGCCCACGGCCAGTTCGCCGATCTCGCCACGCGGCACTTCGTTGCCAGCGTCGTCCAACACCCGCACATGCGTGCCTGGTAACGGCTGACCGACGCACGCGATCTTGCGCAGCTGATCGACCGGTCGCAGCGCGGTGGCGATGTTGGTCTCGGTCGTGCCATAGCGCTCATACAACTTGCCCTCACCGAAATGCTCGATGATGCGGGCCTTCATCGCCTGGGCCAGCGGCGCGGTGCCCGAGATCACCGCCTTGAGCGAGCGCACGTCGTACTTCTTCGCCGCCTCGCCCAGCGCGAACATCGCGGCGAAATGCGTCGGCACCATGTACGCGCTCGTGGCGGCGTTGTCGCTGATGGTCTTGAGCAGCCGTTCGATATCGAAGCGCGGCAGGATCTCCACCGAGCCACCGAAGAAGATCGGCACCAGCGCCATGAGGAATCCCGCACCATGGAACATCGGCGTCGTGGCCACAGCACGATCATCCGGACCGTAGCAGGCGTGCTCTGCGGCCATCACGAAACAAGCCAGCACGCGGCCACGATGCGCGAGCATCACGCCCTTGGGACGACCGGTTGCACCGGAGGTGTACGGCACCGAGAAGATGTCGGACTCGGTAACCGCCACCGGACACGGCGTACTCGACGCTTTGCCAAGCAGCGCTTCGTATTCGTCGCCGAGGACCACGATCCGCTCCACCGTGGAAGGCGCCGCGGCGCGCGCGGCTTCTTCGAGCTCTCGGGTCGTGAACAGCACGCGGGCACGCGAATCCTCACAGATGAATGCGATCTCCGGGCCGGCCGCCGCCGGTCCGATCTGCGCGCACGCCACACCGGCTGACGACAGTCCGCACACCAGTTCCATGTATTCCAGCCGGTTGGGCAGATGAATCGCGGCGTAATCGCCATGGCGCAAGCCGAAACCCGCGTGCGCGAGGTTGGACACGCGATCAATACGCTCGACCAGCGCGCGAAAGCTCAAGCTGCGTCCGCTCTCCTTGATGGCGATCTTGTCAGGTGTGCGGGCACCGGCAGCGCGAATGCCATCGGAAATCAAAATCGAGCGCGAACCGCCGGGGCGGATGGAGTCAGGCATTTGAGTCCTCAGAACAAGCGGTCGAAGTAGAGGTGATGCGCGGATTCGTGAGACGGCGGAAAATGCGCGAGTATCGCATCCGCCCGCATGCTGACCCAGCCCCGAAGGAGCTAACGATGGACCTCAAGCAGTTCGAAACCGAACTGGCACGCGACGGCTACACCGAACGCGTCGAGCGCGAGATGAAACCCAACACCGTCCTGAAAGCGCATACCCACGAGTTCGATGTGCGCGCGCTCATGCTCGCCGGCGAGTTGAAGCTCACCTGGAACGGCGCCACCCAGGTCTACCGCGCCGGCGAGGTATTCACCATGGCAGCCGGATGCGAGCACGCAGAGGATTGGGGTGCCGACGGCGCGCGCTATTTTGTCGGGCGGCGGCACTCAGCCAAGACCTGAAGCCCGAAGCGCGCGTAAAGCGCGTAGTGCGTGAGCAGCACGTAGGGCAGACCAGCAGAGCAATTCAGCCCGAACGCCCCGGGCGGCGATGCGTCGTCTCAGTCAGTGCCGTCGATGGCGTTGAGCGCAACTTGGAACAGCGCCGTCGGATCGATGCCATGCATCACGTGATAGAGCGCGAACCGGAACGCCGGGCCGCAGTCGATCTCCGGCGGCGTGAACGGGAATGCGACGTTGCCGGCCGTGGCGATACGTCCGGGGAAGCCGTGATGCAGCAACTGCTGCTTGAATGCACTAGCCACGCTGCGGGCAAGATCGGCGCTCGGCGCGATGCACTCGATCAGCAGCATGACTTCACGTGGTGCGGGCGCGGCTTGATCCGGCCACGCCACCACGCCGTCACGACCATAGACGCGAGAATGAACGGTCCATGACCCCGCGACCAGTTCGCGCACCGCGATCTCGACCGCCGGAAGAATCGTATCGATCGCCGCGATGAATGCCGGATCGGCGCTCGCCGCCAGCAGCACTGCGCGCGCACCGACTCGCTGCGCACCTTCCACCTTCACGCTCGGGGCGGTCGCTGCCTCCCAGCGCGCACCGGACACGCGCGTGCGCTGGACATCCAGGGACTCGTAGCGCGCGGTGTCCAGATGCACGACGCCCATCGGCTCGGCGAACCGGCTCGGATCATCCTGCTCGTACAACGCATGCGCCGCCACCGATTGCGGCGTCGCGCGACGTGCCGGATTCATGCTCTCAAGCACGAATCCGGTGTCATCCAGCGTTGCGAGCATCGCGTCACGCCCACCAGGCTCGCAGCACAGCGACGTGCACTCGATGATCTTCGCCATGTGCAACGCGAGTCCTGCGTCGTAGCCCAGCAACTCCGGAATCGCCGCGAAGATCGCGGTGTCGCAGGCACGTCCGGCGATGATCACGTCGGGATCGAGCGCCAGCGCGCGCCGCAATGTCTCGACGCCGCATTGACCGACGATATGCGTGCAGGCGTGAATGCCGCGTTCATCGATCTGAGGCATCGCGCCGATCGGCTGCAAGCGCCCTTCGCGTAGCGCATGCGCGACGACTTCCGCCGGGATGTCGGAACGGATCGTCGCCAGCCTGAACCGTAAGCGGTGTTCGCGGGCGATGTCGCGAACAATGGCGAGCGTCGCTTCGAGATGCGGCGCGGCGCCGGCGGTGCCGGCACTGCCGATGATGAGCGGCACATCCAGCTCGCGCGCTGCAACCAGCACCAGTTGCAGGTCGCGGCGAGTCAGCGCAGGGGTCGTCGCCATCGCTCCCGAGCCGAGATATGCGGGACCGGGGTCGATCGAGCCCATGTCGGCGCCGATGAAGTGCGGCCGACGCTCCAGCCCCGCACGAAACGCAGCCTCCGGTATGCCGTAGCCCAGTTGCCCTGACGCGGCGAGCACGCGCAGCGGTTCGCGTGACCGGGCATGCGCCTGCACCAGCCGGGCGAGCGCACTCATACGTGCAGGGCGAGCAGTGGCGCGTGTTGCTGCGCGCCGTAGACATCGCGATCGCCAGGCGTGCCGGCGATCACCGATCGCGGGAGGCTGATCTTGGTGACCGCCAGGGCCGGCATCGGCATCACGCGCACGTCGGACTCTGCACAGCCGTAAACCGCCGCGAGCCGCTCGCGATCGAACCCGCCCGCGTCGAGCCAGCGCTGCATGCGCGCGGCGTCGATGAAGAACACATCGAGCGTCAGCACGCTCGGTCCGGCGTTCTTGCTGCGGATGATGCGGGCGATATCCGTGAGCTTCATCGGCAGCAGTGTAGCGTGAGGGCTATTGCCTCCGTACGCCCAGCCTCTACGCGTTCCATGCGCGACCCACCTTCGAGTACGATCCGTCCATGCCAGCCGCGCGCTTCGATTACTCGCCGATCATCCAGCGACCGCCGCTGCGCTGGCCCGGCGATGCGCGCGTAGCGTTGTGGATCGTGCCGAACGTCGAGCACTACGAGTTCGTGCCCGAGCTCATTCGGGTGCGTGATCCGTGGCCGCGCACGCCACACCCCGACATTCTCAACTACGGCATACGCGAGTACGGCAACCGGGTCGGGTTCTGGCGCCTGCTGGAAGTGCTCGACCGTCACAAGGTGCGCTGCACCGTGTCGCTCAACTACGCGGTGCTCGAAATGTTTCCCGAAGTCCATCGGGCGATGAACGAGCGCGGCTGGGAATACATGTCGCACGGCATGTACAACACGCGCTACCACTGGAACCTCGACGAGGACGCCGAGCGCGCCGCCATCGCCGAGTGCGTGGCGCTGCACCACAAGCACACCGGCAAGCCGCTTGCGGGCTGGTTCTCGCCGGCGGCGTCGTGGACGCTGCGCACGCCCGATCTGGTCGCCGAGGCCGGCATCAAGTACTACTGCGATTTCTACCATGACGATCAGCCCACGCCGTTACACGTTCGCCGGGGTCGGCTGATCTCGATCCCCTACACCATGGAGATCAACGATTCGATCGCCTGGCGCCGCCCGGATGAAGGCGAAGACTTCGCCCGCGCCATTCGCGACGAGTTCGACACGCTGTGGCGCGAAGGGGCCGACCACGGACGCGTGATGTGCATCGCCGTCCACCCGTTCATCTCCGGGCAGCCGCACCGCATCAGCCACCTCGACGAGGCGTTGGCGTACATCTTCTCGCATGACCAGGTGTGGTGCGCGACCGGCGAGGAGATCGCCGACTGGTACCTTACGCACTACCTCGATCGACAGCCGCAGACCACACAGCCCACCGCAGATTGAAGGAGCCGGACCCCATGGCAGAGAACGACTATATCCGCGCCTATATGGACGCGCGTCCGATCGATCCCAAGCGCGCCGCGCTGCTGGTGATCGACATGCAGTACGCCACCGGGTCACGCACCGGCGCGCTCGGCAAGCAACTCGCTGCACGCGGTTCGAACGTCGCCGCCTATCGGTTCGATCGCATCGAGCGGCTGGTGGTCCCGAATACCAAGCGGCTGCTGGAAACGTTTCGCGGCGCGCACCGGCCGGTGGTCTACGTCACCATCGGCGCACGCCTGCCCGATGCCTCCGATGCGCCGCCGCACATGCGCAAGCTGTTCCGCGAACTGGAGAACTACGCGGGCAGCCGTCAGCACGAGATCATCGACGAATTGAAGCCGCGGCCCGGCGAAATCGTGGTCAACAAGACCTCGATCGGAGCATTCGCCTCCAGCGGACTCGACAGCCTGCTGCGAGCGTTCGGTTGCGAGCAGCTCTACTGCGTCGGCGTGTCGACCAACATGTGCGTCGAGACGACCGCGCGTGAAGCGGCCGATCGAGGCTATCTGGTCACCCTGGTGGAAGATGCTTGCGGCACCACCCACGCCGATCTGCACGAATCGACTATGAAGAACTTCAGCCGTCTGTTCGGCCGGGTGTGTGCGACCGACGATGTGGTGCGCGAGGTTGGCGGGTAGCAAGCGGAAACGATTGCCGCATCATGCCGTCAAGCGCACGAGGTGTTCCGCGGGGAACGTGAGGTGCACCTCGTCGCCGAGCGCGGGCAGACCCTGGCCGGCCGCATCCGTACCGACTACCGACACCGTAATCAGCTGGGTGCCGACGGCCACGTAGAGATCAACGGATACGCCCTTGTAGACGATCTCGCGTACCCGTCCGGCAACCCCGGTAGATGCGTCTTGTAACAAGCGAACGTGCTCGGGCCGGATCCCCAGCACAACGTTCGCTCCCGCGCTCAGATCGCCCGCAGCCAAGCCGAGCGAGACGCCATCGGCGCACTCGACACTCGCGCGATTCGCGGCGACACCCGATACGCGCCCCTGGAACACGTTAGCCGCACCGAGAAAAGTCATCACCTCGCGCGAGCGCGGACGCAGGTAGATCGCGGAAGGCTCGCCCAACTCGGCGATCGTGCCGTCGAACATCACCGCGACGCGATCGGCGAGCGACAACGCCTCCTCCTGATCATGGGTGACGATGATCGTCGTGATCCCCGTTTCCCGCTGGATGCGTTTCAGCTCGACCTGCATGCCCTCGCGCAGCTTGCGATCGAGTGCGGCGAGCGGCTCATCGAGCAGCAGGATGTCGGGCTGAACGATCAGTGCGCGCGCCAGCGCCACGCGCTGACGTTGGCCACCGGATAGCTCCGTGGCGAAGCGCTGTTCCATCCCTTCGAGGCGCACCAACGCCAAGGCACGCTCCACGGCCTGCGCGATCTCGCGCCTGGCCACACCGCGCATGCGCATCCCGTAGCCGACGTTCTGCGCGACGGTCATGTGCGGAAAGAGCGCGTAGTCCTGGAAGACGAGCCCGAGATTGCGACGATGAACCGGCTCGCCAAGCACCGAGCGTCCGGCGATGCGGACGTCGCCTGCCGTGGGTCGCACGAATCCGGCCACCGCACGCAATGTCGTCGTCTTGCCGCAGCCCGACGGTCCAAGCAGTGCCAGGCACTCACCGTCGCGCACGTCCAGCGAGACGCCGCGAAGAATGCGCGAGGCGCCAATCGAGTACGAGACGTTGTCGATCTCGAGCCGAGCCATCAGCGCGACTCCAACCCATCCGGCGCACACGATGGGTCGCGCAGTCCGGGCGGCTTTGCCGAGGGCGCAATGCGGCAAGAGGACCTGATACGCGGGTAGAGGATGTGCGGGCGAGTCATCGTAGCGACAACGAGATGATCCGATAGCGCCGCTCGACGAACACGATCAAGGCCGCCACGATCAGCATGTACACGGTTGAAAAGGCCGCGGGCGTCGGGTCGAGATTCTGATTGATGTAGTTGAACAGCTCGATCGGCATGGTCGACAAGTTTCCCCGCACCAGAAAGATGCTGATCGGGTAGTTGTCGAAACTGATCAGGAACGCGAACAGCCAGCCGCTGATCAGTCCGGCTTTCATCTGCGGCAGCGTCACGGTTAGAAACGCGCGCCAAGGATTCGCACCCAGGCTCGCCGCGGCTTCCTCGAGCGAGGGGTTGCTCAACGTTAGCGAGGCGACCAGCGTGCGGATTGGGTACGCGATCACCAACACGACGTGTCCGATCGCCAGACTGATCCAACTGAATTCGATGCCGAGCAGGATGAAGAACTGAATCAGCGCGATGCCGATCGCCACGATCGGAATGGTGATCGGCGAGAGCAGCAGCGCGGTGACGAGCGTCTTGAGCGGGAGCGGGAAACGGACGATCGCAAGAGCCGCACCGATCGCCACGACGGTCGACACGCTCGCGGCGGTGAAGGCCACCCAGAAACTGTTCAGCACCGCCGGGCCGATCCGGTGAATCCTGCCGATGTTCTCGTACCACTTGAGCGAGAAGCTCTGCGGCGGAAACTCGATGAAGATGCCCCCGCCGAACGACACGATGGCGGTGAACATCACCGGAAACACCAGGAATGCGAGGGCCGTCCACGCCAGCCCTTCGACCAGGCGCCGGTAAGCGGCCTCAGACATGGACGCGAAACATCTTGCGCACCGTCAGTGTGTAGGCCGCGACGATCGCAAAGGTGATCAGAGTCAGCGCGATGATGATCGCCGAGCCGAGCGGAAAGTTGAGCTGCACCAGGAACTGCTCGGCGGCCACCTGGGAGATCATCGAATTGGCCGGCGAGCCGAGCAGAAGCGGCGTCACGAACGCGCTCATGCACAGCGCGAAGGTCAGCATGGTGCCACCGAATATTCCCGGCACCGACAGTGGCAGCACGACGTTGAGCAACGCGCGCAACGGCGTGGCACCGAGCGATTGCGCCGCCTCGCCTAGCGATGAGGGAATGCGCAACAACGATGCGTAGATCGGCAGGATCATGAACGGCATTGCGTAGTGCACCAGCGCCACGATGATCGCGACTTCGCTGAACGTGAGGCGTACCGGCGCGTCGATCAGGCCCAGTGCAACGAGCGCCTTGTTCAGCGGCCCCGCTTCGGCGAGCGTCACCAACCAGCCGTAGTTGCGCACGATCAGGCTCGAGGCCAGTGACAGGAACACGATCACCAGCACCGTCGTACGCAATTTTCGACCGGCCCAGAGCAACATCAGTGCAATGGGATACGAGATCAGAAAGGTGATCGCGGTGGAGACCGATGCGATGCGCAGCGTGCGCTCGAAACTGCGCAGCGTCCTGGCGCTTTGCGTCACCTTGCCATACTGCTCCAAGGAGAATGCCGCCTCGTTGCCGCCCTCACCTTTCCACGGGTGCAGGCTCTCCTCGACCATGTAGCCGAGCGGCACGACAAAGAACACGACGAGGAACACCAGCGCCGGGCCAACGAGCGCCAGCCCGATCAGCCAGCGCGACCTGGCCGCGCCGGTGGCCTCGGCTCCTCCCACGCGGCCCGCCCAGTCAGGCAAACACGCTGTTCCACATCTCGGTGAGCTTCGGTCGATTCTTGGAGAGGAATTTCCAGTCGGCGTAGGTGATGTTGTCGGCCGGCCCGAGCAGTTCGCGCGTGCGCTGCGACGGCGCCACGTCGCGATGGGGCGACACGGCCCGCAGCACCCGATCGATCTTCTCGGAGAACTCCTTGGAGAGCGAGAGATTCACGTAACGCTCGGCGAGTTCGACGTTCTTGGCCTTCGCGGGCATGTTCAACCCGACGATCTCGCCGTGCTTGCCCTCGGTGAGCGACAGTGCCGGCGCGATCGGTGCGCCTTGCTCGATGACCGGGTTGATGAAGATCCCGTAGAACGGGACCAACGGCGTCTGGCCCGACTGCGCCATCTGGATCGCCTGGGGCGCCGCGCTATAGACGATCACGCCCTGGTCTTTGAGCTTGGCCAAGTGGCGCACGCCCGCTTCGAGGTCGTACTGTGCATCCTTGAGCGGCTTGCCGGTGGCGATCTGCGCCGCGGTGGTGATCATGCGAACACCGCTGTTCCAACCGATCGGCGGCAGCGCGATCTTGCCCTTGGCGGGTGCGGCCCACATCTCGGCCCACGACTTCGGCGCCGCTTTCACCTGGTTCGTGTTGTAGTAAAGCGTGTGCATCGCATCGACCACGCCCGCCGAATAATTGTCGGCAAGCTTGAACTCGGGCCGGATCGTGGCGAAGTTCGGAATGTTCTTGATGTTGTGCTGGCGCAGCAGACCCTGCTCGGCCGCGAGGAACACGCCGGCTTCGGAGAACTGCAGCAGGTCGGGCGGATTGTCGGCCTGGGTACGCAGCATCGCGAGCATGTTCGCAGTGACCGACTGCTGCACGTTGACCTTGGCGCCGGTTTCCTTCTCGAACCGGGGATGGATCTCCTCGATCCACAGCTTGGCGAACAACCCCTGGTTCAGCACGACGTTCAGCGTGCCGGCTGCCCGCGCGCTGGTGGTCACCCAAGGTGCGCCGCCCGCGATCACCGCTGCCCCGCCCGCTTTCAGGAAATCGCGCCGGCTCACCCAGCCGACCAAATCGCTCGCTGGCCTTGCGCTACCCCTTGCGCTACCTCTTGCGCTACCCCTTCGCTGCTCGTTCACTGTCATCCTCTTTGGTTGATTGGTGGATGTTTCGATCGGGTCGTTGCTATGCGCGAGGCAGCGCGACACCGATCAGGCTGTCGCGCGAGACGATCGCCGCGAGTTGCTCCTCGGTCCAGCCGTCGGTACCGGCGGGGCGCATCGGCAGCACCATGTAGCGCATGTCGGCGGTGGAGTCGTGCACGCGGATCTCCACGCCGGCGGGCAGCGTCGTGCCGAATTCAGCCAGCACCGCACGCGGCTCGCGCACGACGCGGCTGCGATACTCGCGGCTCTTGTACCAGTTCGGCGGAATGCCCAGCAGCATGCGCGGATAGCACGAGCACAGCGTGCAGACGACGACGTTATGCATCGCCGGTGTGTTGGGCAGCACGATCAAGTGCAGCGGCCCCAGTTCCAGCCCGAGTTCGGCGCACGCCGTGCGCGGATCGGCTATCAGGCGCTCGCGATAGGCGGAATCGACCCACGCCCGCGCCACGACCTTCGAGCCGCGGCGATAGTCGCGCGCGTCCATCGCGGCGATGGTGCGATCGACATCCTCGCGGGTGATATCGCCACGCAGGATCAGCAGCTCTTCGACCGCCGCCTGCATGCGCCGGTAGTACCCCATCGAATCTAGATCGACGCGGTCGTTCATGGTTTGTCCCCTCGCTCGCGCGCCTCGATCTCGGCCATCTTCTGCCCCAGGTCGGACGCGTGGATGATCCCTCGTTGCAGCAGCGTCTGGGTAATGCTGTGCATCCAGCGCTCGTAATAGCCCAGGCCGTCGTAAGCCACCGGGCCGAGTTCCTCGATATAGCGACGCAACTCGTCGACCGTGATCGACTTGTTGCGATTCCACAGCAGCATCATCAGCGCATCGACGCGCTTTTCCCACGTCTCGTAGGTGTGCTCGTCGAGGTCGCACTTGCCGGCGCTGCGACCACCCAGATCGTGATAGCGATGACCGGGATCATCCATGGCGCGCTCTCCTTTCGTTCTGCCGACCAACCGCGGCATTGTACGCATCGGCAATCTCGTGCGGCTGCGCGAACCACGCTCCGGGGATCGCCCGCGCGCGTTCCAGCGCCTCGCGCACGTAGCGGATGCGGCTCGCCATGCCGGCAAGCCACGGGTGCAGGCCGATCGTCATCATCCGCGCGGCGGTCTGCCCTTCAGCGGACAGTCGCCGGGCCACGTCCGCGATCAAACCAGGGTAGCGCGGCATCGCGACGCGACGGTGCCACAGGAGCTGGACGTCGTCCCACTCGGCGTGATTCGGCAGTGACAGCAGCGCGGGCTCAGTTCGCAGCCGGTACGGCTGGTCGTCGTTGGGCCAGTCGATGACGTAGTCGAACCCGGCCTCCGCCAGCAACTGTGGCGTTCGCATCGATTCGCCGTAGTCCTGCCCGACCCAACCGCGCGGGCGCACTCCGGTTTCGCGCTCGATCGCCGCGGCACTGGCGACGATTGCTTCGCGCTCCTCGGCTTCGCTCATCGCGCTGGTCAGCATGCGCGTCGCGGCCAGACCATGCCCCAGCGCCTCCACCCGCCGGGTGCGCAGCATTTCCGCCAGCGCCGGACAGGCTTCGAGCGCCATCGCGTTGACGGGCATTGCCGGACGAATGCCCAGGGCGTCGAGCACTTCGAGAAGCCGAAAGATGCCCACCCTGTTGCCGTACTCGCGCTGCGTCCAGGTGCGATAGTCGGGGAAGAAGCTGCCGAACTCACCGACCAGCCGCGGGTCGCGGTGCGCATCAGCAGGCGGCTCCAGTTCCCAATGTTCGACATACACGAGCACGCAGACGGCGAGGTGCGCCCCACCGGGCCATTGCCACGGCGAGCGGGCCGCGATGGGTTCGTAAGCCACCGCAGGTGACGCGATCGATGCGGGCGGGGCCGGTTGCGGCATGGGGAGAGAGTGCGGGTGCGATGCCAGAAGCGAATCGGATTGCCGAAACGTGCGTGAACCGGTGCGCGCTGAACCGATGAGCACTGAAGTCGCGCCGCCGAGCACGGTCCGATTTCCGACGCATCATAGCTCGCCGGAACCTGTCATTCGCAACGAGCCTTGACACGACGGCAGTGCTGTCACCATTCTTCGCCGCGCACCTTTACGACTAACCTCCAGGATCGAGCCATGCCCATGTTTTCTGTCGCGACCGCGTACGCCGCGTCCGAGTCTGCCGCGTCCGCCCTTCGCACCGCAATGAGCGGCGCCCGGAGTGCGGCTGCCGTTGCAGCGTTCGTCCTCGCTGCCTTGACCGGTCCCGTGCTCGCCCAGGACAACACGCTGATCATGGCGATGACCAGCACGCCGAAGGGGTTCGACTCCGACATCTGGGTGCCCGGGCAGATCGAAACGTCCGTCAACGTCTACGAAGGCCTCACTCGCTTCGCCACTCGTACCGGTGCCAACGGTCAACGCGAAGTCGATCCCGGCAAGTTCGAACCGCATTTCGCCGAGAGCTGGACGGTATCGGCCGACGGCAAGACCTACGTGTTCAAGATCCGCCCCGGCGTGAAGAGCCCGCACGGCAACGAGTTGAACGCCGACGACGTGGTGTGGACGTTCCAGAAATCGATGAACCAGAAGCGCACCGGACTGTTCATCAAGAACGTGGCGCGTATCGACAAGGTCGAGGCGGTGTCGCGCAACGAAGTGCGCTTCACCCTCACCCATCCCAACCGCATCTTTCTCGCGGTGATGACGCTGCACATCCCGGCGCTGTTCGACTCCACCGAAGCGAAGAAGCACGCCAGCACCGACGATCCGTTCGCCACCAAATGGCTGGCGCAGAACACCGCCGGCTTCGGGCCGTACCACGTGCAGTCGGTGCAGGCGGGCCAGCAGGCGGTGCTCGTGGCCAATCCGAACTACGTGTTCGATAAGCCGTTCTACACCCGCGTCATCTGGCGCGAGGTGCCCTCGGCCGCCACGCGGGTGGCGCTGGTGCGCACCGGCCAAGTGCAATACGCCGAACAGATTCCGCTGCAGCAGGTGCGCGATCTGCGCAACGACAAGAGCGTGCGCGTCGATTCGTTCGCTAGCCCCGGCAGCGCCACCGTGCGCATGAACCCCAAGCTCGCGCCCTTCGACAACGAGAAGGTGCGTCAGGCCGTCGCGTTCGCCACCGACTACAAGGCGATCGGCGAAGCGGTGTTCTTCGGGCTGGGCACACGCTCGCGCTCGATGCTCAATGCGCCGATCCCCGGGGCCATCGACGCCTACAAGTACGAAACCAACTACGATCAAGCCAAGAAGCTGCTGGCCGAGGCCGGCCACCCCAACGGTCTGGACGTGACGCTCGAATACAGCACCAACTGGTGGTGGGAAGAGCCGCTGGCGCTGCAGATGCAGGCCTCACTGGCCAAGGCCGGCATTCGCGTCACGCCCAAGCGCATTCCCTCGACCGAGATGAACGCGCGGCGCGCGATCACCACCTGGTCGCTGCCGTTCTTCACTCACCTCACCTCGAGTTTCGTGCCCGATCCGTCGTACAACCTGTTCCTCACCGCGCACTGCAAAGGCGGCTCGAACGTCAACGGCAATTGCAACCCGAAGCTCGACGAGCTGATCGATGCGTCCGTGGTCGAACGCGACGACAAGAAGTGGCTCGACATCGTCGCGCGGGCGCAGCAGGTTCAGTCCGACTACGCGACCTTCGTCGAGACCTACTTGCCCGGCACGCATGAAGTGTTCGTCGGCTGCATGCGCGGTTTCATGTGGCGGCCGCACAACCGCATGGTGTGGAAGGATCTGGCGTGCAAGAAGTGAGCACGTCGCATCGCGCTTTCCCCTCTGCGTGATCTGCGTGACAAGCGTGATCGCCGAATTGCGCGACGAGATTCGCGGCCTGCCTTTGCGCAGGCAGTAGCCAGCTTGACCATCGCCCGCTTTCTGCTGGTCCGTCTGCTGGTCGCGATTCCGGTCGTGCTGGGGATCGTGTTCTTCACCTTCATGCTGATCCGTATCGGCCATCAGGACCCGGTGAATATGCTGGCCGGCCCGATGGCCGATGCGAAGATGCTCGAATCGATCCGACGCGAACTCGACCTCGACCGGCCGGTGCTCGATCAGTTCGTCACCTATCTGGGCAAGCTCGCGCGGGGCGATTTGGGCCACTCATGGCAGGCCAACAAGCCGGTGCTGGACGAGATCCGCGCGCACCTGCCGATCACGCTCGAACTCGTCGTGCTCGCCGTAGGCCTCGGCGCGCTGATCGGCATTCCGATCGGTCTGCGTGCGGCCTTCAACCCCAACGGCTCGTTCGATCAGCTCACGCGGTTCGGTGCGTTGACCGGCTTCTCGGTCCCGACCTATTGGCTCGGGCTGATGGCGATCTTCGTGTTCTTCTATCTGCTGCGCTGGGCGCCGGCACCGATGGGGCGACTGAGCCTCGAAGTGATCGCACCCGTCACGGTGACCGGAAGCACGATGCTCGACAGCCTGATCGCCGGCAACTGGACCGCGCTGCGCTCGGCAATCCATCAACTCATGCTGCCGGTAGCGTGCTTCACGCTGGTGGCCGCCGCGCCGATCATCAAGCAGACGCGCGCCATCGCGATCGAAGTCATGGGCAGCGACTACATCCGCCAGGCGCGCGCCAACGGCCTGTCTGATCGCACATTGCGCAAGATCGCATTGCGCAACGCGCTGGTGCCGGTGGTCACGTTTCTGGGCACCGAGTTCACTTCCCTGCTTGCCGCGGCGTCGCTGATCGAGTTCATCTTCGCGTGGGGCGGACTGGGGCAATGGGGGCTGAATGCGATCCTGCAGGGCGACTTCGCTGTGGTGCAGGGATACGTGCTCACGCTCGCGCTGGCGTCGGTGATCGTGTTCCTGATCGTCGATCTGGCCGTGCTCGTGCTCGAACCGCGCAGCCATCGCCGCGCATGATGGACGGCGCAGCATGAGCACCTCCAGCCTCACCGCAACCGCTGCAGCACCGGGAATCGTCGCGCGCTCGCGTGGCATCGCACGGCGCAGTCCGACGTTTGCGGTCGGCGCTCTGATCGTCGGCACGATGCTGCTGGTCGCGCTGCTGGCGGAGGTGATCGCGCCCTACTCGCCGACCGAGGCGTTCTCTAGCAACGTGCTCAACGCGCCCGGTGCGCGTTTTCTGCTCGGCACTGACGGCAACGGCATGGACGTGCTTTCGCGCGTGATCCACGGAACGCGCTACGCCTTCGGCATTGCGCTGCCGGCCGGCTTGATCATGCTGTTGGTCGGCGTGCCGCTCGGCGTGCTGGCGGGCTACAAGGGCGGCATCGTCGACGAAGTCCTGCTGCGTGTGCTCGACGTGCTGCGCGCCTTCCCGACCATCATTCTTGCGCTCGCGGTGGTGGCGGCGATGGGTCCGAACCTGTTCAATGTGATCCTGGTGGTGGGCCTGCTCGACAGCCCGATCCTCGCGCGCATCGTGCGGGCCGAAGTGCTCGCCTTGCGCGAGGCCACGTTCGTGCGCGCGGCCATTGCCGTGGGCAATCCGCCCTGGCGCATCATGGTCCGCCACATCCTGCCCAACGCGCTGTTGGGTGCCACGGCGCAGTTGCCGGTGCGCATGGCCTGGGCGGTGCGGATCAGCGCGACGCTCGCGTTCATCGGCGTTGGCGTGCAGGCGCCGGCGCCCGAGTGGGGCGCGATGATCCGCCAAGGCGCCGAGTACGTGATCAGCGGCGAGTGGTGGGTCGCGACCTTTCCCGGGCTGGCACTGATCGGCATGGTGCTCGGCCTGAATCTGCTGGGCGATGGCCTGTCCGATCTGCTCGACCCGCGCCGCCGGGCCAGTGGCCGTTGAATGCCGATGCCGCTGCTCAGCATCGACAATCTGCACGTGCACTTCATCGCACGCGATCTGGGCGATCGGGTACGCACGGCACGCGCGCTGAACGGCGTTTCGCTCACAGTCGACGAGGGCGAGATCGTCGGTCTGGTCGGCGAGACCGGCGCGGGCAAATCGCTCACCGGACTGGCGCTGCTCGGTCTGCTGCGTCCGCCCGCGCACATCGTCGCCGGAACGATCACCTTCGAGGGCGCGCCGCTCGAT
>CADEDU010000092.1:0-19257 GCA_902826155.1 uncultured beta proteobacterium
GCAGCAAGCCGGTGGCACATTGGATCGATGTGCTGAACAAGGCCGGGATCCCCAGCGGCCGGGTGCTCGACATCGCCGAGGTGTTCAACGATCCGCAGACGCAGCACCAGCGCATGCGCATCACCATCGATCACCCGCAGCACGGCCCGCTCGACGTGCTCGGCTTCCCGATCAAGTTCAGCGACGAACCCTGCCGCGTGCATCGGGTGCCGCCGGCGCTGGGCGCCGACACCGATGCGATCTTGCGCGAGCTGGGCTATAACGATGCGCGAATCGAACAACTGCGGCACAAGGGTGCCATCTGACGATGAACGCGAAAACCTCCGGCCCGCGCGAGCCCCTTAGCGCACCGTGCGAGCCCCTGGCCGCCCCGCGCGAACCCCTGGCCGCCGCACGCGAACTGGCGCCGCTGGTGCTGCAGTTGCGCGAAGAAGGCGAGCGGCTGCGGCACATGCCGCCCGCCATGAGCGAAGCGCTCGCCCGCACCGGACTGCTGCAGATGTTTCTGCCGCGCGGCATCGGCGGAGAGGAGACCGCGCCGCTGGTGGCCTTCGATGCGATCGAAGAGCTCTCGCGCGCCGACGGTTCGATCGGCTGGTGCACGATGCTGGCCTCGATCCTCACCGCGTTCACCGGCTGGCTAGCACCCGAGGTCGGCCGCGCCATGGCCGGCTCACCCGCCGACCTGCGCATGGCCGGATCGATCCGTCCGCAGGGCAAGGCGCGCCCGGTCGCAGGCGGCTATCGCATCGACGGCCATTGGGATTTCGCGAGCGGCATCCACTACGCGCGCTGGCTCACCTGCCCGTGCGTGGTCATGGACGGCGACAAGCCCGCGCTCACCGCCACCGGCGCGCCGCGCACGCGAATCATGTGGGTGCCGGCCGAACAGGCCACGATCCTCGACACCTGGGATGTAATTGGCCTACGCGGCACCGGCAGCCACGACTTCGTGGTGAAGGACTTGTTCGTCGCCGAGGCCTACAGCAGTTCGCTCGCCGAAGCGCCGAAACACCCCGGCGCGCTCTACGTGCCGCGCATGTTCTTCACCTGGGTCTGGACGGTGACCGTGGCCAACGCCATGGGGATTGCACGCGGCGCGATCGACACCTTCGCCGCAATCGCCACGAGCAAGGCATCGACTTCCTCGACCCAGTTGCTGCGCGATCGGCCGCGCGTACAGGCGCAGACGGCGCACGCTGAAGCCGCGTTGCAAAGCGCCCGCGCATACGTGCGCAACACCGTGGGCGAAGTCTGGGAACGCGTCTCGCGCGGCGAAACGGAACTCGACGGGCCGATCCTACAGGCGCGACTCGCGATCACGCATGGCATGCACGAGGCGGCGCGCGCGGTCGACACGGCCTTCCACGCTGCAGGCACGAACGCGGTGTATCGAAAGAACCACCTCGAGCGCTACTTCCGCGACATCCACGTGACCCTCCAACACGGCGCGGCGTTGCACCAGCACTTCGAAGCCGCCGGCCAGGCGCTGCTGGGCAAGCGACCCGTCGATCCGGGCTGGTAGCGCGACCTTACCTTCACCCCTCGCCGACTCGCGGCCTTGCGAGCGCCGCGGGTTTTGCCCAGACTCCGCGCAGCATCGATTCCACCCCTGGCCTGATGAGCGACACGAGCCGCCTCACCCCGTACCGCAGCGTTCGCGATCTGATCGCCTCGCACGCTCACGCGCGTCCGGACAAGGTCTATTGCACCGCCGCCGAATCCGGCCGCACGGTCACCTACCAGCAACTGTTCGAGCGCAGCAATCAGATCGCGCGCTTCCTGCACGCGCGCGGCTTCAAGGCCGGCGACCGCGTATCGGTGATGTCGGACAACTGCCTGTCGCAGTTGCTCGTGTTCCACGCGGTGCAGGCGTACGGCGCCACGGTCAATCTGGTGAACTGCGAGGTCAACGCGAAGAACATCGCGCAGATCGTCTCCGACGTCGACCCGAAGCTGGTGCTGGTGCAACGCAGCCTGTCGCCCGAGATGCTGGGTATAGCGCGCGGCGCCGGCGTGGAGTGCTTCAGCTTCGACGACGACCCCGAGTCGAGCGAAGCCAGCGCAGCTGGCGATGACTTATTTCGCGCGCTGCGCACCGAGTCCACCGCGCCAGATGCCCCCTGCGTGCACGGCAGCCCCACCGAGATGGCGCTCATCAACTACACCTCGGGGACGACCGCCAAACCCAAGGGCGTGTGCTGCAGCCACCAGTCGTACTTCTACATGAGCGAATCGGTGGTGGAAGGCTTTCGCCTGACCGAGCACGACACGATGCTCGAGTACCGCGCGCTCACCTGGTGCTCGCCGCAAGTACTGTCGGTGACCTCGATGCTGCAGTTGGGCGGCAGCTTCGTGCTGGCTAAGCGTTTCTCCGGCTCGCACTTCTTCGAGTGGATCCGCAAGTACGGCGTCACGGTTTCGGCCGGTGTGCCTACCGCGATCACCATGCTGCTCGAGCGCCCGCATGCGCTGACCAAGGCTGATCTGCCGACGCTGCGCTACATGACCACCAGCACCTCACCGATCGCGCCCGAAACGTTCGAAGCGTTCCAGAAGCGCTACGCGATCCCGCTGGTGCAAGGCTGCGGCATGTCGGAAGCGGGCTTCATGTTCTCGAACGATCCGCTCGCGCCGCGCCGCGGCCCGGTCGGCAAGCCGCAGAAGAATCTGCGCGCCCGGTTCATCGACGAGCACGGCAACGACACGCCAATCGGCGTCGAGGGCGACCTGGTGATCGACGGACCGCAGATCTTCGAGAGCTACCTGATGGGCCGGGGCGAGCTCGAGCCGCGCGCGAAGTGGTTCGTCACCGGCGATCTGGGCTACTTCGACAAAGACGGCTACGCGTTCCTCACCGGCCGCAAGAAGGATTTGATCATCCGCGGCGGCGTGAACATCGCCCCGCTCGAGATCACCGCGTATCTATGCGAGCACCCCGCCGTGCTCGAAGCCGCCACGATCGGCGTGCCCGACAAGCTCTACGGCGAAGCGGTGGCGTGCTTCGTGGTCACGCATCCGGGCAAGGTGCTGACGGTCGACGACGTGTTGGACCACCTACGCCCGCGACTATCGGACTACAAGATGCCGCAGACCGTGGCA
Source organism: uncultured beta proteobacterium (assembly GCA_902826155.1). Next base: position 3,103 of record CADEDU010000092.1, read on the forward strand.
TTCATCGAGCGCGTGCCGACGACCGATCGCGGCAAGCCGTCCAAGGATGGCTTGATGAAGATCTGGGAAGAGCGGGTAAGGTCGACGATTTCTGGTCAGCCGAATCTCTGAAAGCGGGCGGCGCTCGGGTTGGCTTCCTTCCGTGGATGGCAAGGATCGCGTGGAGGCTGTTGTGAGGTTTAGCCCTTGGGCTTAGCCGCGAGCGCCGGACCTGCTATTGGGCCAACTGTCATACCAGTTGGAGTCGGGTTAGGCCGCACCATCTTGAGATTGAGCAACTGCCTGACCGATTGGGTTTGTGCCGGAGTCGCAGTGTTTGCAGTACTTGACTTGAATCGACTTCGACTTCGCCCATTGAAGAAGCGCAAGTAGGCTCTCGGAGCAGACCTTCTTCTTGTTAGTGAGGCAGTTCGCCCCGTCGTGCATGTAAGCATTCGCGCTTCCGCCCTGGTGCATGCAGCCGCGGCCCGTTGCGTTATCACGGGAGTCCTCCGTCCAGTGGGCGGTAAAGACCCCTTTGCGGCTTTCGCTCAAATTGAATCCATCAGGATGTGAGCGTCTCCAAGCTTGGAAGGCATCGTGTGTTATCTCGTCACTTCCATGGAAAACCTTGATCATGGCGATTCGGTGAGGTTGGGTTGTGCGGCCTAAACGACATGCGTGAGCGGCGGGCGAGGAGCGATGCGAGGAGCGATGCGAGGAGCGCACGGCGCGAGCGAAGCGCTCTTGGGGACGTCCGCGCGATACAGTTGTTCGGCCTCATATCCTAGCGGCCGATTTCTCTATTGGGCGCCCCGAATCAAGGTCAGCACTTCTGCTTCAAATCTTCCAGTCGATGAACATTCCAGAGCTCGACCATCTCTATTCGGTGGAAAAACGCCCCGTTGACCCGTGTTGAATTGAGCTGTGTCCCGAAGATTGGCAGAGCGATTATTGACGTCGCGCCACGTCTGTTCACGGGTAATGACATAGCGAGTGTTCGCCGTTATTCGAGTTTGATCCTGCCCAACTTCCTCGAAGATCAGATTCATGCGTCCTTCCAAGCTCATACGGCGCTCGACGAAGAAAAGACCAGGTGCGCCATTCGGGTTCATGACTTCGTAGGATTGCGCTCCCTTCGCGCCAGCGAAGTCGTATGTACGCTCACCTCGTGCGTTCATCACGTACGACGTAATGCGTCCACAGTCAACATACGCTTCCGGATCGCCCGAATAGCTCATGTTTACTAGACCGGAAGCCTTGTCCAGATTGTTTATTACGAAGAACTGCTTTCCCAGAGCCGGGATTGCCGTTGACCAGACGCTGTCCCGAGTCCGCGGTATGGTGACAGAGTTCTCCAAACGGTAAAGCTCGCTTGGCGGCCTGTAGTCGACCTTGCCTGCACACGCTGAAAGTAGGGCAGCTACGAATAATGGCGCGCAATATGGTTTCATGTATTAGCCTCCACTTGGCTCTCTTCGCTCGTCCGTGGTCTCGCTGAAAGAGCAAGGAAATCGTACGCGGCCAACGTCCATCAACGTGTGAATTATTTGGCCCTACCGACGTTACGCGGCAGGAGAGGCGGAAGAATAGGACTCTTGAGTGTCCTCAACGATATGAAGCACGAAGACTTGCCCCTGATGACGCCGAACTCATATTTTGCCACCTTAAAGGATCGCCTCGAGAATCGGCCTTCCTAGGCGAGGGGACCAAAGCCGTCGTATCCGTCGGATTTGATTGCGTCGGGAGCGACGCGATCTAGCGCTTTGCAGCCGACAACCCACCATCGGTCGTTTATGTCGGCGTTTCCCTACGCCACGGGGCGTACCTTCTCTGGCGCATGGAGACCTTTCCCTCCTGTCTACCCAAACCTTCTCCCCGTCACCCCCTCCCAGAACCCCGCTCCACCCGCGCCAATCGCCTGCCGCCCCAGCCACGCCGCCCACTGCGCGTCGCTCCCGAACTCCGCACGCCAGGCCCATAACCTCCGCGTCGCCAGATGCAGGCGATGCTCGTACGTGAAGCCGATTGCACCGTGTACCGCGTGCGCAATCGCCGCGCCCTGGGTGGCCGCCTCACCGGTGCGGATCTTCGCGACCGCCACGTCGAACAGGCTGCGCGCATCGATGCGCTCTTCGTGGTCGTCGAGCATGGGTAGCGACTGCGCCGCCACGTCGACCGCAGTGCGCGCGGCACCGGCTTCGGCCGCCAACACCGCGAGTTGCTGCTGGATCGCCTGGAACTTGCCGATCGGCCGGCCGAACTGCACGCGCTCACCGGCGTAGCGCGCCGATTGCTCCAGCGCGCTCGCCAGGGCGCCGGCGAGCATGGCGCTGCGCGCGAACGCGCCGAGAACGCGCACACGTCCGCCGCCATGACTGCCGCCATGGCCACCGCACCTCACACGCCGCACTTCGCATGGCACGCCTTTCAACTCGACGGCATCGCGTGGTTCACCGGCCAGGTTCGTGCCGGGCTCGATCTTCACACCGGTTCCGGTGAGTGGGGCCACGATCAGCGCCACCTCGCCTTCGCCAAGCGGGGCTTCGATCAGCACCGCGCGGCAGTGACGCGCCCACGCAACCTGCGCCAGCCGCGCGTCGATCTTCTCGCTCGCGATCGCGCGCTCGATCGTCTTCGCATCCAGGCTCGCTTCACAGATCGTGAGCGGTCCGTTTGGCAGCGATAGTTGCGCCACCGCTCCGAGGTAGCGCGCGATCATCGATTCGGCGAGCGGCAGCGGCACCTGCCAGTGCCCGATCCCCACGAGAATTGGCGCGGCAGCCGTCCACGACCCCACGCCGTCGCGCGATTCGGGCAACGGTGCACGATCGAATCCGGCGTCGGCCGCTACGCGCCACAGATCCTCCGGCCATTCGCCGCGCTCGGAGGCGACGATCAGCGCCGGCGTCACCTGCTCGCCGAATATCTGCTCGACCGACTGCGCGATCAGTGCGCCAACATCGTCGGCGGCGTTGGTTTCCGTTGCTCGTGTGCTCATCGCAGTCCGATCCCCCTGGCGATGATGCCGCGCAGGATCTCGCGCGTGCCGCCGCGCAGCGAGAACGAAGGCGCGGCCAGCGTTACGTAGCGCAGCACCTCGGCAAACTGCGAATCGGGCGGTGCCTTGCCGCCGAACAAGTCATGCGCGACCACCGGAATGTGCTGCTCGAGCGTCGTGCCCAGCTCCTTGACGATCACCGCGGCGAGCTCCGGATTCTCGCCGCGCGCCAGCATGCCCGACACGCCGAGCGACATCTGCCGCAGCGTCGCGTAGCTTGCGGCGAGCCGCCCGAGCGCCACGGCATCACGTTCCGAGCTCGCGTCGGCCAGGTTGAGCATCTCGAGCACGAGCTGGGTGCTCGACAGATAGCGCTCGGGCCCGCTGCGTTCGAACGCAAGCTCTTCGGTCACCTGCCGCCATCCCTGCCCTTCGCCGCCGAGCAGGCAATCGTCGGCCACGAACGCATCCTGGAACGACACCTCGTTGAACTCGTGATGGCCCATCTGATTGATCACCGGGCGCATCGAGATGCCGGGATTCTTCAGATCGATCAGGAACTGCGACAGCCCCTGATGCCGCGCCTCGCCCAGCGGCGAGGTACGCACCAGCGCGATCATGTAGTGCGACAGATGCGCGCGCGAGGTCCACAGCTTGGTGCCGTTGATGACCCAGCCGCCGGCCGCCTTGTTCGCCCGCGTGCGAACCGAAGCCAGGTCGGAGCCCGAATCGGGCTCGCTCATGCCGATGCAGAAGAACATTTCGCCGCGCGCGATGCCGGGCAGGATCCTCGGCGCCCAGTAATCGGGCGAATGGCGCAGCAGCATCGGGCCGCTTTGCCGGTCGGCGATCCAGTGCGCGCCCACCGGTGCGCCGGCCGCGAGCAATTCTTCGATCACGACGTAGCGCTCGATCGGCGAACGCTCGTGTCCGCCGACGTGTTTGGGCCAGGTCATGCCCAGCCAGCCGCGCTCGCCCAGCTTGCGACTGAACGCCGGGTCCGAGCCGAACCAGTTCAACGCACGGTCGGCGGCGGAGTACCCCGCAAGCTCGGTGCGCAGGAACGCGCGAACTTCCGAGCGCAGCGATTCGCACGCCGGGTCAAGCTCATGGACTGCGATATGGGGAATGCTCATCGACGCTGGGACTCCACGGCCGGAAAGGAATGTTCCGATGTTACTGCCAGGGTTGGCCGCGAATCGCACCAACCGGCCTGGACACCTCGTGCGCCGGGCTCACTCGTGGCGCCCGGCAGGCGGGCCTGCGCGAGCGTGCCCGAATTGACGTCCCTTATACTGGGCACCGTTGCAGAGCCGGCGATGATCGGCTGCGCGTTGACCAATCTGGACAGCGAAAAGGAGCCCGACATGTCGATTGCCCGTTTCACACGCTGGAGCGCCGCCCTCGCACTCGGACTCGCGTTCACCGCGAGCGCGCTCGCCCAACCGGCGCAAACGCTGCTCACCGAGAAGAAGGTGTTCACGCTGCCGCAGTACACCACCGTCGGCGGCAAGACCATCAAGAACGTGCGCCTGGGCTACGAAACCTACGGCAAGCTCAACGCAGCCGGCACCAACGCCATCTTCGTCGCGCACTTCTTCTCGGGTACCTCGCACGCAGCAGGCCGCTATCAACCCGACGAGAAAGCCGCGGGCTACTGGGACGCGATCATCGGCCCGGGCAAGGCCATCGACACCAACCGGTACTTCGTGGTCAGCGCCGACACGTTCGCCAATCTCAACGTGAAGAGCCCCACGGTCATCACCACCGGCCCGGCCTCGGTCAACCCCGACACCGGCAAGCAGTACGGCTCGACGTTCCCGGTGGTGGCAATGCGCGATTCGGTGCGGGTGCATCGCCAGCTCATCGACCAGCTTGGCATCAAAAAGCTGGTTGCGGTGGCGGGTGCCTCGGGCGGATCGATCCAGGCGATGGAATGGGGCGCGCTGTATCCCGAACTGGTCGAGCGCGTGATCCACGTGATCGGGCCGGGGCTCGACATCAGCCCCTACGTCATCGGCATGCTCGAGATCTGGATGATGCCGATCAAGATGGACCCGCGCTGGCGCGGCGGCGACTACTACGGCGGCGAAGAACCGATCGAAGGCATCGCGCAGTCGCTCAAGACCGTCACGATCACCGCGCTCCATCACGGCTGGGCCGAACGCGTGCACGGATTCAAGTGGGCCGCCGGCGACAAGAATCCGCTCGACGCGATGGGCAATCTCTACGCGATCGAAGACTCGCTCTACAAAACGGGCCTGGCCCGCGCCTCGGCCACCGACGCCGGCCACTTCGTGTGGATGGCCAAGGCGAACCAGCTCTTCAACCTGGAAAAAGAGGTCAATCGCTTCAAGGCGAAGGTGCTGTTCGTGCCGGCGAAGACCGATCTCATTTTTCCGCCGGAGCTGTCGCGCAAGTGGGCCGAGAAGCTCAAGGCGCAGGGCAACTACACCGAAGTGTTCGAGATCGACGGCACCAACGGGCACCTCGATGGGATTCTCTCAATCGGCAAGGCGGCCGATGCGATTCGGGCGTTTTTGACGAAGTAGTTCGCGGCCGCAGCGCTCTCATATCACTCAACCATTCGAGCGAAGGACACGACTCATGACCACCACCGTACGCAAACTCGCCTCGGCATCCGCCTCCATCAAAGACCGCGTCAGTGCCGAAGAATGGGAAACCCGCGTCAACCTGGCTGCGGCGTATCGGCTGGCGGCGCACTTCCGCATGACCGATCTCATCTACACGCACATCTCCGCGCGCGTGCCGGGGCCCGATCACCACTTCCTGATCAATCCGTTCGGCATGCTGTGGGACGAGGTCAACGCCTCCAATCTGGTGAAGGTCGCGCTCGATGGCACGATCCTCGACGATCCGCTCGGCGGCGGCATCAATCAGGCCGGCTATGTGATTCACAGCGCGGTGCATGGCGCGCGCGAAGACGTGCTCTGCGTGATGCACACGCACACCGCGGCGGGTATTGCGGTGTCGGCGCAGGAGAACGGCTTGCTGCCGCTTTCGCAGCATGCGATGCGCTTCACCAACACGGTCGGCTATCACGCCTACGAAGGCATCGCGCTCGACGTCGATGAGAGGAAGCGGCTCGTGGCCAACCTCGGCACGAACAAGGCGCTGATCCTGTGGAATCACGGCCTGCTCACCTGCGGGCGGACGATCGCCGAGGCGTTCGACCTGATGTACTACCTGGAACGCGCGTGCCAGGCGCAGATCAGCGCGATGGCCGGTGGCGCCAAGCTGCACATGCCGCATGCCGGCGTGCCGGAGAAAGTGGCCGGCCAGTTCGCGGCGCTGTCCTACAAGCAGCGTGCACCGGAATGGGCGGCACTGCTGCGGATGCTCGACAAGACCGATTCGTCGTACAAAAATTAACGTCGCCTGAGGCGCACCGGAGCGCGCCACGCGGCAAATTCAAGCTTTAAACAGGGGGTCGAGATCGTCATGCGCACGATGTTCAGGACGAATTCGAACAGCGTGACGGTGCGCGCGCTTGTCGCGGTGTGCATTGCCGTGCTCACGGTTGCCTGCGCGCAGCGAGCGCAACGAGCGCCGGAAACCGCACTCTCGTTCGAGGAAGCGGTGGACGCCGCGACCGATGATCTGCTGACGCAGACGCAGAAGCTGAAGCTGCCTGCGTTCGTCGCGCGGCTGGAATCGAAACTGGTCAATCGCGGACTTACCGTCGACCCGGTGGTCGAAGCGAGTTCGGGAAACCAGACGGCCGCCACGACCGCGATCGAAGCGCGCATCGTCGCGCGCGCGGCCGCGAAGTTTCCGGGCGTCGAGGTGCTCAGATTCGATGCGACCGGACTGCCTCGGGCGCAGTACCTCCTGGCGGGCTCGATCGAGCGCCTCGCGGCCGAGGGCGGCGCCGACAGCGGCACCTATCGCATCGATCTGGCACTCACCGATCTCAAGACTGCGGTCGTCGTCGCACAGGCTTCCTCGCGGGCCAGATCGAACGGCATCGACAGCACGCCCACTCCGTACTATCGCGACAGTCCGGTGCTCGTCAAAGACGCCGCGGTGGAGCACACGGTAGCCACATCGCGCGGCACGGTCGGGCAGCCAGCGAATCGGGAATACGTCGCCCGCGCATCCACTTCGAGTCTGATCGCGCAGGCGGCCACTGCTTACAACAACGATCAACTGGAAGAGGCGCTGGCGCTCTATGGCCGCGCGCTCGAGTCACCGGGCGGCGACCAGATCCGCGTGCACAACGGCATCTACCTGATCAACTGGCGGCTGGGCCGTCTCAGCGAAGCCGAGGCCGCGTTCAGCCGGGTCGTCGCCGTCGGACTCGCCAACAAGAATCTGGGCGTCAAGTTCCTGTTCAAGCCTAATTCGACCGAGTTCTGGAGCGACACGAAGATCAGCGGGCCGTACGACATCTGGCTGCGGCAGATCGCGCGCCAGGCCGCAAACAGGAAGGCGTGCCTGGTCGTCGTCGGCCATACGAGTCGCACCGGCCCCGAGCAGTACAACGATCGTCTCTCGCATCGGCGCGCGGAATTCATCCGGCAACGACTCGAGTCCGAAGCGAACGAGCTCACGCAACGCGTGCAGGCCGCGGGCAAGGGTTTTCGCGAGAATCTGGTCGGCACCGGCACCGACGATCTGCGCGACGCGCTCGATCGCCGCGTCGAGTTCAAGGTCGACAACTGCAGGTGAGCGCGTGCGCGTAATGAGCATTGCGCTGCGCAAGGCGGACGTCAGGCGACGAGCCGCGCAGCAGTGGACTCGCTTTCAACGCAACCACTTCTCCAGATACGCCGTGCCCGGAACTGGGTTGAATCGATACGCCGCAATCGGCGCGAACCCGAGTGACGAGTACAGGGCCTGCGCGGCCTGCATCTCGGGCAACGTATCGAGCACCAGACGCGCGTAACCAAGCTCGGCACCGACGTGCACGATGCGCTCGGCCAGCATCCGCCCCAGATTGCGGCCGCGCGCGCCAAGTCGCACGTAGAGGCGTTTGATCTCGCCGGTATCGTCGGTGAAACGCCGCAGACCGACGCAGCCAAGCGTCAGGTCGTGCTCCACGGCGAGAAGGAACGCACCCGTGGGCAGTGCGTACTCGTCTTCCAGATGCGCCAATTCGTGCGCGATGTTCTGGAAAGCAAGATCGACGCTCAGTGAAGCGGCGTATTCCTCGATCAATGCACGCGCGGTGCGCCAGTCATCAGACGCAACGGCCTGGCGCAGTTCGATCACGTCGCGAGTCTTTCGTGCCCGGCATTCGTTTGATCCCTGGAACTCGCTTGGCCTCTGGAACTCGTTGGTCCTGGTTCGTTCACGCTTCAATCATCGGCGCCCGACTGTACCGAATGCTTCGCGGGATGGATAGCGAAGGCGCCATCGATCAGCGCGCCCAGGCGGTAGCCACGACGCGGCGCGCGGGGTATGTTCGTGCAACGCAACACCTATCGGAACCGGAGAATCCAGATGCACAAAGCCGCAAGATCGATCAGCACTCCCATGCCAACGCGCACCGCGCGCTTGCGCAGCGGAGAGGAGTACATCCGTTCGATCAAGGCCGACGGCCGCAACGTCTTTCTCAACGGCGAGCGCGTGCAGGACGTGACGACGCACCCGGCCTTCAAGGGCGCGGTGCACTCGATCGCGCGGCTGTACGACATTGCCGCCGATCCGGCAAACCGCGACACGATGACGTTCGCCTCGCCGATCACGGGCGAGCCGGTGCTGCGCTGCTATCAGATCCCGACATCGACGCAGGATCTGACGACCAAGCGCGCGTTCTACGAGAAGTGGGCCGAGGCGACGTTCGGCCTGATGGGCCGCACGCCCGACCACGTTGCCGGTTTCTTCACCGGCTGGGCGGCCAAGCCGAGCGTGATCGCACGTGGCGGCAAGCAATATGCCGACAATCTGCAGCGCTACTTCGCCTACGCGCGCGAGCAACATCAGTACATCAGCTACACCATCGTGCCGCCGCAGATCGATCGCTCCAAACCGGCGCACAAGCAGTCGGACCCGTCGCTCTACGCCGGCGTGGTGCAGGAGCGTGACGACGGCATCGTGCTGCGCGGCGCACAGCAACTGGGCACCGGCACGATCCTCTCGGACTGGCTGCAGATCAGCTGCATCACGCCGCTGCAGCCCGGCGACGAGAATTACGCGATCAACGTGGTGGTGCCGGTGGCCCACCCTGGCGTGAAGCTCTATTCGCGCCGCGCCTTCGCGCTGCAGGCCGCCAACAGCTACGACTACCCGCTCACCGGCCGATTCGACGAGTCCGATGCGTTGCTGGTGCTCGATGACGTGTTCGTGCCGTGGGAGCACGTGTTCGTGTATCGCGACGTCGGCCTGTGCCGCGCACAGTGGTGGGAGACGCCGGCCCATTCCTACGGCAACCATCAGGCGCAATCGCGTTACGCGACCAAGCTGCGTTTCATGATGGGCCTGGCGCAGCGCATGAACGAGGTCACCGGCAACATCGCCAATCCGGCGGTGATGATCCAGATGGGCGAGCTGGCGGCGCTGGCGCAGACGGTGGAATCGATGGTGCATGCGCAGGAGACCATGGGCACGATCGACGCGGAGGGCGTGGTGTGGCCATCGCTGCGCTCACTCTACGCGGTGATGGCGCTGCAGTCGGAAACCAATCCACGCACGATCGATCTGGTCCGCGAAATGGCCGGCGGCGTGATGATCATGCAGCCTTCCTCGGTGGCCGATTTCGACAACCCGGAGCTCGCGCGCGACATCGAACGCTACGTGCACTCGGTCGGCTTCTCGGCGCGCCAGCGCGTGGCGCTGATGCGACTGGCGTGGGATTTCATCGGTACCGAGTTCGCCGGCCGCCATCAGCAGTACGAGAAGTTCTACGGCGGCGCGTCGTTCCTGGTGAAGCAGAACATGTACCGCAACTACGATTTCAAGCGCGCCACCGGGCTGGTGGATAACGCGCTCTCGCTGCCGCCCTTCTAGTAGAGCAAGAGCAACCAGAGCAACCGTCCAACCATCGCGACCGACCGCTCGCATCGATTCGGGCCACCGGCGCCCTCGCGTTAAGCGCCAGGTAAGCGCCGGTTAATGCCCTGCCCGCATTCTTGCCCCGGGCATTCGTGCATTCACGCTGGGAGTCGAGCATGGCCGAGGCGGCGCGCGGGCAGACGCTTACCCGTCTGTTGGAGGGAACCGGATTGGCGATCAGCAGCCTGCGCCTGGGCCGCGATCAGTCGCGCTCACCAGCGCGCAACGAGATCCGCGTAGTCGGTGCGGATCAGATCGTGCGGGTGCATCGACATGCCGACGAACCTGTCGCGGCACCGCCTGTCGCCGTCGCACCCCTCCCCGCCGATACATCGGCGCCACACGACACCGACGGCAACACGATTCCCACGCTGCGCAATGTCGTGAGCGCCGACGAAAACTGGCAGGACGCCGGCTTCTTCAACGTGCGCGTGCAACGCCGCGCCGATGGCGCGCAGACCCGCGTGGTGGTGCGGCAGATCGACCGCACCGGCGCCACCGAGTCCGCCGAAGCGGCACGTTGGATGGGCCCGAGCGTGGACGCCGCCGCGCAGTGGATGGAAAGCCGCACCAGCGCGCTGGCCGTCGTCCGCCCCCCTGCCGTGGCACGCCACCTGCCGTGCGCGCTCACGATCGCGCAGGCGTACGCGTACCAGGACATCGAAGAGATCGATCCGCGTCCGCTCGATGCGGCGCGCATGAATGCAGGCGTACCGCTCGCGGCCGACACGCCGCTCACACTCGCCATTGCCATCAATGCCAGCGATTCCCAGCCAGCTAGTGAGGACCGACCGGTCAAGCGCTGCCGCGTGGCCGTCTACGTGAAGACCTTTCCTACCGGTGAACAGGCCGAGATCGGCGCGCACGTGCTCGAGATCAATCCGGCCATGGACAGCTGGGTCGCACGCGTGCCGATCAAGGGGTTGGCCGCGGGTAAATACCGCATGACCATCGTCGCCACGCTCGAAGCGCCGTACGGTGGCATCGCACATCGCGAGATTCCGCTGGTACGCGTGAGCCAGGGGGCAGTATGAAACTCGCACTGCCCTCGGCCAACGTCCGCGCCCGCCGGAACGGCATGCGTGTCGCCGCACGCAACGGTGCGCAGGTGCTCGACGATGGCGGACCCGAACATTCCCCAACGGCGAGTCCGCGTCAGGCACGCCAGAGCGATCCGATCATCATCGGCGATCCGCGCAGCACGGAGGAGGCAACGCGCCGCAATGGCGCCGTGAAGCCCACCAAAGCAGCGCAGCGCAAAGCACACGCCCCTCGCACGGTTGAACCGGCGGCAGGCGCAACCAAGAGTAAGCAACGCGGCGGCAACCAGGGTGAATGGCGGCCGATCGCGACCTTCGTCGTCGAGTTCGAACTGCGCGGCGGTGACGGGCATCCAGCCGAGCGACGCACGCGCGCCCACCATCACGAGACGATGCTCGACAAAGCCTGGCCCGGATTCGTGCGCGGCGAGTTGTGCGACTGGATCGCGGCGCAGGTTCACGATCAACTCAGTGCCGAGCAGACGCAGCTTGCCAGCGCGCTGACCCAACGGGCGCTGGCGCAGATCGCAACGCCCGCGCTCGACTGGCAGATCGGCCATGTGCGCGTCGCGCGCGCAGGCAGCACGGAGCGGATCGCGACGCTCTATGACCACGGGCGCTGCACGCCCGCGCTGCTCGCGACCGGTTCCGCGTTCGTGATCGAGCTCGACCTGGAGCGCGCACGCGCTCGCCCCGGCGAACGCAGTCACGTCGACGGATACCAGGTGCGCGCGCTCAATCGCGACACCCGCGCACGCATCGATCTGGGCGCAGCGCCGCTGGTCGATGGCAACGATGCGCCGGCCAAGACGCTCAACCTGAATGTCGCCGCGCTCACCCACGCCGGTAGCTATCGGCTGGAGTGCGTGCCGGTGGTCGAAGGCCGTGCGCTCGATGCGGCAGCGGTGTCGATCCCGTTGCTGCAAGTCGTTTAGCCGGCTACCGCCGCACGAGTCACCGCGCGAGTAATTGCACGCACAACTGCGGTGTAAGTGCGGCGCGCTACAACGCTCGTGTGCGACCCGATCCGAGTCGCTCACCCGCCACGCGACTGGTCTGCACCGGTCGGCAGGTTTTTCCACGATTCCGCAGTCGACGAAGGAGAAGCGCATGACCATCGAATGGGGAGGCATCAACCTCCAAAGTGCCATGTCCAATCAGGTGCTGGACAACAGCGCGAATGCGACCACGATCCTGGACGCCAATCTGCCGTTCACCGTAACGGTGAACTGGTCGGTGCCGCCGGCGCTCGCGCCGTTTCTCGGCGGATCGTTCCGCCTGCGCTGCTACGCTGAAAGCATCGGCCCCGGACCGGAGCAACAGATCGGCGGCACGGTCAACGTACCGGTGGTGCCTGGCCAGCAGAACTATGTCTCGTCGATCAACGTGCCTGGCAACACGCTGCCCGGTGAAGGTGCGGGCGCGCCGCCGGTGTCGGGGCTCTACAAGGTCGTGACCGTCCTGCAGCACATCAACGGTGGTGCGACGGAGGGCTCGGGGTTCGCCGATCAGCCCGTGGTGCAATTGCGGCAGCCTTGATCGGAAGTACGGCGCCCCACTCATTCGACACGGGGCGCCGTGAAGTTCTCGCGCAGGAACGGTACGATGCGGATGGCGTGCCGTCTGACGACAATTCTGTGGGGCGCGCAAAGGAAGCGCCTTGACGGATCAGCTGCACCGTCGTCCATCGCATTGGTCGGCGAGACTACCGTTCTATTTCGGCTGGGTCGTGATCGCGATCGCGTTCATGACCATGGCCGTTGCCGTCACCGCGCGCACGACCTTCTCGCTGCTGCTACCGCCGCTGATCGATGAATTCGGCTGGGACCGCGGCTTCGTCGCCGGTGCCTTCTCGTTCGGCTTTCTCGTCTCGGCGATCGTGAGCCCGACCGTGGGCCGGATCATGGACCGGCACGGCCCGCGTCTCGTGATCGAGTGCGGAGTGCTCGCGGTGGCATGCGGGCTGCTCCTCGCGCCGGCGATTCACTCGCCATGGCATTTCTACGCGACGCTCGGCGTGCTGGTGGGTGCGGGCGCGAATCTGATGAGCTTCACCGCGCATTCGCTCTTCCTGCCGAACTGGTTCGTGCGCCGCCGCGGGCTGGCGATCAGCATCGCGTTCTCCGGCGTCGGCGTCGGGGCCATCGTGCTGCTGCCCTGGATGCAGTCGATCATCATCCGCGATGGGTGGCGTGCCGCATGCTGGGCGATGGGGTTGATCGTCCTCCTGGTGCTCGGCCCGTTGAACCTGCTGGTGCGACATCGCCCGCAAGACGTCGGCCTGCTCCCCGACGGTCGAGTGCGTACCGAAGGCAGTGTCGACCAGCGGATCCGATCCAACATCGTCGACCACGCCTGGGCATCGATCGAATGGACGCTCAGCCGTGCGGTGCGCACCGGTCGCTTCTGGTGGATCGTGCTCGGCTACTTCTGCGCGTTGTTCGCGTGGTACGCCGTGCAGGTGCATCAGACGAAGTACCTGATCGAAGTGGGCTTCACTCCGCTGGTCGCTGCTTGGGCGCTCGGCATCGTCAGCGGCATTGCCATTCCCGGTCAGATCGGTCTTGGCGCTTTGTCCGATCGCATCGGCCGTGAATGGGTATGGTCGATCGGCTGCTTCGGGTTTGCGGTCTGCTATGGCGCGCTCATGGCGCTGGAACATGCACCGACAACTGCACTGCTCTATCTGATGGTCGCCGCGCAAGGTCTGCTCGGCTATGCGCTCACCTCGGTGATGGGGCCGATCGTGGCGGAGATCTTCGAAGGCCCGCACTACGGGCACATCTTCGGCACGCTGACGGTCGCGCTGATCGGCGGCGGCGCGCTCGGACCTTGGGCGATGGGCGCGATCCACGATGCGACCGGGAGCTACCGGCTGGCCTTTGTGCTGGCGATTGCGCTGTGTGTCGTGTCCGCAGTCGCGATCTGGATCGCCGCGCCGAGGAAGGTGCGTCTGGTGCCGGGTCGCGTGCGAAATGCGAACCTTGCCTGACCACATCAATCACGCCTGATTGCAGAACCAATCCACCACGGACTGACCTCATGCCAACACTCGATCTGTGGCCTATGCCGGGCCCCGCCCCATCCAGCGGCGCCGGAACCTTGGGCACCCTCACCCGCGAGGCAAACAATCGTGTGTACTACACCGCGCGCGGCGACACGCTCGGTGAACTCGACGTGCAGCACGATCGCAGCCGCGAGTGGCTGATTCCTCCAGCGCTGCATGGTGGCGGCGCATCGGGTCCGAGCGTGGCTGGCATCGAGCGCGGCACCCGGAACACGCTGTGGTGCGCGTTGGCGGGCGGCGGTCGATTGCTGCACCTCGATGCGCAAGCGAACGTCATGCGGGCATACGGTTCGACTTCCACCACGCCACTGCCGCATCAGTTTCCGTTCTCGATGCCGATGGCAGTGCGGCCCGACCAGCGCGGGAACATCTGGTACGCGGGGCTCGCCGTGCTGGGCCAGCCGCAAGGTCCAATCATCGGCCGCCTTCACCCGGGCAGTGGCGATACGAGCTACTGGGTGCTCAATCAGATGCCTTCGATACTCGTGACCGACCTGTGGATTCAAGCCAGGCCGCTGCGCATCTGGCTGTCGTTACTGCATTGGAACCATCACGGGATCGTAGGCAACAATATCCCTCTGCTGGCGTGCCTCGATCCCGCGAGCGGTCAAATCGAGATCTGGTCGCGCGTACACAATCCACCGTTCGGAATGTTTCACTATCTCGCCGGGGCGCGGTCAGTGCGGGGCGACGCGACGGGCACGCCGAAGGCAATCTGGTTCGTCCATCACACCGGCTTCTCGCCTGCGACGATGCTGCGCCTGGACATTGCCACCCGACCGTTCCGCGAGTTCGCCCCGTTGCCTGCGCTCTCCAGCTACACGCTCGACCTCGATGGCAACGGCATGCCCTTCGCCAATGCGGCGGTCAATGGATTGACCTGGGTACGCAGCCTTGCGTGCGGCACGGCGGTCTCGCTCTCGCGTCACGTGCAGACGCTGCCCGTGCAAAAAATGCGGGCGCCGATTCGCACGGCAAAGGTCAGACCCGTTGCGCACGAAATCAAGCGCGGCCAACGGCCGGTCGAGCGCCATCGGGTGCGCTGTTTCGACCAATACGATCCTCTCGGCGTCGACCCGGCAGTCGTGGCGGTTTCAGGCACCGCGCCACCAGCGGTGTACTTCACCGCGCCGCAGGCTCACGTAATCGGCAGACTCCTGCCCTGAAGGCGCCCAGACGTCGGACCTCGCACAGGTCCGCGAATTTTGCGGCGTGCGCGATGTGGTTGCGGGTAGTGCCCGCGTGGTTCGAACAAATCCTCACGGCCGCGCCGCGCGAGCTGTGCTAAAAACGCGCGCGGTCGCACGCGCACCCTTGGTCTCTGCAGCTTGGTTCTTGCGTGCCGATCGACTCGACAAGCACAACAGCACCACGCGCGGGGACACATGGCAGCGAACCCTCATCGGATGAAACTGGGCCAGACGTATCCGTCGGGCGCCCAGGAATGGATCTGCCCCGAGTGCGGGCGTTGGGTGGTGATGCATCACCTGCCCGAGCACGGCAAGCTCAAGACGATCGTGTTGCAGGCGGGCGACGAAGAGGCTGCCCACGCGGGCGGCACCGGGTCGATCGCGTCGACGTCGGCGCGAGCCGTCGAGGCGACGGAATCGACCCACACGCCGGCGCCGAATCGCGGACCGCTGCACTAGCCGAGTCCATCGATGCGCAGCGCGCTACATCAGCGCGCACTGCGCGATTTCGCGATAGATGGAAATCGTGTCAGCGCTGGGCGAGATACCCAGCTCGCGCGCGAGCGTGCGCACGCAGGTCTGATATTGCTGCGTGGCCAGATGCGGCTGACTCATGCGTGCGTAGCAGCGCATCAGCATCCGGTGCGCATCTTCGTTGCACGAATCGACCACGAGGATCCTGGCACACGTCGCGGTGCAGGCAGCGTACTGCTCACGCATCAGGTGATAGCGGCATAACCGGCCGAGCGCATCGAGATAGCTGTCGCGCAGGCGCTGGCGCGGCGATTCGATCCAGGTCTCGTAGCGATCCTCGGCGAGCAGCTCGGTCTGATACAGATCGACGCAACGCTGCAGCGCCTG
>CADEDU010000092.1:19357-28289 GCA_902826155.1 uncultured beta proteobacterium
GATCCTCGGCGAGCAGCTCGGTCTGATACAGATCGACGCAACGCTGCAGCGCCTGAGCCGCATCGTCGGTTCGGCCGGCCGACTCCTCCTGCAACGCGCGCTGCCGATGCTCATCGAACTCGTCGACGTCGGTACGCAATACGAAACGCGGATTGAGCACGTAGTGCCCGTCAGCGAACAGCACGAACGCGGCATCGCTCGCGCCGCGCGCAAGGGTGCGCCGCAGCCGATGGATCGCGACGTTGAGATTGTTGCGGGCCGCCTCCGGATCAAGGTCGGGCCAGAACAGCTCCATCAGCGCTTCGCGCGCGATCGGGCGATGACGATGCAGCAGCAGGTACTTGAAGATCGCCTTGGTTTTGCCGTTGGGCCAGTCTTCGATCGGTTGATCGTTGACGACCACGCGGAACGGCCCGAGCACCTGCACGCGCACCGACCACGTGCAGTGCGTCTCGACGGGCTCATGCATCGCTTCGCAATCTGCGGGCGCGGCGTGCGGGCCGGCGGCGGCCTGCGCCATCGACAATATGCGCACCAGCTCGTCGGCAAGCGCGCTCGCCCGCGCCTTCGATTGCGCCAGCGCGCGCTCGTGTTGCACCGCGTCTTCCACCAGGCGTGACCAGCTGCGGGCAAGGCAACGCGCCGCATCGAGCACGCCGCTGGTGATCGCGTCGTGGTCGCGCGCGCTGCAGGCGGATTCGATCAGCCCGGCGACGGCGTCGTGATCACCGCTGCGGATCTTGGCGAGCGTGGTGTCGTACAGGCTGACGGCGGAAAGCTCGACCGGGTGCGACGGAGAAGGCATCGGGCCCCTCATGGGTTGCTCTGACCGAGCCCGGCACCGGACACTCGACCTCCGCGGACGCAAATCGCTTGAATTGGATTGCTGGGCGAAACGTAACACGCGTGCGTCGGCGCCACCCGTCCGACCGCTGTCTGTGGCGCCCCGGAAAGTGACCGCTCGTCAGTTTGCCGTCACTGCGGGGAGGTCACGGAGTCACGCGGAATATTTCGCCAACGCCTTCGCGTCGAATTCCAGGCCCAGCCCCGGCTTGTTCGGCACCGACAACTCGCCGGCGACGGGCTGGGGCACCTCTTTGAACAGCAGGGTCGTCCAAGGCATGTACTCGACCGTCAAGCCGTTGGGTACGCCAGCCACCAGATGGATCGAGATCTCCGGATAGAGATGGCTTACCACAGGCAGGTTGAACGCCTCGGCCATCGCCGCGATCTTGAGCCAGCCGCTGATGCCACCGGTGCGCACCACATCGATCATCGCGATGTCGACCGCGCGCGCTTCGAACATGTGGCGGAACGGCACGATGCCGAACACGTACTCGCCCGCGGCGGTCGGCGTGTTGAGCGCAGCGGTGACCGCCGCGTGGCCCGCGTAATCGTCGCGCGCCACTACGTCTTCCAGCCAGAACAGCCCGTACTCCTCGATGCGCGAACCGATCGAGATCGCCTGGCGCACGTCCCAGCGCTGGTTGATGTCGCACATGAGGTCGATCTCGTCGCCGATCACTTCACGCACGCGGCGGATGCGCTCGACCTCCTTGGGCACGCTGGTGGGCGCGGGGCATGCGAGCTGCGTCTTCATCTGCGTCCAGCCCTTGTCGCGCAGCACGCCGGCGGCGCGCACCAGCTGATCGAGCGTGGCATCGCGCGAAAGCGCGCCTGATGCGTAGGTGGGCACCTTGGTGCGCGCGCCACCCGCCAACGTCGCGACCGGCACGCCCAGCGCTTTGCCTTTGATATCCCACAGCGCGATGTCGATCGCCGCGAGCGCCAGCGCGACCATGCCGCTCGGCCCCGACAACGTCGAGTTGCGGATGCGTCCGATCAGCGCTTCGATCGGCAGCGGATCCTGCCCGATCGCGAGCCCCGCGAGCGTGTCGATCATCGACTTGAGGCTCGCCGAGAGATTGCCGCCGAAGAACGTGTAACCCACACCTTCGATGCCCGCGTCGGTGCGCAGCGACAGCGTGACGAAATCGCGCGTCGGCCCCAGCAGTGGCACGCCACCGGCGAGCGGTTCATCAGCAGGCAGTCGAACCAGATGGGTTTGAGCGGACGTGATCTTCATGGAGCGGGCCTTTGGGGTGATGGATGTGCGCGGCTCGGCGCGCGCGTTGCGTTGTTATAAGCAACAAGGCCGCGACGGATCGACATGATCGGCCGCGGCCCGGCAAGGCAACTACAGTGTCGACGCTAGATCTTCGCCAGCCGCTCGAGCAGATCCTTGCTCTCGGGGATCGTGCCCGGTGCGTAGACGTGCGCGTGACGGATCACGCCCTGCGCATCGACCAGAAACACCGCGCGTGCATCGAAGCCTTTGTCGTCGAGGAAGATCCCGTAATCCTGACCGACCTTGCCGTGCGGCCAGTAGTCCGACAGCAACGGGAACGGCATGCCGCCCAACTGCTCGACCCAGGCCTTGATGGCGGGAAGCGGATCGGCGCTGATCTGCAGGATTTCGGTGTTGAGTGCTTTGAATTGATCGTAGTTCTCACGGAACCCGGATACTTGATTCTTTCATCCACCGGTGAAGGCGAACGGCATGAACGCCACGACCGCGCGCCGGCCGCGAAAGCTGGCGAGGTCGAGCGTCTGGCCCGTGTGCGCCGCGAGCGAAAAACTCGGCGCCTGGGCTCCCGCTTGAAGTGCTGGCATCAATCTCTCCTTTGCAACGCTGAGGGAAGCTGAATACAGATGGTGCGGCAGCGAATCGCGCACCGTCGCAACACATCCGCCGCGGTACGCACTACTCGCCAACTGCGCGGTGGAGGATATAACGGATTCGTTGCGGGCGATTCGTGCGGATTTAACTGCGGGCAAGAGGGGAATCGGCTGCGGCGAATGAGGCTGCCGAAGCGCGCGGCTAAGCTGCCGAAGCGGGTTGCTCAAGCTGCCGAAGCGCGCGGCGGGCGCATCGCCTCCGACGGCTGCCGCCCCTTGCGGGGCTACCCTGCGCTACTCGCACGGCGAGGCGGCTGCGGAATTCGGTCCTCGCTGGCAGCACCGCGAGTGAATGGAGACTCAGTGCGAGCGAGGATCCGAGAAGACCGCAGCCGACGACCCCTCGCCGTGCTGCGTTGCTCGGCTGTGCCGAGTCGGCGCTGCGCCCGCCGCGCGCTTCGGCAGCGACGGTGTTGTGCGTGGAAGGTGTTGCCCATCAAGAATCTGTGCGCTGCCCGATGCCACCTGCGTTGCGCCGGGGCGGTGCCCATCCGCGCGAGCGTTGGCGATGCCGAGGGACTCCTCGCTCGAGCGGGGCTTTAGCCCGAGGACTGTTTGAGGCCGCGCGCACATTTCGGGCCCCGGCATCATGGGGCCCCTCGTTCGCGCGGCCGAGTTCCGCAGGGCCCGATCGAGCGAGGAGTACCGAGGGTAGTCGCGCCCAGCGACCATCGTCTTCGTCTCGCGCGGATGGGCACCGCCCCGGCGCGACGCTTGACTACAACCCGAGATAAGCCGCCCGCACGCGATCGTCATTGAGCAGATCGGCGCCGCTGCCCGACAACGTGATGCGCCCGTTCTCGAGCACGTAGGCGCGACTGGCCAGCCGTAGCGACACCGCGACATTCTGCTCGACCAGCACGATGGTGTGTCCGTCCTGATTGAGTTTCTCGATGATGCGGAACACCTCTTGCACCACCACCGGCGCGAGGCCAAGCGACGGTTCATCGAACAGGATCAGCTCGGGCTGCCCCATCAGGCAGCGGCCGATCGCGAGCATCTGCTGCTCGCCGCCCGACATCGTGCCGGCGAACTGCGCACGCCGCTCGGCCAGGCGCGGAAACATCCGATAAACGCGCTCCTTGGTCTCGGCCTTGCGCATCCGGCCGCGCTGGATATAGGCGCCGGTATCGAGATTTTCGTCGACAGTGAGCGTGGGAAAGATCTGCCGCCCTTCGGCCACCTGTCCGATGCCCAGATTGCACACGCGATGGCTGGGCCAGCCGGTGATGTCCTGGTCGTTGAAGGTGATCTTGCCCGCTCGCGGTTTCTCGATGCCGTGGATGGCGCGGATCAGCGAACTCTTGCCCGCGCCGTTGGAGCCGACGATGGCGACGATCGAACCCTTGGGCACCTCGAGCGACACGCCGGCGAGCGCCTGTGCATCGCCGTAGAACAATTCCAGGTTCGATACGCGCAGCATCAGTGCGCCGCCTCGCCCAGATACGACTCGAGCACTTTCGGATCGCGCGTCACCTCAGCAGGTGTGCCCTCGGCGATCTTCTCGCCATGGTGCAACACCACCACCTTCTCCGAGAGCGCCATCACCGCGCGCATGACATGCTCGATCAGCAGGATCGTCAGTCCGGTTTCGTCGCGCAGTCGCCTGAGCGTGGCCACCATGCGATCGGCCTCGGTCGGACGCAGCCCGGCCATCACCTCATCGAGCAGCAGCAGCCGCGGTTGGGTGGCCAGCGCACGCGCGACTTCCAGCCGCTTGCGATCGGGCAACGTGAGACTCGCGGCCGGTTGATGCGCGCGATCGGCCATGTCGAGCAGCGTCAAGACTTTGCCCGCCGCCTGCTGCGCCTCGCCGATATGCGCGGTGCGATGCAGCGCGCCGACGGTCACGTTCTCGAGCACCGACAGATCGGGGAACGGCTTGACGATCTGGAACGTGCGGCCGATACCCGCGGCACACACCTGATCGGGCCGCATCCCGGTGAGTTCGCGTCCGCCGAACATCACGCTGCCTTCGCTCGGCGGGAACACGCCGGCGATGAGGTTGAAGAGCGTGGTCTTGCCCGCACCGTTGGGGCCGATCAGTGCGACGATGCCACGCTCCTCGACGCCGAATGACACGTTGCTCACCGCGCGCAAGCCGCGGAAATTCTTGGTGAGCGAGCGCACCTCGAGCAGCACGGCCATCAGCCTTTCTCCGCCGGTGATTTCACCAGTTTCAATCGCCGGCACACCCACGGCCACAACCCTTGCGGGCGCCACAACACGATCACCGCGACCGCGAACCCCCAGAACAGCAGCTTCACCCCGTCGACCTTCACGTCCTTGCCGACCACGCCGCTGTGTTGGAGCCACTCGACCAGGCCACTCAGCCCCTCACCGAGCGGCGTGAGCAGGAACGCGCCGAAGATCGGACCGAACAGCGTGCCGGTGCCGCCCACGATCGGCGCGAGCGTCACCTCGATCGAGCGCTCGATCCCCAGCACCTGCTCGGGAAACATGTTGTTGTAATAGAACGCGTAGAACACGCCGGCGATGCCCGCCAGCGCGGTGGAGATCAGCACCGCCAGCATCCGGTAGCGGAAGATGTTGATGCCGAGCGCTTCGGCCGCCTCGGGGTTGTCGCGGATCGCGCGCCAGTAGTAGCCCATGCGGCTGGTGAGAATCCAGCGGCTCAATGCGAACGCCGCCAGCGTCAGCGTGAGCATCACGTAGTAGTACATCGCCGGCCAGCCGCGCAGGTTGATCAGATCGACGCCGCGCCGGCTCTCCTGCGTGACCGGCAGGAAGAACCCTTCGGTGCCGCCGAGAAACTTGGCGTGATCGAGCAGGATGCGCACGAACTCGGCAAACGCGATGGTGAGCAACGCGAAGTACACGCCGCCCACCGAGAAGCGAAAGCCGAGGTAGCCGATGAAGGCGCCCATCGTCGCGGCCAGCGCGATCGCGGCGAACACGCCGATCGCCGGCGGCACGCCGTACGCGGTGAACAGATATGCGCTCGTGTATGCGCCGATGCCGATGAACAACGCATGGCCCAGACTCAACAGTCCGGCGTAACCGAGCATTAGATTCCACGACTGCCCGAGATAGGCCATGTACAGGCAGATGATCGCCACGCTCAACACGTAGCCGCTGGCAAACATCGGCAGGATCAGCAGCAGCGCGACGAACAGCGCGAGCGCGATCACGCCCTGGCGGGTGAGTTCGCCGAACAGCCGCTGCATCAGGCCCAAGGCGTTCGCCTCTTCGCGTCAACCCGATATCGATCCGCGCAAGCGGTCACGATCCTCTCCCCTGTTGTCGGTGTTGTCGGCTGCCGGTCGTGTCAAGTGGTGCGCTTGCCGAGGATGCCTTGCGGGCGCAACAGCAGCACCAGGATCAGCAAACCGAAGCTGAACGCCGACTTGAGCGAAGGCTGCATCACGATCGCCGCGAGCTGCTCCGACACGCCGATCAGAATCCCGCCGAGCAGCGCGCCGAACAGGCTGCCCATGCCGCCGACGATCACGATCACGAAGGCGAGCAGCGTGTAGCCCGGCGCCAGATACGGATGCGCCTCGACGATCAGGAGCAGGATGCAGCCGGCCGCACCGACGCACGCCGTGCCGATGCCGAAGGTGAGCGCATAGAGCCGGTCGATGTCGAGCCCGACGACCTTCGCACCGAGGTAGTTATCGGCACAGGCGCGGATCGCGCGCCCCGTCGCCGAGTATTTGAAGAACAGCAGCAACAGCAGCGCGAACACCACGGCACAGATTGCGGCGTACAACCGCGCCTTGTCGATGATGAGCGCGCCGATGGCGAACGAATCGAGCGCGTACGGCACCTGCACGCCCTGCGCATCCGGTCCGAAGATCAGCAGGCAGCCCGACACGATCATGATCGCAATACCCGCCAGCAGCAGGAATTGCATGTGATCGGGCAGATGCGAGACCCGGCTCACCACCCAGCGTTGCAGGTAGTAGCCGACGACGAAGAGTGCGATCGCGGTGGGCGCGATGCTCCACAGCGGATCGAGCCCGAACAGCCGGAACAGGATCAGCGCCACGAACATGCCGATCACCATGAACTCGCCGTGCGCGAAGTTCACGATGCGGATCACCCCGAAGATCACCGACAGCCCGAGCGCCGACAGGCCGTAGACCAGCCCGGTCAACAACCCGGCGATGGTGGCGTTGGCGAGATCGGCGGGGTTCAACTTGGCACGCGCGCCGGACTCAGCGCTTGTCCCACGCGCGCATCGGCCAGATCGGCGTCCCTGCCGCAGCAGCCTTCGGCACGATCGGAATCAGCTTGCCGCCGCGATTCTGCACCCCGGAGTTCTTGGTGTCGGGGTTCTGGCCGCTGGCGTTGAACTTGATGCCCGGTCCAACCGTGACGTTGTCCTTGATGTCGGTCGCGCGCAGCGCCTCGATCAGCTTCGCCGGCTCGGTCGTGCCGGCGCGCTTGTGCGCATCGAGCGCGATCAGCAGCGCTTCGAACGAGTGCGAGTGCGACGTGTTCAGATTGCGATCGGGATAACGCTTCTCCCAGGCCGCCGCCATCGCCTTCGACATCGGCTTGTTCGGGTCGAACCACGGGATGAGATTGACGATGTCGTCGGACAGTTTGCCGAGCTGCTTCAGGAACGGATCGTCATAGGGCCCGGGGCCGGAACTGACGATGCCCAGCGGCTGCCAGCGCTGTTTCACCATCTCGCGCACCATCAGGATCGCATCGTTCAGGCGCGTGATGATCCACACCAGCTCGGCGTCGGTCGATTTCGCCTTGCGCACTTCGGCCGACAGGTCTTTCGCCGCCGGATCGTAGGCGATGGTG
The DNA here is from genome assembly GCA_902826155.1 of uncultured beta proteobacterium. The sequence goes on from CADEDU010000092.1 coordinate 26,879, forward strand.
TCGAGCAGCTTGTAGGGCATGTCGAACTTCTCGATCAGCTTCACCGTCGCGTCGCGCTGGGTGGTGCCGAAGGTGTCGTTCGCATGCAGCAGCACGCCCGACTTCGGCGGGCGCCCGGTCATCTGAAATAGTTCTTTCTGCAGCAGGAACCCGTCGGTGGCGATCATCGGACCGGTCGGGAAATTGCGGAACACCGTCTTGAAGCGGCCATCGGTAATCGCCGGGGCTGCTGCAACGTTGACCACCAGCGGAATGCCCTTCTGCTCGCACACCTGCGCCGCGGCGATCGTTGCGCCCGAGTCGTAGCAGCCGATGATCACCTGGCAGCCCTGATCGATCAGCTTCTCGGCGTTGGCTCGCGCCAGATCGACCTTGGTTTCATAGTCGGCATGGACCAGCTCGGGCGCGGCGTAGCCACGGCCGGGGAGCACATCCATCGCGACCTCGATGCCGCGGATCGAGTCCTGCCCGAATTGCGCCTGGATGCCCGAGCGCGGCAACAGCACGCCGATCTTCAGCCGCTGACCCTGACTGTGCGCATAGCGAAGCGGCAGCGCCGCACCGATGGCGGCGGCACCGCCGGCCTTGATCAGGGATCGCCGCTGCGGCGATGGTTTGGGCGAAGGATGGGTCATCGAAGTACTCCTATCGACTCGGAAGGGGACGGAATTCGCTGGGGGCGCAGTTTGCCAGTCACCAACGACGGTCACAAGCGACCCGGCGGGCGCTGGCCAGTCGCGGGGGGCTGTCGCATACTCGCCGCCGAGCGGGAATCACCGCTTCGCGTGCGGCGTTCGCGTCGGCGACGGCACCGCGGCAGCGCACAGATGCACCCCCAACGAGGAGGAGACATGCCTGGATCGCAATGCAGTCAATCGCGCCGCTCGTGCGCCATCTTTCGAGCCACGCCGCGCCCCATCGCTTATGCCGTGCTGGCTGGCGCAGTGGCGTTGTTCAGCCCTGCGGTGAGTGCCCAGCAGCTCAAAGCCGTCACTGCTTGGGACAAGAGCCTGGCGTTCAACGACATGTTCGTCGAGTGGACCAAGCGCGTCACGCAGCGCTCGGGCGGCAAGCTGCGCATGGACGTGATCGGCGGGCCCGAAGTGTATCCGTCGTTCGAGCAGCTCGAACCGCTCAAGCGCAACGTGTTCTCGGCGATGATCACCTCGACCGCGTACGTCGCCGGCGCACTGCCGGAGGTGAACGCGACCTGGTTCGGGTTCGGTGCGACGCCGGCGCAGATGCGTGAAGCCGGGCTGGTGGAACTGCTCGACAAGATCGCGCGCGAGAAAGCCGGGGTGACGGTGATCGGCTTTCCATTGCAGATGCGCTTCAACGTGTTCCTCGCCAAGCCGATCCAGAAGGCCGAGCTGGCCGGGTTCAAGCTGCGCTCCACGCCGATCTACGACCC
>CADEDU010000093.1 GCA_902826155.1 uncultured beta proteobacterium
AGGTGATGGATCACGGCACGCTCACCGACAACAACGGCCGCAAGGCCGACTTCCGCAACGTGATCATCATCATGACCACCAACGCCGGCGCCGAAAGCCTCAACAAGAACGTCATGGGCTTCACTGCGCGCAAGGAAGTCGGCGACGAGATGGCCGAGATCAAGCGCGTGTTCACGCCGGAATTCCGAAATCGGCTCGATGCAACGATTTCGTTCCAAGCACTCGATCACGAAATCATCCTGCGCGTGGTCGACAAATTCCTCATGCAATTGGAAGAGCAACTCCACGAGAAGAAAGTCGATATCGTGTTCAATGATCGCCTGCGCGAACACTTGGCCAAGCGCGGCTTCGATCCGCTGATGGGCGCGCGGCCCATGTCGCGACTGATTCAGGACACGATTCGTCGCGCGCTCGCCGACGAACTGCTGTTCGGTCGGTTGTCGGGTGGCGGCAAGGTGTCTGTCGACATCGACGCCGACGAGAAAGTGGTGTTGACCTTCAGCGAGGAGCAACCTTCGTCGCCGCCGATCGCCGAGGCAGAGACCTAACATCTTCTTGCCGGAACGTTTGCTCGCAAGTTCGAAGGGCCCCACTCGGGGCCCTTCGACGTTTCTAGGGCTCGCTCGACTGGCGACGGTCCAGCAAAGCGATCGTACTTGACACGCGTACGCCCTGTTCGGAAACTCCGAGCCGCCTCGCCCGCCACGCGCTCAAAAGATTCGAACGGAGCCCCCATGAAGACCGTCATTGCGTGTTCGGTTGCACTCCTGTTTCCAGTCGCGGCACTTGCCCAGACGCCCAGCCCCAATGTCGGACGCAACCTGGCCGCCACTTGCGCGAACTGTCACGGCACGGATGGCCGCAGCGCAGGCGGCGCCGCTTCGCTCGCGGGAGTGGCTGCCGACACCACGATCCAGCGCATGCGCGAATTCCAGGAAGGCAAGCGATCGGCTACGGTCATGCACCAGATATCAAAAGGGTATTCAAGCGAGCAGATCGCCGCCATCGCCGCGTACTTCGCATCGCTCAAGCCCTGAGTTTCGCCCCTGCAACTACAGGCTTTTGCCGTCGTCGCCACCTCTGCGCGCGGACATGCTCGTTGACATGAAGGAGACTCCGATGAACCTCCCCTATTCGCGGCGCGAGTTTCTGCAGGCGCTGGGTGCCGGTGCTGCGATTGGCGCGCTCGCCAGTTGCGCGACTCCGTCGGGGCCCGCCAAGCCAGTCGGCCGGGTCATTGTCATCGGCGGGGGGTTCGGGGGCGCCACGGCCGCCCGATATCTGCGCATGTGGGGTGGCAACTCGATCGAGGTTTTCCTGATCGATCGTGAAGCCAACTTCGTTTCCTGCCCGATCTCGAATCTGGTTCTCGGCGGCAGTCGGTCGATCGACTACGTGACTCGCTCGCGCGAGAAGCTGCGTTCGCTCGGTGTGCAGTTGATCCGCGATAACGTGACCGGCATCGATCGAGACAAGAAGCGCGTCCGACTCACGCGCATCGAGGATCTTCCTTATGACCGCTTGATCGTCTCGCCCGGTGTCGACTTCCTATTCGATCAATTACCCGGCCTGAACAATGCCGAGGCACAGAAACAGGTGCTTCACGCCTGGAAAGCGGGGCCCGATACCGTCGCGCTGCGCCGGCAATTGGAGGCCATGCCGGATGGGGGCGTTTTCGTGATGGCCATTCCGCGCGCACCCTACCGCTGTCCGCCCGGGCCGTACGAGCGCGCCTGCCAGGTCGCCAGTTACTTCAAGAAGTCGAAACCGAAGTCGAAGGTCTTGATCCTGGATGCCAATGAAGACGTGATCTCGAAGCCAGCGCTATTCAAGGCCGCCTGGAACAACCTGTACAAAGGCATCATCGAGTATCGCAACAACGCGGAAGCGAAAGATGTCGATGTCAAAGGCAGGCTGGTGGTCACCGACTTCGACAAGATCAAAGGCGATGTCCTGAACGTGATTCCGCCGATGCGCGCGGGCGACGTCGCCCGGGTTGCGGGCCTGATCACCGCCAACAACCGCTGGTGTGGCGTCAACTGGCAGACGATGCAGTCGGTGCAGGATCCGAACGTGCATGTGCTTGGCGATGCGACGCTGAGCGCTCCGCTGATGCCCAAGTCAGGCCACATGGCCAATCAGCACGCGAAGGTCGCTGCAGCGGCCATCATCGAACTCATGCACGGCCGCGTGCCCGAGCAGGCTCCGATGATGAACAACACGTGCTACAGCTTCGTGAGCGATACCGACGTGATCCACGTCGCCTCGGTACATCGGTACGACGCCGCGCAGAAGACGATGGTCACGGTGCCGGGCAGCGGCGGAGTTTCCGCAAGCGCCAGTGCTCTGGAAGGCGACTTCGCGCTCGGCTGGGCCCAGAACATCTGGGCCGACATGTTGGGATAGCGGGTCACCCGATTACCGCACCTGGGGCGGTGCCGGTTGCTGATGCCGACCGCCACTCTGCATCCCGCGTGGAACCGCAGAGAAGCTCGCGAGCGGTGCTTCAGCCGGTTGGCTTGGCGCGAACCGCTTTCGCGATATACGCGATGAGCTGACGCGCGATCTCGACCTTCGGCGCTCGGGCGAGCACGTGCTGCCCGGAGTCGTCGAAGAGCGTCAGCGAGTTGTCGTCGCGCCCGAATGCTTCCTGAGCGAGGTTTGCGGCCAGCAGCGGGATCTTCTTGCGCTTGCGTTTTTCCTGCGCGTATTGCGTGAGATTCTCGCTCTCTGCCGCAAAGCCGACGCAGAACGGAGGATTCTTCAGCGCCGCAACGGTACCCAGAATGTCGGGATTGAGCGCCAGCTCGATCTGTGGATGCGAGTCCTCTTTCTTGAGCTTGTGCGATACACGGTTGACCACGTGATAGTCGGCGACCGCAGCCACCGCCACGAAAATATCGCACTCGGGAACTCGCTCCATCACCGCGTCGAACATATCCCGCGCTGAAACCACTTCGACTCGACGAACGCCGCGCGGTGTAACGAGCGACGTATGCCCCGATACCAGCGTCACGATCGCCCCAGCCTCGGCGGCGGCCTGTGCAACCGCGTAGCCCATCTTGCCCGAGCTCAAGTTGGTGATCCCGCGAACCGTGTCGATGGCCTCGAACGTGGGCCCGGCCGTGACGATGATCCGCCTGCCGGCCAGCACCTTGGGATGGAACGTGCGTTGGATCTCTTCGACGGTCTCTTCGGGCTCCAGCATGCGTCCCATGCCCACCTCGCCGCACGCCTGATCGCCTTCGTCGGGGCCCAGCACGAACACGCCATCGCTCTTGAGCAGTGCCACGTTGCGCTGGGTCGCGGCGTTCTCCCACATCTGCTTGTTCATCGCCGGCACGACGTACAGCGGACACTGCCTGGCCAGGCACAGCGTGGAGGCGAGATCGTCGGCCAACCCGTGCGCGATCTTGCTCATGAAATCGGCCGACGCTGGCGCCACGACGATGAAGTCCCGATCTCGCGATAGTTCGATGTGCCCCATGTTGTCGGGCACGCGCGCATCCCACATGTCGGTGTAGACCGGATTGCCCGACAGCGCCTGCATGGTCGTTGGCGTGATGAACCGAGCGCCGGCATCGGTGAGCACGACGCGCACGTCCGCCCCGGCCTTGACCAGCAACCTAGTCAGAATGGCCGATTTGTAGGCGGCAATACCGCCCGTCACAATGAGCAGAATGCGTTTGCCGGAGTAGTTGGTCATCGCGCGTTGGCCGCCACAACCGGCGGTGCAAACAGGGCGGCCGATTCTACGCGAACCATTCGCTGCGCCAGCGTTGGGGCAGAACAAGAAAATTCGGAGGTAAACATGGCAATCAACGAGTGGCCGGTGGGCGAACGGCCGCGCGAGCGTCTGTTCGCGAATGGGGCGCGGGCGCTCTCCGACGCCGAACTGCTGGCTGTGTTCCTGCGATCGGGAACGCGAGGCAAGAACGCCGTCACGCTCGGACGCGATCTGCTGGTGCGCTTCGGCGGACTGCAAGGCGTGCTCGCCGCCAAGCCCAACGAGCTGCGATCGATCCCCGGCATCGGTCCGGCCAAGCTCGCGCAACTTCAGGCTGCGCTCGAGCTGTCACGCCGCAGTCTCGGTGAGCAGCTCGCACAGCAGGACACCCTCGGATCGCCGGCCGCCGTACGCGACTATCTGCGACTGGCCATCGGCAATCGCGAGCATGAGGTGTTCGTAGCCATCCATCTCGACGTGCAGAACCACGTCATTGCTCTCGACGAGATGTTCCACGGCACGCTGACCCAGGCCAGCGTGTACCCGCGTGAAGTGGTCAAGGCCGCCCTCGCGCGCAACGCGGCCGCGCTGATATTCGCTCACAACCATCCTTCCGGGACGACCCATCCCAGCCAGGACGATCGGGCGCTTACCGAGCGATTGCGCAAGGCGCTGGATCTGGTCGGAGTGCGTGTGCTCGATCACATGGTAGTGACCAGGACAGGCATCTTTTCGTTTGCCGAGCACGGGATGATTTGAGCACCCTCGACAGGCTCGCCAAGGGCGATTCGTGCCCGATGGGCGTCGGCTTGCCTCCTTGATTTTCCAGTCCTTTTCGCCTACGATTCGCGGCTTTCTCGACCAGGAGCTCCCAGTGGCCCGCGTTTGTGTTTTGACCGGAAAGAAGCCGCGCGTCGGCCATCACGTATCGCACGCGAACAACAAGACCAAGCGTCGCTTTCTGCCCAACCTGCAATACCGCAGGTTCTGGCTGGAGAAGGAGCGGCGCTGGATCCGACTTCGTCTGAGCACCGCCGCCCTGCGCACGATCGACAAGAAGGGTGTCGACGTCGTCGTCGCCGAAATGCGTGCGCGCGGCGTAATCTGAACAAAGGAACGCCGCCATGCGAGAAAAGATCAAACTCGAGTCGACCGCCGGAACCGGTCACTTCTACACCACCACGAAGAACAAGCGCACGACGCCCGACAAGATGGAGGTCAAGAAATATGACCCGCGCGCGCGCAAGCACGTGATCTACCGCGAGACCAAGCTGAAATAGCAAGGCTTGGCTGGCAATAAAAAAAGGGCCTGCATCGCAGGCCCTTTTGTTTTGATGCCGCGCGTTCTGGCGCGGCAAGCTCTAGGCGTCAGGCGTAGCAGCGTAGCCGGCGAGCGAAATCGACGAGCGGCGTAACGCCACTGGCCTCGGCGCGGTGGCACCATTCCTGCAGTTGCCGCAGCAGTTGCTCTCGCGTTGCATTGGACCGTTCCCACAGGGTATTGAGCTCCTGCCCCATGGAGTACGCGATCTGCAGCGCCTTGGACTTTTCGATCGATTGAATCAGCTGCGGTTTGACGCTCTCGGGCAAACGGCGATGATCGCGCGCCAGCCAGCGTTTCATGCCCCGCAGCATCCGCGCATCGTGCGGCGCCAGGGAACGCAACCGTTCGACTTCCTGCGACCAGGTCGCGCGCAGCGACTTGGCGTAGTGCGACAGCACGTCGTACCGGTGCGTAATCACCGCCTGCAGCGTCTCCAGATCGATCGCCGGCTTCTCGGCGACGAATCGCGGCGTAGGTGCAACCTTCTTCACGTGGGCCAGCCCAAGCGCGCTCAACACGCGGATGTAGAGCCAGCCGATATCGAATTCGTACCACTTGTTGGAGAGCTTCGCCGACGATGCGTAGGCGTGGTGGTTGTTGTGCAGTTCCTCGCCGCCGATCAGGATGCCCCACGGCACGATATTGCGGCTGGCATCGGCACAGTCGAAGTTGCGATAGCCCCAGAAATGTCCCACCCCGTTGATGACGCCAGCCGCCCAGAACGGTATCCAGGCGAGTTGCACGCCGAATATCAGCAGACCCGGAACCAGACCGAACACCATCACGTCGATGAGTCCAAGCAGCAGCACGCCGGTGTTGGGTCGCGGCGTGTAGAGGTTGCGCTCGAGCCAGTCGTCCGGCGTCCCATGTCCGTATCGGGCGAGCGTTGCCGGGTCGCGTGAGGCGGCGCGATAGAGCGCCACCCCTTGCCACAGAACCTTGTTGAGCCCGACGATCTGCGGACTGTGCGGATCCTCGGCGGTTTCGACGCGCGCATGATGCTTGCGATGCACCGCAGCCCATTCCTTGGTCACCTGACCGGTCGTGAGCCACATCCAGAATCGGAAGAAGTGCGAGACGATCGGGTGCAGATCGAGTGCCCGATGTGCCTGGCAGCGGTGCAGGAAAATCGTGACGCCAGAGATCGTAATGTGGGTCAGCAGCAGTGCGACGAGCACGTACCCCCACCAGGGCAAATCCACCAGCCCGGACCAGATCATTCATCCCCCTCAAAACCGTTGCGCCGAATGGCGGCGCCGATTCTACGCGATCCGTTACCCGTGCGTGACCATTGTGTCGCGCACCCGGTACTAAACCGGCGTTCCGCCGACCACCGGTGGATTATTGCCATTGGACAGGATCTTGACTTCCCTGCGTGGATAAGCGAACTCGATGCCGTTGCGCGCAAACACCCGCCAGATCTCGCGATTGATATCCGAGCGCGCACCGCCTGTGCCGTTTTGCGGATCGGCGATCCAGAAGCCGAGTTCCAGATCGATGCCGCTATCGGCGAACTTCGCGAGCATCGCGAACGGCGGTGGGTCAGCAACCACTCGCGCGTGCTGCTTCGCTATATCTTCGAGCAGAGCCAATGCCCGATCGATGTCGGTGTCGTAGGTCACCTGCACTACCGTACTAACGCGCACGCGCGGATCGCTCAGCGACTGGTTGATTACCGCATCGGTGATGAGCTTCTCGTTCGGAATGATCGCCTCGCGCCCATCGAGCGAGCGCAACACAACGTAACGAGTGGTGAGATTGCGAACCTCGCCGCTGAAGTTGTCCACGGTGACGACGTCCTTGATCCGCACCGATCGCTCCAGCAGCACGATAAAGCCGCTCACGTAGTTGCTGGCGATCTTTTGTAGACCGAAGCCCAAGCCGACGCCCAGTGCGCCGCTGAACACCGAGAGCACCGTCAGGTCGATCCCCACCAGAGGCAATGCGATCAATACCCCGATCACGACCAGCACTGCTCGCACCAGCCGGGCCAGTGCGACGCGCAAGCTCGAGTGCAAGGCCTCGGCGCGCATCAGGCGGCCATCGATCGCAGTGCCGATCCACAGCGCGACGAGCACCACCACCATCACCCAGAACGCACCCTGCAGGATGGTCAGAAACGAGACGCTCTGCTTGCCGATCGGGATGTGAAACCCATCGAGGAACTCCGCCAGCTCAGGCAGCAGCCCGGTCAGATGCAGGACGAACGCGCCCCAGATCGTCAGACCAATCACTTTCTGGAACGCTGCCAGGATGCCGCTCGAAGGAAACGCGCGGCGCGCCAGAAAAACCATCACCCGCGCCAGCGCGAGCGCACCGAACAGCGCTGCCGCCAGATTGAGCAGCGCCACGCCCGTCCACGCGCTCAACACGGGTCTCGCGATCGCCAGCAGCACCCACACCAATGCGGCGACGACGACCCCGCGGAGCCCTTGCGTGCGCATCGCCTCGGCGCTCGCCGATGAAGCCTCCAGACGCGGCAGGATCAACCGGCGCCCGAGCAGCCAGGCGAGCAGGACGGAGACAGCGATGGCGCCTACCTGCAGCGCACCGCCATGCGTGAGCAATTCGGCCCAGGCCAGCGCGATGGGATGATGAGCATCTACGCCGAAGAACGTTGCATCGAGCATGGCAGCGTCAATGCGACCGTTCGAGAACCGCCGCGAAGAATCCGTCGGTGTGATGAATGTGCGGATACAGCTTCAGGTACGGCGCGCCCTCTGAAGTGACCTTGATATCGCGTTTGGCCAACTCCGCGTACGCGTCGACCACGCGAAAGCCGGAACTGTTGGTGAGGAACGCCTCGACGACCGCCTCGTTCTCGCGCGGCAGCAGGCTGCAGGTTGCGTACACCAGACGCCCGCCCGGCTTCACCAGCCGCGCTGCCGAATTCACGATCGACAGCTGCTTGGCATGGAGTTCCTCGACCGTCTGCAGCGAATGACGCCATTTCAGATCGGGATTGCGGCGCAAGGTCCCCAACCCGCTGCACGGCGCATCGACCAGCACTCGGTCGATCTTTCCCGCAAGCCGGCCGATGCGTGGATCGCGCTCGCCATCGACGCGCTGCGGGTGCACGTTGGACAGCCCGGATCGCGCAAGCCTTGGCTTGAACCGCGTCAGGCGCTTCTCGTCGTTGTCGAAGGCGTACACGCGTCCGGTGGATCGCATCATCGCGGCGAGCGCCAGGGTCTTGCCGCCGGCACCGGCGCAAAAGTCCACCACCATCTCCCCCCGCAACGGGCTGACCAGATAACCGATCAGCTGACTGCCCTCGTCCTGAATCTCGATCGATCCGTCGACGAACAGCGGGCAACGATGGATCACGGGCTTGCCGCGCAGCCGAATCCCCAATGGCGAATACGGTGTCGGCTCTCCCTGAATGTGAAACGAAGCCAGCTGCGACAGCGCAGTATCGCGATCGATCCGCAGCTCGTTGACTCGCAGATCGATGGGCGCTGGTTCGGACAGCGCTTGCGCGAGCTTACGCAGCATCTCGGACGCCATCGTCTGCGACAGCGCTTCGACCACCCAGTCGGGCAGTTCGAGTTCGACCCCGAGCGGAAGATCATCGGCAGTACTTTCGCGCGTCGCCAGCTCATGCAGCCAACGCGCCTCCTTCGGTCCGACCAGATCGCTCAGCACGGCCGGATCGTGCGTCTCTGACAATGTCGCGAGCACCAGTTGCCGTGGTGTGGCATGGCCCAGCGCCCATTCGAGATGGCGCCGCCGACGCAGGATGGCGTAGACCGTCTCGGCGATCACGCCGCGTTCGAAATGTCCCAGCTTGGGCTGCGAGCGAAAGAACGCCGACAACTTGCGATCCGCGGGCGCATCCAGCCGCAGGACCTGTGAGGCGGCATCGCTCGTCGCCTGGAGCAGCGGTCGCGTCAGTCGCATGGTGAACACAGCGTCGATTGTGCCGGCGCTCCGGTCACGCGCACGACACCGCCGCGTACCGTGAGCAGGCCGTCGATGAACCAGCGCACCGCGCGCGGATAGATCACGTGTTCCTGCGCGAGCACGCGCGCCGCAAGCGCCGCTTCGTCATCGCTGGCCAGCACCGGAACCGCCGCCTGAATGACGATCGGCCCGGCATCGAGTTCCGGAATCACGAAATGGACCGTTGTCCCGTGCACCTTGACTCCCGCCGCGAGCGCACGCGCGTGCGTGTGCAGCCCCGGAAACACCGGCAACAACGATGGGTGGATGTTCAGCATGGCATTGTCGTAGCGCCGCACGAATGCGGGAGTGAGCACGCGCATGAAGCCGGCCAGCGCGACCAGATCGGGCTTGAAGGCGTCGATGGCGCTCGCCAGCGCGTCGTCGAACGCCTCGCGACTGCCGAACTGGCGATGCTCGACCACCGCGGTGGCGATGCCTCGCTCTCGCGCGAACGCCAGTCCGGCTGCATCAGCCTTGTTGCTGAGCACGGCGCGCACCGGCAAGCCCGCTTCGACCAGCGCCTGCATGTTGCTGCCGCGACCCGAAATCAACGCCACCACGCCAGCCATCGCTGCGCCTCGAGATTCATGAATTGAATGCGGCGCGAACTATACCGAGGTTGCCGCGGCGTGCCTTGCAGTTTGTCTATGCGTGCGCGTTGACTCGTGCCAGGCGCGCGGCTCACTTGCGCTTGAGCGCTTGCTCCAGCCGGTGGCGGATCGTCTCGACGCGGTTGCGGTTGACGTCGAAGTCGCGAATGCCGAGCCGGGCCGCCGCGCGCACGTGGATCACTTTGCCTTTGGCGTCCAGGAGCAGTTCCAGGTCATCGACGAATCCGAACGTCTTGGACGAGGACTCGGCGTGAAGGTAGTTCTCGCGGTCCGCGATGATGTGCGTCCGCTCCAACGCCGCGACGATCTTTTTCGCGGCTGCGAATGCGCGGCCCGCATCGCCGGCAAATCGCAGCGGGTCGATGTAGTGCGTCGCATCGTTGCTCGGATCAGCCTGGCTCGATACGTTATTGGGCCGCGGATCGGTCGGCGCGAGGCGGCCATCCGTGACGCCGAGGTGCTTGGGACGCCGGCCGGAAAACAGGCCCATTGAAAGCAGGCCCATCGTCATGCTCCTTTGTTCGATTGGAGATCTTCTTGATTCGCCCGCACCTGGAGTCGCGCACTTGCAGGCGCGTACTTCGGCAGGCGCGAACCTCGTACTTGTTAGCTTAGCTCCAATTCGGGCTGCACCGGCTGATGCGAATGCGCGAACTCGAACCGGCCGCGGCCGCTCGCCTTGGCGCGATACATCGCCACGTCCGCCTTCTTGAGCAGGCCTTCGGGGTCCAACCCATCGTTCGGATACGTGCTGATGCCGATGCTTGCGCCGATGCGGAACGCTCGGCCGTCGATGACGATCGGCTGGATCAGCGATTGCAGGATCTTGCGCGCGATGCGCGCTGCGTCCATCGACTGGCGCAACTCGGCGAGCACCACTACGAACTCGTCACCACCGTGACGTGCCACCGTGTCGACTTCACGCACCGACTCTCGCAATCGCCTGGCCGCCTCGCGCAGGACGCGATCGCCGACCTCATGGCCCTGCTCGTCGTTGATCCCCTTGAAATTGTCGAGATCGACCAGCATCACCCCGACATGCTGGCCGCTGCGCCGCGCGAAGTGGCAAGCCTGGTCGAGGCGGTCATCCAGCAGCCTGCGATTGGGCAGGCCGGTCAGCGGATCGTGGTGCGCAAGGTGACGGATGCGCTCCTCGGCGCGCTTGATCTCGGTGATATCGGTGCGCAGCTGCACGGTGCCGCCGCTTCCGGTACGGCATTCGCGCACGCACCACCACAGCCCGTCGCCCGCTTGATAGACGAACTCCTGCGCGGTCGGATTGCGATGCCGGCGCATCACTTCAGCGACCCATCCCGGCAGATTGCGCCGGTACTCGGCCGGCACGGCCTCGCCTGCGCGGATCGAGCCGAGCAGCAGCTCCTCGAACGTCATGCCAGTCAGACGATCCTGCGGCGCCACGGCCGAATAAAAGGCGGCAAACTGGCTATTGCAGGTGACGAGCCGGTCATCGTCGTCGAACAGCGCGAAGGCATCGGGCACGCAGTTGAACGCATCGAGCAGCCGTTCGTTCGCCGCACGCACTTCGCTTGCGGCCTGCGCGAGTTGGGCATCGCCGCGCGCCTTGGCTTGTGCCGCCTGCTTGTGCTGGGTGAGATCCTCGATCACCCAGATCGAGCCGCGCGATGGGTCGTTGCGGTCGATGATCTGCCCGCGATACCGGCACCACACGATGCGTCCGTCGCGGTGCACGAACGACCGTTCCTCGTCATGCCAGCCGCTGCGCACGAGATCGTCGGCAATGCGCGCAAGCGCGGTGTTCCACTCCGCGCCGTCACCGAAAATCGTGCGCGTCGAAGTGCCGTCGAGTGCCCCTCGCGCGAAACCCAGAATCTCCTCCATGCGGCGGTTGCAGCGCACGAAGTCGCGGTCCTTGACGATCGCAATGCCGACCAGCGCGCTCTCGAAAATCACGCGCTCCTCCACGATCGACTCGCGCAGGCTGCGCTCGATGACGGCGAGCTCCCCCAGGCGCCGCTCGCTGCGAATTCGCGTGACCAGCGTCGAATCGTGCTGGCGAAAGCGCCGCGTGTAGCCGAACAGCACCAGCGCCAGGAAGACGAGCAGCAGAGCAGCGAACGCGTAGCGGATCGGATCATGCGTGGTTGCAAGGCGAGCGGCCGGCAGTCCGATCACCGGGATCGCGTACGCGAGCATTGCCGAACGGCTGGCGTGCAGCACCTCCAGCGCGAGCACCAGGTTCGCGCACACCACCAGCAGGATCAGCCCTTCGCGGATCGGCCCCTGCAGCGGGAAGAACGCAACCAGCGCGGCCCCCCAGCCCACACCCGCGGCACCCCATAGCGCGGCCAGCCACCGGTCGTTGGTGGTGCGGCCACTGTCGGGTCGGGCGTACATCCAGTGACCCAATCGCAGGAAGGCGATCAGCGCCATGTACCCCCACCAGGCGACCATCTGGCGATCCTCGACGTGCGAGAACAACGCGCTGCTCACCGTCACCACCGCGAGCAGTTCCGCGAGCACGCCGATCGTGGTCCGCGACACGAGCGCGCGCGCGCGTTGCGTCGACAGCTCCGCGACGCTGATCACCTCGGTCGGATCGGGGCTGCGGACGCTCATGCGGCGGAACGCGCTCCGCTTTTCCGTGGCCGACAGCGTCCGCCGCGTCGAAGTGCAGGACCGTTCAACCCGGCAGCAGCCTCTGGCATGCTGGACGCGTTCGGATGGCTCGGCCGCAACGTCGAATGGCTCGATGCGCAGAAGCACGCGGCCAGGCTCGGTCGTGGGAAGGAGTTCTCAACCATTGGCGGGAGAGCGCGACAATCAATGTCACAAGATCGTTAAGAGTATAGGGAGCGAATGTGCTGTTTTCGTCGAAGCCCACGCAAATCATGCCCAATAGTTCGCACTCGGTTCGCGCTGATCGGGGCGTGGAGATGGCGCTCGGAATCGCGTGGCTGGTCGGCCCGACCTTCGTTGACATTCGATGACCGTCGAGTCGCGATATCGAGGTCGGTTTGCCCCGTCTCCGACGGGGCCCCTGCACTTCGGCTCGCTGGTCGCAGCACTGGGGAGCTATCTCGACGCACGCAGCAACGGCGGCACGTGGCTCGTGCGGATCGACGACATCGATCCGCCGCGCGAGATGCCCGGTGCGACCGCAAGCATCCTGCGATCGCTCGAATCCCATGGGCTGACCTGGGACGGTGAGGTCGTGCTTCAAAGCACTCGCATCGAGGCGTACCAGGACGCGCTCGATCAACTGCGTCGCGCCGGCGTGACCTACCCCTGCGCGTGCACGCGCAAGGAGATCGCCGACTCGCAAAGGCGATTCGGGTACGCAACAAGTGCAGGGTCGAACGTCTATCCCGGAACCTGTCGCGCCGGCATGGCGGCAGGCAAGTCCGCCCGAGCGGAGCGCGTGCGCGTCGGCAACGCCGTCATCGGCTTCGACGACTTGATTCAGGGACCAATCTCACAAGACCTGGCCGTAGAGGTCGGCGACTTCGTCCTGCGTCGCGCCGACGGGCTCATCGCGTACCAGCTCGCAGTCGTGGTCGATGATGCCGAACAACGAATCTCAACCATCGTGCGCGGTGCCGATCTGCTCGATTCCACGCCAAGGCAGATCCACCTGCAGCGGTTGCTCGAAGTGAGCACGCCGCGTTACGCACATCTGCCGGTGGTGGTGAATGCGTCGGGCGAAAAACTCTCGAAGCAGACCCATGCCATCCCGCTCGACGATCACCAGGCCGCGGCCAATCTCGCTCGCGCGCTGCGCTTTCTCGGTCTGCCGAGCGATGCCGGGCCAGCAGGCGTGACCGAACTGCTCGAGTGGGCCATGCGTGTCTGGAATCTGGCGCACGTGCCGCATGAGCGTGCCTGCGCCGAGCCGGGTTGAGGCGAATCCGGGGCTTCGACCTGGCAGTGGATGGATTCCAGTACCGGGCGGAAATTCCTTACGATTGAATGGCTTAATCGAGTGCGCCAGCCCCAATTGCTGCAAAGCACAAAAAATCTCTTGACTTGATCCGACCGCGCCCTAAAATTCGATTGTGCGATGCAGCAAACGTGGTTCGATGTGTTGCTCCCGGTGTGTTGCTTCCGATGCGTTGCTCCCAATGTGCTGCCTCCGATGTCCTGCTGAATTCGTCCCACCAATCCGTCCGACATAACCCCTAGAACGAGAGATAACCCATGTACGTCACTCCAGAGAAATTCATGAGCGCCAGCAAAGCGAGCGTCGAGACCGCCCTGGCCATCGCTGAAGCCCAGTTTGCCGCTGCCGAGAAAGTGGCCGCCGTCAACGTGGCGAGCGCCAAAGCATCGTTCCAGGACGCCGCCGAGCACATGCGCGCGGTGCTGTCCGCCAAGGACGCGCAGGAGCTGATGCAGATCAACAGCGCCGCAGCGCAACCGTCGATCGAAAAAGCAGTCGACTACGCACGCACCGTGTACGACGCCACCACGCAGGCGCAAGCCAATCTGGTGAAAGCGCTCGACGCGCAGACCACCGAACTCAACAAGGCGTTCGGCACCACGCTCGAGGCGTTCGCGAAGAACAGCCCGGTCGGTTCCGATGCGATGGTGAGCGCTATGAAGTCGACGCTGGCGATGTTCAATGCGGCGTACGACAATGCGTCGAAGTTCGCCAAGCAGACCTCCACCGCGATCGACCATCAGTTCGCGAACGCGACGCAAGCGACTCGCGCGGCAGCCAAGCGCCGCAGCTGATCGCGAAGCTGTCCGTCGCAACGAAAAGCCCCGGCAAGCCGGGGCTTTTTCTTTTCCTGGTGATCCCGCTAGGCCTGCGGACCCAACCGTTCCTCGCGACGCCCGCTATTTCGGCGACGGACGAGCCTCCCAGCGGCCGTTCAGGGCTTCCACGCCACGCTTGAGCTCAATCATCGCCGCGGAGATCTTTTCCGGATCACCGCGCACGCCGAGTTCGATGTGACGGCGCACACCGCCTTCGCCCATGCTCGGCAGACTGTAGACCTTCAATCCGGGGAACTGGCGCTCCAGTTGCTCCATCAGCGGTGTAAGCGTGCTCTCGGCCGAGTCGTACACCATCACCGAGTCATCCGCCTCAGGCACGCGATCGAACAGTGCGCGGTAGTGCGTGTCGAGCACCCACTCCACCATCGGCCAGGCCATCACCGGAAAGCCGGGCACGAAATGGTGATCGCCGCAGGAGAATCCGGGAATGCGATTGACCGGATTCGGAATGATCGAACACCCGAGCGGAAATTCACCCATGCGCAATCGGAATTCGGTGATCTCGCCGCCGAAGCGTTCACGGATCTCACGCTCGGCGTCCGGATGCAGCCGTAACTCGACGCCCAACGCCGCGGCGGCGCACTGGCGCGTGTGATCGTCGGGCGTGGCGCCGATCCCGCCGAAGCTGAACACGATATCCGACGACCCCAACGAGCGCGCCAGCGCCGCGGTGATGCGCGCACGGCTGTCGCCGACATACTGGCACCAGTCCAGGCGCATGCCCCGCGCGCCGAGGATCTCGATCAGCTTGCGGAAGTGCTTGTCTTCACGTTTGCCGCGGATGATCTCGTCGCCGATGATCAGACAACCGATTCCGCGTGCGCCAGATTGAGCCATCGAATCGCTTTCCGTGATGAGAAGGTGCGCCAACTATCCGCGTCGCGCCTTGCCCTTCGGCGCGCGCTGGCGTGGCTTTGCCGCAACGGGCTCGCGCTCCGGGACCACCTCGACCGCAGCGAGCCACACCTTGGCGTCGCTGTCACTTGGTGCGCGATAGTCGCCGCGCGGCGAAAGCGATCCGCCGGAGCCGACCTTGGGCGCGTTGGGCATGGCGGTGCGCTTGTACTGCGAAAGCTGGAAGAACCGCCGCAGGAACACCGCGAGCCAGCGCTTGATCTCGGCAATCGTGTATGAGCGACGCTCTCCGTCGGGGATGTCGGGCCAATTGCCGCGCGTGGCATCCGACCACGCCGACCACGCCAGGAACGCGACCTTCGCCGGTGAATAGCCGAAGCGCAGCACGTAGTAGAGATGGAAGTCCTGCAACTCGTAGGGACCGACGACCGCCTGCGTGCTTTGCGCCGGCTGCCCGCTGTTGTGTTTGCCCGCCGGAACGAGTTCCGGACTGATTTCGGTCGCCAGCACCGCGCGCAGGACGTTGCTCGCCGCCTTGCCCATCTGCTCGCTCGCCGCGATGTAGCGAATCAAGTACTGAATCAGCGTCTTGGGCACGCTCGCGTTGACGTTGTAGTGCGCCATCTGATCACCCACGCCGTAGGTGCACCAGCCCAGCGCCGTCTCGCTCAGATCGCCAGTGCCGATCACCGGCGCGTTGTGCAGATTCGCCAGGCGAAACAGGTGACTGGTGCGCTCGCCCGCCTGCACGTTCTCGAAGGTGACATCGAACACCTTCTCGCCGCGCGCGTAGGGATGACCGATGTCCTTGAGCATCTGCAGGCACGAGGTCCGGATGTCGATCTCGTGCGCGCTCGCGCCCACCGCCTCCATCAACTGCTTGGCCTGTTTGAGCGTTCGTGCACTGGTGGCGAATCCTGGCATCGTGTACGCGAGGATGTTGGCGCGCGGCAGTTTCATGCGGTCCATCGCCTGGGCGCACACCAGCAGCGCCTGGGTCGAATCGAGTCCACCCGATACGCCGATGACCACCTTCTTCGCGTTCATCGCCTCGAGCCGACGGACCAGGCCTTGCACCTGGATGTCGAACACCTCCTGGCAGCGGCTGGCGCGCTGTGCCGGGTCGCTCGGCACATACGGAAAACGCTCGTAGGCGCGCTGCAGTGGCAGCACCGCGTCGTTCGGCAGCGGCAGCTCGATCGTCACGGTGCGGAAGCGCTCGATCCGATCGCGCTCGCGCGCCACGCTCTGACCGAACGTGGTGAGCCGCACGCGATCCTGCGCGAAGCGGTCGAAGTCGACATCGGCGCTGACCAGTTGCGAGTCGTAACCGAACCGCTCGGTCTCGGCCAGCACCGATCCGTTCTCGCAGATCAGACCATGACCGTCCCAGGCGACTTCCGTGGTGGACTCCCCGAATCCGGCACCGCTGTACACGTACCCCGCGATGCAGCGACCGGATTGATTGGCCACCAGTTGCTTGCGATAGGCATCCTTGCCGATCGTGACCGGCGAGCCCGATGGATTCACCAGCACCGTTGCTCCTGCGAGCGCCGCATACGACGACGGCGGGATCGGCGTCCACAGGTCTTCGCAGATTTCGATATGCAGCTTGAACTGCGGCTGTCCGGCCAGCGAAAACAGTAGCCGCGAACCGAACGGAACCGCGCGCTCGCCCAGCAGATCGATCACATCGAACGGAGGATAGTCGCCCGGCGTGAAGTGCCGCATCTCGTAGAACTCGAGATAGTTCGGCAGATAGGTCTTCGGGGTGACGCCATGGACCCGACCATTGGCCACCACCGCGCAGCAGTTGTAGAGCAGGCCATCGAGTTGCAACGGCAAGCCGACCACGGCCAGCACCGGAATCTTGCGCGAGGCTTCCCGCACGGTGCGCAGCGCTTCGAGCGAAGCCTCCACCAGCGCATGCTGATGGAACAGATCCTCGCAGGAGTAGCCCGACAGCCCCAGCTCCGGAAACACCACCAGCGCGCAGCGTTGCGCCGCGGCCTGCTTCATCAGCGCGACCGTCTCGATCGCGTTCGCCGCCGGATCGGCCAGATGCACGCGCGGCACCGCGGCGGCCACCCGCACGAAGTTGTGGTGATACAAATTGAAGAAGGCCATCGCGAGCTCCGCGCCTCAGCGTAATCGACGCGCCCGGACCGAATCGATGCCGCGCATTTGGATGCCGCGCATTTGCGAAAGCCGGCCGAGGCAGTAATAGGTGAACGCCAGTGCGCTGTACACCGGCGCGAACAGGCCTGCGAGCGGGATGTAGCCGATCAGGCCGAGGATCATGCCGAGTGACCACAGCCAACGGCTCTCGCCCTTGACGATCGCGCGGATCTCCTCCGGACTGCCGTGATCGGCCAGCGCGTCATAGCGAAATACGCGCTGATTGAAGAAACCAAGCAGCACGATCGGGATCGCCGGCCATAGCGGCGGGATCAGCCACAACGGCAGCGTCACCAGCGCAAGCACGATGAACAGCAGCAGCGATACCACCGTGTTGACCAGACTGCCGACGAACGTGCCGCCGCGGCGCCGTTCGAGCGCGCTGAAATCGCGGTCAGCGACGAAACGCACCACCATCGGCATCGCGACCAGCCCGACGATCAGCGTGGCGGTGACCAGCACCAGCGGAATGGCGAGCAGAAACATCAACAGCCACAGCAACCCGGTCGCGAGGGCCGAGATCGGCCAGGTACCGGCCACGCTCTTGTAGAGGCTCGACTGGTTGAGGTAGCTCTCCACCCAATTGAACACCTGCGCCCCGAACAACGTGCCGAGCGCGATCCACACGATCAGCGACAGCGCGATCGGCCAGATCATCAGCCACAACATGCGCGGATGCATCATCGTGCGCGCGGCACGCGCCAGGGCCTGCGAAAGCTCTTGCATGGCTTATCGCGAAAAGATCGATCGAACCTCGCGGCTTCCGATCGGCGATCGAAAGGCTCCGAGGAAGATCATTCGTACGTTGGGGCTGCGGGTCGGTTGCAGCGCTGCTGGCGGGACCGCGATGGGTGGCACGCGCTCGTGGGGGGATCGCTGTTATCGCTGGATAGTTTGCCACATCCGGGCGAGCCGCTTGACCGACACCGGCACCGGCGTCTTCAGCTCCTGCGCGAACAGCGAAACGCGCAATTCCTCGAGCAACCAGCGAAACTGCTCGAGCTGCGGATCCTGCTCGCCGCTCTTGGCCGTACGCACCTGCTCGCGCAGCCATTCACGCTCCAGCGGCACGAGCTCCGCGTGCAGTCGCTGATCGCGTGTCGGATCGTTGCGCAGCTTGTCCAGGCGCAACCCGATCGCATTAAAGTAGCGCGGATACTGCGCCAATCGCTCGTAGCCGATCGCAAGGACGAAATCGGCTGGCAGCAGCCGCGCGAGCTGTTCCTCGACGTCGCGCACAACTGCGGCGAACGCCTTGAGTCCGGCGAGTTTCTTGCGCAACGCCGCCGCCTCGGCAAGGATCTGCCCGATCAGGCGCACGATCTCCTGGCCGATCAGATTCAGCCGCGTGCGGCCTTCGTCCAGCCGCTTCGCGAACGCATTCGCATCGGTCGGCCACGGATCGTTCATGCACGCGCGCTCGATTACCGCCGCCACCAGATGCGTCCGCAATCGGGCAACGTCGCCGAACGCGGTCAGCTGCAACGTGAGCGGCTGATTGCCTGCAATCGTCTTCTCCAGAAAGCGCGCCTGGTCCTTCAACTGGAGCTGGAACAGTTTGCGCAACCCTTCCCGATGGGCTGTGCGCGCGCGCTGCGGTGAATCCATCACTTCGAGACGCACGGCGGCTCCGCTGTCGACGATGGCCGGATAGCCGATCAGCGTCTCGCTGCCGCGACTGATCTCCATGACTTCTTCGAGCGCACCGAACGTCCAGCTCGTCGTCTCGTTCGCAGGCGTGCCGGCCTGGGCGATCTCGCTGAATCGCTCGCCCGCGTTACGGCCCAGTTCGCCCCGCAGCTGCGCGAGATTGCGACCGATCGCAAGCTGCCGTCCGTGCTCGTCGATCACGCGGATGTTCATCTGCAGATGCGCCGGCAACGCATCGAGCCGGAACCCATCGAGCGGGACCTGCAGATTGAGCTCGGTGCGGATGAAGCGCGTCAACGCCTCGATGAGTGGAGCATCGGCGGGCTCGGTCGCGGCAATGAAGTCGTCGGCGAAATCGCCGAGCGTTCCGAGACGGTGGCGCAGCCGCTGCGGCAGCGATTTCGTCAGGGCGATGACTTTCTCGCGCAGCAACCCGGGCACCAGCCACTCCAGGCGCGCAGCGCTCAGCTGATTGAGCGCGATCAGCGGCACCGTCATGGTGACCCCGTCGCGCGCACCGCCCGGATCGTGCAGATATTCCAGCGCGAACGCGCGCCCGGCCAGCTCGATCTGCGTCGGAAACTGCGCAGTCGTGATCCCGGCCGCCTCGTGGCGCATCAGTTCCTCGCGCTTGAGGAACAGGAGCTTCGGATCCTTCGCCTCGGCCTTGCTGCGCCAGGCGGTCAGTTTGGCGTCGCTCCAGACGCCATCGGGGATGCGGTCGTCATAGAACGCGTAGATCAGCTCCTCGTCGACCAGCACGTCGGGACGGCGCGACTTGTGCTCCAGCTCCTGGATGTCGTGCAGCAGGCGACGGTTGTGCACGTAGAACGGCGCGCGTGACTCGAAATCGCCCTGCACGAGTGCTTCGCGAATGAAGATCTTGCGCGCGCCGTCGGGATCGATCGGTCCGAACGGCACGCGCCGGTTCACGTACACCGGAATGCCATAGAGCACGCCACGCTCGAGCGCCATCACCTGCGCCGGCTTCTTCTCCCAGTGCGGCTCGGCCTGTGACCGCTTGATGAGGTGTGACCCGATCTGCTCGAGCCACTGCGGCTCGATGCCGGCCACCGTGCGGGCGAACAGACGCGTCGTCTCAGTGAGTTCAGCGGCCATCACCCAGCGCGGGGCCTTCTTGCCGAGCCCGGAACCCGGATGGATATAGAACTTGATGCCGCGCGCACCGAGATACGGGCCCTCCTCGCCTTTCAGGCCGATATTGCCCAGCAGCCCGGTAAGCACGGCACGATGGATGATGGCGTAGCGCGCCGGGTCGAGGCTGGGCTCCTCGACCTTGATCTTCGCGTCGAGCTCGCCCAGCAACTCGGTGAGCTGACCGACGATGTCGCGCCACTCCCGCAAACGGTTGAACGAGACGAAGTGCTGCCGGCACAACGCCTGGAGCTTGCGGCCCGACAGCTCGCGCAGCGCTTTGGCGAAGAAGCTCCACAGCTTGAGGAGCGCGATGAAATCGGAGCGCTCGTCGGTGAATTTCTTCTGTGCTTCGTCGGCGGCCTGCGCGCGCTCCAGCGGCCGCTCACGCGGATCCTGCACCGCCAGCGCCGCAGCGATGACCAACACTTCGTTCAAGCTGCCCTCGGCGCGCGCGGCCAGCACCATCCGGCCGATGCGCGGATCGACCGGGAGCCGGGCGAGCTGGCGGCCGATCTCGGTGAGGCCGGCACCGGGCTTGGCTTCCGCTTCGCCTTCGAGCACATCGAGCGCACCCAATTCATGCAACAGCGCGTAGCCGTCGGCAATCGCCCGGGGCGCCGGCGGAGCGATGAATGGAAACGATTCGATCGCTCCCAACCCCAGCGCTTTCATGCGCAGGATCACCGCCGCGAGCGAGGAGCGCAGCACCTCCGGATCGGTGTACGCGGGCCGCTTGGCGAAGTCCTCCTCGTCGTACAGGCGCACGCAGACGCCGCTCGCCACACGCCCGCAACGGCCGGCACGCTGCTTGGCCGCCGCCTGCGAAATGCGCTCGATCTGCAGCTGCTCGACCTTGTTGCGATAGCTGTAGCGTTTGACGCGCGCCAGGCCGGTGTCGACGACGAAGCGAATGCCGGGCACCGTGAGCGAGGTCTCGGCCACGTTCGTCGCCAGCACGATGCGCCGCCCCTTGTGCGCCCGGAACACGCGCTCCTGCTCCGCGGCCGACAGTCGCGCGTAGAGCGGCACGACTTCGGTGTTGGGCGCATCGCGTCCGCGCAACACCTCGGCCGCCTCGCGGATCTCGCGCTCACCGGGCAGGAACACGAGCACGTCGCCCGCGCCTTCACGCGCGAGATCGTCGATCGCATCGGCTATCGACTGCGCCAGATCGATCGAACCGTCGTCGTCTTCTTCCGGCTGCCGATAGCGCACTTCGACCGGATACAGCCGCCCGGATACCTCGACCACTGGCGCATCGCCGAACTGGCGCGCGAAGCGCTGCGCATCGATCGTCGCCGAGGTGATGATCAATTTCAGATCGGGCCGACGCGGCAGCAGCTGCTTCACGTAACCCAGCAGGAAATCGATGTTGAGGCTGCGCTCGTGCGCCTCGTCGATGATCAGCGTGTCGTACTGCGAGAGCGTGGGATCGTTCTGCGTCTCGGCGAGCAGGATGCCGTCGGTCATCAACTTGATGTAGCCGTCGCGGCTGGTCTGATCGGTAAAACGGATCTTGTAGCCGACCGCCTTGCCCAGCTCGGTGTGAAGTTCCTCGGCGATCCGCGATGCGGTGGCGCGCGCTGCGATCCGGCGCGGCTGGGTGTGACCGATCAGTCCCTGCACCCCGCGGCCGAGCGCCAAGCAGATCTTCGGCAGCTGCGTGGTCTTGCCCGAGCCGGTTTCGCCGCAGACGATCACCACCTGATGCGCTGCGATCGCGCGCGCGATCTCGTCGCGCTTCTGCGAGATCGGCAGGTCGGGCGGAAACTCCGGACGCGGGAGGCGGGACTGGCGACGAGCGATCTCGTCAGCGGAACGGCGCATTGCGAGGCTTGGCGGGAAGCAGTACGGATTTTAGCCAGGCATCGGAGCGAACTGCGTAATATCGACGCGGAGCTCGCCCTGGAGTCTGCTCGTGCAAACCGATCGCTACGAATTACCGTTGTCCGTGGACTCGGGCAGCGCCGCGCATGCTTATCGCGACGGGGTTGACCGCCTGCTCTCGGCCAATCCAGGCGCAGACGCTTGCTTCAACCAGGCCCTCAGCGAAGCCCCGCACTTCGCCCTGGCGCGGATCGGCCTGGCGCGCGCGCACGCGTCGATCGGCGACATGGTCGCGGCACGTGAAGCTGCCGGTGCGGCACGCGCGGTGGCAACGGCAACGACGCGACGAGAGCAGCAACACGTCAACGCCATCGCTCTCGCGATCGAAGGCAACAGCGCCGCGGCGCTGGCTGCCACGCGCGAGCATCTCGACGAGTTCCCGCGTGATGCGATGGTGCTGGCCCCGGCAGTGGGCGTGTTCGGCCTGCTCGGTTTCAGTGGATTCATCGACCGCGAGCAGCAGCTCTACGACTGGCTCACTCGCCTCGCCCCGCACTTCGGCGAAGACTGGTGGTTTCTGGGCGCCCAAGGCTTCGCGGCGATTGAAACCGGCCATGTCGCGCTTGGCCGTGAACTGGCGGAACGCAGCATGGCGCTGAACCCGCGCAGCGCGAACGCCGCGCACATCACGCTGCATGCGCACTACGAAGCGAACGAAGATGCCGAGGCGCTCGCGTTCATCGAAGCTTGGCTGCCGGGTTACTCGCGCGAGGGGCCGATGCACTGCCATCTCGCGTGGCACGCCGCTCTCTCTGCGCTTGCCTTGGGCAAGCTCGATCGTGCCGAGTGGTTCTATTCGAGCGCGGTGCATCCGGGCGCTGCGTGGGGACCACCCCTGCTCACGCTGACCGACTCGGCGTCCTACCTGTGGCGTGCGACGCTGGCCGGATACCCCACGACGCGACAACGCTGGCAGGAAGTAAGCGCATATGGCGAGCGCGTGTTCCCGCGCGTCGGCCTCGCGTTCGCCGACATTCATCGCGCGCTGGCAACTGCGCTGGCCGGTGATGTCGCGGCCGCGGCGAGACTCGCCGACGAATTGGCGCAGGCGCACGCTGCCGGACGCATTCCCGCGGGCGAAGTGGCGCCTCGGCTGGCACGCGCGCTGATAGCCGCCGCTCGTGGCGACTGGGCGATCGCGATCGATCTGCTGGAGCAGTCCCGCGCCGAGGCCGTGCGCCTTGGCGGCAGTCGCGCGCAGCGCGATCTGGTTGAGCTGACGCTTTCCCGCGGCACCACTCGCGCTCGCCGCGGCTGACCCTCGCTCAAGACGACGCCGACAGCATCCGCTCGACGTACCGCGCGATCAGATCGACTTCGACGTTGACGCGCGCGCCGACGCGCAGATGCCCGAGTGTGGTGACCGCCAGCGTGTGCGGGATCAGATTGACCTCGAACAGCGCCGCCTCGACGCGATTGACCGTGAGACTGACGCCGTTGACCGCAATCGAGCCTTTGCGCGCCACGTATCTGGCCAGCTCGGCCGGCACTTCGATCGCTAACAGATAGCTCTCGCCGACCGGCTCGAACCGGCGTATCTGCGCCACGCCATCGACGTGCCCGGTCACCAGATGACCGCCGAGGCGCTCGGCGAGCGTGAGGGATTTCTCAAGATTCACCTCAGCCGGCGCATCCAGGCCGACGGTGCAATCGATCGTCTCCTGCGAGACCTCGACGATGAACGTGTTGCCGGCGATCTCGATCGCGGTCAGACAGCAGCCGTTGACGGCGATGCTGTCGCCGATGGCCACATCGCCCATGGCCAGGCTGCCTGCATCGATGGTGAGCTTGAGGCCCTTCGGGCGCTGCTCGATCTGCGTGATGCGCCCGACAGCGGCGACCAGTCCGGTGAACATGATCGATACCCTCCTGCGTCAGTGTGTTGCGGCACGTCCGACGACGCGCGCAATCACGCGCAGGTCGGCGCCGATCATGCGAGCGTCGCGGATCTCGAGCGCCACGCGTTGCTGCAGCGAAGTCAACACCGGCAGGTTGAACATGCCGCGACCGGACTCGCCCAGCAGACTGGGGGCCAGATACACCACCAGCTCGTCGATGAGACCTTCACGCATGAGCGAGCCGTTGAGCTTCGTCCCGGCTTCGACGTGGATCTCGTTCCAGCCGCGGCGCGCCAGTTCGGCGAACAGATCGGGCAATTCCACCTTGCCGTGCGGATTCGCGAACACCACCACCTCCGCACCCTTGGCCTGCAGCGCCTCGATGCGGGCGCGATCCTCGCGCGCGGCGGCGATCAACACGCCGCCACCGTGCAGGATGCGCGCATCCAGCGGCACGTCTAGGCGTGAGTCGATCAACACGCGCGGCGGCTGCCGGCTGGTTGGCACGTCACGCACATTGAGCTGCGGATCATCGTCTTTCACGGTGCCGATGCCGGTCAGCACGGCGCAGGCACGCGCGCGGAAGTGATGGCCGTCGCGGCGCGCATCGGGCCCGGTGATCCATTGGCTCACGCCGTTGTCGAGCGCGGTCTGACCGTCGAGCGAGGCGGCGACCTTCATGCGCACCCAGGGCCGGCCACGCGCGATGCGCGCGAAGAAGCCGACATTCAGCTCGCGCGCGCGATCGGCGAGCAGACCGAACTCGACCGCGATGCCAGCCGCGCGCAATCGATCCGCCCCACCCTTGGCGATCGGATTCGGGTCGGGCGTGGCTGCGACCACCCGCGCGATGCCGGCGTTGATCACGGCATCGACGCACGGCGGCGTGCGGCCGAAGTGGTTGCACGGCTCGAGCGTGACGTAGGCCGTCGCGCCACGCGCACGCTCGCCGGCGTCGGCAATGGCCAGCACTTCGGCGTGCGGTCCGCCCGGCTTCTCGTGCCAGCCTTCGCCGACGATCCGGCCGTCACGCACCAGCACGCAGCCCACGCGCGGATTCGGCGGCGAGCTGTAGAGCGCACGCTCGGCGAGCTCCAGCGCGCGTGCCATGTGTGCATGCTCGGCGGGAGTGAAAGGGTCGAGATCGCTCATTGATCCGCGGTTCTCGCGGGCACGATTCGAAACAGCATCGGCGAAGTTTTCCTGAAACGGCGAGGACTGCAGTTCACGCGTGCCAGGGCCTCAGCTCGCCTTGTCCGGTACCTTCACGGGCGTGGCGGTGGTGCGCGGACGGCCACGCTTGAACCCCGGGCGCTTCACTTCGAGCACCTTCTCGCGGAAGTCATCGACGCGCTGGAAATCCTCGTACACCGAGGCGAAACGGATGTAGGCCACGTCGTCCATCTTCTTCAGCTCGCGCATCACCATCTCACCGATCACGCGCGAATTGACCTCACGTTCGCCCAGTGCGATCAGACGCTGCTCGATGCGATTGATCGCGGCGTCGACGTACTCGGTCGGCACCGGCCGCTTGTGCAGCGCGCGCATGAAACCCACGCGCACCTTCTCGCGATCGTAGGCCGAGCGGTAGCCGCTCGCCTTGATCACCATCGGCAGGCTCAGCTCGACCCGCTCGTAGGTGGTGAAGCGCTTGGTGCATTCCTTGCACTCGCGCCGGCGCCGCACGCTCTGCCCGTCTTCGGACAGGCGCGAGTCGATCACCGCGGTGTCCTCGGTTTTGCAGTACGGGCATTTCATGGCGTGGCTCCGTCGCGTGGTAGATCGGCTCGGTGGATCGAATTACTGGCGGGCGTACACCGGAAATTTGGCGCAGAGCTTTTTCACGTCTTCGGCCACGCGCTTGATCGTGGCCGGATCGTTCGGGTTGTCGAGTACATCGGCGATCAGATGGGCCACCTGCTCGGCCTGGATCTCCTCGAAGCCGCGCGTGGTCATCGCCGCCGAGCCGATGCGGATGCCGCTGGTGACGAACGGCTTTTGCGGATCGTTCGGAATCGCGTTCTTGTTCACCGTCATGTGCGCGTGGCCGAGCGCCGCCTCGGCGTCCTTGCCGGTGATGCCCTTGGCGCGCAGATCGAGCAGGAACATGTGGCAATCGGTGCGGCCCGACACCACGCGCAGCCCGCGCTCTTCCTGCAGCACCTTGGCCAGCACGCGCGCGTTGTTGAGCACCTCTTCCTGGTAGTCGCGAAA
>CADEDU010000094.1:0-7035 GCA_902826155.1 uncultured beta proteobacterium
TCGCGGAAGTCCACTTGCTAGGTGCCGCGGCGCTGATGATTTCCGGCGGGGTGATCTGGGAGTAGGGTTGCGATCGAGCAGCGCGGCTATCTGGAGCGGGTGAAGGGAATCGAACCCTCGTATGCAGCTTGGGAAGCTGCCGTTCTACCATTGAACTACACCCGCTCTGACGACCGGCACGTCGAGCCGGAATTCTAGCCGAAGCACGCGCGCGCTCTCGTCACCTGCGCGGCGCAGCCGCTTGATACACCGCCAGCCGCATTGCCCGGCCCACGCAAATTGGGCACCATGCAGCCACGCGATCACGCCAGCTGCCCGCCTCCATGTTCGCTTTCATCATCCGCCGCCTCGCCCAGGCCGTCCTGGTGATGCTGGTCGTCGCGTTCATCGCCTTCGGCCTGTTCCACTTCGTCGGCGACCCGGTGCTGTTCATGCTCGGGCAAGACGCCACCCCTGAGGATCGTGCCCGCATCAGCCGCGAGTTGGGGCTCGATCAACCGTTCTACGTCCAGTACGCGCATTTCGTAGCGCGTGCAATCCAAGGCGAGTTCGGCTTGAGCCTGCGGCAGCTGCGGCCGGTGTCCGTTCTGTTCGTCGAACGGCTGCCTGCCACCCTGGAGCTTTCGTTCTGCGCAGCATTGCTCGCGCTGATTTGCGGCGTGCCGATGGGCGTGTACACGGCGTTACGGCGCAACACCGTGCTGGCCAACGTGCTGATGGCGGTGTCGCTGATCGGCGTGTCACTGCCCACCTTTCTGATCGGCATCCTGCTGATCCTGGTATTCGCAGTGACGCTGGGCTGGCTGCCCTCATTCGGACGCGGGGATACGGTCATGATCGGCTGGTGGAGCACCGGACTGCTCACGTGGTCGGGGATCAAGGCGCTGGTGTTGCCCTCGATCACACTGGGGTTGTTCCAGATGACGTTGATCATGCGTCTGGTCCGCGCCGAGATGCTCGAAGTGCTGCGCACCGACTACATCAAGTTCGCACGGGCGCGTGGACTATCCGATCGAGCCATCCACTTCGGCCACGCGCTCAAGAACACGCTGGTGCCGGTGATCACGATCACCGGCCTGCAACTGGGCGCAATCATCGCCTTCTCGATCATCACCGAAACCGTGTTCCAGTGGCCGGGCATGGGGCTGCTGTTCATTCAGGCGGTCAGCACGGCCGACATCCCCGTCATGGCCGCTTATCTGTGCCTGGTCGCCCTGTTCTTCGTGGTGATCAATCTGGTCGTGGATCTGCTTTACTATGCGGTAGACCCACGCCTGCGCATCGACGGCGCGGCAATCGCCTGAGGCCAGCCATGCACCCGTCCATCGAAACGATTCGCGGCTTTCACGCCGAGCTCACCGCCTTCCGGCGCGACATTCACGCGCATCCGGAGATCGGCTTCGAGGAGCGCCGCACCGCTGGACGCGTAGCCGAAACGCTGCGCAAACTCGACATCGAAGTGCATACCGGCATCGCCTCGACCGGAGTGGTAGGCGTGCTGCACGGCCGGCGCGGCTCGGGCGGCGGGTCGATCGGCCTGCGCGCCGACATGGACTGCCTGAGCATGACCGAGAAGAACACCTTCGGGCACCGCTCGACCTATCACGGTTTCATGCACGCGTGCGGTCACGACGGCCACACCACGATGCTGCTGGGCGCGGCGCGTTATCTCGCCGCCAGCCGCAACTTCGACGGCACCGTGTACTTCTACTTCCAGCCCGCCGAGGAAGGTCAGGGCGGTGCGCAGCAGATGATCGAAGAGGGCCTGTTCGACCGCTTTCCCGCCGATCGCGTATTCGCCCTGCACAACTGGCCCGAGCTACCTCCAGGAAAGTTGTTCGTGCGCGACGGCCCGATGATGGCCGCCGCCGACGAGTTCAACATCACCCTCAAGGGCAAAGGCGGACACGCCGCCAAGCCCGAGTTGCTGCGCGATCCGGTACTGGTGGCCGGACATCTCATAACCGCATTGCAGAGCATCGTCAGCCGCAACGTACACCCGCTCGATTCGGGCGTGGTGAGCGTGTCGACGTTGGATACGAGCGGCAGCACCGCCTACAACGTGATCCCCGAAGAGGTGAAGCTCGGCGGCACCGCGCGCTCGTTCCGGCCTGCCACGCGCGATCTCATCGAACGGCGCATCGGCGAAGTGGCTCGTTCGATTGCCGCTGCGTTCGGCGCCGAAGCGAGCGTGGAATACAAGCGCGGCTACCCGGCCACCATCAACGATGCGGAGCAGGCGCGGTTCGCGCAGTCGGTCGCGGGGCGGGTGTTCGGCCAGGACAACGTCGTCACCGATCATTTCCCGACCATGGGCGCGGAAGACTTCGCCTACATGTTGCAGTCGCGGCCCGGTGCCTACTGCATGATCGGTCAGGGTGATCGTGGCTGTGGTGCGTACCTGCACACGCGCGAGTACGATTTCAACGACGAGATCCTGCCGCTGGGCGCGAGCTTCTTCTGCGCGCTGGTGGAGTCGGCCTTGCCCTTGAAGTGAATCCTGCTTGACGCTGATCACCGGTGACGCGTCGAAACGCCGCAACCGGGAACACGGCTACACAACGCAACGCATCACCCCTCTTGGAGGAGGACCCCATGAAACGACACGCAAGCCGCGCGCTCAAGCGCATCGTTGCGGGCGTCGCGCTGGCCGCGACCGCCTTCGTGCTCCCGGCACCGCATGCCCAGGCGGTCACGCTGAAGTGGGCGGCGCAGAACGACATCCTCACGTTCGATCCGCACTCGCAGAACCACGCCACCACCAACACCATGGTGATGCACGTATATGAGGGCCTGACCCGCTACAGCCGCGACTATCAGGTCGAACCCGCGCTGGCCGAGAGCTGGCAGCAGATCAGCCCGACGCAATGGCGCTTCAACCTGCGCAAGAACGTCAAGTTCCAGGACGGCACCCCGCTTACCGCCGATGACGTGGTGTTCTCCTACGAGCGCATCAAGCAGCCGCAGGGCACGATGCAGATCTACGTGGCCGGCATCAAGGAAGTGAAGAAGATCGACGATCACGCCGTCGAACTCGTGCTCGACGGGCCCAACCCGATCCTGCTCCGCAACATCATCGACTTCCGCATCATGAGCAAGGACTGGTCGGTGAAGAACAAGGCCGAGAAGATCCAGGACTACAAGGCCAAGGAAGACACCTTCGCCTCGCGCAACGCCAACGGCACCGGTGCGTACATCCTCAAGACGTGGGAGCCCGACCGGCGCATCGTGTTCAACATCAACCGCGGCTGGTGGGGCAAGCACGACGGCAACGTGACCGAGGTGATCTACACGCCGATCAAGGCCGATGCCACGCGCGTCTCGGCGCTGATCGCCGGCGACGTCGACATGGTCACCGATCTGCCCACGCAAGACGTCGCGCGGCTGCGCAACGATGGCAAGCTCAAGGTGATCGACGGCCACGAGGTGCGCACCATCTTCATCGCGCTCGACCAGCACAACAACGAGCTGCAGTACAGCAGCGTCAAGGGCAAGAATCCGTTCAAGGACGTGCGGGTGCGCCGTGCGATGAACCTGGCCGTCGACCGCGAGGCGATCCGCCGCACCACCATGCGCGGGCTGTCGATCCCGGCGGCGATCATGATCGCCCCAGGTGTGCACGGCCACTCACCCGAGATCGACAAGCCGGCGTTCGATCAAGCCGCGGCGAAGAAGCTGCTGGCCGAAGCGGGCTATCCCGACGGGTTCGAATTCACCCTCGATTGCCCCAACAACCGCTACGTCAACGACGAGGAAGTCTGTCAGGCGCTGGTGGGTATGTGGGCACGCGTCGGTGTGAAAACCAAGCTCAATGCGATGCCGTTCGCCAATTTCATTCCCAAGATCCTCAAGCACGATTCGAGCGCGTACCTGCTCGGCTGGGGCGTGGCGACATTCGACGCGCTGTACTCGTTGCAATCGTTGTTGCGCACCAAAACCACCGGGGCGGATGGCAACTTCAATCTCGGTCGCGTGAGCGATCCGAAGCTCGACGCGTTGATCGATGCGATGAAGACCGAGGTCGACACGAAAAAGCGCGATGCCCTGATTCGCGAGGCGCTGGTGATGGTGCGCGATCAGGCGTTCTATGTACCGCTGCACCATCAGATGCGGCCGTGGGCGATGAAGAAATCGGTGACCACGGTGCATCGCTCCGACGACCGCCCCGAGGCGCGCTTCACCCGCATGGATTGAGTCGCGCTCCGCGCGAGTTGACGGCTCATGGCGGAGGCGGCTGGCAGCATCCGGCGCATCTGGGACAGTGATGTCGCCTGGAGCTTTCGCCGCTCGCCCGTCACGATCGTCGCCGCGGTGCTCACGGTGTTGTGCGTGGGCGCCGCGTTGTTGGCGCCATGGGTGGCCCCGCACAATCCGTTCGACGCGGCCTCGCTCAACCTCAACGACGCGTTCATCCCCCCGTTGTGGGCCGCTGACGGACGGCTGGCCTATCCGCTGGGCAGCGACGACCAGGGCCGCGACGTACTCTCGACCATCCTGTACGGCGCGCGCATCTCGCTCGGCGTGGGCCTGCTCGCGGTGGCGTTGGCACTGGTGCTCGGCGTCACGCTCGGATTGATTTCGGGCTACGTCGGCGGACGCGTCGATGCATTCATCATGCGCGTGGCCGACATTCAGCTCTCGTTCCCGGCGATCCTGATCGCGCTGCTCATCGATGGTGTGGCGCGCGCCGCGCTCCCGTCCGATTCGCACGACCGCCTCGCGATTCCGGTGCTGGTGCTGGCAATCGCAGTGTCGGGCTGGGTGCAGTACGCACGCACCGTGCGCGGCTCGACCATGGTTGAGGCCAACAAGGAATACGTGCAGGCCGCCAGGGTCATCGGACGCACGCCGCTGTCGATCATGTTCGCGCATCTGCTGCCGAACGTGCTCGGTCCGGTGCTGGTGCTGGCCACGATCCACATCGCCACTGCGATCATCACCGAGGCGACGCTGTCGTTTCTCGGCGTAGGCATGCCGCCCACCACGCCGTCGCTGGGCACGCTGATCCGCATCGGCAATGATTTCCTGTTCTCCGGCGAATGGTGGATCACCCTGTTCCCTGGCGCGTTCCTGGTGATCCTGGTGCTGTCGGTCAACCTGCTGGGCGACTGGTTGCGCGACGCGCTCAATCCGAAGTTGCGCTGAATGACCGACGCCCCGGTGCTGCAAGTGCGTAATCTGCGTGTGGAGTTCCCCACGCGGCGCGGTACGCTCGTCGCGGTGGATGACGTGTCGTTCGACATCGGCCCGGGCGAGGTGCTCGGCGTGGTCGGCGAGTCGGGCGCGGGCAAGTCGCTCACCGGCGCGGCGGTGATCGGTCTGCTCGAACCACCCGGGCGGATTGCCGGCGGCGAAGTGCGCCTGGCCGGCGAGCGCATCGACAATCTGCCCGCCGCTGCGTTCCGGCGCATTCGTGGCCGGCGCATCGGCGCGGTGTTCCAGGATCCGCTCACCTCGCTCAATCCGCTCTATACCGTCGGCCAGCAGATCACCGAAACCATCGTCACCCATCTGGGGCTGTCGCCGCGCGACGCGCGGGCGCGCGCCATCCATTGGCTCACCGAAGCCGGCATCCCTGCCCCGGATCGTCGCATCGACCAGTATCCGCACCAGTTCTCCGGCGGCATGCGCCAGCGCGTGGTGATCGCTCTGGCGCTGTGCGCCGAACCGCAACTGATCATCGCCGACGAGCCCACGACCGCACTGGACGTGTCCACGCAGGCGCAGATCATCGCGTTGCTCAAGCGCCTGTGCGCGAAGCAGAACGCCGCGGTGATGCTGATCACCCACGACATGGGCGTGATCGCCGAGACGGCGCAGCGCGTGGCAGTGATGTACGCCGGACGCATCGCCGAGATCGGTCCGGTGGGCGAGGTGATCCACCACGCGCGCCATCCGTACACCGTGGGGCTGATGAACGCGATTCCAAAGCTCGGCGACGCGCGCGTGTCGCTGGCGCAGATCGAAGGGGCGATGCCGCGGCTCAACGCGATCCCGAGCGGCTGCGCGTTCAATCCGCGCTGCGATCAGGCGCTGGCGCGCTGCCGCGAGGAGCGTCCGGTGCTCACCGCGATCGACGGCTCGGGCGCGCGGCACGCCGCATGCTGGCGCTACGCCTGATCACGCTTGGCGATCATGTCAGCCGCAGTCGACAACACTGCCAACGTCGATCACGAAGCCGGGCTCGCCGCATCGGATCGCCCCCTGGTCGTGGCGAGCGGGCTGGGACGCGACTTCGATGTCTCCAAACCCTGGCTCAACCGGATGTTCGAGCGCGAGGGGCGCCAGATCCTGCGCGCGGTCGATGACGTGAGCTTCACCATCGCGCGCGGCGAGACGCTCGGACTGGTAGGCGAGTCCGGATGCGGCAAATCGACCGTGGCGCGACTCATCGTCGGGCTGTACCGACCTTCGCGTGGATCGATCACGTTCGACGGCACCACGATCGACACGCACACCGCGAACAACGTCGTGCAACGCGAAGCGCGACGGCGCATGCAGATGATCTTCCAGGACCCGTACGCCAGCCTCAATCCACGCTGGCGCGTGAGCGACATCATCGCCGAGCCGCTGCGCGTGCAAGGCGCAAGCAACGCAATGGCGACCGATCGCGACGGCATCAACGCACGTGTCGGCGAACTGCTGCGACAGGTCGGACTGACTGCCGATGACGGGCTGAAGTATCCGCACGAATTCTCCGGCGGCCAGCGCCAGCGCATCTCGATCGCACGCGCGCTGTCTTCCAATCCGGAATTCCTGGTGTGCGACGAGCCCACCTCGGCGCTCGACGTGTCGGTGCAGGCGCAGATACTCAACCTGATGAAGCAGCTGCAGCGCACGCTGCGCCTCACGTATCTGTTCATCTCGCACAATCTCGCGGTGATCTCGCACATTGCCGATCGCACCGGCGTGATGTACCTGGGCCGGCTGGTGGAACTGGCGCCGACGCGCGCGTTGTTCACTCGACCGCGCCATCCGTACACGCGCATGCTGATCGATGCGATTCCGGACATGCGCATGACCGGCGCCGCGCGC
>CADEDU010000094.1:7135-15137 GCA_902826155.1 uncultured beta proteobacterium
CCTGTTCACTCCACTGACCGATCGCGTGACCTCCTCTCCCACGCACCTGCGCGGCGTCCGCAGCTTCGTGCTGCGCGCCGGACGCACCACGACCGCACAGCAGCAGGCGCTCGATGCGCTCGGACCGCGCTTTTGCATCACGTATCGCAACGCACCGCTCGACCTCGATGCCGCATTCGGACGCGCCGCGCCGAAGATCCTGGAGATCGGCTTCGGCATGGGCGAGACCACCGCGAAAATCGCCGCTGCGCATCCCGAGCACGACTATCTCGGCATCGAAGTGCATCCGCCTGGCGTCGGCGCGCTGCTGAGGCTCATCGAACAGGGCGCGATTACCAATGTACGCATCATTCAGCACGACGCGGTTGAAGTGCTCGAGCACATGGTTCCGGCGCAATCGCTCGATGGCGTGCACGTGTTCTTTCCCGATCCGTGGCCGAAGAAGCGCCATCACAAACGCCGGCTGATCCAGCCGCCGTTCGTCGCGCTGATTGCAAGCAGGCTGAAGCCGGGCGGCATCATCCATCTGGCTACCGACTGGAAGGAGTACGCCGAGCAGATGCTCGAGGTACTGAGCGGCGAACCCGATCTGACCAACACCGCACAAGGATTCGCCGAGCGCCCCGCCTCGCGACCAGCCACGAAGTTCGAACAGCGCGGCCTGCGACTCGGGCACGGCGTGTGGGATGTGATCTTCACGCGCCGCGCTTGACCGCATCACCGTCGATTGCCCGCAGCATCAGCCGTATCCCGGCGCGAACAAGCAACGTCAACCAAGGCTCTCATCACCATGGCAAAACCCGTCGTCCTGCTCACCAACTCGATCGATCCGCAAGGTGCCGCGCGGCTGGCCCAGTACGCCGAGCTGCGCATGGCGCCGGCCACCGACGCGCAGGCGCTGCGCGAAGCGGCGCGTGGCACCAGCGCGATCATCGTGCGCGCCAAGCTGCCCGATGACATCTTCGATGGCGCACCCGACATGCGTGGCGTCGTGCGCCATGGCGCTGGGGTCGACTTCATCCCAGTGGAAGTCGCCTCACGCCTTGGGATCGCCGTCTGCAACGCGCCCGGTGCCAATGCCTTGTCGGTCGCCGAATACATCGTCGGTCAGTGCCTCAGCCTGGCGCACCGCTTGACGCGCGTGCATGTCGGCCTGGTGCGTGACGGCTGGGCCAAGGCACGCCCGATCGGTGACGGCGCAGTCGAACTCGCCGGCAAGACGATCGGCATCGTCGGCGTCGGCGCGATCGGCGGCGAAGTCGCGCGCATGTGCCACTTCGGTCTGGGCATGACGGTGCTCGGCAACCGACGCCGTCTGAGTGATCTGCCCGCGCACGTCGCCCCGGCCGCGCTCGATGAGCTGCTCGCCGCGAGCGACTTCGTGGTGTTGTCGTGCCCGCTCACCGACGAGACCAAAGGCCTGATGTCGGCGAAGCGCATCGGCCTGATGAAACGCTCGGCGTTTCTGGTGAACGTGTCGCGCGGTGCGGTCATCGACGAGCCCGCCCTGATCGCGGCGTTGCAGGAGCAGCGCATTGCCGGCGCGGCGCTCGACGTATTCGCCACGCAACCGTTACCCGCCGACTCGCCGTTGCTCCGGCTCGATAACGTGATTACCACGCCGCATGTCTCGGGCATCTCGATCGAAAGCATGCGGCGCATGAGCGTCATCGCGGTCGATGAGACGCTGCGCTTCCTGCGCGGCGAGCGGCCGCACAATTTCGTCAATGCGCCGGCCTGGCCGGCGATCGAAGCACGCTGGTCGAAACTGGGGCCGGCGATCTCTTGATCGTTCGTTCCCTACTCTTTCGCTCTCTTACGAGGCTTGGCGATGAAGATCCGCTCCGTCGAGGCACGCTGGCTGCATGTGCCGATCCCCGCCGAACAGCAGCACGTCAGCGACTTCGGCCGCGTCGCCTCGTTCGATTCGGTGCTGGTGCGCATCGAGGCCGATAACGGACTGGTCGGCTACGGCGAAGCGAAGGAGGAAGTCGGCAGCGCTGCCAACTGCCACGCACTGGTCGCCGCGATCGAGCGCAAGTTCGGGCCGATGTTGATCGGCGAAGACCCGCGCGACACCGCGCGCCTGTGGGAGCTCATGTACAACGGCGTGCGCGGTCACTACGCGATCGAGCACGGCCACGTGTTTCCGATCCTCGGCCGGCGCGGTGTGTCGGTGTGCGCGATCAGCGGCATCGACATGGCGCTGTGGGATCTCGTCGGCAAGTGGCTCGGTCAGCCGGTGTGGCGGCTGCTCGGTGGCCGCAAGGCCGAGCGCATGCCGGCGTACGCTTCGGGCGGATGGGCCGGCGCCGACAAGATCGGCGAACAGCTCGCGGGTTACGTCGCGCGCGGCGGCTTCAAGGCCGTGAAGATGCGTGTCGGCGTGATCGATGGCGATCCGTCGCGCTCCGCCGAACGGGTGCATGCGGCGCGTGCCGCGCTTGGCCCTTCGATCGGCCTGGCCTGCGACGCGCACGGCACCTACACCGTCGCCGAAGCCAAGCGCTTCTGCCGTCTGGTGGAAGAGTGCAACCTGCTCTGGTTCGAAGAGCCGGTCACCGCCGATGACAAGCGCGGCATGGCCGAGGTGCGCGCCAGCACGGCAATCCCGATCGCCGCTGGCGAGAGCGAATTCAACCGCTTCGATTTTCGCGATCTGGCCGAGTTGCGCGCCGCCGACGTGTTCCAGCCCGACCTGGCGATCTGCGGTGGCGTCACCGAAGCGATGCGTATTGGCGCCATAGCATCGAGCTTCAACCTCAAACTCGCCCCTCATCTGTGGACCGGAGCACTCGCGTTCGCCGCGGGGATGCACGTTGCGGCGGCCTCCCCTGCTGGATTCATCCTCGAGTATTCGCTTGGCGCCAATCCGCTGCTGCACGAACTGGCGCAAGAGCGCTTTCCGGTGCACGAAGGCACGCTGGAGATTCCCGAGCGGCCCGGCTTGGGCGTAACCATCAATCAGGCGTTCGTCGAGCGCTACACCGTGCGGTGATTCGCGCTACCCGTGCGCTGATTGAGCGTGAGCGGATGCCGCCGCGTCAACAGCTTATTGCCGTGCTGTTCAGTGCTCTGGCTGCGCTATGCGGTCTGCAGATTCTCGACGCGCACGCGCAGTCGACCCCGCCATTCCCGTCGCGCGATGTGCGCATCATCGTGCCGCAGCCGCCCGGGTCGGTCGCCGATCAGCTGGCGCGTCGCTTCGCAGAGAGGCTCGCCGGCACATGGAAGCACGACGTCTCGATCGACAATCGCCCCGGCGCGGCCCGGCTACTGCCCGTCGAGCTGACGGCGCGACCGACGAACGATGGCCACGTGTTGTTGCTGGTCACGGCCGAGCTGTTCGAGCTGCGCCCTGACGCGGCAGGAGTTGCATCGACCAGCGTCGCGCGCGCGATTCAACCCGTGATGCTGCTGGCGCGAGCACCGCTCGTGCTCACTTCCGATCGCGACGGCAAGGTCGACTCGCTCGAAACGCTGCGTCGCCTCGCTGCAGCCCGACCCGGCACGCTCACGTTGCGCACCGGGCCCGACGGTTCGCTCGAACGACTCCTCGCGCGGCACCTGACGCGCAGCGTCGCGGTGACGGTCGACGCTCGCCCTCGCCGTGAGTTGCCCGGATTCGTCGACGCCGCCGTCGATCTCGAGCTGGCCACCCTGCCCGCGCTGATGGCCGCGATCAACGCGGGCACTGCACGGCCGCTGGTGCTGCTCGGATCGCAGCGCGCGCCGATCCTGCGGGAGTTGCCGGTTGCGGCCGAACGTGGCTTCGCCGAGCTCGCAGTCGATCAATGGTTCGGGATTACCGCGGCGGTCGGTCTGCCGGGTGCTCGCCTGATCAAGCTGCACCAGGACCTGGCGCTGACCCTTGCCAGCCAGGACGTGCACGACGCGCTCATCGACGAAGGGTTCGCGCCGGTGGGCAGTTCACCGGCGGAGTTCGCCACACTGTTATTGCGTGAGGAGGCGCGGCTGCATCGGCTCGCGCGCGCCCTCGTCGCGAAATAGATCGCGCGACGCGCCTCTTGCGTCAGACGCCGAGCTGATCCGCCAGATCGAGAAAGTCGCTCGCGTTGGCGCTGAAGCGGCGCTCGTACTTCAGATCCTTGCGCGGCTGCTCACCGAATTCGCGCGGACGCGTCACGAACGCGGTGGTCAGCCCGGCCCCGGCGGCGGCATCGAGATCGTCCTTGTGCGCAGCCACCATCATCACTTCATGCGGTGCCAGGCCGAGAATGTCCGCCGCACCGCGATACACCTCGGGGTCGGGCTTGTAGTGATGGAACACCTCCGCCGACAGGATGCAATCCCACGGCAGGCCTCCCGCCTTTGCCATGTTGGTGAGCAACGACACGTTGCCGTTCGACAAGGTGGCGATGACGAAATTCTTCTTGAGGCGCTTGAGGCCACGCACCGCGTCGGGCCAAGGGCGCAGCCGATGCCACACGAAATTGAGTTCGACGCGCTCGGCCTCGCTCAGTTTCTCCAGACCGAACTGCGGAAGGATCGATTCGAGGATGATGCGGTGCAGATCGTCGATGCGGGTCCACGGCAACTCGCCCGAGCGCACGCGCTGCATCGCCGGCCGATAGCCCGCACGCCAGGCATCGGCGAACGCGTCGGCATCGATCGACAGCCGCTTGCGCTGGGCGAGCACCTGCATCTCGCGAGCAATGGAGCCGCGCCAATCGACCACGGTGCCGAACACGTCGAACACGAGCGCACGGATCGGGCGCAGGGATTTCTTCATCAGGGCTACTCCAGAAAAAGTTGCAGCAGATCGTTGAGGAATTGCCGGCCGCGCGCGGTCGGTCGGATACGCAGGTGATCGCGCTCGATCAACGCTTTGGCTTCGGCGTCGCGCAGGCCTCGATCGGCGGCAGTGATCGGCACGCCGGTGCGCTCGGCGAACATCGCCACCTCGAACCCGTCGGCCAGGCGCAGCGCGTTCATCATGAACTCGAACGGCAGGTCGGCCACGCGCACCTCGTTGCGCTCGATCGGCGCGTCGCCCGCCTGCATGCGCTGCAGGTACACCGCCGGGCTGCGCGTGCGGCTTTCGCGCACGATGCGATCGGGAAACGAGAGCTTCGAATGGGCGCCGGCACCGATGCCGAGATAGTCACCGAACTGCCAGTAGTTCAGATTGTGGCGGCAGCGCCGGCCTGGGAGTGCGTAGGCCGACGTTTCGTAATGCTCGAAACCGGCCGCTGTCGCGGACTCGCTCACCACATCGTGAATCGCAGCGGCATCGTCGTCCGCGGGAATCGGCGGCGGGGCTTTTGCGAACACCGTGTTCGGCTCGATCGTGAGGTGATAGAGCGACAGATGCGGCGCGCCTGTGGCGATCGCAGTGGCGACGTCGGCGTGCGCCTCGGCAAGTGTCTGCTCGGGGAGCGCGTACATCAGATCGAGATTGAAGTTGTCGAAGTGCGTCTGCGCGATCTCGATCGCGCGGCGGGCTTCGTGGTCATCATGGATGCGGCCGAGCGCGCGCAGATGCCGTGCGTTGAAGCTCTGGATACCGAGTGACAGTCGATTCACGCCGGCAGCGCGGAAATCGCGGAACTTCCCGGTTTCGACAGTGCCCGGATTGGCCTCCAGCGTGACCTCCGCATCGGGCGCCAGCGGCACGCGTGCACGCACCGCGGCGAGAAACCGGTCGATCGACGCCGCGCCGAACAGGCTTGGCGTGCCACCACCGAAGAAAATGCTTTGCACCCAGCGCCCCCATATGGACGGCAGCGCTTGCTCCAGATCGGCGATCAACGCATCGACGTACGTCTGCTCCGGCAAAGCACCACGCGCCTCGTGCGAGTTGAAATCGCAGTATGGGCACTTGCGCACGCACCAGGGCAAATGCACGTACAGCGCGAGCGGTGGCAGCGCGGCAAGCCGAATCGAGCTCGAAGCGGATCGGACGAACGCGATGGTGGAACCGGCGATGGCTGTCGAACCGGCGGCGGAAGTTGATCCAGTGGCGGATCGCGATCCGGTGGCGGAAGCTGGTCCGGTGGTGAGGTTCGCTGGTGAAGCGCGTGAGGCCATCCGGCGATGGTAGCGCCCGGCGGCAGCGCACGCATGGCGTCGCGCTGGCGGATTGACTATGCTTGCCCGCCGCCTTCTCCTGATCACGTCTCCTCGAGACCCTCCATGAAATCCGCCCGCCTGCGCCGGTCGCGAGCGACCGCCCCTGAGCGCCCCGCAACGGCCTCACGCCGCATCGACGCCAGCAAGTGGCAATCCCACTATCCCACGCTCGAACCCGACAAGGACTACCCGCCGCTCAAGTTCAAATCGCTCAAGGGCAAGGTGAGCGCTGCGGAGTGGGAAGCACGTGTCGACTGCGCTTGTGCCTATCGGCTGGTGCAGCACTTCGACATGCACGATCTGATCTACAACCACGTGTCGGCACGCATTCCCGGCACCGAGCACTTCCTGCTCAACCCGTACGGCATGCTGTACGAGGAGATCTGCGCCAGCTCCCTCATCAAGATCGACATCGAGGGGAAGGTGCTGTGGGCGCCGCAGTTTCCCCAGGGCCTGCCCTACACCATCAATCTGGCGGGCTACGTGATCCACAGCGCCGTGCACAAGGCGCGCCCCGACGTCGGTTGCGTCATCCACACGCATTCGCTCGCGACGATGGCGATCTCCT
Source organism: uncultured beta proteobacterium (assembly GCA_902826155.1). The sequence continues at coordinate 13,797 of CADEDU010000094.1, forward strand.
CGCTCGATAAAGGCTTGCTGCCAATGACGCAGACCGCGATGCGCTGGCATCGCATCGGCTATCACGACTACGAAGGCCCGGCGGTCAATCTCGAGGAGCAGCGGCGGCTGGTCGCGAACCTTGGCGATGGCGACATCCTGATGCTGCGCAATCACGGAGTCCTGGCGGTCGGCGCAACGGTCGCGCAGGCGTTCAACAATCTCTATCGCGTCGAGCGCGCCTGTCGTTCGCAATTGATGGCGATGGCGTGCAACGACAAGATGATCCTGCCGCCGCAGGACGTGATCGATCGCACCGTGCACGCCTATCAGCCCGGCACGCGACGGCCTTACGGCCTGCTCGAATGGCCGGCAATGCGGCGCCTGGCCGACCGCATCGATCCCTCCTACAAGAAATGACGATGCGCCCGATCGTCCGCACGCTGGCGTTGTTGCTGGCGCTGGTTGTGAGTTCGGCCTGGGGGCAGACCTACCCGGCGCGACCGATCACCATCGTGGTCGGCTTCTCCGCCGGTGGCACCACCGACATCATCGCGCGCCTGATCGGCGAGGAGCTGCGCAAGAGCTTGGGCCAGCCGATCGTCATCGAGAACCGCGCCGGCGCCGGCGGCAATCTCGCGGCTGCGCACATCGCCAAGGCCAAGCCCGACGGCTACACGCTGCTGGTCGCATCCGTGGGGCCGCTCGCGGTCAACCGTTCGCTCTACGCGAAGATGGCGTTCGATCCGCTCACCGATCTCGTGCCGATCTCGCTGATCGCCTACGTGCCCAACATGCTCGTGGTGCATCCGCAGGCGATGCCGGTGAATTCGCTCGCCGAATTCGTCGCGCTCGCCAAGGCGCATCCACGCAAGTACTTCTACGCCTCGACCGGCAGCGGCACCTCTTCCCACCTTTCGGGCGAGCTGATGCGCCTGCAGGCGAGCCTCGACATCACCCACGTGCCGTACAAGGGCGCGGTGGCGCTGAACGATCTGCTCTCGGGTGAACAGATCCACTTCATGTTCGCGACGATCCCCTCGGCGATCCAGCATGTGCGAAGCGGCAAACTGCGCGTGCTCGCGGTGACCAGCGTGGGGCGCTCGGCCGCGTTGCCCGACACACCCAGCATCGCCGAGTCGGGCTTCCCCGACTTCGACGCCTCGTCGTGGTTCGGGCTGGTGGGGCCGGCCGGTCTGCCTGCTGAACTTGCCGGCAAACTCTCGGTGGAAGTTGCACGCATCGTGCGCATCCCCGAGATTCGCGACAAGCTGATCGTGCAGGGTGCCGATCCGGTGGGCGGCACGCCGCAGGCGTTCGGTGAGTACATCCGCGCCGAAACGGCGAAGTGGGAAAAGGTAGT
>CADEDU010000094.1:15237-24509 GCA_902826155.1 uncultured beta proteobacterium
ACGTTCACCGATGAAGTGATCCATCACGCCAAGCGCGCGGTGATCGACTGGTACGCCGCACTGTTGCCCGGCGCGGTGGTCGCGCCTGCCACAGCGCTGGAACGCGCACTCGCCGAAGAGTTGGACCGCGGCGATGCCACGCTCGCGCTCGGTCGCGCGGCCACGACGCGCACGGCGGCACTGATCAACGGCACCGCTGCACACACCGTCGAGTTCGACGACATCTTCAAGTTCGGCATCTACCATCCGGGCGCGCCCACCATCTCGGCCGCACTCGCCATGGGGCAAGCCACGCGCGCAAGCGGCCTGACGTTCCTGCGCGCGGTGATCGCCGGCTACGAAATCTCCACGCGCATCGGTGCCGCGATGGGCCGCGCGCATTACAAGTACTGGCACAACACCGGCACGATCGGCGTGTTCGGCGCCACGCCGGCCGCGGGCCTGCTGCTTGGCCTGCCCCGCAACCAGCACATGCACGCGATGGCCACCGTCACCACGTTCGCAGCCGCGCTGCAGCAGGCGTTCCGCATGGACTCGATGTCCAAGCCGCTGCACGCCGGCCGCGCCGCCGAAGCCGGGGTACTCGCCGCACGCGCAGCACAGGAAGGCGTGATCGGCTCGCTCGACGTCATCGACGGCGAAGCCGGGTTCGGTGTGGCGATGGGCGATGGCCCGGATTGGAACAAGGCGCTCGCCACGCTCGGCCGCGACTGGCACATCTGCGTGATGACGTTCAAGAACCACGGCTGCTGCGGCCACACGTTCGCGGCCATCGATGGAGCGCTCGCGTTGAAGGAGAAGCTCGCGCTCAAGCCCTCCGACATACGCCGCGTGCGCGTGGCGACCTACAAGGCGGGACTGGAAGTCGCCAACATCAAACAGCCGCGCACCGCCGCTGAAGCCAAGTTCAGCATGGGCTACGTCGTGGCGAACGCGCTGGTGCACGGCAGCGTGCGGCTCGATGCGTTCGAACCCACGCGACTGGAAGATCGCGCCACACGGGCGCTGATGGAGAACGTGGAAGTCGTGCTCGATCCGGAACTCGACGCGACGTTTCCCAACCAGCGCGCGGCGCGCGTGACGGTGGAAACGGCCGACGGTCGCTCCGAGACGTTCTATCAGCCCAATCGCAAGGGCGATCCCGAACTGCCGCTCAGCGATCGCGAGCTGGATGCGAAATTCCTGGAGCTGGCCGCCCCGGTGATCGGCAAGACGCAGGCCGACGCGCTGCTCGCGAGGTTGTGGCGGCTGGAGACGGAACCCACGCTCGACTTCACGCGCAGGCTGCGATAGCCCCCCCGCGCTCCGCGCCGGAACGAACTCGCGCAGCCTGCGAGGAGCAGGCTCCCTGGTACGGAGATGCGCTAGCCGCGCTGCCCGCACACGTTGAGATAGTAGTTCGCCTCTTCCCAGTTGAGCGACACACCGGCGACGAACCGCTTCATTCCCAGGTCCGGGCAGGAGCAGCTCGGGCAAGCTTCCGCGGCACTCGCCTGCGCCTGTTGCAGTGCTGCCGCTCGCGCGGCCGAACTCTCGCCCGTACCACGCGATGCGTCGCTTTCCGCCGCGCGCGAGTTCGGTTCGGGAGTGCGGTCGGTGTTGCGCTCCGCGGCCTTCGCTTGAACCTTCTCGGCCGGCAGTTTTTCGGTGCGCGCTTGGGCGGGCTTGTCGGCACCGGGCTCACGCTCGACCCGCGACGCGTTGACCGTGTGTGCGAGGGTAATCCGTTTGCTATCGATCACGACCGGCGCATCAGCGACGACCGGATCGCGCGCCTGCGACACCGGTGCTGGCACCTCCATCGTCGCGGTGTTATTCAGTAGCAGGGTCGCGCCCCACCAGGGCGTCGGCGGGAGGTTAGCCGCGACAGTGGTCGGCGCCGCGAAGTGCGTCCACATCGAATGCACCGCGACCCCGAGCATGAAGGCCACGGTTGCGGTGATCGCGGCGTGCGCGTGCGGTCCGACTCTGCGAGCCAGCCGGCGCAGCGGCGCCTTCGACAATCCGGCATCGCCGCCGAAAGCGGAAGCGAGCTCGGCCATGGTCACGCGCCGCTCGATGCGGCGGGGTTCGAGTGCACGCAGCAGCATGGCGTTCTGTTTGGCGCTCAACCCCTGCACCACCGCCGGCTGGAAGCTGCCGTCGAGCGCATCGAGCGCCGAACGGCGCGCATAAGGATGAAGGCCGGTGAGCAGTTCGTAAGCCACGCAGGCGAACGCGTACACGTCGTCGCTCTCCTGCGCCGGCTCTCGCGCCAGCACCTCTGCGCTCACGTAAGGAAGATCGCAGAAACCCGGGATGCGATCGGGCCTGCTGCCGCCCGCATCAACGCCGGCCGCGTGGCCTTCGTTGGCGAACTCAGCAGTGCCGCCCCACGCGTCGATGCGGATCGCGCTCGGCCTCACGTCGAGGTGCAGCAGGCCGCTCTGATGCATGCGTGCCAGGGCGTGCGCCAACTGGCCGATGATCTCGACTTCGCGCCCGACCTCGATCGGGCCCTGTCGCGCGGTGATGTACTGATCGAGCGGCTCGCTGCGCGATGATCGACCGCGCGCCTCAGCCGCTTTGGTTGTCGGATTGGATGCCGCAGTGACTGCCGCATCGGATACCGCATCGGCTACTCGTGGTGCCGGTTCCCCAACCGCTTCCGCAACAGGTTCGGGGCCGTTCGCTTGCCAAGTGGCTTGGTCCAGCATGATGGCCTTCCTTTGGATGCCGCGGCACGGTGAGCGCTCCGGACGCTCTCACACCTTGCACCGCGCTTCAGCCCGACGATCGTCACATGCCGGACGATTCGCGCAGGGGCCGTCGGGCGCGCTATCCACGCCGTTGAACGGCACTGACAAACCGTTGGTATGTGAAGGTTGATACGCGCGCGCGTCGGCCGGACCGAATGGCTTTGACAAAGCGGCGTAGGCGCGGTGCTGCGCAGCAGCACCCAACAGGCGGCCCACAAACCGCCTCGACACCCGCAACGATGGAGTAGTGTCAGTAGCTGATCGCTCTGCCCGACCCGCCATCGACCGCAACGGCTTGCCCGGTGATCGCACCGGCGGCGGTGGAGCACAGAAACACCACGAGGTTGGCGATGTCGGCCGGCTCGATGAACCGACCGATCGGGATCTCGCGCTTGCGCAGCGCCGTCACTTCCTCGAGCGACAGGCCGTCGAGCTCGGCCCAGCGCTTGAGCCCGCCTTCCAGGCGCGGTGTCCAGGTGTACCCGGGATGGACCGCGTTGACCGTGATGCCGTCCTTGCCGACCTGCTCGGCCAGGTGCTTGGCGAAGTTGGTGACCGCCGCGTTGACCACGCCGTTAGTCATGCGGTACTCGGTGACGATGCGTGCCGTCATGCCCGCCACGTTGATGATCCGACCCCAGCGCGCCTCGCTCATCGTCGGGAGCACCGCGCGAGCCATGCGCACGTAGCCCATCAACTTGACGTCGATGTGATGGCGCCATTCCTCCTCCGACAGGGCAGAGAAGCCGGCCTGCGACGAAGCCACGGCGTTGTTGACCAGAATGTCGATGCGCCCGAACTTCTGCAGGACGCGCTCGGCGAGCATGTCGATGTCGCCGGGCTTGGTCATGTCGGCCACCACCGCAAGCACCTGCACGCCGCGCGCACCGATCAGTGCCGCCGCCGCATCGAGCTCGGCCTTGCCGCGAGCGCAGATCGCAATCTGCACGCCTTCGGCAGCGAGCGCGTGCGCCACCGCCAATCCGATGCCCTTGCTGCCGCCGGTGATGACCGCCACCCGCCCTGTCAGACCAAAATCCATGCCGCCTCCGTTAGACCGCTCCGTTGGGCCACTCGGTTGAGCCACTCGGTTAAGCCCATTACCGTGCGGCGACTCGCGCCGTGCCGAAGCGCTCGCTGCGCAGTGTCAGACGCGCAAGCACCTGTTCATCGAGTTGCGGCCGGTACCTGCGCGGAATCACCATCGCACCGTTCTCGAACGGCAGCGGCTCGCGGAACAATCGATCGGCGGGCTTGAGATAGCCGTTCATCTCGCCGGCATTGTCGATCAGCTCACGCGCCACACACCCTTCTATCCAGCAGGCGATCTCGGTGGCGACGCCGTTGCCCAGCACGCGCTGCATGCCGTGCTGCGTGATCAGTTTCAGGTCGCTTGCGAGTGCGTCGATGCCGCCCGCCTTGGCCAGCTTGAGCTTGATGTAGCGCGCGGCCTCCAATCGGGCGGCCCGCTCGATGTCGGCGCTGACGTAGATCGACTCGTCGAGCATCATCGGCACCGGGGCGATGCGCGCGAGCGCCTGGGCCGCCTCCCAGTCGTGATCGGCGCAGGGCTGCTCGAACAATTCGATCCCGGTCGGATCGAGCGCCGCCGTGAACGTCTCGGCATCGGCGCGCGCGTAGCCCTGATTGCCGTCGAGCCGGATCAGCGCGCGCGAACCGACGCAACGCTGGATGAATCGTACGCGCGCAATGTCGGCCTGCACGGCGAAGCCGACCTTGACCTTGAGCGTGCGAAATCCATCGGCCAGCAGCCGCTCGACTTCGGCGGCGATTGCACGCTCCTCTTTGGCGTTGACCGGGGCGAGCAACGGTACGCGCGCCGCCTGCTCGAGCGGTGCGAGCAGCGCATGCCCTTCAGCCATCTCGATCGCGGTAGTCAGCGTGGCCACCGCGTGTGAGTGTTCAGCGCGATGCGCCACCAGCGCGGCTTTGACTGCACCGGTCTCGCGCCCGATGGCCGCGCGGCCGTGCTCGAGACAGAACTGCCAGCCGCCGGCGCGCGTCTCGTGGGTGTATCCCTCGACGATCACCGCCTCGCCGAAGCCTGAGGCGCCGTCGCTGGTGCGCACCTGCACCACCAGCGCATCGAGCGCATCGATGGTGGCGATCGCGCTCGGATACGGCTCGCTGAGCGGCATGCGCAGCTCGCGCACGACGATCTCGTCGAGCAGCGCGCCGGCGCGGCTCACGACAAAAGGCCCATGGCGATCGACGCTGCGCTGCTCACGCCGCGGCGAAATCGAGCAGCTGCGTGCGATGCAAGATGCGCCGCGCCGCAGGATCGAACGCATCGCGCCGATGCATCACGCAACGGTTGTCCCACATGACGACATCGCCCGGCTGCCACTTGTGTGCGAACGCGATCTCCGGCCGCGTTGCGTACAGCCACAACTCGTCGAGCAGTGCTTCGCTGTCGGCGATGGACAGACCGACGATCCACGCCCAGTTGCGCCGCCCCAGATACAACGCCTTGCGCCCGGTCTGCGGATGCACCAGCACCAGCGGATGGCGCGCGCCCGGCACTTGCGTCACGTCCTTCGCGTCTTCGAATCCCTTGCGTAGTGTGCCCGCGCTGGTGTGCGCGGCGTCGTGATTGCACTTGAGCGTGGCGATGCACTGCTTGAGCGTATCGGGCAGGCTGTCGTAGGCGAGATACATGTTGCAGAACCAGGTGTCGCCGCCGGACTTGGGGACTTCGATGCTGTAGAGGATGCTGGCCGGCGGCGGCGTGTCGATGTAGGTCATGTCGCTATGCCACACCAACTCGCCATCGCCCAGCGCGCCGATCGGCACGCCGCTCTCGAGCACGTTGGAGACGACGGTCACCTCGGGCATCGAGGGAACGTGCGAGAGTCCCTTGCTCGCCTTCTCGACGATCGGCGCGCGCTCCAAGCGCCCGAATCGCTGGCTGAACGCCACCAGCGCCTCGTCGCTCAGCCGCTGCCCGCGAATCACCAGCACCGAATGCTCGAGCCATGCATCGACGAGTTGCCGTGCAAGCGTGGCATCGAGCGGTTTGGACAGATCGACGCCGCCGATCTCCGCGCCGAGCGGGCCGTGTTTCGTGACGATGTTCAAGCTCATGGTCGTATCTCGCAAGAAAGTTCTGCGGGTTCGTTGTCAGGGGATCATCTTCAACTGCTTGAGCACGGCGGTGTCGCCCTTGGCCTGCTCGGCAAGCATCTCGGTGTAGGCCGCGCGCGTCATCGTGCCATCGAGCGTGCCGCTCTCACGCAGGTATTGCTGGAACTTCGGCGACTTCACGCCCGCGCCCACCATGTCGAACAGCCGCTGGATCACCGGCTCGGGCGTGCCGCGCTTCACGAACATGCCGCGCCAGTGATAGCGCACGACGTCGATCCCCAGCTCCTTGAACGTGGGCACCTGCGGAAACTGATCGATGCGATTCTCGCCGGTGTGCGCCAGCACGACGGTGCGCTCCTTGAACGAAGGCAGCACGCTGATATTGCTCATCGACGCTTCGAGGTGATCGCCCATGACCGCGGTGATCGCCTTGGCGCCGCTGTCGTAGGGGATCCACTCGAAGCCGGCGTTGGCCTTGGCCATGGCAAGCATCAGGGTGATCTGATGCGGGCCGCCGGTTGCGTAGCCGCCGACGCGAAACTGCCCGGGCTTGGCGCGCATCTCGGCCAGCGCCGCCTTGAGATCGGCGAACCGCTTCGGGTTGGTGTAGAGCGCGAACGGATCGAGCTGGATGCGATAGAGCGGCTCGAAGTCGGTCCACTTGTGCTGCGCATCGGGTAGTTGCAGGATGGAAGTGATGCCGGTGCCGTCGGAGAAGACGGTGCGGCCATCGGCAGCCGCCTGCTTGAGCACGCCCATCGCCACCTGGCCCGATGCGCCCGGCCGCGGTTCGACGATCACCGTCTGGTTCGATGTGCGCTGCATCTCCTCGGCCAGCAGGCGCAGCATGATGTCTTGCGGTGCGCCGGCATTGGAACCGTGGATGATGCGTACCGCTACGCCCTGCGATTGGGCGGTGCCTGCGCCGGCGGCCAGGGCGAGCATGACGATGAGCGTGCGCACGGGATCCTCGCGTCGTTGTGGTGCGCGCAATCGTGCACGCAAACCCCGACACAGCACAAGCCGGCGCCGTTGTGGCCGCCGCGCGCAAGCACGAAGCCGACAACAGCCACCGGCGAGGCGATCGCTACTTCGCCAGCGCTGGCCGCAGCGCCCGCCATCCGCGCTGCGCGATTGTCACCACCGCAAGCGCGATGGCACCGGCGACGATGCCCGCTATCCCGTCGGCCAGCACCGAACCCAGCGTCGCCAGCGCACCCGTCATGCCCTGTGTGAGGTGTTCGATCGCATGGTGCAGCGCCGGAATGCCATGCACGAGAATGCCGCCGCCCACCAGGAACATCGCGGCCGTCCCGGCGATCGACAGCGCCTTCATCAGCCAGGGGGCGACGCGCAGGATCAGCGCGCCGAGCGCCCGCAGCATGCGCGTGGTACCCGATTCTCCCGGCCGGTTGCTCAGATGCAGCCCGGCGTCGTCGAGCTTGACGATGCCGGCGACCAGTCCGTACACGCCGACGGTCATCAGCGCGGCCACCGTAACCAGCACGGCCACGCGCATGCCGAACGACGCCGCGGCCACCGTGCCCAGCGTGATCACGATGATCTCCGCTGATAGGATGAAATCGGTGCGGATGGCGCCCTTGATCTTGTCGCGCTCCACTGCCACCAGATCGACCTTCGGATCGGCGAGTGCGTTCACCAGCTCCTCGTGATGCGCCTTGTCTTCGGCGCGGCTGTGCAGGAAGCGATGCGCGAGCTTCTCGAAGCCCTCGAAACACAGGAACGCGCCGCCGAGCATCAGCAGCGGCGTGACCGCCCACGGTGCGAACGCGCTGATGAGCAGGGCCGCGGGCACGAGGATCGCCTTGTTGACCATCGACCCCTTGGCGACCGCCCACACGACCGGCAGTTCGCGGTCGGCCCGCACGCCGGCCACCTGCTGCGCGTTCAGCGCGAGATCGTCGCCGAGCACGCCGGCAGTTTTTTTGGCAGCGACTTTGGTGAGTACCGCGACATCGTCCAGAACGGTGGCGATGTCATCGAGCAGGGCAAGCAGGCTGAAGGCCATAGGGATACTGAGAGGAACTGCTGAGTCGTTGTGCGGCTACGATACCCGAGCCCGGTCACGTCGCGATGACAGCGCGTTCTCGCCGATCACTTCGCAGCTAGACCGGCATGACTCAGCGCGATGACGGCGCAACCTCATGGAACGATCTTGGCTCTGCCCGACTTGATCTTCGCTCGTTGAGCCTTGCCTGCCAGACGTCGCTCCTTGGAGCCGAACGAAGGTTTGGTTGGCCGGCGAACCCGCGGCACGTGCTCGGCCTGGGCGATAAGCGCCTGCAGCCGCGCCAATGCCTCAGCCTTGTTCTTCTCCTGGCTCCGCGAGCCCTGGGACTTGATGATCACCACCCCCTGCAGCGTGAGCCGGCTATCTTGCAGCGCAAGTAGCCTGATCTTCACTGCCGCAGGAAGCCTCGATGCCGCGACATCGAATCGCAATTGGACGGCGTTGGAGGACTTATTGACGTGCTGTCCGCCCGGCCCTTGCGCCCGGATCGCGGTTAGCTCGACCTCGTTCTCGCTAATGGTGTAGGCCACGCGGCATTATCTTCCAGGCTCGTACTGCACAAAGGTATATCCGCCTACCACCGCCAAGTCTCTGATCGGCTCAACCACTCGAGATGCTGCTTGGCGGTACTCAGCGCATCCTCGCCAGACGCGAACGACCATTGCGAGTACCGCCCCAGGCTTTGCCACCGACTGGAACCGTCGTACTCCTTGCGGTAGAGCTCGAAGCCGAAGGTCCCGTCGGCGCGGCGGAAGAAATCCACGCACTGGGCTCCGTCTTCCGACTCCATGGAGGCGAGTACCGTGTTCTTCATTGCCGGCATGTGCGCCAGGGAATCTGTAGGAAATTCATGAGCGGCATTGTGCGCAGCACCAACGATTGAAAAGCTGTCAATCGGGTGTTTGCGCGAAGACAACGTGAAGATTTCGTTGGCTGGCGAACTGCAGCAATGCGAGCAATGCGCACAAGAACGACAGCAAGTACGGCGGGTCGTCGCCGTCGTCGCTCTCGCGCAACGGATCCCAAGGACTCGCCGGCGCCGTGAGAATCGCAAGCAGCTCTTCCGCTGGCCATGCGTCTTGTTGCAGCAGTCGTATCAGCGCCTCCGGCTCCCGCCTGATTTCAGCGAGGAGAGACTCGAGATCGCGGGTAGCGCGTGTTATTTCGAGCGGCGGGAGCACCGCTGCCGGGGTAGCCAGAAAAGAAAGAGCTGGTTTCCGATAAGTCTCTGCGCAAAGCTGAACCGCCCAACTTACCCAGTTGCTACGCGAGTTGGTCGTAAGCGACTCACCTGGCTTGTAGTGCGGCGCAAGGTCATCGAGCGAAGTGATCGACTCCGGAACCTCACTCGCCGGCATAGCCATGGTCAAAGACGCGTAGTAATTCGCCATGATCCG
>CADEDU010000095.1:0-10875 GCA_902826155.1 uncultured beta proteobacterium
GCGACGCTGCGTAGCGATCTGTCCAAACTTGCGGGCGAAGGCATCGAGGCGCTCACTGTATCGCTGATGAATGCCTACACCAACGGCACTCACGAGCAGAAGATCCGTACGATCGCCGAGCAGTTGTTGCCCGGTGTGCCGGTGTCGATTTCGTCGGAGATCGTCCCGGAGATGTACGAGTACGAACGTACCGAGACCACGGTGGTCAACTCGTACATTCGTCCGGTGGTCTCGAAGTACATCGAGAATCTGTACAACGAGCTGAACCGGCGCATGCATGGCGTGCAGTTGCACATCCTGCGCTCCGACGGCGGACTGTCGTCGGAGGCCGCGGCCAAGGCGATGCCGGTGAACCTGCTGATGAGCGGGCCGGCGGGTGGCGTGTCGGGAGCGATCTGGACCGCCAAGCAGGCGGGCTTCAAGAACATGCTGACGTTCGATATGGGCGGCACCTCCACCGACGTGGCGCTGATACAGGACGGCGTCGCGCAGACCCGTCGTGAAACGCGCGTGGCCGATGTCACCGTGCGAGCACCATCGGTCGACGTGCGCACCGTCGGTGCCGGCGGCGGATCGATCGCCTACGTGCCCGAGCTCACCAAAGCGTTGCGGGTCGGGCCGCAAAGCGCGGGCGCCAAGCCCGGACCGGCTGCGTATGGCAAGGGCGGGCTCAAGCCGACCGTCACCGACGCCAATGTCGTGCTCGGCTATCTGCCTTCGTCGTCGCGGCTGGGCGGCGAGATGAAGCTCGACTATGCCGCCGCCGAAAAAGCGATCAAGACCGTCGCCGACGCGATCGGCCTGCCGCTCAAGGAGGCCGCCGAAGGCATCGTCAAGATCGTCAACGAGAACATGTTCGGCGCGCTGCGGCTCGTCTCGGTCGAGCAGGGCTTCGATCCGCGCGACTTCGCGCTGATCGGCTTCGGTGGTGCCGGGCCGCTGCACGCCAACGCGCTGGGCAAGTTGATGAGTTCCTGGCCGGTCATCATCCCTCCCGGACCGGGCGTGTTGTGCGCCTACGGCGATGCGACGACCCGGGTGCGCAACGAGGCGTCACGCACGTTCGTGCGCCGCTTCGACGACACCAGCGACAGCGAAGTGCTCGGCATCCTGCGCGATCTCGAAGCGTCTGCAGTGCAGGCACTCGATGACGAAGGTGTGCCGCGCAGCGAACAGGTCACGCAGTATCAGATCGATCTGCGTTACGCCGGCCAGGGCATGCGCCTCACGGTGAACCTGAGCCCGGACGAATTCGCGAGCGGCGGACTAACCGAACTGGGTCGGCGGTTCGACGATCTGCACGAGCAGCTGTTCACCTTCCGGCTCGATGCGCAGCGCGAGCTGTACAACCTGCGCGCGGTCGTCCAGGGCCGCGAGAACCTGGCGCGCGCCGTTCAACTGCCCAAGGGCAACGGCGACGCATCGGCAGCGGTGCAGGAACAGACGACGATCTTTTTCGAGGGGCGGGACCACCAGGCACGCGTCTACAACCGCACGCTTCTCAAGGCGGGGGATCGCATTGCCGGACCAGCGATCGTCATCGAGATGGATGCCACCTCACTCATCCTGCCCGAGCACGTCGGCGAGGTCGACCCGCTGGGCAACATCCTGATCCGTCCGGCGTAGTAGATCGAGGCACGACCCGCCCGGCGCACGCACGCACGCACGAAAATCGAACGAGACACACACGATGCCTGCAACCATCATCCAGTCGAACACCCGGCCGTTCAACAAGGTCGACGTCGACCCTATCACGCTCGACATCATCGAGAACGCGCTAAAGAACGCGCGCACCGAGATGGACGCGGTGCTGTTCCGCACCGCCATGTCGCCGGGCATCCGCGAGCAGCACGATGCGTTTCCGATGATCGCCAATCCGCAGGGCAAGATGGTGGTGGGCCAGTTCGGTTCGTTCTTCTCCGGGTTCATCGCCGGCTATCAGGGCGACATCGAAGAAGGCGACATCTTCCTCACCAACGATCCGTACGGCTGCAACGGCGCGGTGAGCCATCTGAACGACTGGCTCACGCTGATGCCGATCTACATCGACGGGCGCATCGTCGCCTGGGGCGCGATGTTCGGCCACATGACCGATATCGGCGGCAAGGTGCCCGGCAGCCTGCCCACCGATGCGGCGCAGATCTTCGAGGAAGGCATCCAGATCCCGCCGATCAAGATCTATCGCAAGGGGCAGCTGAACCAGGAGGTACTCAACCTCATCCTGCGCAATTGCCGGCTACCCGAGTGGAACAAGTCGGACTTCAACGCGATCGTCGCGGCGCTGCGCATGGCCGAGCGTCGCGTGCGCGAGATGGCTGCGCGATTCGGCGTCGATCAGCTCGTCTGCGGCATGCAGGAAATGCTCGATCGCAACAAGAAGGCGATGAGCGCGATCCTGAAGATCGTCGTGCCGGAGAAGAAGCAGTACTTCGAGGACTACATCGACGACGACGGCATGGGCATGGGCCCGTACAAGATCGCCTGCCATCTGTGGCGCGAAGGCGACCGCGTGATCTTCGATTTCGCCGGCACCGATCCGCAGTCGATCAGCTCGGTGAACTTCCTGCTGAACGAGGAAATGTTCAAGATGTTCCTCGGCTCGTTCTTCATCAACATCTTCGATCCGCAGATCTTGTTCAACGACGGCTTCTACGATCTGGTCGACGTGCGCATTCCGCGCGGCTCGATCCTCAAGCCGATCCGCCCTGCGGCGTTGAGTTCGCGCACCCACATGCTGGCGCGCATCTTCGACATCATGAGCGGGCTGCTCGGCCAGGGCTCGCCGGACGCGCTGTGTGCAGCCGGGTTTTCCGATAGCCCGCACTTCATGTACTCCGGCTACAACCGGCAAGGCGAGTGGTACCAGCTCTACCAGATCGGCTTCGGCGGCGTACCCGGCCGCCCTGCCGGCGACGGTCCGGATGGTCACTCGCTATGGCCGGCGTTCACCAACGTGCCGAACGAGTTTCTCGAAGCGTACTTTCCGTTGCGCATCGTCAAGTACGAAACGATCGCTGACTCCGGCGGGCCCGGCCTGCACCGTGGCGGCAACGGCTTGTCGATGGGCTATCAGTTCCTCGAGCCCGGCGAGATCTCGATCCACGACGATCGCTGGTTGACGCACCCCTGGGGCGTGAACGGCGGTCTCCCCGGACGGCGCAGCGACAAGCTGATGGTGCGCGCCGACGGTTCCAAGCAATGGATGGAATCGAAATGCGACCGCGTGAAAGTGGTCGCGGGCGACACCTTGTACTTCAACACCTGGGGCGGCGGCGGCTGGGGCGATCCGCTCAAGCGCGAAGCGAAGAGGGTCGCCCAGGATGTGCGGCGCGGACTGGCGACCGTGGAAGGCGCCAAGCGCTATGGCGTGGTGCTCAAGACCGATCTGTCCGTCGACCAACGCGCAACCGACGATCTGCGCGCGCGCATGGCTAGTGAACGCGGCACGCCGGAACTGTTCAACCGCGGCGGCACCGTCGACGAACTGAAGGCGCGCTGCAAGGCCGATACGCACATCGATCCGCCGCGCGCGCCGGTGTTCCAGAAGTGGATGGGGCGTCAGGATGCTCCGGCGCCTGCCAGATAGGCACGCGACTCAACTCTGAGCAGGCACGCCGCGCCGCAAGTCGATGCCGAACTTGTCGCTGATGATCGCCACGATCTGATCGTAGACGCAGCCCGCGCGCACGGTCTGGAAGCTGCGTAGATCGACGATCGTGCTGCCCAACCCTTGGGTGTTGTGATAGGGCACCAAGCCGTAGTCGATCTCGATATCGGCGATGCGGCGCACCTGTGCCTCTACCTCCTGCAGCACGAACTTGCTGCCCGATAGCGACACGTTCGCCGACGAGCCCGCCACGCCATAGGCGCTCTCACGAGCCAAGCGCGCGATCTCGTCGTGCAGCGGACCGGCGTTCAGCAGCACGTCCATCGTCTCGGCTTTCGTGGCGTTTCGCAGCGTGAACGGCGGCAGCCCCGCGGCCAACGGATGCTCGGCACGGAACGGCGCCACCACCGAGAACGGCAGATCGTGATCCTGAGTGATGGTGCGCACGACCTCGCGCGCCAGATCCGAGACGTGCAGCAGTTCATTGAAGAGCTGCCAGTCGCCGAGGTTGCCACATGGCTTGTCGAACGATCGCTCTTTCGCCGCATACATGCGCCGGATGGCATCGTCCTCGTGTCCGACGACGGCGTAGCCCACGCTCAGCGGAATGATCGCCACCCCACCCTTGCGTACAACATCGAAAACGCGTGCCGCGTCCTCTCTGATCGGCCGGCCTTCAAACACGGCCGTCGGCGCCTCGTCCGCGACCCGAGTTCGACCTGTCTTCCAGGCGCACGTCGTCGCGCACCTCGTAGATCTCGGTCGATTCGATGATGCGGCCACCTTGCGATTGCTGCTGTTCACGCATGGCGCGACGCACGGCGCGCGTTTTCCACCACAAATAACCGAACGCACCCAGCCCCACCACCGCGAGCGCAACGAACAGCGCCACCGAAAACAGCAGGGCGAACACCAGCGCCACTGCGCCGATGACCACGCCGACGATCCGGCTCAACACACCCGTTGCGCCCGCTCGATTCATGGGTTTCAGCTGCCTACCGCTTCCGCCATGCACTTCTTGATGTTGCTGTCCTTGGCGGCGCCGGCGAGCTTCTTCTGGGCCGCGGCTTTCTCGCACGTGGCCTTGGCGCTCTCTTCGCACTTCTTCATGAAGCTGTTGAGGGCCGCGCCAGCCAGCTTCTTGTCGGTCGCTTCGAGCTTGCAGGCGGCGGCTTGCGCACCGAACGCGAACATCGCCAGCACCGTACCGATAATCAGTCTTTGCATCGTCAAGCCTCCTTTTGTTGGTTCGAGGTCTGCAACAGGGATGGTCCGCAACCGCGGGCGATTGTACTGATGCGCGCAAGCGTCGGTCACCTCGCATTTGATGCACAATCGTCGCGCTTGTTCCCGACCGCTTGTTTCCGACCTTCTCATCCCGACCTGCGACCGTGTGCGAACACACGCACCGACCGCATCGATCCGGCACCCGCCCCGTGAACCACCACGCGATCGTCCAACGATTCCTCCGATTGATCCCCGCCGGGAGAAGCGGCTCGATCCGCCTGGTCGAATCTCACAGCGAACGCGTCGCGGTGCGCCAGGATGTCGTGCAACCGCTGCACACCGACGCCAGTGCCGGCGCGATG
Organism: uncultured beta proteobacterium; assembly: GCA_902826155.1. The sequence goes on from CADEDU010000095.1 coordinate 5,197, forward strand.
ATCACGATCATCGCTGGCGGCGGGATGGGATACGCGGCCAGCGCAGACCTGAGCGAAGCCGGCTTGCAACACGCGATCGAGCGCGCAACGCAATGGGCTCGGCTGAGCGCGGGACGCACCGTGGCGAATTTCGCCGACATTCCGCTCGCGCAAGCGCGCGGCATCTACAGCAGCGTTGTCGCCAAACCCTGGACCACGGTGTCGCTTGCCGAGAAGCTCGAGTTGCTGCGCGAGCTATGCGCCAGCATGGCCCTGAACGCAAGCATGACGACGAACGCAACCAAGACACAGGAGGCGCGCATCGTCGATCGCAGCGCCTGGCTCTGGTATGCCGACAAGCACACCACGCTTGCGACTTCGGAGGGCGGACTGATCGAGCAGCACTTCACCTATCTGGTGCCGATGCTGAGCGCAACCGCCAATGCCGGCACCGAAACGCAGACGCGCACGCTCGGCGGCATGGCTCACGTGCGTCAAGGCGGCTGGGAGACCCTCGCGGCGAGCGGCTTCACGGAACAGGCACCGCGCATCGCCGACGAAGCGCTGCAGCTGTTGAGCGCGCCGAACTGTCCGAGCGGCGTGATGGACGTGGTCCTCGCGCCCGATCAGATGGTGCTGCAGATCCACGAATCGATCGGCCATCCGCTCGAGCTCGACCGCATCCTCGGCGACGAGCGCAACTACGCCGGCACGAGCTTCGTCACGCCCGAGATGTTCGGCAGTTATCGCTACGGCTCGGATCTGCTCAACATCACGTTCGATCCGGGCCATCGCGAGCAGGCCGCGAGCTATGGCTTCGACGACGAAGGCACGCCGGCCACGCGCGAGCATCTGATTCGCGACGGCATGCTGCTGCGCGGGCTGGGCGGACGCACCTCCCAGATCCGGAGCGGCCTTGCAGGCGTGGCCAACGCGCGCGCCACCGATTGGAACCGCCCGCCGATCGATCGCATGGCCAACATCAACCTCGAGCCGGGCACCGAATCGCTGGAGTCGCTGATCGCGAACGTGAACGATGGCGTGCTGATGCGCGCCAACCGGTCGTGGTCGATCGACGATTCGCGCAACAAGTTCCAGTTCGGCTGCGAATGGGGTCAGCGCATCGAGCGCGGACGGCTCACGCACGTTGTGAAGAATCCCAACTATCGCGGCATCTCGGCCACCTTCTGGCGCAATTTGAGTGGCGTCGGTGCAGCGCAGACCCTGGAGGTGCTCGGCACGCCGTATTGCGGCAAGGGCGAGCCGAACCAGGCGATCGACGTCGGCCACGCCGCACCGCCCTGCCGCTTCAGCGACGTCGACGTGTTCGGCGGCGCATGAGTCGCTCACCTTTACCTCCACCGAGCCAGCCGTGAGCGCCGCGATCCGGGAGCACTTCGAAGCGCTGGCCAATGTGCTCACGGCCAACACACGCGGTGACGAGATCAGCCTGTGCTCGCTGCATGCGGAGGCAACCGACTTCGCGCGCTTCAATCACGCTGCGATCCGTCAGGCGGGCACCGTCGAGCAGCGAACACTGTCGATCACGCTGGTGCGCGGGCGCACCCATTGCAGCAGCTCACTCGCACTCACTGGCGTACTCGCCGACGATCGCGATGCAACGCTGCGCGCGCTCGGCAATTGCCGCGATCAACTGCCGCTACTGCCCGAAGACCCGCACCTGCTGATTGCAACGGAAGTGCGCTCGACCGAGCAGGAGACACCGGATAGATTGCCGGCCGATCGTCTGTCGATCGTCGCCGATATCCTCGCGCTCGCGCGCGGCCAGGATTTCGTCGGCATCAGCGCGGCGGGCAGTCAATACAGCGGCTTTGCCAATTCGCTCGGCCAACGCAACTGGTTTGCGACGCACACCTTCAACGTCGACTGGAGCCTGGTGTTGCAGGCGGACAAGGCGGTCAAGTGCGCGTACGCCGGGTTCGAGTGGGATCGCTCGGTGTTTCAACGCAAGATCGCAGCAGCGGAACAGGAGTTGGCGATACTCGCTCGCCCCGCCCGCACGATCGAGCCCGGCAAGGTCCGTGCTTATCTCGCACCCGCCGCGCTCGCCGAGCTGATCGGGTTGCTCAACTGGGGCGGATTCGGGCTGAAGAGCCACTGCACCAAACAGACACCGCTGCTGGCGATGGTCGAGGGCGGCGCGCGGCTGGATCAACGCGTCACGCTGCGCGAGGACACGGCACAGGGCATCGCGCCGAATTTCCAGGGCGCCGGATTCGTGAAACCCGATGCGGTCACGCTCATCGAGCGCGGGGCGTATCGCGACTGCCTCGCCTCGCCGCGCTCGGCCAAGGAGTACGGCGTCGCCACCAATGGCGCCGACGCAAGCGAGATGCCGCATTCCATCGACATGGCCGCGGGTGATCTGTCCTCGCAGGACGTGCTCGCACGCCTCGACACCGGCGTCTACGTGAACAATCTCTGGTATCTGAATTACTCCGACCGCGCCGCCGGACGCATCACCGGCATGACGCGCTTCGCGACGTTCTGGGTGGAGAACGGTGAGATCCGCGCGCCGCTCAACGTGATGCGGTTCGACGACACGCTGTTCGACCTGCTCGGCGCCAACCTCGAAGCACTCACGCGCGAGCGCGAACTGCTGATCGACAACGGCACCTACGGGGCGCGCTCCACCGACAGCGCGCGGTTGCCGGGTGCGCTGCTGCGCGCGATCACGTTCACGCTTTGAACGCAGAAGGCTTTGAACAACGAACCGCGAGGCCGCAAGCAATGATGCTTCGCGTTGAGCGCGGTCGATCGCCCTACCGCTCGACCACCACCCGCCCACCCGCGATGGTGAGATCGGGCTGCATCGCTTTCAATCGATCAGCCGTGGTCGTGAGCGGGTTGTCGGGCAGCACGATCAGATCAGCGTAGCGGCCCGCCTCGACCGTGCCGCGCTCGTTCTCGGCCAGACACAGCCGCGTCCCGTGGGTTGTCGCGCAATGCAGTGCCTGCTCACGCGTCACGCGCTGGTCTGGTCCGACCGGCACACCCTCGCGCGAGATCCGCTCGGTCACGTGCCAGATGCAGTGCCACAGCGACACCGGCACGTTGTCGGTGGCAAGCGACACCGTAATGCCGGCATCGAGCATCGCGCGCACCGGCACGACGGTATCGGCCTTGTCACCGAGCTGCCGCGCCAGATCCGCGCCACGCTTCCAGATGTAGCCGTTGGTGTGCGTGGTGATCACCACGCCCAGATTGCGGATGCGCGCGATCTGCTGCGCGTCCAACGTGATCGGATGCGCGATCACCCAGCGCAGATCGTCGATCGGCGCCGCCTTGGCCGCTGCCTCATACAACTCGATCATGGCGACCTGGATGCCGCACACCCGCAGCCGCTCACGAGCCGCTGCTTGCAGCAATCGGATCAACAGCTCGCGCGGCAGGCCGCAGTCGTAGTGAAACCCTGCCCAGCCGGTGCGCGGGGCACACTGCGCCCGCAGCCGACTCTCGTTGGGCGCGACGTCGGGTTCGGCGTACAGCCCTTCGAGACGCACCCAGTCGTCGCCTTCGCCGCGCCCGCGCAGTTTCACAGCGTGCTCGCGCACCCAGGCATCGACGTCGCTCTGCGTCGCGCCGCTCCAGCCTGGACTGAAGGTGAGATTGGCTCGCACCGTCTGACGCCCCTGCGCGCGCAGTCGACGATACGCATCGATCACCTCCGGCGCCGAACCGTGCCCCTCGAACACCGAGGTCGTGCCCAATTCGTTGTACGCGCGCATCGACGCGGCCAGCGTGCGCACGCGATCGTCGGCGCTGAAGTGCGGCGCGAGGCGAAACAGCGTGAATTCGACGATCGGTTGATACGCATCTTCGAAGAACCGTCCGGTCGGCTCGCCGTGCGCATCGACTTCGATCTTCACCAGCGGTGAGGGCGAGGCGATGCCGCGCTTCACTCCGGCGAGTTCGAGCGCAGCGCTGTTGGCGAACGACACCAGCGGCAGCTCGCCCGACCAGTAGCCCCAGGCGCAGCGGATCAGGATCGGATGCGCGCTCGAAGCCGCATCGAGATCGTGCCGATTGGGCAGCCGCCCTTCTTCGAACATCGATTCGTTCCAGCGGTACTCGGGCGGCTCGCCGATCGGCATCGTCACGATCCAGGTACCAGGCGGCGTGGCAGCGGCGATCTCGCGCAGGCGCTCGACCAACTCGCGGATCGAGCGGCAACCGGCAAGCGATGGCAGTAGCGCCTTCAGCCCTTCGCGATCCAGATGCGCATGGCCGTCGGTGAGTCCAGGCATCAGGGTGCGTCCGGCGAGATCGATCGTGCGCGTGGACGGTCCGATCCAGGGCGCCAACTCCGCGTCGCTGCCTACCGCGGCGATGCGCTCGCCCTGCACCGCCACCGCGCTTGCAATGCGCGAGCTGCGATCGAGCGTGAGGACGTTGCCGTTTTGCAATACCAGGTCGGCATGAGTCATAAGCGGCCACCTTCATCAAATGGGCACATCGACCACACAATCCGGCGCACAAGCTGCGCCGCAAACTCGGCTCCCTCCTTCTCTAGCGACGTGAGTCGCGCGAGAGAGGGAGGGCGGGGGGCGGGAGAGCGCCTATTACTCCGGTTTGATGCCAGCATCCTTGACGATGCGCGCGTACTTCGCCAGATCGGTTTCGATGATGCGACCGAACGCGTCGGCCGACGAATGCGCCACCGTGATCTGGCTGTCAGTGATGCGCTTGTTCACCGCCGGATCGGCCAGCACCTCGCCGAAGGCGCGATTGAGCTGCTCGATGATCGGGCGCGGCACGCCCGCCGGGGCCATCACGCCGTGCCAGCCCACCAGCACGAAGCCGGGGAGCGTTTCGGCCATCACCGGCAGCTCCGGCAGCGGTGGTCCGCGCGTTTCACTGGTTAGCGCGACCGCGCGCACCTTGCCCGAACGGATCTGCGGCAGCGCGGTGTTGAACAGATCGATCAGCACCGACACCTGCCCGCCGATCAGATCGTTGAGCGCGGGCGCATTGCCCTTGTACGGCACGTGCACGATCTCGGCTTTCGTCACCGATTTCAGCCATTCACAACCGAGCGCAGGCAGCCCGCCGCCCGAAGCACAGGAGACGCTGCCCGGTTTGCCCTTCGCGGCAGCAATGATGTCTGCAAGCGTGCGCGGCGCGAAACCCGGACTGGCCAGCAGCACGTACGCCTGCGTCGTCAGTCGGGCGATCGGCGTGAGCTCCTTGATCGGATCGACCGCCGTCTTGAGCAGCGACACGTTGGTCACCACGCTCGGAATCGCGTACAGGATCGTGTAGCCGTCGGGCGCAGCACGTGCGGCCGCCTCGTGCCCGATGTTGGCCGCGCCGCCCACGCGATTGTCGATGATCACCGGTTGACCCAGACGCTTGGCGAGCTCGCCCGAGACGAGCCGCGCGATCACGTCGGCCGGACCGCCGGCGGCGAACGGCACGATCCAGCGGATGGGCTTGGCCGGCCATTCTTGCGCACGCGCGCTCAGGCTGACGCCGACGAGCATCAGCACCATCAACACTGCCATCGATCCTCGAATCATCATGTTGTTTCGATCCTCGTACGCGCTAAACCGAGCGCGGGCTCCCGGCCGTCATGCGCACCGCCTTGTAGACCATCTTCACTTCGCCGGCATGGTTCTTCACCGTGTTGGTGGTGCTCACCACCGCACGGTTGCCTTTGCTGGTGGGTTTGATGCCGGT
>CADEDU010000095.1:10975-24391 GCA_902826155.1 uncultured beta proteobacterium
TGTTGGTGGTGCTCACCACCGCACGGTTGCCTTTGCTGGTGGGTTTGATGCCGGTTACCTCGACTTCGCAGTGAACCGTTTCGCCCACGAACGTCGGCGCCAGGATTTTCTGCTCGATCTCCAGCATCGCAAGTCCGGTGCCTTGGATGGCTGATTGGCACAACAGCCCTTCCATCAGCGCGTACACGAGCGCACCCGGCACCATGCGGCCTTGCGGTTTTGCCTGACCGGGCGGCTCGAAGGTCTGATCGGAGAACAGCACTTCGGTCATGCCGGTGACGCCGATGAACATCATCAGATCGGTTTCAGTGATGGTGCGTCCGAACGTGCGATAGCGATCGCCGACTTTCTGTTGATCCCAATACAGCCCCATTCCGATGGTTTTCATGTTCGGCTCGGTTGTCACGTTCGCTTCGTCTTTCGTTCAGGACTTCAATGCGTCGAAGTACGGGTAGGCGCTGGCCAGGCCGGTGCGGCCGCGCGGCGGTTGAGCCTTGCGCACCCACGATGGATTCAACTGCGCGAGCGATGCCACGCCCATCAGCCCGAGCGTGGTGCGGATCTCGGTCTCGAGCAGATCGAGCATGCGCACGATGCCAGCCCCGCCGGCCGCAGCCAGCGCCCAGCCATAGAGCTTGCCGATGCCCACCGCCCGCGCACCGAGCGCGATCGCCTTGACCACGTCGGTGCCGCGCAGGATGCCGCCGTCCATGATCACCTCCGCGCGGCCATCTACCGCTTCGACGACTTCGGGCAGCACATCGATACTCGCCTCGGCCGAATCGAGCTGGCGTCCGCCGTGATTCGACACGTACACCACCTCGGCGCCGATCTCGACAGCACGCTTCGCATCCTCGGCGCTGGCGATGCCCTTGAGGATCAGCGGCACGCCCATGCGCGCTTTCATCCACACCATGTCGTCCCACGTCAGGCTGGCCTGGAACGTGGGGTCGCCGCCCTCGCGCACCAGATGGCGGTTGATCAGGTCGCGCTCGCGCCGGCTGTAGTACGCACGATCAACGGTCACGCAGAGCGCGCGATAACCCAGCGCCTTCGCCTTGTCGAGGGTGTCTTCCACCCACTTGCGGTCGCTGCGCACATAGAGCTGAAAGATCAACGGCATCTGCACCGACGCGGCGATCGCTTCGATGCCCGGCTTGGCTGCGGTGCTGATGAAGCACGGCACGCCTTTGCGCTCGGCCGCCTGCGCAACCGCCACGGCCCCGCGCGCATCGCCCACCTGCAGGAAGTTGCCGATCGGCGCGATGAACACCGGCATCGGCATACCCCGGCCGAGCAGGCTGGTCTTGATGTCGATGCGGCTCACGTTGACCAGCACGCGCTGGCGCAGCGCGAGGCTGTCGAGCGCGTCGCGATTGCGGGCGAGCGTCACTTCGGCATCGGCGCCGCCGCTCAGCATGTCCCACAGCTGCGGCGAGAGCGATTGCCGCGCGGTCATGACGATCTCCTGCAGGCTCACGAACCCGGCCGCGCGTTCGGCCTGCGCACGCAGCCGGGCGGTGTCGCTCACCTGATTGGGGTCTTGCTCGTTGCGCGCCGTCATGCGATCTCCCGCTGTACTCACTTCCCCACCCATACTCATAGTGCCAAGCGTAGCGCACGCCGTGATAGATTGGATCGAGCACCGAACAACACACCACGAACGACTCTCGCGATCCCGAGTATTCGCATGAACGCTTCCACGCCATCTGCCGCGGTGCCGACCACCGCCGAGCTCGTCGAGCGCGCCAAGGCGCTGGTCCCGGTGCTGCGCGAGCGGGCACTGCGCGCCGAGGCCGATCGCGGCATTCCATCCGCCACGCACCAGGCTTTCGTCGATGCGGGGTTCTACAGGATCTTCCTGCCCAAGCGCTATGGCGGCTACGAGTTGCCTTGGACCGCACTGGTCGACATCGGCGCGGAGATCGCGCGCGGCTGCGGATCGAGCGCGTGGGTGTTCACCAATCTGGCTGGTCAGAACAGCATCGTCGGGTGCCACGATCCGCGCGCGCTGGAAGAGGTGTGGGGCAGCAATCCGAGCGCGCTGGTCGCCTCGTCGTTCCCGGCCAAAGGCGGCACCGCGCGCCGCGCACCGGGCGGCATCGTTCTCAATGGCGTGTGGAGTTTCGCGAGCGGCGTCGACTTCGCCGACTGGGAGAACCTGCAGGCGTTCCTGCCGAACGACAGCGGCCCACCCGATCATCGCTTTGTACTGGTGCCCAAGTCGCAATACACGATCCTCGATGACTGGCAGGCCAACGGGCTGGCCGGCACCGGCAGCCGCTCCGTGGTGCTGGAAGAGGTGTTCGTGCCCGAGCATCGTCTGCTCGACGCACGCCGGGTCGGAGAAACCATCAAGCCGGGTACGCCGGCCGAAACCTGTGCGCTGTTTCGGCTGCCACCGTTCTCCGGTGCGGCGAAGATGTTCTCCAGCGTGGCGATCGGCATCGCGCGCGGCGCACTGGATCTGACGATCGAGGACGTCAAGGCGCGCCGCTCGGTGGGCGGAGTTGCGCTGGTCGATCTGCCGACGGCGCAGATCCGCATCGCCGAGTCGAGCGCCGAGGTCGATGCCGCCTACACGCTGATCATGCGCGACGCGCAGGAGGCGATGAACATCGCCGAGCGATCCGAACTCGCGCCGGTGGAAACCCGCACCCGCTGGCGCCTGAACAACGCCTACGCCGGACAACTTTGCGTGCGTGCGGTCGAGCGGCTGCACACCCTCACCGGCGCGCGAGGCATCGGCCGCGACAGCCTGTTCCACCTCGCGGTGCGCGACGTGCACGCGTGCGTGCAGCAGATCACCATGCAGTGGGATACGCAGATGGTGAATGCGGGCCGGGTGCAGCTTGGGCTGCCGACGCTCGATCCGCGGATGTAGCTCCATCGGGTCACGCACTCGTAACCAAACCGAAGATCGACCCCGATCGGTTGCATTCGCTTACGCTTGTTACATCTTGGCGGCGCATCGTCGACGCTGTTTCCGGATGATCGATCACGGGCATCGGCCCGAACGATCCAAGGAGACCACAAGATGATGTTCATCAAAACAACGCTTGCTGCTGCTGTGTTCTCGGCCGTTGCTACTGCACCGGTGTTCGCTCAATCGCTTGGCTCCGCGTTCCCGTCGTCGAGCGCGGACCGGATCCTGCGGGGCATCGAGTCTAGCGCCGAGCGTATCCAGGACCAGGCTCGTCGCCAGTCGCAGCCTCATATCGACGCTCGGCCACGAGCGCAGGCTCCGGCGACCTCCCACGATCAGTCTCACTCTCACTCCGAGACGGCGCGTCAGGCGACCGCACAACACGAACCGACGCGCCATGTGGCACCCCGATCGCCGGCGTCCGCGATCGAGCGCAACATCGATCAGCAGGCGCGCATCCGTGCAGGTCTACGATCCGGTGACCTGAACACGAGCGAGGCGGCGCGGCTTGCGCGCGAACAGTCGCAGATCGAGCGCATGCAGAGTCGTGCGCTGCGCGACGGCAGACTCACGCGCGACGAAGCTCGCCGCATCGATCACGCGCAGAGTCGATTGAGTCGTGACATCCAGCGTGAAAGGCATGACGCTCAGACGGGCAATCCGAACTCGGCGTCGTCGCAACGCATGCAGGCGGCTCTCCAGCGCAACATCCATCAGCAGACGCGGATTCAGCAGGGCTTGAGATCCGGCGGCCTGACCAATCGCGAGATCGCCCGGCTCGAACGAGGCCAGGCACGTGTCAATACAGGCGTGGCGCGCGCCGGTGCCGATGGACACGTCGGCGCACGCGAACACCATCGCATCCAGTACGCGGAGAACCGGCAGAGCGCTCGGATATTCCGGCAACGCCACGACGCGCAGCGACGTTAACAGCCCGGTCGCGCGACGGGGTCAGATCGGCACCGTCGCCGCGTCGTACGCGAACAGCCAGTCGTAACGGTCGGCTAGCGAGGCAGGGGCGAATTCGCGTTCGATGTACGCCTCGGCCTGCGCCGGATCGGCCAGACACGGATGATGAAACCGCATGGCGTTGTTCGCGGCACCCGCCACCGCGCGCGCCGTGCGGTCGCGGCGCAGATCCTCGTAGCGCAGCAACGACGATTCCGACACGCCATGGGCCTCGAGCACCCGCGCGAGCACGACTGCATCTTCCAGAGCCTGGGCGGCCCCTTGCGCGAGAAACGGCAAGGTCGGATGGCAGGCATCGCCCAGCAGCGTCGCACGCCCGATCGACCAACGCGGCATCGCCTCGCGCCCCATCAACGCCCACTTGTACGGCGTCTCGACAGCGCGGATGAAGGTATGGATGTCGTCGTGCCAGCCGGCGAAATCGCGCGCCCACTCGTCGTGCGTGCCGCGCTCGGTCCACGATTCGATCAGCCAGTCGTCGCGCTCGACCAGTCCGACGAAGTTCATCAGCTCGCCGCGTCGCAACGGATACTGCACGGTGTGCCGGCCCGGCCCGACCCACAGGTTGCTCAGCACCTGCGCCAGATGCGCGGGCAGTTTCGTCATCGGGATCACGCCGCGCCAGGCCATGATCCCGGTGAACTTCGGCTTGTCGGACCCGAACAGTGATTGGCGCACCACCGAGTGCACGCCGTCAGCACCGATCAGCGCATCGCCACGCGCGGTACGTCCGTTGCCCAGCCGCACGGTGACATCGTGTTCGTCCTGATCGAACCCGACAACCCGACTATTGAGATGAATCGCTCCGGAGCTGGCGGCCTGCACCGCATCGATCAACGGCTGATGCAGATCGGGGCGATACACGGTGATGCCGGAGATGCCCCAACGCTCGACCGCGCCCGGACCGATCTCGACGAACGGCCAGGCTTTGCCCGACTGCCAGTGGCGGATCTGACGTCGGGTGGGCGTGCATGCCATCGCGCGCACCGCTTCGCCCACGCCGAGGTGATCGAGAACACGGTGGCCGTTGGGCGTCATGTTGATGCCGGCACCGAACTCGCGCAGCTCGCCCGCCTGCTCGTGCACCTCGACCGTGAATCCGCGCTGCAGCAGCGCGAGCGCTGCGCCAAGCCCGCCGATGCCGGCACCGGCAATCAGGATGTGACCGCGTTTGGTGTTCATCGTGAATCCACCCTACCCGATGAACCGCAGAATCCAGAGCGAGAGCCCCGGCGCGTAGGTCACCACCATCAACGCGCCCACCGCGGCGATGATGAACGGCACCAGACCGGGATACACATTCGCGAGCGACGCCCTGAACACGGCCTGGCCGACGAAGATGTTGATGCCGAACGGCGGGGTGAACGTGCCGATGGAGAGATTCATCACCAGGATCACCCCGAAGTGCACCGGGTCGACGCCGATCGTCTTGGCGATCGGCGCCAGGATCGGCGTGAGCACCAGGATCGCCGAGGCGGTATCGAGCACCATGCCAACGCCGAGCAACAGCACGTTGATCGCGAGAAGCACCACCCACGGCGGCACGTCCAGCCCCTTGATCGTGGCTGCGGCACTCTGCGGCACGCCTTTGACGGTGAGCAGATAGGCGTACACACCCGCCACGGCGACGATGGTGAAGATCTGCGCGGTCAGGTACATCGAGCGCGCGGCTGACTCGAACACTTCGCGCCAGCTCACCTCGCGATAGACCAGCGCGGTCACGACGATCGCATAGCCGCACGCCACGCCCGCTGCCTCGGTCGGCGAGAACACGCCGGCGTAGATGCCACCCAGAATCAACACCGGCGCGAGAATCGACCAGACGCCTTCGCGCGTCGCCTGCAGGAAACGCCGCAACGAGAAGCGCTCGCCCGGACGATCACCATGTCGCACGCAGTACCAGTAGATGTAGGCACTGAAGAACACCGCGAGCAGTAATCCGGGGAACATCCCGGCAGCGAACAGCCGCACGATCGATGTTTCGGCCGCGATGCCGTAGAGAATGAAGCCGATCGACGGCGGGATGAGGTTGTCGATCGCCCCCACCGAGATCAGCAGCGACGAGGAGAAGCGCTCGTTGTAACCGGCCTTGCGCAGGCGCTCATAGGTAAGCGAGCCGATCGCGGCCGTGGTGGCAGCCGTCGAGCCGGAGATCGCGCTGAACACCGCCGCCGTGCCAAGCGAAGTGAACGGCAGACTGCCGCGGATGCCACCGATCATCGAGGTGACCCAGCGCACCAGCCGCTCCGACACCCCGCCCCGCCCCATCAGATCGCCGGCGAACAGGAAGAACGGCACCGCAAGTAGCGCGTACTTGTCGATGCTGGAGAACATCACCTGGTGCACGGCAGTGGCCGGCACGTTGGCGAAGAACGCGAGCACCACGGTTACCGTACCCAACAGCACCAGAAAGAACGGGAAGCCGAGCACGAGCATCAGCACCGGCAGCAGCAGCATTGCCCAACCCATGCTTGCTTCGCTTTCCGTTTTGTTTGGACTACGGTTCTGGACTGCGACGCGCTAGTCGCGCGCGTCGAATTTGCCGGTGACAAACGCGCGCAAACGCACCAGCACCGCCACGATCACCAGCGCAAAGCCGACCAGCACCGCGGCGTGCGGAATCGCCTTGGGGATTTCAGCCGCCACGCTGACGGCGCCGGTACTGATGAACAACCAGACGACCTTCCACGACTGCGTCACGACGAATCCGGCCGCCAGCAGCAGGCTCGCGGTCATGGCAACGTTCAACGCCCGGCGCACCAAGCCGCGCGCACGAGCGGAGAACAGGTCCATGCACAGGAACTCGCCACGATAGACGAACGCGACCATGCCCAGGAACACGCCCCAGATGACGATGAACACCATCGACTCCTCGGCCCAGAACAGCGCGTAACCGAACAGATACCGGCCGACGACGTTGGCCAGATTGATAGCGACGGCGGTCAGCATCAACACGCCGAGCAGGAACATCGGCAGCGCCGACAACATGAAGCGCGCCGCTGCGGCTGCGCGCGACTCCGGCGCGGCTTGCGCCCGACTAGTGCTCACGCGCGTTCGATCGTGCGATCAATACTTCTGCCCGGTCGCGGCGACCTTCTTGTAGAACGCGTTCACCGCCGCGTTGGCCTTGGTGACCTCTTCGCCGATGCCGGACAACAACTGGCGCACTCTGGTCTGGTCGTCGGCAGGCAAGGTGACGATCTCGCCGCCGGCATCCTTCCAGCGCTTGATCATCGTGTCGTCGAGCACGTGCGAGTGCGCCGACACGCGCGCGGAAAGCTTGTTGCCTTCCTCGATCACGGCCTGACGCAGATCGGCGGGCAGCTTGTTGAGCCATGCGCGGCTCACCGACCCGACCGACACGATCATCGTGTCGTTGGTCTGGGTGATGACCTTGCCGATGTCGATGAACTTCAGGTTCACGTAGATCGCGGTCGCGCTGATCGTGCCGTCGATCACGCCTTGCTGCAGACCCGGCACTACTTCAGCGATGTCCATCGGCACAGCCGAGGCCCCGAACTGGCGCATCTTCGCGCGCTCGGCGGGCGTGGCATTCACGCGCAGCTTCTTGCCCTTGAAATCGTCGAGCTTGCGGATCGGCTGCTTGCCGAAGTAGTGAGCCGTGGCGAACGGGAACACGCTCACCACCTGCAGGCCCTTGTCGGCACCGAGCGTGAGGATCTCCTTGTTGAGTTCGGCATCGAGCACGACCTTCTCGGCATGCTTGGCGTCCTTGAACAGCACCGGGATGCTGAACACGCCGAAGCGCGGATCGACGCCGCCGTAGAAATCAGCGGGCGACACCCAGCCTTCCTGCGTGCCGAGCTGCACGCCTTCGATCTGACTGGCGATGGTGCCCAGTTGCCCGCGCGGGAAGATCTGCACTTCGATGCGCTTGTTGCTGCGGGCTTCGAGCGCCTCCTTGTACCAGTTGGCCCACTGGTGCTGGATGTCGTTCATCGTGCCCAGGCCGATCTTCATGGTGAAATCGGCCGCGCTCGCGTTGCCCGCGAAAACCACTCCGCCCAAGGCCGCTGCGACCGCGACCACCGCGCGCTTGATGCGCTGATTCATTGCCATCCTCCTCTATCCGTTCGACTCATTTGGTTCGATTGTGCTCGCGTGCGTTCGAGCGCGATCACCGCCCGCTACCAGACCAGATCGCCCTCGCGGATCAGCATCAGGCAATTGCCTTCTTCGGTGTACGGGGCGTGCGGCACGCCGATCGGCATGCGAAACCACACACCGCTGGTGTAGGCGGTGTACTCGTCCTTGAGCACGCCGTCGACGATGAACGTCTCCTCACCCATCGCGTGATCGTGCGTCGGGATCTTCTTGTTCGGATGCACGTTGCCGAAACGAGACGTCTCGATGCCGTGCATGTCGCGATACAGATGCAGCACGTCGGCGCCGCGGTGCGGAAACGGCGTCCATTGCGCGGTCTTGCCGTCGATCACCATGCGATCGGTGCCGCGGTTCGGAATCGGCACGCGCCGCTTGATGTACACCACGCAGCCGTCCTTGGAGGACAAGGTCTGGGTATGTCCTGGCGTATTGCGCACGAAGGTGTGCGGGCCGTACGTGCCGTGTCCATCGCTGAGACTGCCTTCGAGCACGAACATGTCGACGCGCTCGGTCAGAGTCTCGGCGGGCAGCGACGTGTTCGGCGCCAGCTTCACGATCGCCGTCTCGCGGCCCTTGCGCGCGTCGTGCACGCGTTCGAGCGTCTTCTGCGTCATGCCGGGGTGTTCGGTACTTTCCCACGCGGCTTCGTTGGTGTTCACCACGACGACCTTGTTGGGGTCGGCGTTGACCGCAGGCTTGCTCGCGGCGATCGGCATTGCGTTCTCCTCGGTGGTCTCCACGCGCCGCGTCTGCAGCGCCGGGCGATTCTAGCGACACGTGAAGCTTGACGTCATGCTGCGGCGAACACTAGATTGCGCCAGCCCTGAAAACCACAACGCTCACCAAGGAGATCGCCCCATGTCCGACCAGGAACCGGCCTGCCCGCAGAAGGCGCCGTACAAAGTCGATCTGCTGGCCACGTATCGGTATGCTTGGTGCGCCTGCGGGCTGTCGAAATACCAGCCGTTCTGCGACGGCTCGCACACCATGTCGAAGGCGGGCCTGAAGCCGATCATCTGGACACACGACAAGGACGAGACACGCTACCTGTGCGGCTGCAAGCAGACGGGCAAAGGTCCGTTCTGCGATGGGACGCACAACAAAATCTGAGCAATGCAGTGGGGCTCCGCGGCTCGCAATCACACTGCCATCAAGCTCCGCGCGATTCGGCGCCGCGACTGGACGTGGTCGGGCTACCCGTCGGTGCCTCCGACGATCGCAAGCAGCGCCTCCCCATAGTTCTCCAGCTTCTTCACCCCCATGCCGGAGATCTGCGCGAGCGCCTGCCGGTCGCGCGGCTGCTGTCGAACGATCTCCTGCAAGGTCGCGTCGTGCAGGATGACGTACGCCGGCACGCCGTGCTCACGCGCCGTCTGGGCGCGCCAGGCACGCAGCCGCTCCCATAGCGGCTGGTCGGCCACTTCGATCGCGGCCGCAGACTTGCTCGCCTTGGACTTGCTCTTGCGGCCTGGCGTGACCGCGACCTCTTCGCGCAGCAGCACCTTCTGATCCCCGCGCAACACCGCGCGGCTCGACTCGGTCAGCCGCAATCCGCCGAAGCCCTCGATGTCAGCGCTCAGGTAGCCCATCGCGAGCAACTGGCGCAGTACCGCGCGCCACGCCTTCTGGTCGAGTTCCTTGCCGATGCCGAAGGTGCTGAGCTTGTGGTGATCCCATTGATGCGCGCGGTCGGTCTCGTTGCCCAGCAACACGTCGATCACGTGGCCGGCGCCAAAGCGCTGCCCGGTACGGTAGACGCACGAGAGCGCCTTCTGTGCAACGAGCGTGCCGTCGAACGTGCGGGGCGGCGTGAGGCAGTTGTCGCAGTTGCCGCATGGCGCGCTCGCCTCACCGAAATAGTCGAGCAAGCGCTGACGACGGCAGCTACTGAGTTCGCACAGGCCTAGCAACGCATCGAGCTTGCCGACCGCGATGCGTTTGTATTGCTCGTCGGCCTCGGACATGTCGATCATGCGCCGTTGCTGGATCACATCGGCCAGGCCGTAGGTCATCCATGCCTCGGCAGGGAGGCCATCACGGCCGGCGCGGCCGGTCTCCTGGTAGTAGGCCTCGATGCTCTTGGGCAGATCGAGATGGGCGACGAAGCGCACGTCGGGCTTGTCGATGCCCATGCCGAACGCGATCGTGGCCACCATCACGATGGCATCCTCGCGCAGGAAGGCGGTCTGGTTGTTGCGCCTTTCCTCCGCAGACAGGCCGGCGTGGTACGGCAACGCACGCACGCCGGTGTCGACGAGCGCGGCGGCGGTTTCATCGACCTTCGCGCGCGACAGGCAATAGACGATGCCGGCTTCGTTCGCGTGCTCGTCCCAGATGAACGACAACAGCTGCTTGCGCGGATTGTCCTTGCCGACGATTCGATAGCGGATGTTGGGCCGGTCGAAGCTCGACACGAACACGCGCGGATCGTCGAGTGCGAGCCGCTCGACGATCTCGTTGCGCGTGAGCACGTCGGCAGTGGCAGTCAATGCCACGCGCGGCACGCCCGGAAATCGTTGCTTCAGTACCGCGAGCTGGATGTACTCGGGCCGGAAGTCGTGCCCCCACTGCGACACGCAATGCGCTTCGTCGATGGCGATCAGCGCGAGCTTCGATTTCGACAGCAGCGCCAGGCACGAATCGGTGAGCAGCCGCTCGGGCGCGAGGTAGAGCAGGTCCAGTTCGCCATCGAGCAGCAGTCGCTCGACGATGCGCTCGCCCTCGTAAGACAGGCTCGAGTTGAGATACGCCGCGCGCACGCCAGCCTCGCGCAATGCGTCGACCTGGTCCTGCATCAGCGCGATCAGCGGCGAGACGACGATACCGGTGCCCTCGCGCAGCAGCGCCGGGATCTGGTAGCAGAGCGACTTGCCCCCGCCGGTGGGCATCAGAACGAGCGCATCGTTGCCCGCCGCCACATGGTCGACGATCGCCGCCTGCTGGCCACGAAACTCGTGGTAGCCGAAGACGGTGCTCAGGATGTCGAGCGCGGACGTTGGTGCGCTCACCCGGGGCTCGTCCGCTTTTGCATCGTGCACGCGATCACCACACCGACGCGTATTGCGCCGCCGCGCGCGCGATCGGTCCGAACACGTCGTAGTCACTCGCTTCGGGAAACGCAAAGCCGCGCAGCAGCAAGGCATCGCGCACAGTCGCGAGCGCGGGTTCGTGCTCGACGCGGCCGAGCGCGTTACGCAGCCGATCGAGTTCGTCGGCTGCCACTGCACCCGTCGCCACCAGCGGCGGAATCGGCGTCGGATCAGTCCGCGCGATCACGCGCACCTTCGCGGCAAGTTCCGGAGCGTGACGCGCGAGCAGGTCGTGGTAGTAGCTGTCGAGTGCGCCCAGGTCGATCGTGCGCTGATCGAGCGCCTCGATCACGCGCCGGCCGGCGATGAGATCACCAACGACCTTGCTGTAAAGCGCGGCACCGGCGGGCGAACGGTACGGCAGCAGATGCCGGCGCAGCGCCACGCATCCGGACATCGAATCGGGAACGGTGTAGCCGACGGTGCCGCCGAAGGTCTCCTCGATCGATCGGATCGGCGCATCGGCGCGCACGACGATGTCGCTCCAGTAGATCGCCCGACCCGCGTAACGCGCTGGCGATGGAACGGGCGCGGCAATGAGCGTGGGCCGCGGTGAGCGTTGCGAGTACGGCAACCCGCACATCATCGCGCAGCCCAGATCGTCACGCGCCCACAGCGCAGACAGCGGCGCCGGGAAATCGTGATCAACGATCGTCCAGTCGAGCCGCGCCTGCTGCAATACCCACGCGAACAGCTCCTGCCACGCGGCTTTGACCGCGGGGCTCACTGAATACATGCGCGCGTTGACGATCATCGATAGCGCAAGGTCTGGCCGATACCCAGTTGCCTCGCCTTGTTCATCATTGCCGCGCCAAGCGCGATGTCGGAGAGCGACAGTCCGCGATGCCAGAACACGACCGTCTCGTCGTCACGTTCGCGCCCGGGTTTGAGGCCGGCGACGATCTGCCCCAGTTCTGCATGCAGGTTGTGCTCGCCAATGCGCCCCGCATCGACGTGCGCGCGCAGCGCCCCGAACGGGCCCGCCTTGGCCTGTCCCCAGTGGTCCATCACGAACTTGTCCATGATGTCGGTGAGCGACAGTTCCACCGCGCTCATCGTGCCGTACGGAATCACGCAGGCGCCGCGCTTGATCCAATTGGTCTTCAATAACGGCTCGGGTTTTTCCAGGCGCGAGGCCTCGACCACGATGTCTGCGTCGCGCACGCACGATTCCCAATCGTCGGTCACGACTACGCGCTTGCCCAGGTCGCGCTCGAGCCGCTGTCCGAACGCATTGCGGCTTTCGACGCGGCGCGAATGCACGCGGATCTCGTCGAAGTGGAAGATCGCATCGAGCAGACGCACATTCCAGTACGCAGTGCCGCGCGCGCCGACATGGCCCAGCACCTTGCTCGATTTGCGCGCGAGATGCTTGGCGCCGATCGCCGTGACCGCGCCGGTGCGCATGTCGGTGATGTCGGAGGCGTCGATCACCGCGATCGGCGCGCCGTTCTTCGGATCCATCAGATGCAACAGCGCCAGTTCCGAAGGCAGCCCCACCTCGTAGTTGCGATAGAAATCGCCGACGACTTTCACGCCCGCCACTCCGAGCGGCCGGATGTAGCCGCGCAACACGTTGAAGTGGCCAGGGTAGTCCTTCTCCGGAACGAGGTGGGTGCGCGGCTCGATCGTGCATTCGCCACGACCCTGCGCGCGCAACCCCTCTTCCACCGCCGCGATGATCTCGGCGTCAGTCATCGCCAGCGCCTGGACGTCGGCGTGGTTGAGATACAGCAGATCGATGCGCGGATCGCCGCGTGGTCCGCCGGAAGAAGTAGCCGTCATTCCGCCTTGATCCCCTGCTTGCGGATGACCTCGGCCCAGCGTGCGGTCTCCGCGGAAATGATCGAGGCAAGCTCTGCCGGCGTGTTACCCACTGGTTGAGCGCCGAGCGCCGTGAGTTTCTCGCGCACATCCGGCGTCTTCAGTGCCTTCACCGTTTCGGCCTGCAGCTTGCCGATCACGTCGGCTGGTGTGCCCGCGGGCACCATCAGCGCGTACCACGACACCGCCTCGAATCCGGGAAAGCCCTGCTCGGCGACCGTGGGCAGATCGGGCAACGCGCTCGAACGGCGCAGACTCGCCACGCCCAGCGCCCGCAACTTGCCCGACTGGATATGCGGGATCGCGGACGATAGCTGACTGAACATCATCGACACCTGACCGCCCAGCAGATCGTTCAGCGCCGGGCCAGTGCCCTTGTACGCGACGTGCACCATATCGAGGCCGGCGGCGAGCTTGATGGCCTCGCCGGCCAGGTGCGGCTGCGCGCCGGCACCAGGCGAAGCGAACGAAAGCTTGCCCGCA
>CADEDU010000096.1:0-7668 GCA_902826155.1 uncultured beta proteobacterium
GAACAGCAAGGCTGCCTCGGCGCGAGTGATCGTGCCATCGAGGGCGAGCGCGACCAGCACCAGCGAGGCGCCGATCATGATCGGCACCTCCTGGCGAAT
This sequence comes from uncultured beta proteobacterium, assembly GCA_902826155.1. Next base: position 100 of record CADEDU010000096.1, read on the forward strand.
GAGCTGAACGTGCACCACGAGCGGCACGATCAGCGCCGACACCCCCAGAATGAACAGCACGTTGAAGATGTTGCTGCCCACGACGTTGCCGACTGCAATGTCATTGTTGCCGTTCCATACCGCGCCGACGGATACCGCCATCTCGGGCGAACTCGTTCCGAATGCGACGATCGTCAACCCGACCACCAGCGGTGAGATGCCCCACGACAGGGCGAGCTTGGACGCACCGCGCACCAGGGCCTCGGCACCGGCGATCAACCCGCCCAACCCCAGGACGAAATACAGCACCTGTTCAATCATCGCTCATGCTTCGTGGGCCTTTCGGATCCGTCGCACCGGCAGTCTCCGTTGCGGACAAAACAGCGTTCGACGCCAGGGAACGGCCAAAGTTTCAACTGAATCGCGCATGCGTCCGTATCATTGCGCGCACAGGCTCAACAACGCATCTCGCACGATGCCACAACATCTGAACAATCTGTTCGACAACAACCGGCGCTGGGCCGAGCAGACCGAAGCTTCGCGCCCGGGCTTCTTCACCCGACTGCAGCAGCAGCAATCGCCACAGTATCTGTGGATCGGCTGCGCCGACAGCCGCGTGCCCGCCAACGAGATCGTCGGCCTGCTGCCGGGCGAACTGTTCGTGCATCGCAACGTGGCGAATGTCGTGGTGCATTCCGATCTCAATTGCCTGTCGGTGATCGAGTTCGCCATCGATCTGCTCAAGGTGAGCCACGTGATCGTGGTCGGACACTACGGTTGCAGTGGTGTGCGTGCCGCGATGCTCGGCACGCGCGTGGGCATCGCCGACAACTGGCTGCGTCACGTGCAGGATGTGCGCAATCGCCATCAGTCGTGGCTCGACCGATTGCCCGACGACGAACGCCGGCATCAGGCGTTGTGCGAGTTAAACGTACTGGAGCAGGCGCTCAACGTCTGCCAGACGACCGTGGTGCAAGACGCGTGGTCGCGCGGCCAGGAGATCGTCGTGCACGGCTGGGTGTACGGATTGCATGACGGTCTGCTGCAGGATATCCGCATGACGGTCGCGTCGCCGCAATCGGTAGGTGCAGCGTACGAGGCAGCGCTACGCGAACTGAAGGCTCGGTACTGAGCACGACCGATTAGCGCGCGACGCAGCGAAAAATCGTCTCGATCATGCGCGTTGCGCGCGGGCCGATGTCCACGCCCCCGTGCATTCTGTTCGGCGCATAGCAAAAACCGAGCTTCGCCTCCGGATCGGCAAAGCTCTGCGCCCCACCGGCACCGCTGTGCCCGAACGTGCGCGGATTCGGCCCCATCGGACGATCGGGCGGACAGTTCAGGAAGTAACCCAGGGCCACGCGGAAGTTGAGCCCGGTGCCCGGCGACGTACCACGCCACTGCTCGACGATCGCGCGCTCGAGCGCGGCCGATGAGATGACGTTGACGCCATCGAGCTCGCCGCCGCGCGCCAGCGCGCCGTACAACTTCGCGATCGCACGCGCGGTGCCATGTCCGTTGGCCGAAGGGATCTGCGCGGTACGCCAGCCGATCGAGTTGAAGTCTTCGCCTTGCGCCAGTTGCGCCCAGCCGCGCGCGAGGATTGCGCTCCCCTCGTCGGTCGGCGGCCGGTCGAATACCGTCCCCTTGCCCGGGATCATTTGCGCGCAGCGCGCAGCGTCGTGCTCGGACAAACCGATGTGATAGTCGAGCCCGAGCGGTGCGCACACGCGTTGATGCAGAAACGCGCCCAGCGACATGCCGGTCACGCGGCGAATGATCTCGCCCAGGATGAAACCCTGCGTGGCGGTGTGATAGCAGGGGCGAGTACCCGGTGGCCAGAGCGGCGCTTGCGCGGCGATAGCGGCGGTCATCGCGGTCCAGTCGTAGATCGCCCCGCGTGGCGCGGCATCCGCGACCGGAACACTCGCCAGATGCGATAGCGCCCAACGTACCGGCACCTGATCCTTGCCGTGCTGCGCAAACTCGGACCAGTATCGCGCGACCGGTGCATCCAGATCGATCGCGCCCTCGTCGACGAGGATGTGGATGCACAACGCCGACACTGCCTTGGCCACCGACATCATGCATACCAGCGTGTCGGCGTTCCAGGGCAGGCTGCGTTGCGCGTCGCGATGACCGCCCCATAGGTCCACGACCACGCGCCCGTCGAGCACGGCCGCAACCGCGGCGCCCACTTCGTCGTCATCGCGGAAATTGCGTTCGAACGCTTCGCGCATGGCCTCGAAGCCCGGCGCGCAGAATCCTTCGATGCGAAGATCGCTCATGTCAGGCCTCATCCGTTCGCAGCACGTACACGTCATCGGGCGCCCACTGCACGCCCACCTTCTCGCCCGTAGCCAGATCGCGCTGCGCGGTACGCACCAGCAGTTCCAGGCCGGAGGGCTCCAGCTTCACGGTCACCGCGCTGGTCCCGCCTTGATAGACCGCGCGAACGACCTGTGCCGGCACACCCAGCCGCCCGCTCCGATCGATGGACACCCGCTCGGCGCGCAGGCCGATGGTGACGGCAGCACCCGGCGCAAGAGAGTTGGCGCATGCGAATCGCATTGCATCCGCGGCCACGGTCGCGCCGTCGATCACCTGCCCTGCGAGCAGGTTGCCGAACCCCATGAAGTCGGCGACGAACCGGGTCTGCGGCCGCTCGAACACTTCACTCGGCGCGCCGAGCTGCACCAATCGCCCGTTACGCATCACCGCGATCCGATCGGACAGCACCAATGCCTCTTCCTGATCGTGCGTGACGAATACGACCGTGATTCCCAGCGCGCGCGACAGCTCGCGCAGCTCCAGTTGCATTGCCTCGCGCAGTTTGCGATCGAGCGCGCTGAATGGTTCGTCCATCAACAGCACGCGCGGCTTGATCACCAGCGCCCGCGCGATTGCTACGCGTTGTTGCTGTCCGCCTGATAGTGCGCGCGGATAACGCGCCTCGTACTCGTCCAACCGCATCATCTTCAGTGCCGCACGTACGCGCTCGACCGTATCACTCGCACCCACGCGGCGCATGCGCAGCCCGAACGCGACGTTCTGTGCCACCGTCATATGCGGAAACAGCGCAGGGCTTTGAAACACCATGCCCAGTTCGCGCTGATAGGGTTCGAGCGCCGTGACGTCCTGATCGTCGATCAGCACCCTGCCCGCGTCGGCCACGACCAGCCCGGCCACGGCGCGCAACAACGTCGTCTTGCCGCAGCCGCTCGGCCCAAGCAGCGTGACGAATTCGCCGGCGTCGATCGACAGCGACACGCTGTCGACGGCGGCCACCGCGCCGAAGCGTTTGGTCAGAGCGTCGATCGTCACGCGCGCCACGGCCTAGCCTCCGACGACTCGTCTGAGTCCAACCAGGCGCTCGAGCAGCACGGCGACGCCCAACGACAGCGCGACCAGCACTGTGGAGATCGCGCCGATCGACGGATCGAGGTTGTATTCCACGTAATTCAGGACGGCCACCGGCAGCGTGTTCATCTTGGCCGTGGTCAGAAACAGCGATACCGAGACATTGTCGAACGAGACGATGAAGGCGAACAATGCGCCGGCGAACAGACCGGGCGCGAGCATCGGCAAGGTCACGAACCGAAAGGTACGCCAGCGATTCGCGCCCAGCACCATCGCCGCCTCCTCGAGTTCGAGCTCGGCGTGCACCAGGTTCGCCAGGACCGCGCGCACCATGTACGGCAGCGTGATCAGCACGTGCGCGGCGAGCAGCCGCGACGTCGGCTCCCGGTAGCCGATCGCGGCGAAGCCGAGCAGCAGCGACAGGCCGATGACGATCGCGGGCACGATCAGCGGCGCCAGCAGGAACGTCTGGATCGCCTCTCTACCGCGAAAGCGGCCCCGGGCAAGCGCCAGTGCCGCCGCCACGGCGATCGGCACGTTGACCAGCGTCGCAGCAAGAGCGAGCAGCACGCTCACCTGAAACGCCTGCACGAAGAGCGCCTGATCGAGTGCGTGCCAGTACCAGCGCAGCGACCAGCTCGTCGGCGGAAACTCCGGCACCTGCGACGCGCTGAACGAGCTGATCACGACCACCACGATCGGCGCGGCGATGAACAGCGCGATCAGGCACAACGCGCCGCGAAATGCCCAGCGCGAATCGATCCAGCCGGCGGCGCGTTCGGCGCGCATCACGCGAGGTGCGCGGTGGCGATCCGGCTCACCGCGCGCAGGTAGACGTACACCACCAGTGCCGCGACGATGAGCAACGCGCAGGCGAGCGTGGCGCCGAACGGCCAGTTGAACACGGTCATGAACTGATTGAAGATAGCCGTGCCGATGAAATTCGCACCGCTGCCGCCCAGCAACGCGGGGGTCACGTACGCCGAGACCGCTGCCGAGAAGGCGAGCGTCGTCCCCGCGATCAGGCCGGGCACCGCCAATGGCAGCACGACCTCACGCGTGCAGCGCCAGCGCGTCGCACCGAGCACGGCCGCCGCCTCGATCACGCGCGGATCGATCCGATCGAGCGCCGCCAGCACCGAGAGGACTACGAACGGAAGCAGGATGTGGGTGAGCCCGATCACGATGCCGACGTCGTTGTGAATCAGCTTGAGGGGCGACGCACTGACGCCGAGCGCGATCAACGACTGGTTGACGAGGCCCTGATTGCCGAGCAGCACCAGCCAGCCGTAGCTCGTCACCACGATGGACACCAGCAGCGGCGATAACGCGAACACCGTCAATGCCCCACGCCAGCGTTGTGGGGCCCGCCAGATCGCGTGCGCAAGCGGATAGCCGAGTAGCGTGGCAGTCACCGTGACGATCGTCGCGAGCAGCAGCGTGCGCCCGAGCACCTTCAAATAGAACGGATCGGCGAGCAGGCGCGCGTAGTTGGCAAGCGTCCAGATGGTTTCCGTAGGCAAGCCCACCGAACCGCCTTGCAACAGACTCAGGCGCAACACCTGCAGCAACGGCAGCACCAGAAACGCCGTCAGCACGACCAGCGCAGGCGCCAGCAACAGAGCAATGGCGCGAGGCGAAAGCTGCATGGTCGATCGCTGCGAACGTGCGCGAAACGACTACGCCCCTATGTGGCGATCTCCCGTTGCCAGCGCTCGGTGATCGCGCTGAACTGCGCCTGGATCTTCGGCCAGTCGAAACGCACCAGCGCATCATGCGGCGCGATGCGTTCCTTGGCGCGGCCCTTGAGCTCGGCCTTGGTGCTGCACGGGCCGTACTCGATGCCGTTGGCGAACGTCTCCTGCGCTTCTTTGGACAACGCGAAGTTGACGAACTCGAGCGCCAGGTCCTTGACCTTGGTGTTCTTCGCGACATGGAAGGACAGCACACCCACCGGCGAGCCTTCCTTGGGCGTGATGTAGCGCATCGGCACGCCCGAATCGATCAGCGCGAACGCCCGCGCCGAATACCAGGCACCGATGGTGGCCTCGCCGCGCTGGTACATCGGCACCGGCTCGTTGTTGTTCTTGAAGAATCGATGCACGTTCGGCTTGAGCCGCTTGAGTGCCTCCCAACCCGGCTCGAGGTTCGCTTCGCTGCCGCCGTGCATCCGCGCGGCCAGCACCACCACCTCCTGCACGCCGCCCGAAGTGATGTCGGGCAGCAGCAGCTTGCCCTTGTGCGAGGGGTCCCACAGATCCTTCCACGACGCCGGCGACTGCTTCACCTGATCGGCGCGATAGCAGATGCCGAAGTCGGCGTAGTTGAAGCCGACCGCGCGGCGGTTGTACAGGTCGTAGAACATCGAATGCACGTCACGCACGTTGGGGATCATCTCGGGCGTGAGGTCGAGAAAGATGTCGTTGACGGTGATCGCCTGCATCGCGTTGGGCAGCGCGAGGAACGGCACGTCGATCTCCGGACTGTCCTTGTTGGCAATCGCGCTGGCGAGCCACTGCCCTGCTCCGCCGTACTTGATCTGCACCTTGGCGCCGGTCTTCTTCTCGAACGGATCGATCACCGCCGCGCGGAACCACTTCTCGTGGATGCCGCCGTAGCCGGTGGTCACCAGCGTCTTGCTCTGCGCGCGCACGATCGCCGGAAATCCGCTGATCGCTCCGGCCGCGACCGATCCGGCGAGCAGGCGCCGGCGCGCAATATCGACTTGCGATGACTGCATGGGATCCTCCTTGTGAGCGCATCACATCGCCCTCGAAGCCGTTGGGTCGCGATGACCAGTGGCCGCTCTCGTGAGGCAAGCGATGCGACGTTCGAGCGCGGCGATTATGCCCCAGCGCAACGCCGTTTCGCGCCGGGGGCGCATCCCTGCCGATGGACATGCGCAGGTGACACGTCACCATGCCCTCGGGTCTTTGGGCCGTTGACCCCCGCGATCCGGCGAGCGTATAAATCGATCACCCAAGACGCCGTAGCGAACAAGACGTCGCCACTACCCACAGGAGACTGCATGCCCCTCGCCGCTCACCCGCTCGGCCGGACAGCCACCAAGCTGTCCGCTGCGTTCGCCACATCTACCGTAGCCGCGTTGTTTTCGATCCCGATTGCATCGGCACAGTCGGCGACTGCCGCTTGCGATGCGACGCTGTTGCCCAAGCTGAGCGTTCCGCACGACACGACGCTCAGCGCGGCCACACTCAAATCGACCACGCGCGGTGTCGCGTACTGCGAGATAACCGGCGTGATCGGCCCGGCGCCCAGCAACATCAAGTTCGCGGTCGGCCTGCCCACCGAGAACTGGAACGGCCGCTTCGTGAAGCTCGGTGACGGCGGCTTCGATGGTTCGGTGAGCATCCTCAGCCCCGATCGCCTGTCGCAAGGCTACGCGGTGGCCAACAGCGATTCGGGTCACACCACCCCGCCCGCCAACGACGCGAGCTGGGCGTACAACAACCGCGTCGCCGAGATCGACTACGGCTATCGCGCCGTGCAGGCGACCACTCGCGTGGCCAAGCGGATCATCCAGTCGTTCTATCGCGATCGCATCCGCTACGCGTACTTCGAAGGATGCTCCACCGGCGGGCGGCAGGCGTTGATGGCGGCGCAGCGCGACCCCGAGGCGTTCGACGGCATCGTCGGCGGCGCGCCCGCACACAATCTCACCGGCCTGGCGGTCGAGCAGAACTGGAGCCTGCGTCAGTTCCTGCCGAACAAAGGTCTGGCCGGCCCGGGCACGATCAGTGCCGCACAGGCTGGCGTGCTCGCCGCAGCCGTGCTGGAAAAATGCGATGCGCTCGATGGCGTGAAGGACGGGCTCATCGATCGTCCGCAGGCGTGCAAGTTCGACGCCGCGCAACTCGCGTGCAAGCCGGGCGACGATCCGGCGAAGTGCTTCACACCCGAACAGGTGAGCGCGGTCAATAACGTGTACGGCGGCCCGCGCACGTCGTGGGGACGCTCGCTCTATCCGGGCAAGCCGCGCGGCTCGGAGGCAGGCTGGCCGGTGTGGCTGATCCCGCCGCTCAATTTCCAGGGTGGGTTCACGTTCAGCTTCATGAACTTCCTGTTCTTCCCGAACGACCCAGGACCGGCACCGGGCTACAACTGGTACGACTTCAACTTCGACACCGATCCGCCGCAGGGCCGGCTGATGGCGCGGATTCTCGACGCCGTCGATCCCGATCTGCGCGAGTTCCGCCGCAACGGCGGCAA
>CADEDU010000096.1:7768-19836 GCA_902826155.1 uncultured beta proteobacterium
CGTGCGCACGCGGCCGCTATGCCCGTATCCGCAGGTCGCGCGCTGGAATGGTCAAGGCAGCTCCGACGATGCCGCCAACTTCCGCTGCGCGCGACCCGAGCGGGATGATCACGGACACGGCCATGGTCACGGAGACGACCGCGACGGGGGACACGACAAAGACTAGTGTCGCCCGAGGTAAGCCTCTTTCACCCGCGGGTCGTCGCGTAGTGCACTGCACGGCCCGCTGGTGAGCACGCTGCCGGTTTGCAGGACGTAGCCGCGGCTCGCGGTATCCAACGCATAGCGGGCGTTCTGCTCCACCAGCAGCACGCTGGTGCCTGCGGCGTTGATGCGTCGGATGGTCTTGAAGATCTCCTGCACCACGATCGGCGCCAGACCGAGCGACGGCTCATCCAGGCACAGCAAGCGCGGCTCCGACATCATCGCGCGGCCGAGCACCATCATCTGCTGCTCGCCGCCCGAGAGCGTGCCGGCTGCCTGATCAGCCCGCTCTCGCAGGCGCGGAAACCAGTCCATCGCCTGCTCGATCAGCCGTGCCAGACGCGGCTTGTCCTTGCGGTACTTGAACCCGCCCATCTCGAGGTTCTCGCGCACCGACAGGTTCGGAAACACGCGCCGGCCTTCGGGCACCAGCGCGATGCCCAGCATCGTGCGTTCGTACGAAGGCAGATGGGTGACCTCCGCCCCCGCAAAGCGGATCGATCCTGCGCGCGGTCGCATGATGCCGGCCACACCGCGCATCGTCGTCGACTTGCCCGCGCCGTTGGCACCGACCAGCGTCACGATCTCACCCTGCTCGATCGTGAAGCCGATGTCGCGCACGGCAGAAACTTCGCCGTAGGCCAATTCCAGACCGGCGACTTCGAGCAGTGTGCTCATGGCGATCTCATGCGAACTCCGCCCCGAGGTAGGCGCCGATCACCTTCGGATTCTTCTGTACCTCGGCGGGCAGTCCGTCGAACAGATACTCGCCGTGGTCCATCACGAACACGTGATCGGACACGCGCATCACCAGGTCCATGTTGTGTTCCACCACGACGAGCGTGACGCCACGCGACTTCAGCTCGCGCAGGCGGCCGAGCAGGAACTCCACCTCGGAGGCGTTCAGCCCCGCCGCCGGTTCATCGAGCATGAGCAGCTTGGGTCGCGTGGCGAGCGCACGGGCGATCTCGAGCATGCGCTGCTGCCCGTAGGCGAGCGAGCCGGCGCGCTGATCGGCACGTGCGTCCAGTCCGACGAGTTTCAACAGTTCGTGCGCCTCACCCAGACACCGATCGCGATCGGCGCGACGCGCTGCACCGGGAATGAGGTACTGCCACGGCGGGATCCGGTGATGATTGTGGAAACCCGCCAGCACGTTTTCCACCAGCGAGAGGTTCTTGAACAGCCGGATCTTCTGGAACGTGCGCGCGATGCCCAACCCGACTCGATCGAACGAGCGCAATCCGGCCAGGTCGCGCCCTTCGAACGTCAGACCACCAGCATTCGGTTGATACACGCCCGAGAGCAAATTGAGCAGCGTCGACTTGCCTGCACCGTTCGGGCCGATCACTGCGTAGATCACGTCGCGCGGGATGCTGAGCGAAATATCGGCCACGGCGTGCACACCACCGAAGCGTTTGTGCAGGCCCTGCGCGATCAGGATCAGCTCGCTCATCGCGCCCGTTCCTCCTTCGTGCCCTCGCGCGAGCCGCGGCCAGCGAGCGAAGCCGTCAAAGCGTTCCAACCCTGGACGATGCCGCCGGGCATGAACAACACCACCAGCGCGAGCGCCACTCCGTAGACCATCAGCCGCAGCTCGCCGAATTCGCGCAGCACCTCGACCAGCACGGTCAACAGGATGGCGCCGATCACCGGGCCGGCCATGGTGCCCATGCCGCCGACGATCACCATCGCCATCATCGTGAACGACTCGACGATCTGGAACAGGTCGGGCGAGAGCGTGCCCACGAACGGCGGCAGAAAGCCCCCCGCAATGCCGGCGATCGCCGCGCCCACGGCAAACGCGAACACCTTCCATTTCTGCGGATTGATGCCGAGCGAAGCGGCCGAGACTTCGTCCTCGCGGATCGCGCGCAGCGTCTCGCCGATCGGCGAACGCACCAGATTGGCGAGCAGCACGTAGATCAGGAACGCCGTGCCGCCGATGAGATAGAACAGCGTCGCCTGATTGGAGAAATCGATCGTGGCCAGACCCGGCAGCGTGATCGGCGGCGGCGGCATGATGCCGTAGATGCCGAGCGGCCCTTCGGTGAGGTCGATCCAGTTGATCAACAGCTGATAAGTGATCACCGCGAAGCCGAGCGAGGCGATGCCCAGGTAGTGGCCCCGCAAGCGCGTGCCGAACACCGCCAGGATCGCGCCGAACAGGCCGGCGAGCACGACCCCTGCCGCGAACGCGATCCAGAACGGCCAACCGGCCTTCATCACCAGCAGTGTCGAGGCGTACGCACCGATCGCGTAGAACGCCGATTGCCCCAGATTCAACTGTCCGCAATAGCCCAACACGAGATTGAGGCCCATCGCAAGCAGCACGTTGAGCGCGCACACGATCAGGATGCCGCGCCAGTAGTTGCCGGTGAACACCAGCGGCAGCAGCGCGATCACCGCGATCGCGACGAGCAGCAGCAGCCAGCGCGGCACGCGGTCAGACATTCTCTTCCTTGCGCTCGGCGATCAGGCCGGTGGGCCGGAACCACAGCATCACCAGCAGCAGTGCGAACACGATCAGATCGGTGAGCCCCGGTGCGAAGAACTGCGTCGAGAACGCTTCGATCAGCCCGACCAGCAACCCGGCGATGATCGTGCCCTCGATGTTGCCGAAGCCGCCGATGATGACGATCGCGAACGACTTGACGATGACCGACGCGCCGGCGAACGGCGTGAGCACCAGCAGCGGTCCGAGCATCGCCCCCGCCAGCCCGGCAAGCCCCGACGCGATGACGATGGTCAGCATGATCAACCGGTTCTGATTGATGCCCATCAGCCCGGCCGTCTCGCGATCCTGCGAGACCGCGCGCAGCGCCTTGCCGGTGAACGTGAGCTTCATGAACGCGTACAACCCGGCAATCGCGATGCCGGCGACGATCACCACGAACAGGCTTTGCGCCGTGAGAAACAGCGAGCCGAACCGTAACGTGTTCTGCGCCAGCGGCGAGCTGAACTCGTACGGGACCGGTCCGAACGCCATGAGCTGGCCGTTCTCGAGCAGGATCGACACGCCGATGGTGGCGATCAGCGGCCGCAACTCGTCGCCGCGATCGCGCAGCGGTGCGAATACCGCGGCGTTCACCAGCACGCCGAGCACGCAGCCGATCGCCAGCGCGACCAGCAGCGAACTCGGATACGGCCAGCCGAACTTGTGCACCGCGAAGTAGGCACCGAACGCGCCGATGGTCACGAAATCGGCGTGCGCGAAGTTGATCTGATTCAGGATGCCGTAGATCAGCGTCAGGCCGAGCGCGACGAGCACGTACAGGCAACCGAGGACGATGCCGTTGATGGACTGCTGCAGCAGGACGTTGACGATATCGGGCACGGGATTCGGATCGCGCAAAAAACAAGGCGCCCGGCGGCGCCCTGTTCGAGATGAAGCGACGTTCAGTTATTCCAGTTGAGTGCGCGCCACTTCAGGTCGGGTCCGGTCTCGACGTAGTGCATCGTGCTCGGGTGGATGTTCTGCCCCTTCGCATCGAACGACACCACGCCGGTGGTGGCACGGTAGTTCTTGGTTTCGGCAAGCTTGTCGCGGATCGACTTGGCATCAGTGCCGCCGCGGCGCACCACGTCGGCGAGCAGGAGGAACTGGTCGTAGGCGTGCGCATTGATGTGCGTGGGAATCTTGTCGGCGCCGTACTTCGCCTTGAACGCCTTGACGAAGCCCTGCACCACCGGATTGCTGCTGTCCGGATCGAACTGCACGATGCGCACGTAACCTTGCGCGCCCCTGCCCGCCTTCTCGTCGAATCCCGCCGGCAGCCAGATCGTGCCCAGCTGGATCGCCTTGCCGCCGCCGCCCCTCACGACCTTGGCCTGTTCCAGCGCCTGCGTGATGCGTACTCCCTGCCCTTCGAGCGACACGCTGAAGATCGCGTCGACCTGACCCAGGCTGGCGATGCGGGTGGCGATCGGCGTGAAGTCGTTGACGGTCCGATCGAAACCGATGCGTTGCACGATCTCGCCGCCCAGCGCGGTGAAGTTCTTCGAGAACTCGGCGGCGTTGCCGATGCCGGCATTGGTGTTCTCGTGGACGATCACCGCCTTGCGCACCTTCAGCCGGTTGTAGGCGTTCTTGGCGAGGCTCTCCCCCTGCATCACTTCGTCCGGGAAGATGCGGAACACCCACTTCGAGTTCTGGTTGGTGAGCTTGGCGGTCGACGAACCCGCATTGAGCAGCGGCACCTGCGCCTGCGTGATGATCGGCAGTACCGCGAGCGATGCATCGGAGCATTCCTCGCCGAGGATCACGTCGGGCTTGAACGTCTCGAGCAGCCGCTTGACCGTTTGCGTCGCCCCGAGCGGGCTGCACTGCGAATCCTCGATGCGGACCTCGAATTTGACGCCGTTGATGCCGTCCTTGAATTGTTCGAGCGCGAGATCCCAGCCCTGCTTGTTCTGTACGCCGAAGTACGACGCCGGGCCGGAAATCGGGGTGATCACGCCGACCTTGATCGTCTTGGTTTGCGCGAGCACCGTGCCGGCGCTGAGTGCGAACGCGCTGGCCAGCGCGGCGGGCAATACGCATGCTACGAATCGACGCATCGAGATCCTCCCGGGAAAAGCGGCGAAATTGGCGCACCGGGGGTCTCCCGGCGTTCGGCGCGGACGTTACCCGAGGGCGGCGGCGCCGACAACTGTTTCGTCCGCGCCGGTTCTAACCGCAGGCTTCACGCCGCCTGACCATGCGCTTCCGGGATCAGTTGCGCGCGCGCCGCATGCCAGCGCTCGATCGCTTTCGCGTGCACGGCCAGCGCATCGGGGTGAAAGTCGGCAAGCGGCGCCGGATCGTGCTCGAAGTGGCCATGGCGATCGGTGCCGCGCACGAGCGTGACCGAAAGCCGCTGCTTCGCGGAACACCGGCAATGCGTCGGGATGTAGCTGATGCCCAGGCCGATGCGCCGATCATCGGATCGATTGGGCATCGAGTTGTGCAGCAGATGAGTGTGATGCAGCGAGAACTCGCCAGGGCTGAGCGGCATCATCGCGAGCGTCGCATCGTCGGGCACTTCGGCAATCTGCCCAGTCGGGAACAGATTCGCCGCATGCTTGCCCACCCCGTGCGAGATCTGCCCGTGCTTGTGCGAGCCGGGCGCCACCTGCACGCATCCGCTTTCCTGCGTGCTCGGCGACAGCGCGACCCATGCGGTGACGTGTTCCGCCGGCGACAGGCCGAAGTAGGTCGAGTCCTGATGCCAGCTGATGAACGCATCGGAGCGCGGCTCCTTCAGCCACAACGTGAGGTGGTAGACGAGGATGTCCGGGCCGATGAGATCTTCCACCGCGTCGAGGATGCGCGGGTGCCGCACCACTTCGTCGGCCCACTTCAGATACAGATACATCTTGCGACGCTGATCCGGCCCCAGGCCGTGCTCGCGTTCACCCGCTTCGAGCAGATCGCGATAACGGCGCGCTTCCTGCGCCGAGAACGCACGCACCGGACTGAAGTAGCCGTGCTCGCGGTAGTGCTCGACCTGTTGCGAGGTGAGAAGCTTCGGCATCGGTATCGTCGTGTTCAGCTCGCGCTCGCACCGGTGGAGCGCACCGCGTCGGCCCAGATCTTGCGCTCGCGCGCGAGCATCGCCTCGGCCGCCTCGACGGAAACCTGCTCGGCCGTCCCAAGCTGCTTGTCCATCTCGGCCTTGAATACGGCGTCACTCGTCGCCTTGGCCAGCGCAGCACGCAGGCTCGCGAGTACCGGCGCCGGGGTCGCTGCATGCGCAACCGCCGCGAACCACACCGGCACGTCGAGGGTCGGAAAGCCCGACTCGATCAGGGTCGGCACGTCGGGCAAAGCTGGAGAGCGCTTCGCGGTACTGACGGCGAGAGCGCGCAGCTTGCCTTCCTGCCCGCGCAATAGTGGTACCGCAGTGGACGCGCCGATCTGGCTGAAGCCGATGCGTCCCGAGAGCAGATCGGTGCGTTGCGGCGCGGCCCCCTGATACGGTACGTGCAGGAACTTCACACCGGCCAGGTTCGCCATCACTTCGGTCTTCAGGTGCGAGAGCGACCCGACACCGTTCGATCCGTACGAGACCTTGCCGGGGTTGGCGCGCGCGAAGTCCAGAAACTCCTTCATGTTCTTCGCAGGCACGGCTTCGACGTTGGTCACCAGCACGTTCGGCAGGCTGCCTAACATGCCGATCCAGGTGAAGTCCTTCTCCGGATCGTAGGCGAGCTTGCCGAACAGCGGCTTGTTGATCGCCAGGATCGCCTGCCCGGCGACCAGCATGGTGTAGCCATCGGCAGGCGCACTGGCCACGTAGGCCGCGGCGACGTTGCCGCCGGCGCCCGGCTTGTTCTCGACAATAACCTGCTGATTGATTTGCGCCGCGAGCGTGGTGGCGACCGCGCGCGTCATCGTGTCGGTGGGGCCACCCGAGGCGAACGGCACGATGAAGCGCAGCGGTTTGGCCGGAAACGTCTGCCCCAGGGCGTTGCGCGCGACCAATCCGGCAGCAGGCAGCGCCAGTGCCGCCCGCAACCACGCGCGCCGCGTCGTATCGATCGGCGCCAGCCGATCGCGATGCTTCAGTTCTTCGTCCACGCTGCGATCCTCATTGTTGTACGACGCCGCCCGCTGCACGGCAGCGCCGCCTGCCAGACACCGACCGGCCTCAGCGCGACGTCGCCTTCGCCAGCCGCGCGGCGTTGTCCTTGGTGTCGTAGATGTTGACGGCTTCCTTGCCTTCGGCCGCCTTGGTCATGCGGTCGCGGATATCGTTGGCCATCGCGTTGTTGCGCTGTACCGCCGGGCGCGCTTCCATCGCCTTGTACCAGCGCATGAAATTCGGATAGCCGGCCTCGTCGATGCCGCGATCCTTGTGCATCTTGGTCCAGGGATACACCGCCATGTCGGCGATGGTGTACTCGTCGCAGCCCAGCCATGCCGACTCGTGCAGGCGGTTGTCCATCACCTTGTACAACCGCAGCGACTCATTGACGTAGCGGGTGCGGCCGTACTCGTTGTCCTTGGCGACATTGATGAAGTGGTTGGCCTGGCCGAACATCGGCCCCACGCCCGCCATCTGGAAGATCAGCCACTGCAACGTGTCGTAACGCTTGCGCGGATCCTTCGGCAGGAACTTGCCGGTCTTCTCGGCCAGGTAGATGAGGATCGCGCCCGATTCCATCATCGAGTACGGCTTGCCGCCCGGGCCATCGGTGTCGAGGATCGCGGGAATCTTGTTGTTGGGGCTGAGTTTGAGAAACTCCGCCGTGAACTGATCACCGGTGCGGATGTTCACGTCGAAGTGCTTCCAGCCCAGGCCGCACTCCTCCAGCATGATCATCACCTTCTGGCCGTTGGGCGTGGGTTGCGAGTGCAGTTCGATCATCGTTCTCTCCTTGAAGTCAATTCGTTGGGTTATCCGTCCAGCGGCGCGAAACGCTCGCCGCCCTATTTCGCCATCGCAGGTGCGGGCGAGTTCTTGAAGAATCGGTTTTCCGGGCGCGGCAGTCCGAGGTTCTCGCGCAACGTGGCGCCCTCGTACTCTTTTCTGAACAGGCCGCGCCGCTGCAATTCAGGCACCACCTGCCCGACGAAATCGATCAGTCCACCCGGCAGGTACGGAAACATCACGGTGAACCCGTCGCTGCCGCGCGTCTCGACCCACTCCTGCATCGAATCGGCGATCGACTGCGCCGTGCCCGACAGCGACAACCCGGTGTAGCCACCGATGCGCTGCGCGAGCTGACGCACCGTCAGATTCTCGCGCCGGGCCAGATCGATCGCACGCTCGCGTGCCGACTTGCTGGCTTCGGTGTCGGGAATCTCCGGCAGCGGCGCATCGAGATCGAACTTCGAGGCATCGCAGCCGAGCGCGATCGACAGCGAAGCGATGCCGCTGTCTTCGTGCACCAGCGAATCGAGCAACGCGCGCTTGCGCCGGGCCTCGTCGGCCGTGTCACCCACCACCACGAAACACGCCGGCAGGATCTTCAGATGATCGGGATTGCGACCGAGCTTGACCATCCGCCCTTTGACGTCGGCGTAGAACTGCTGCGCGGAAGCCAGGTTCGACGGTGCGCTGAACACGAGTTCTGCCGTTTCGGCCGCGAGCTGCCGGCCCGGCTCCGACGAACCCGCCTGCACGATCACCGGCCAGCCCTGGACCGGCCGCGCGATGTTGAGCGGTCCGCGCACATCGAGAAACTCGCCGTGATGATCCAGCACATGCAGCTTCGCCGGATCGAAGAACATGCCGCTCTCGACGTCACGGATGAGCGCATCGTCGGCCCAGCTGTCCCACAGCCCCGTCACCACCTCGTAGAACTCGCGCGCGCGGCGATAGCGCACATCGTGCGGCAGATGCTCGCGCATGCCGAAGTTGAGCGCGGCATCGGGGTTCGAGGTGGTGACGATGTTCCATGCCGCGCGGCCGCCGCTGATGTGATCGAGCGAGGCAAAGCGCCGGGCGATGTGATACGCCGCGTCGAAAGTGGTCGATGCGGTGGCCGCCAGACCAATCCGCTCGGTGGACGCCGCCAGCGCCGAGAGCAGCGTGAACGGCTCGAACGACGTCGCGGTGTGACTGCGGCGCAACGACTTGAACGGCATGTTGAGCACGGCCATGTGATCGGCCATGAAGAACGTGTCGAACTTCGCCGCCTCGAGCCGCTGCGCGCACTCTCGCAGCTTCGCGAAGTTGAAGTTCGCGTCGGTCCACGCGCCGGGATAGCGCCACGCCCCAGTGTGGATCGACGCAGGGCGCATGAATGCGCCCAGGTGCATGCGTCTGCGCTCAGCCATGGAACGTCCGCTCGCTGCGAAGGTTGCGCCGGCTCACGCCAGATGCTTCTTGAAGTGCGCGATGGTGCGTTCCCACGACAGCTTCGCCGCTGCTTCGTTGTAGCGCGGCGTGGAGTTGTTGTGAAAACCGTGCTGCGTACCCGGATAGAGGTGGATCTGGTGCGCCACGTTGTTGGCCTTGAGTGCGGTTTCGAAGGCCATGTAGGTCGCGTTGACGCGCTCGTCGTGCTCGGCCAGATGACACACCAGTGGCGCCTTGATGCGCGACACCGTCGAGGTGTCGGCCGCCACGCCGTAGTAAGGCGCGCCGGCCTGCAGGTCGCCGCTCATGGTTGCGGCGAGGAAGTTGACCACGCCTCCGCCATAGCAGAAGCCGGTCACGCCGAGCTTGCCGGTCGAGAGCTTGTGCGACTTCAGGAACACCGCGCTGTTCAGCATATCGGTGCGCAGCTTGGGTTGGTCGAGCTTGGCTTGCATGGCGCGGCCGTCATCGTCGTTGCCCGGATAGCCGCCCAGCGGATGCAATCCATCCGGCGCAAGCGCGAGGAATCCGTCGATCGCAGCGCGCCGCGCCACGTCTTCGATGTAGGGGTTGAGCCCGCGATTCTCATGGACCACGAGCACTGCCGGAAACGGCCCGGTGCCACTGGGCTGCACCAGATAACCGCGCATGGTGCCGGAATTGCCCCCCGGCGAGGGATACGTCACGTACGTGGCCTTGATGCGCGCGTCGGTGAACGAAATCGTTTGCGCCTGGGCATAGCGCGGCAGCAATGCCTGCGCCATGGTCAGCCCGGTGCCGCCAACCACCGCGATCGCGCCGGCACGCCGCAGGAACTCGCGCCGGTCGATACGGCCGTGGCAGTACTCGTCGTAGAGATCGAACACGCGTTGATCGATCTCGAGCTGGGTAATGCCTTGCGCCGGCGAAGCGGTGCGCTCGGCTGCGGACGTTACAACGGCGGTATCGCTCATCGTCGGCTCCTGGGGTGTGCGAATCGGTGATCGTCAACGCGAGTCGCGGTTCGTCTGGCGCGCACCTGACATCACGCAATGGTCGCGCCCGGTGCACCAACTGGATGCATCACGAGACGCGGCGAGAAGCCGCATCTTAGCGCTACCGGAATCGATCCGCGATCGCCACGCGGTGCAGCACCGGTTCACCGGCGAAAGCGCGACGACAGTTCTCCCCTGCCATGCGCAGGGCGATGCCGCGCGTGCTCGGCACCGAGGTCGAGTTGTGCGGCGAGGCAACGACGTTGGGCAGCGAGAGAAACGGGTGATCCATCCGAAAGGCACCATGACGGATCGGCTCCACCCACCATGCGTCGATGCATGCGGTGAAACCCGGCGTGGCCTGCAGATGGGCGAACAGCGCCGCCTCATCGACGATCTCGCCGCGAGCGAGGTTGACGAGAATCGCGTCCTTCTTCATCAGGCCCAACTCGCGTGCACCGATCACGCCTTCCGTCGCGCGGGTCAGCGGGGCAGTGATCAGCAGCACGTCGGATGCACGCAGCATATCGTCGAGCTGCGACGGTGCGCCGAGCCAGTCGAGGAGTTCCGCGCCGCGGCCGCTGCGGTTGATGCCGTGCACGCGCATGCCCACCCCACGGAACAGGCGGGCGGCCGCCTCGCCGATTCCGCCGAATCCGAAGATGCCGCACACGCCACCAGCGAGCATGCGGTTGTCGGTGAACTGATTGAACGCGTGACGCGCCAGCGCGGCATGCTCGACGAGCAACCGCTTGGCGGCGGCGAGCGCCATTGCCAGCGCGTGTTCGGCCATCGGCCCGGCGTACGCGCCGGCGTTGCACGCCACGATCGACTCCGCGGGCACGGTGGTCAGCGGGATGTGATCGACCCCCGCCGTAATTAACTGTACGAGCTTCAAGCGTCCGAACAAGGCCAGTTCGTCGGTGGAGAAGTCTTTGAGATTCAAGGTGAGCAGCACTTCGGCGGCTTGCAACGCCGCGCGTCGCTGCCCGCGATCGTCGGTGAGCGCCACGACCTCGATGTCGTCGCCAACCGCATGCTGCAACGTCGCGCGCGCCGCGGCATCGATCGGAAAACCGACTGCCAGGGTTCGATTCACCGTGGCCCCTGATCGCGACGCGTCAGACCCGCGCGTTTCATTGACGCTCCAGCCCGCGGCCGTCGACGATGCGCTTCCAGCGCGCGATCTCGCGCTCGATCTGCTCGCGCATTGCTTCCGGTGACGAATACGCTGGCACGCCACCGAGACCGGCGAATCGTTGCCGGATCTCGTCTTCGGCGAGCACCGTGCGCAGCTCGGCGTTCAACCGATCGATGATCGGTCGCGGCGTCTTCGGCGCCACCACCAGCCCCAGCCATGAACTGAACGCCAGGCCGGGCAGCGTCTCGGCCACCGTCGCCACCTCCGGCATGAGCGGGTAACGCCCGTTCGACGAGAGCGCGATCGGCCGCAGCTTGCCGGCCTTGACTTGCGGGAACACGAACGTCGCGGTCTGGATCATCACGTCGATGCGTCCGCTCAACAGGTCGGTGAGAGGCTCCGCGGTCCCCTTGTACGGCACGTTGAGCATCGTCGTTCCGGCCTCGGCGTTCATCCATTCGCCCAGCAGATGGTGCAGGCTGCCCGGCCCGGTCGTGGAGTAGCTGAGCTTGCCCGGCTGCGCCTTGGCGCGCGCGAACAGATCGGGCAGCGACTTGATCGGCGACTCCGGCGCCACCGCGATCACCATCGGATAGTCCACCACCATCGTGACCATGCCGAAATCGTTCACCGGATCGTAAGGCAGCTTCTTCATCACGGCCGCGGTACCGGGATGACCACCGGTGAGCAAGCCCCAGGTGAGCCCATCGGGCGGCGCTTTGGCCAGCGCATCGTTCGCCACCAGGCCGACGCCGCCGACCTTCTGCTCCACCACGACCGGCTGCTTCAATCGCTCGCTGAGCTTGGCCGCCAGCACACGGGCCACCACGTCGGGACTGCCCCCAGGCGGAAACCCAACGATGAATCGGATCGGCTTGTCGGGCCAACCCTGCGCCCAGGTCGGCATCGCAATCAGCATGAGGCACAACGCACTCAACAGTTTCATCGTCTCCTCCGATC